>NZ_CAKLDI010000001.1:718956-1437912 GCF_921293875.1 Vibrio stylophorae
GCGGCTTGGAAGTGGGCGCGGATGATTACATCACCAAACCATTTTCACCCAAAGAGCTGATGGCGCGCTTAAAAGCTGTGATGCGCCGCGCTTCACCGACCGCACTTGATGATGCTATTGAGGTGCAGGGGCTGCGTTTGGATCCTGTGTCCCATCGCGTGACAGCGCATGAGCAGCCGCTGGATATGGGGCCCACCGAATTTAAATTATTACACTTTTTTATGACCCACCAAGAGCGCGTATACAGCCGTGAGCAGTTGTTGAACAATGTGTGGGGCACCAATGTCTATGTCGAAGATCGCACGGTGGATGTGCATATTCGTCGCTTGCGTAAAGCCTTGGAAGGCGGTGAGCATGACCGTTTGGTGCAAACCGTGCGCGGCGCGGGTTATCGTTTTTCTACCAAACTTTAAGGCGGGAAGGGCCAGCTATGTTAGAGCAATTGTCATGGAAAAGGTTGGCATGGGAGCTGGCTGGATTTTATTTTCCATGGCTGCTGATTGGTTGGTTTTTTGGCGGCATGGCTTGGTTTTTAACCATCGCCACCGTTATTTTGCTGCTTTGGCACTACCATAATTTGCTCAAACTGTCGCGTTGGCTCTGGCAAGAGCGGCGCTTAACACCACCTGCTGCGGGGGGCTCTTGGGAGCCGATTTTTAACGGCATCTACCGTTTGCAGCAGCGTAACCGTCGTCGCCGTCGTGAGTTGGGTAATCTGATCCGTCGCTTTCGTAATGGCGGTGAATCACTACCCGATGCGGTGGTGGTCTTTCATGGCGACGGCACCATTGTTTGGTGCAATAAGCTGGCGCGTCAGCTTCTGGGTTTTCAATGGCCAGAGGATGCAGGCCAGCATATCTCCAATCTCATTCGCCACCCCAAATTTGTCAAATACATCAGTCGCCAGCGCTTTAGTCAGCCGCTGGAGCTGCCATCACCGATCAATCAAAACCGCATTCTAGAGTTTCGCACCATGCCCTATAGCGAGGGCGAATATTTGATGGTGGTGCGTGATGTGACGCAGCTGAAACATTTGGAAGGGATGCGCAGCGGCTTTTTTGCCAATGTCTCCCATGAGCTGCGCACGCCCATGACGGTGCTGCAAGGTTATCTTGAGATGGCTAAAGAGCCGGATGTGCTGCAAGGCCCGATGTGGACCAAAGCGCATACGGTGATGATGGAGCAGCTGAGCCGCATGAATAGCTTGGTGGGGCAGCTGTTGACCCTATCCAAAATTGAAGCAGCGCCAATGATTGAATTGGACCAAGTGGTGAATGTACCGGCGATGCTGGATATTCTTGAAAAAGAAGCCACCACGCTGAGTGGTGAAAACCAGCACCGTTTGCGCTTTGAGGTGGATCATACCTTGGCGACCTTGGGCGATGAAGATCAGCTGCGCAGCGCCATCTCTAACTTGGTATATAACGCGGTGAAATACACGCCACCACGCGCTGAAATTGAGGTCCGCTGGTTTGATACCTTAAGTGGTCCGCGTCTTGAGGTGAATGACAGTGGTGAAGGGATCGCGCCGCAGCATATTCATCGTTTGACCGAGCGTTTTTATCGTGTCGATAAAGCGCGTTCGCGTGAAACGGGTGGTAGTGGTTTGGGTCTCGCGATTGTGAAACATGCGCTCAATCACCATGACGCCACACTTGAGATTCGCAGCCAAGTTGGTAAGGGCAGTAGCTTTGCTTTTACGCTGCCAGCCCGTTTACGCCAGCGCATTATTGATGCAGAGCCCATCGCATCTGAGGCGATTGACGATCGTTCAGATCATATCGGTGAGGCACCTCGCTCGTGAGTGCTTACTGTCGCCAAAATTTGCAGATGCGAAAGGCTTTCGCATTGAAGGCTCCGTTATTTGCCGCGGCGTTATCAATGCTGTTGCTATTGATGATGTTATTCGTTGCCACAAGCCAAGCGCAGGCAAATCCCACGTCCTCTGACAATAGCGTCACGACAAATACGGCACAAAGCGTTAAAAAAATACCGGGGATCACCGGTAATCTTTCTTCAGTTGGCTCAGATACGCTTGCCAATATGATGACTTATTGGGGCGAGGCGTTTTCTCGGCGCTATCCCAACGTCAACGTGCAGATTCAAGCGCCTGGTTCTTCCAGTGCGCCGGTTGCCCTGCTTGAGGGAACGGCGCAGCTTGGACCCATGAGTCGTCCGATGAAAGCCAAAGAGATTGAAGTCTTTGAGCAGCGCTTTGGTTATCCGCCTACTGCCATTCGTGTGGCCATTGATGCCATGGCGGTATTTGTGCATCGCGATAACCCTATCGAGGGGCTGAGTATTCAGCAAGTGGATGCGATTTTTTCAAATACCCTGCGCTGCGGTGAAACTGAATCTATTGAACGTTGGGGACAGTTGGGTTTAACCGGTGACTGGGCGGCGATGCCGATTCAGCGCTTTGGCCGCAATTCTGTGTCTGGCACCTATGGCTACTTTAAAACCCGCGCGCTTTGCCAGGGCGATTTTCGCACCAATGTGAATGAGCAGCCTGGCTCGGCATCTGTGGTGCAGTCTGTATCGACCTCGGTGAATAGCATTGGTTATTCAGGTATTGGTTACGATGCTTCTGGTGTTCGCGCTGTGCCTATTGCCAATAAAGAGGGGCAATATATTGCGGCGACGGCCAATAATGCAAGCTTGGGGCATTATCCACTGGCGCGTTTTCTTTATATCTATGTCAATAAAGCGCCTGATCGTGCGCTTGATCCGCTGACCGCTGAATTTATTCGTTTTATTTTGTCGAATGCGGGTCAATCTATTGTCACTAAAGAAGGATATATTGCGCTGCCCAGCCGTGTTATTGCGGCGGATTTAAAGCGCTTGGGTTTATCGTTACAGAAGAATTAATGTGCAGACAGAATCGATAGGGGCGGGCTTTTTGAGGCTTTTATTGATTCATAGCGAATTGATTTATTCAGCATGGGACATATGCATAAAGTTTGTGGCTCTTGCATGAAAGGGTAATGAGCCATCTATTGAGGTAATGGGAATTCATGGCATCAACTGGCGCCGAGCTGTTGCAGGGAGATCGACTGCGACGAATTAAGGATAAATTGGCCACTGCCTGCGTGACTGCGGGCGGTATGCTGGTGCTTTGTACCTTGATGCTCATTTTTGGCTATCTCCTATACGTGATTGCGCCTTTGTTTCGCGGTGCCAATATCACGCTGCAGCAGCAAGTCGCAGCGCCCATGGTGGTGGATTACGCCAGTTGGGATGAAAATGCCAAGCAAGGGTGGGTGTTCAATCATCAAGGCGAGGTGATGCGTGTTGATTTAAGCGCTGCTCATTTTGCCCAGCCTCTTGCTCGCGCGCACCTCAATCAAGCCGCGCAGGGAAACCGTTACTTTTCCGCTACCGAACATGCCTATCCCTTGTATGGCTATAGCGATGCGCAAGGTGAGTTGCAGCTCTTTACTTTACTTTGGCAAAACCAAAAGATAGAGATGCGACCGCTGCCGAAAGTGCAGTTACCCATTTCGCAGCTCACGCATTTCACCATGGCGCTTCGCGAAACCGATGTGGTGCATCAGTTTATTTTGACTGTGGTGGCGAGCAATGCCACAAGCTTAGTGGTGCGCTCAGGTTTATTTGATAGTGAACTCGACACTGTGGCTTGGGACTCCTCACTACAAATGCCGCTCAGCGATGCCCCCATCGGTTTGCATGTGAACTATACCGGTGAGCAAATTGATGTGTTGAGCGCAGATCAACTGCTACGCATTGACCCGCATTTAAAGCTGATTCAGCAAGTGAGTTTTGCGGAAGTGCCCAAATTGCTGTTTGCCCAAAATAAACCCGCGCAATATAGCCCGACGCCTGTGAATTTACCGCCTGCCATTGGTATGCAGCTTTTAGCGGGAGAGTCATCGATTTTGATTCGTCATCAAGATGGCACTATCTCGCAGTGGTTTGAATTGGTGCATGACGGGCATCGTCAGCTGCATTTGATTCGTCAATTTAAGATGGATGCGGCGGTGCAAGGCATCGTTGCTGAGCCTTATCGTAAAAGCTTTGCCGCTGTTGATGGTAAAGAATTAGCACTGTTTTATACCACCAGTCCAAAAGCGCTAATGAGCACTTCGCTTTGGGATTTAGGCGCGTTTGAACAAGGGGTATTTAGCCACAATGGTCAGCAGCTTTGGCTGTTGGGTGCGCAGCAGTGGCAACTGTTATCTGTTTATAACCCGCATCCTGAAATTAGCTTCTCGGCGCTGTGGCAAGAGGTGTGGTATGAGCACTATCCCAAGCCGGATTATGTCTGGCAGTCCACCGCCGCTGATGATATCTACGAGCCTAAAATCAGCTTAGTGCCGGTGATTTTTGGCACGCTAAAGGCGGCATTTTATGCGCTGCTCTTTGCGGTGCCTATTGCCTTGGCTGGCGCCATTTATACTGCGTTTTATATGTCTGCGCCCATGCGCCGCGTGGTGAAACCTGCCATTGAAATGATGGAAGCGTTGCCGACGGTCATTCTGGGCTTTTTGGCGGGGCTTTGGTTAGCACCTTTGATTGAGCGCAACCTACCGGCGGTGTTACTGCTTTTGGTGCTGTTTCCGCTCAGTGTGCTGGTGACCGGTTTTCTTTGGCATCGCCTGCCTAGCCGCTGGCGCAATCAGATGCCGTCAGGGTTGGATGCCATTGTCTTACTGCCCGTATTAATCGCTGTTGCGGCATTGGCGTTTGCTTTGAGTCCGTGGCTTGAACAGCTGTGTTTTGGCGGTGATATGCGCGTGTATCTCACGGATCATTGGGGCATTGGATTTAACCAACGAAATGCCTTGGTAGTGGGGATTGCCATGGGATTTGCGGTGATCCCAACGATTTTTACGATTGCCGAAGATGCGATTTTCTCGGTGCCGCGCCATTTAGTGCATGGCTCCTTAGCACTTGGCGCCACGCCTTGGCAGACTTTGGTGCGGGTGGTGTTACTCACTGCAAGCCCGGGGATCTTTTCGGCGGTGATGATGGGCCTTGGCCGCGCTGTGGGTGAAACCATGATCGTGCTGATGGCGACTGGGAATACACCGATTATGGAATGGAACGTGTTTGAAGGATTGCGAACGCTCTCTGCCAATATCGCCATTGAGATGCCTGAGTCTGAGGTGGGCAGCTCACATTATCGCGTGCTGTTTTTATCTGCCTTTGTGCTCTTTATGTTCACCTTTTTGTTTAACACGCTCGCTGAGCTGGTCCGCCAGCATCTGCGTAAAAAATATAGCAATATGTAGGAGTGGCGATGCGACAGTGGATGCGAACAGGTGCGCCGTGGCGCTGGCTCAGTGCCGGCGCAGTTGCCGTCAGCTTAATTGCGGTATTTGGCTTACTGTGTCTGATTGGTTGGCGCGGCCTCAGCTATTTTTGGCCCGCACCTGTGTATCAATTTGAAATTGAACAAAATGGTGTGGTGCAGGTGGTCATTGGTGAAGTGTACCAAGTGCAAACCGTGCCTTCGGTGCGTAGTCAGGATAGTCGTCCGCATCGACAAAAGCGCTTGTTGGTCAAAATTGGCAATCGTGAAATATTTAAGCGTGACTTTATCAATATCAACCAAGATCAAATCCTATCCAAACATACGCCCATTGCTCTGGCGGAAATTGAGCGCAGCCAAAATGGTACCTTTTATGGTTTTCCTGAAGCCTTAATGGTCAATGACGTGCTGTTGCCGAAAAAAAGCTTAAATGAGGATTTGGCGCTTACCATGTCGCGCAATGAAGCCTTGCGTGAGCAAATTGAAGCTTTGCAGCAAGAGCAAATTGCCAGCATCAACCATGAGCTTGAAAGTTTGCGCCTTGAGCAGCGCCGATTGACGCTGGCAGGTGAGCAGGGCGGCATGATTTGGCGACAAAATGAGATTAAGCGAGAAAGCTTAAAGCGTCGCTATCAAGCGCTGGTGGCGGAGCTTAATGTACTTAACCGTGCCCTGCATGAATCTCAACTTTTAGTACGTGATATGCGCGGTCAGCTCGTGCCCATCGCCATGGCCGATGTGTTGTCGCTGTGGTATCCCAACCATATGAGTACTTGGCAAAAATGGCAGCATTGGGGCAAGCAAGCGCTGCGGTTTATCAGTGAAAATCCGCGCGAGGCCAATACCGAAGGTGGGGTGTACCCTGCGATTTTTGGCACCGTATTTATGGTGCTATTGATGACGGTGTTGGTGACCCCACTTGGGGTAATCTCGGCCATTTACCTTCATGAATACGCGGGTAAAAATCTACTGACGCGGATGATTCGTGTGGCGGTGATTAACTTAGCTGGGGTGCCATCCATTGTTTATGGCGTCTTTGGCTTGGGCTTTTTTGTCTATTTTGTCGGCGGTAATATCGACAAGCTCTTTTATCCTGAAGCGCTGCCAGCGCCGACCTTTGGTGCACCTGGCGTGCTGTGGTCCGCCTTTACTTTGGCGCTGTTAACCATGCCCGTGGTGATTGTTTCCACCGAAGAGGGCTTATCACGTATTCCCAGCGCGCTGCGAAATGGCTCTTTGGCGCTTGGCGCTACCAAGGCAGAAACCATTTGGCGTATCGTATTGCCCATGGCGACACCAGCGATTATGACGGGCTTGATTTTGGCAGTAGCGCGCGCCGCGGGCGAGGTGGCACCACTGATGCTGGTTGGGGTGGTGAAGATGGCGCAAAGCCTGCCTGTGGATAGTTATTTCCCCTATGTGCACCTTGATCGAAAATTTATGCACTTGGGTTTTCACATTTATGATTTGGGCTTTCAGAGTCCCAATGTGGAAACCACACGACCTTTGGTTTACGCCTCGGCATTTTTACTGGTGACTGTGATTGTCAGTCTCAATTTGGTCGCGATTGGTTTGCGTAACCGTCTGCGTGATAAGTATCATGCTTGGCAGCACGATTAAGGTGGCTGAGATGAAAGGATATGGTGCATTCCGCTGTATGAGGAGAGTTTCACGATAATGAGACCGTTATCCCCCTATATTGGCCCCAAGCCGATCCCCGATGTAGCCAGTTTAGAAGAGAGCGAAATTGCACTGAGCATTCGTGACTTTAGCTTGCACTATGGCCAGCAGCGGGCACTGAATCAAATCAATATGTCCATTGCAAAGGGGATGGTGACCGCATTTATCGGTCCATCGGGTTGTGGTAAATCCACCTTGCTTCGCGCCATCAACCGAATGAACGAAGTGGTTGAAGGCTGTAAGAGCCAAGGCGAAGTCTTGCTACATGGGCAGAATATCTATGATCCTGCGGTGGATGTGGCTGCACTGCGTCGCCGTGTCGGTATGGTATTTCAGCGCCCTAATCCTTTTCCAAAATCAGTCTATGAAAATGTGGTCTATGGCCTGCGTTTGCAGGGCGTGCGAGATAGTCGCGTGCTGGATGAAACCGTGGAGCGTGCGCTTCGCGGTGCAGCGCTCTGGGATGAAGTAAAAGATCGACTTCATGATAATGCATTGGGCTTATCGGGCGGCCAGCAGCAGCGCTTGGTGATTGCTCGCGCCATTGCCATTGAGCCAGAGATTTTACTACTCGATGAACCGACATCGGCGTTGGATCCGATCTCCACGCTGACCATTGAAGAGCTAATCGACGAGTTAAAATCCAACTATACCGTGGTGATCGTGACCCATAACATGCAGCAAGCTGCGCGCGTATCAGATTATACGGCGTTTATGCATTTGGGCGAGCTGGTGGAATATCGCGATACCAACACACTATTTACGACGCCGCGTCAGCAGCAAACCGAAGATTATATTACTGGCCGTTATGGTTAATCGGCAGTGAATATTGGTGAATTAGCAAGTCGGCCACAATGTGTCAGTTGAGTAAAAGGCATGGATAAAAATTTAATCAGTCGTCATATTTCAGGTCAATTTAACGTTGAGCTTGAGAATATTCGCACCCATGCACTGGCCATGGGCGGCTTGGTTGAGCAGCAGCTTGGCGATGCCATGCGCGCGCTTGAGAAAAAAGATATGAGTCGCGCACAAAAGGTGAGTCAGCGCGATCATAAGGTCAATGCCATGGAAGTGGCCATTGATGAAGCTTGTACACGCATTATTGCCAAACGCCAGCCCACCGCTAGCGATTTACGTTTGGTGATGTCGATTGTTAAAGTGATCACCGATTTAGAGCGGATTGGTGATGTTGCGAACTCCATTGCCTTGATGGTGCAGCGCACGGATTACAGCAAACCACGGATTGATGTGGCGCTGACCCCCTTAGCTGAGCTAGCAGTAAAAATGCTACACCAAGTGTTGGATGCCTTTGCGCGAATGGACGTGATGGCGGCGATTCGGCTTTACCACTTTGATAAAGAGATTAATCAAGCCTACAAGGTCATTGAAGATAGCCTCGTGAGCTGTATGATGCAGCATTCTGAGCGCGTCCCTCAGGCCTTAGAGATGATGTGGGCAGCGCGCGCCATTGAGCGTGTGGGGGATCGCTGTCAGAATATTTGTGAATACATCATCTACTTTGTAAAAGGCAAAGATATTCGCCATTGCGGTAGCCAGAATCTAGAAAAGCTGCTTGATCTTTAAATCGAGTATGACTTGTGAAATGAGCGCCCTCGCTAGCTCCCTTTAGAATGGCGAATTGGGCGCTTTTTTATTTGATTCTGCTTTTTATTTGATTCAACTTGGTTTACTCGTCACGAGCTAACACTAGCGAAGAGCTGAAACCACAGCTTGAATTGCCTCGGACGAGGTCACTGGAATGGCAAAATCATCGCAATCGGCTTGGCCCATGGTCGCCTGAGTTTGATGAAATTGCATATTGCTATTACGCATGGTTTTCCCCGATAGATGCAGCTCAGTGACGCCGGTTTGCGTCACAATCTCTTTGGCATTGTTGGCATTCACGCCTGCGCCGGCCATGATATCCAGCCGCCCTTTGGCTTGCTCAACCATGGCTTTGAGTGTGTTGATACCAAGTGCCGCATTTGCTGCTTGACCTGATGTAAGTATGCGCTCACATCCAAGTTCGATGACTTGTTCAAGCGCCCCTTGCCAGTCACGGCAATGGTCAATGGCTCGGTGAAAGGTAACCCCCATGCCCTGCGCGGCTTTCATCAAATCGCGGCAGATCGTCATATCAATATCACCCTGAGCGGTGAGCGCACCAATCACCACACCGGCAAGTCCGGCTTGTTTGGCGGCATGGATATCAGCCAGCATGATTTCAACATCAGCATTGATAAAAAGAAAATCGCCCTGACGCGGACGGATCATCGCATAGCAGGGTAGATCAAATCGTCCCGCTTGCTGCATTAAGCCATAGCTTGGGGTGAGGCCACCTAGCGCCAGTGCCGAGCAAAGCTCAATGCGCTGCGCGCCGCCTGCTTTGGCAAGAGGCAGGGATTCCATACTGTCGGTGCAAACTTCAAGGGTTTTAATCATCGCTTATTCTCGTGGTTTGATGCGTTGCTGCGAATTTGATCGCACTTATAACATAGCGAGGAGGGTGGTGGGCGAAGCGATTTGGAAAATTGTGAGCTTTGAAAAGAGATGGATTGTGTGAGCGACAGATACAAAAAGGGCCCGGTGTATCCGGGCCTCATTCTTGTTGTGCCAAGGCTGACTTTGGCTATTTTTTATAGAGCAAGCGCTCGAGAATTATAGCTCTTCAGCAAATTCTGATAAGTAAGCTGCAACACCTTTTGGAGATGCATCCATACCTGCTTTACCCGCTTCCCATTGTGCTGGGCAAACTTCACCGTGTGTTTGGTGGAAATTAAGTGCATCAACCATACGAAGCATTTCGTCGATGTTACGGCCTAGTGGTAGGTCGTTAACAACTTGGTGGCGAACCAAACCATCTTCATCAATCAGGAATGAGCCGCGGAATGCAACGCCTGCTTCTGGATGCTCAACATCGTATGCTTTACAGATTTCGTGTTTCACGTCAGCAACCAGTGGATATTTCACTTGGCCGATGCCGCCATTCTCAACTGCAGTGTTACGCCATGCGTTATGAGAGAATTGAGAATCGATTGATACACCGATGACTTCTACGCCCTTCGCTTTGAAATCTTCGTAACGCTTGTCAAAAGCGATCAGTTCAGATGGGCATACAAAGGTGAAATCAAGTGGGTAGAAAAAGACAACGGCTTTTTTACCTTTGGTGAACTCTGCAAAATTGAAGTTATCAACGATTTCACCATTACCTAGTACAGCTGCTGCAGTAAAATCAGGGGCTTGACGACCTACGAGTACCATAACTTGACTCCTAAATTTGTTAGATTGCACCTTCTTTGGTGCGGTTCATATTTCAACGCGGTTCATAGTAGAGAATAGAATAAATAGAAAAAAGCGAATAAATTAGATTAGACCAATCGAAAAAAGTCATAATAGGGTAATCAAACACACTTCAGAGGAATCAATCAGTAATGAATAAGTGGCCCTCACTCAAGCAGCTCCATTATCTTGTGACGTTATCAGAAACCCAGCACTTTGGTGATGCGGCGCAGCGCTGTTTTGTCAGTCAGTCAACCTTGAGTAAAGGGATTCAAAACCTAGAAGAGCAGCTTGATTGCCAGTTGGTTGAGCGTGAGGGAAAAGGGTTTGTGTTTACCTCAATCGGTGAGCAGGTAGTCCATCGAGGTCGCGAGCTGTTGGCTCGAAGCCAAGACTTAATGGAGTTTGCCGGCGGTAGCGGCGATCCCATGCAAGGGCAGTTGCGTATTGGCTGTATTCCAACCATTGCCCCGTTTTTACTATGCGATTTGGTGCAGCAGCTGAATTTAAGCTATCCGCAGTTAGACGTGTTGCTGCGTGAAGATACCACCACCAATTTATTAGCTGCTCTTCGCAGTGGCCAAATGGATGTCTTGATTCTGGCACTGCCTGTCGATATCGGCGGTATGCATAGCCGTGTGGTGGGCGAAGATCCCTTTAAAATGATTATCAGCTCGCAGCAAGCAAAACAGTTTCGTGTTCCTATTCGTTACGATGATTTGCCTGATGAGTCGGTCTTTTTGTTAGAGCGCGAACATTGCTTAACCGATCACGCGGTATCGGCCTGCCGATTGACCAGTAAAGAGAAGATTAACCCTTTTTCCGCCACCAGTTTGCATACCTTGGTGCAGATGGTTGCCAATGGGTTAGGCACAACCTTTATTCCACAAATGGCCATCGACCACGGTATTTTGGATAACCAAAATTTGATGGTGATCGATCCGCCTGGTGAAGCGGCCTATCGGAAAATTGGCTTAGTCTGGCGCCCTACATCTAGCCGCCAGCAGGCCTTTGAGCTGCTGGCTGATGTCGTGGCGGAGCTGCTCTAATCATTCCCTATGTTGATAAATCAGCAGAAAAAGCGCGCTATTCGCGCTTTTTTATCCTGCTTTAGTCGTCATCATTTAGTAATCGTCTTCTAAGGTAAGTGGCTCAACCTCTTCCTGTAGCTCTAATAGATTAATGGCGATGGCGACAAAGTCGCTGTCGGTAATAATCCCAACTAATTTCTTGTGCTGAATGACGGGTAGACAGCCGATTTTATGCTTTTGCATATATTTTGCGGCTTCTTTAAGCCCTGCGCGCGGAGAAACAGTGAGCAGTTGTCGATCATTGACGGCTTCAAGCGCTTGGGTGTTGAGTCGGTTTTGATCCAATGAATGTTCAAGTGATGAATGCTGAGCTGAAAGCACATCACGCTGAGTGACCAGGCCAAGTAACTGATTGTCGCGATCAACAATGGGTAAATGGCGGATATCAAGCTGCTGCATCACTTCAAGGGCGCGAGCAAGGGTGTCATGCTCACCGAGCGTGTGTGGGCGAGGGGTCATCATATCTGCAACACAAAACATGGCAGCCTCCTTTGATGAGAAGAGTGGTTGCCCGGTGGCAAGACCACCCAAATGAATGTGCGCTATTGATAAGCAACTTCACTGTAGCGAATTTTTAGGCACCGCGACGCGTTTTAACTCACGTTTTCATCTCATCTGAGAAAGCATCTGCGCAAAGGGTGAATCGCTTCACCCTTCAGCTTTTGGCTAGCTGCTTACCTGTGCGAACTATGAGCATAATGGCGGGATGGTTGTAGATTTCTTTTGTCTTTTAGCAAGATCTCAGAAACAAAAAAGTCGCCGTGAGGCGACTATTTAATGACGTTAACGATTAGTATTCAGAATTTAACTCAATGACATTAATCGCAGAAGTGATGCCGATAAGATGCAGGCCTCTAGCTTCATCAGCTTGTTTTTCTTTTGCAACAGTTGGCGCGATTATTAATTCACCATCAGGTTCCGCCATACATTTATCGGTAGGGGCTGCTTTGTAATATTGGACAGTTACACCACCAGTGTATTTCTTTTCTTTGCGTTTTAATGCGCAGAATTCACCGCCACCTTTGTTTACAGGCTCCCACCAGATCTCAGCTATTTTATTTTTAGATGCCAAGTATTGTTTGATGTCATTGGCGGCTGGATAACGCCAAAGTGGTGTGGTTGGCATTAGTGAGTGCTCACCAAAAAACCATTGATATTGTTCAGTCGGTGTAAATGATGGGCCGTCATAGTCAAAAATAATGCGTGTAGGTGAGGGGCTTGTTTGAGTGGTGTTGGTGCAATTACCACCAAAACAATTAAATTCAACGAAGTCATCCGTTCGCTTTGGCTTACCACTGATTGCTTCTGTTTGTATTGAGTAGGCTACGCCACATCGGAAATGAATGGCTCGCTTGTCAGCAGTCTTTTGATAGTAGTAATAGCCAATTTTTGTCGCCGAATTAGAGTCAGGTCTCTGCCATAAAATTGGATATTCAACACCATTATCGGTCACAGAAGTGCAAGGATCTTTCTTATCCTCATCTCCACCGCAACCAGTGAGGGCTAGGGCAGATAGGGCGATAAGTACTAATTTATTCATATATAACTCCCTGTAGAATGCAACGATCATTGCACAGCAAATTAATCATTTAAAGGTGTTTAACGAGAGAACCGAGTGACTCAGTTCTAAGTTATTTATGAATATTACGGTACAGGGTGTTGTATGTGTTGTTTTTCGTAGAATAAATTATGCATACATATTCTGTATAGAAAATGTCAGGTATCTTATCGGTTACATTTTTTTACAATGAGGATCATAGGTGGGGCATATGACCTTGACTTGGTCTTGATTTCATTTGGTGAGGTGGATATAAGCAACTCAGTGAAGGTGGAGTGACTATGAAAAAAACGAAACAGGTACTGCTATATGCCTTGCTTAGTTCATTTGCATTCGGCGTAAATGCAGCTGAGGCTTCTTTTCCCGATGATGGATTAATTATGCCAGCCATTGTTGGAGGTATAGATGCAACGATAAATGAACTTCCATGGCAGGCTTATATTGCCGTTGATCATGGTGCTGATAGATATTCAAGTTGTGGTGGTACAGTCATCGCTGATACTTGGATTCTTACGGCGGCACATTGCCTAAAAAAAACTGATGGTAGCGATGTATCTGCCGCCGATATAAGTGTTTATGTCGGTTTAGCAAATATCGCAAGGGTTCGTTGGGGTATTGGCCCTGATGCTAAAGGAGCAAATTACCGCGCTGTTGATCAAGTATTCACCCATCCACAATATGTGCACTCAAGACAGCCTATTTATAATGATATTGCCCTCATCAAATTAAAATCGAGCATTACTGGTACTGCGGCACAACCAATAAAGATGATTGACCAGAGTGATCTTTCATCTTTTAACGGGGACTATGGTCGCGAAAATAATTTGGTCACAAGTGGCTGGGGATATATTGACACAACAGGTCAATCTCATACGGACTCATTACAGCGTGCGCCTTTAAAGTCAGTAACTGATCAACTTTGTTCAATGAGTGCAGGTCTTCAGACGATACAGATGCCATCAGTGCTTTGTGCGGTTGGTGAGTTGCCAACAACACCTGGTATTTGCCAAGGTGATTCTGGTGGTCCTTTGATCTGGCAAAATGGCGATGTTTCTTCTGAAAACGATAAGGGATACCGGATTGTTGGGGTTACGAGCTATACGACTTCTGAATATGGGTCGCCAGTAAAATGTGGTAATTCGAGTCCTGATGGTTTTGCCGAAGTAGCTGAATTTAATCAGGTCGGCGCATTTATTATTGATACAATTTCGAGTGTTGATGGAAATACTAACGCACTGACAATTTCACCAACATTCACGGTCGATATTTTTGATGGCGCGGGCGATGGTGGCGGTGGTGTTATAAAACCAGACCCAAATCCAGACCATACCTACGGCGGTAATGCATCAAGCTTTGGCATTTTCGGTCTACTTGGCTTACTTGCTCTCTTTGGTTTGCGTCGATATCGCTATTAATGAGGTATCGATATTTGAAAAAGGCTGCTTTGACAGCCTTTTTTCGTTTTGTCGCGATCGCTGCTCAGATTGACACCTTTGTACACGCAAATCCGCTTGCACCTCGATGCGCAGGTCAATAGACTACCCGCCTTGAGCAAAAAGGTGACCATATGCAAGTTTCTGATTTTCATTTTGACCTACCCGATGCGCTGATTGCGCGCTATCCCCAGCCTGATCGCAGCGCTAGCCGTTTATTGCAATTAGAAGGCAATGGTGGTGCGCTGACTGATCGTCAATTTAAAGATGTGGTGGATTTAATCCAGCCAGGCGATCTCGTGGTATTTAACAATACCCGTGTGATCCCAGCGCGCATGTATGGTCAAAAAGCGTCAGGCGGAAAATTAGAAGTTTTGGTTGAGCGCGTGCTTGATGAGCATTCTGTTTTAGCACATGTACGCTCTTCTAAATCGCCGAAACCTGGTACCCAACTTTTGCTTGGTGTGGATCATGGTTTGGCTGTCGAAGCTGAAATGGTCGCACGCCATGATGCGCTTTTTGAGATTCGCTTTGCTGGCGAACAAACCGTGCTGCAAATTCTTGAGCAAATTGGCCATATGCCATTACCGCCTTATATTGACCGCCCTGATGAAGATAGTGATAAAGAACGCTATCAGACCGTATACAATGAAAAACCTGGGGCTGTCGCTGCGCCAACGGCGGGTTTGCATTTTGATGATGCGATTTTGGCCCAGCTAAAAGCCAAAGGTGTTGAATTTGCTTTTGTCACTTTGCATGTGGGCGCTGGCACCTTCCAGCCCGTGCGCGTCGATAATATCCTTGATCACCATATGCACTCTGAATATGTCGAAGTGACGCAAGCCGTAGTCGATGCGATTGCAGCAGCGCGTGCCCGTGGTGGGCGAGTGATTGCCGTGGGGACGACCTCAGTGCGTTCTCTAGAAAGTGCTGCGCAAGCTGCTAAAAAGAATGGCACAGCATTTGCGCCTTTCTTCGGTGATACCGAAATCTTTATCTATCCCGGTTATGAATTTTTGCAAGTGGACGCTTTGGTGACTAACTTCCATTTGCCTGAGTCGACGTTGATTATGCTCGTGAGTGCCTTTGCTGGCTTTGACCATACCATGGCCGCATACCAGCACGCTGTCGCTCATCAATATCGCTTCTTTAGTTATGGTGATGCGATGTTTATCACTAAACAAAGCAAATAAAGTAAGTAAGCAAAAGCAGTCGATTTAAAATTTTATGCGTTTTTTAAAACGTGAAAGCGTCCTTTGCTACGCTGATGTCAATGACGCTGGTGTGAATGACATCCTCTCATAACATCAAAGCAAAGAGTGGTAACTGGGCGGTGATTCAGCGCAGTTGCAGGATAGCTGCGTCAGACTGTTTCTCTGGCGCTTGGAGGTAAGAGTGAAATACGAACTAATTAAAACTGATGGCCGCGCGCGTCGTGGTCGTTTGCACTTTGATCGCGGCGTGGTGGAAACACCAGCCTTTATGCCAGTGGGCACTTATGGCACCGTAAAAGGGATGACCCCTGAAGAGGTGAAAGACACTGGCGCGCAAATTCTGCTAGGGAACACCTTCCACCTATGGCTTCGTCCTGGTCAAGAAGTGATGAAGTTGCATGGCGATCTGCATGATTTTATGAACTGGCAGGGTCCAATTCTTACCGACTCTGGTGGTTTCCAAGTATTTAGTCTCGGTGATATTCGTAAAATCACCGAAGAGGGCGTGCATTTTCGTAACCCTGTGAACGGCGATAAAATCTTTATGGATGCAGAAAAATCCATGGAGATTCAATACGATCTTGGCTCAGACATCGTGATGATTTTTGATGAATGTACGCCATATCCAGCGACCTATGATGAAGCAAAAGCGTCGATGGAGATGTCTTTACGCTGGGCGAAACGCAGCCGCGTTCATTTTGATAAATTAGGCAACAAAAATGCGCTGTTCGGTATCGTTCAAGGTAGCGTGTTTGAAGATCTGCGTGATGTGTCTGTCGAAGGCTTGACTGAAATTGGCTTTGATGGCTATGCCGTAGGTGGTCTTGCTGTGGGTGAGCCAAAGGAAGATATGCACCGTATTTTGGCGCATACTTGTCCAAAATTGCCAGAAGACAAACCACGCTACTTGATGGGTGTGGGTAAGCCTGAAGATCTCGTTGAAGGCGTACGTCGTGGTATCGACATGTTTGATTGTGTGATGCCGACCCGCAATGCGCGTAATGGACACTTGTTTGTTACCGACGGTGTGGTAAAAATCCGCAACGCGAAACATAAAACCGACACCGGCCCACTGGATCCTGAGTGCGATTGCTACACCTGTAAAAACTACAGTAAGTCCTATCTGCATCACCTCGATCGCTGTAATGAAATTCTTGGTGCTCGTTTGAATACCATTCATAACCTGCGCTACTACCAACGTTTGATGGCTGGTTTACGCCAAGCATTGGATGAAGGTACATTAGAAGCCTTTGTCGCGGACTTTTACGCGCGTCGCGGACGCGAAGTACCGCCCGTTGAAGAATCTAACTAAAAAAACTGAGGACATTGATTCATGAGTCTTATTTCTACAGCCCACGCAGCAGGTGAAGCCGGCGCACAACAAGGTGGCGGTTTCTCTCTTATTTTTATGCTGGTGATGTTCGCGGCGATCTTCTACTTTATGATTTTCCGTCCGCAAAACAAACGTGTGAAAGAGCACCGCAACCTGATGTCATCCATGGGCAAAGGTGACGAAGTTCTGACCAATGGTGGTTTGGTGGGTAAAATCACTAAAATCTCTGAAGAGTCTGACTTTATCGTGATCGCGCTAAACGACAGCAACCAAGTAACTATCAAAAAAGATTTCGTGACTGCGGTACTACCGAAAGGAACAATTCAGTCGCTTTAATTTGCAACAGCCCTCTAACACAAAAGGATTGTAACCGTGTTAAATCGCTATCCTTTGTGGAAGTACTTGATGGTCGCCTTTGCGCTAATTATTGGCGGCCTTTACGCTCTTCCCAATTTATACGGTGAAGATCCAGCGGTTCAAATCTCCGGAGCGCGCGGCGCTCCGGCTGATTTAGCAACCATGGATACCGTTGAAAAGCTCCTTGAGCAAAATCAAATTACCCCCAAAGGCGTCTCGCTTGAAAACGGCACGGTACTCGTCCGTTTAAACAATCTAGAACAGCAAAGCTTAGCGCGTGAAGCCCTTTTAAAAGGCTTGGATCGTGATCGCTTTGTCGTCGCCTTAAACCTTGCACCTGCAACGCCTGCATGGCTGCAAAGTATTGGTGCCAACCCAATGAAATTGGGCTTGGATCTTCGTGGTGGTGTGCATTTCTTGATGGAAGTGGACATGGATGCTGCGCTCAAGCGCCTGCTCACCCAGCAAGAAGATGGTTTCCGTAGCGAGCTTCGTGAAGCGAAAATTCGCTACCGTAGCATTGATGTGAATGCGCAAAATATCGTGATTCGTCTTCGCTCTGAAGCGGATATCGATAAAGCCTATGATCTGCTACGTGAAAAAACACAAGATATGCAATTTGCTGTTAATCGTAGTGCGATGAGCATTACAGCCAACTACAGCGAAGCTTATCTGCAGCAAATGGCGAATGATGCTGTTGAGCAAAATATTCAAATTTTGCGCAGCCGTGTGAACGAATTGGGTGTTGCCGAGCCAGTTGTGGTTCGTCAAGGCGCAAACCGTATCGTAGTACAGCTTCCGGGTGTTCAAGACACTGCGCGTGCAAAAGAGATTTTGGGCGCAACAGCCACACTTGAATTTCGTGAAGTGAACACCAACGCTGACCTAAACGCCGCCGCGCGAGGTCGTGTGCCTGCTGACAGCGAGCTATTTAAAGATCGCAATGGCCAGCCAGTGGTGTTGTACAAGCGTGTTATTTTGACTGGTACGCATATTTCAGGCGCATCTTCGGGTGTTGATCAGCAAACCGGCATGCCACAGGTGAATATTCAGCTTGATGGCGAGGGTGGGGCGAAAATGAAAGCCTTTACTCGTAATGCCGTGGGCAAATTGATGGCTACCGTGTTTGCAGAGTACAAAGACAATGGTAAGCGCGATCCTGACGGTAAAGTCATTCTTGAAAAACATGAAGAAGTGATTAACCAAGCCACCATTCAGGCGGTATTGGGCAGTAGCTTCCGTATCACAGGGATCGACAGCGCCGCTGAAGCGCATAACCTTGCGTTATTGCTTCGTGCTGGTGCTTTGATTGCGCCGATTACCATCGTAGAAGAGCGCACCATTGGTCCATCAATGGGCCAGCAAAACATCGATATGGGTATTCAAGCCTGTGTTTGGGGCATGATTGCGGTCATGGTCTTTACCCTGCTTTACTACCGTGGTTTCGGTTTGGTGGCTTGTTTCGCTTTGGGTATGAACTTGGTTCTAATTATCGGCATTATGTCGATGATTCCAGGTGCGACCATGACGCTACCAGGTATCGCCGGTATTGTACTGACGGTGGGGATGGCGGTGGATGCCAACGTGTTGATCTTCGAGCGTATACGTGAAGAGCTTCGCGAAGGGCGTAATCCACAGCAAGCGATTAATGAAGGTTATAGCAATGCCTTTAGTACCATTGCCGATGCCAACATCACGACATTTATGACCGCGTTGATTCTTTTTGCCGTGGGTACAGGTGCAATTAAAGGCTTTGCCGTGACATTGATGATTGGTATTGCCACCTCGATGTTTACTGCGATTGTCGGCACACGTGCCATCGTTAACCTTGTGGTTGGCGGTAAGCGCATTAAGAAACTGTATATCTAAGGGGTATTGTGATGTTTCAATTTTTAAAACCGTCTCAAACCCTTAACTTTATGCGCTGGTCAAAGTTGACCGTGGGTATCTCGATTCTAGCGATTGCAGCATCGATCTTCTCACTATCGACTAAGTGGCTGAACTGGGGTTTAGATTTTACCGGTGGTACGCTGATTGAGGTTCATTTCTCTCAGCCTGCGCCTTTGGATCAGGTTCGTGACGATTTGGCGGCGAACGGTTATGCCGACGCCATCGTTCAAAACTTTGGTTCCTTACAAGATGTGATGGTGCGTTTACGTCCACGCGGTGATGTTGATAACAAAGCCTTGGGTGATTCGGTGATGGCCATTTTGACCAAAATCGATGCCAATGTGCAGATGAAGCGTTTGGAAAACGTGAGTGCGAGTGTGGGTTCAGAGCTTGCAGAGGCTGGCGGTCTTGCGATTATCGCCGCGCTTCTTTGTATTCTGGCTTATATCTCATTGCGCTTTGAATGGCGTCTGGCTGCGGGTGCCGTTGCATCTTTGGTGCACGACATCATTATCACGGTTGGTGTGTTCTCCTTCCTTCAGATTGAAGTGGATTTGACCATCGTGGCAGCATTATTGACCGTGGTTGGTTACTCACTTAACGATACCATCGTGGTGTTTGACCGTATTCGCGAAAACTTCCGTAAGATGCGTCGTAGTGATCCTGTGGAAGTGGTCAATAGTGCGATTACACAAACCTTGAGTCGTACCTTGATTTCATCAGCAACAACTTTGTTTGTGGTGATTGCGCTGTTCCTTAAAGGCGGCACCATGATCCATGGTTTTGCATTGGCACTACTACTGGGTATTAGTGTGGGTACTTACTCTTCAATCTATGTGGCTTCGGCGCTAGCATTGAAACTGGGGATTACCCGTGAGCACTTGATGCCACCACAAGTAGAAAAAGAAGGTGCAGATTTTGATGCGATGCCTTAACCACAGGCTAGTTCATTGATTATATGCAGATAAAAGCGCAGCATTGGCTGCGCTTTTTTGTTGTCATCCCTAAACCACCGCCTATGGCGGTGGTGATTGTCCCTTAGGGCTATTGCCCGTAGAAGTGCCCATGCTAGAAGAAAAGCTCTTATTCACCATAAGTAAGAGGTTTCAATTAACATGGGCGATTACAGAAGTTCATCACATGTGTACTGGCGTTGTAAATATCATATCGTATGGACACCAAAGTACCGTTTTAAGATTTTGAAGGGCAATGTAGGTAAGGAGCTTTATAGGTCGATTTACATTCTTTGCAACATGAAAGATTGCGAAGTTTTAGAGCTAAATGTGCAAGAGGACCACGTGCATTTAGTCGCAATCGTCCCACCGAAAGTATCCATATCGACGTTAATGGGCATCCTGAAGGGAAGAAGTGCAATTAGGCTTTTCAATAAATTTCCCCATATAAGGAAAAAGCTCTGGGGTAATCATTTTTGGTTCAGAGGTTACTTCGTAGATACGGTAGGTGTGAACGAAGAAATAATCAGACGGTATGTGAGGCATCAAGATAAGAAAGAGCTGGAGTATGAGAAACAGCTTGAGTTGTTGAGAGATTAGCAGCGAGATCGCCCCCTTCTAGGGGGCTGATAGTAAAACCGCCTTCTAAGAAGGCGGTTTTTTATTTCTAAATTTGAGCCTGTCAGAGCGCGAAGCTGCAAATTTTGGTCATAAAAAAACGCAGGACAAGTCCTGCGTTTTTTAAATATGGGGAGCGATTATTTCATCATCGCTTCATTGCCGTTGGCACGAATGTGGCCAAGCAATGCTTTAACAACGCGTGGGCTTGCTGCAACAATGTTGCCACTTGCCATTTGGTTGTTACCGCCAGCGAAATCAGTACAGATTGCGCCTGCTTCTTTGGCGATCAATTCACCAGCTGCCATGTCCCATGGTTTCAAGCCAAGCTCAAAGAAACCATCAACACGACCCGCAGCTAGGTAGCAAAGATCAAGAGCAGCACTACCGCTACGACGGAAGTCCGCACATTCAGTAAATAGGCTACCTACGATTTTAATGTAGCTTTCTGCGTGTTGTTTCGCGCGGAATGGGAAACCAGTCGCAAGGATTGTACCCTGTAGATCGCGAGGTTGTGTTGCACGAATACGTTGAGAGTTCAATTGCGCACCGCCACCACGAGTTGCAGTGAATACTTCGTTACGAATTGGATCGTAAACCACAGCGATTTCAGTGCGACCTTTGATACGTAGGGCGATAGACACGGCGTAATGAGGTAGGCCGTTCATAAAGTTGCGAGTACCATCCAGTGGGTCGATGATCCATTGATAGTCTTTATCGCTACCCGTTTTATTGCCAGACTCTTCGGCAATAATGCAGTGATTTGGGTAAGAGTGCAGCAAGGTTTCGATAATGATTTCTTCTGCTTGCTTATCAACATTAGTCACAAAATCATTGCTGCCTTTAGAGGTCGAATCAATGTTATCTGGGTTCTCTGCTGATTTGGCGATAAAGTTGCCTGCCTTTCGCGCAGCACGAATGGCAATGTTAAGCATTGGATGCATAGATATTTCCCAACGGATGTTAAAGAACGGAAAGCGGGCGGCAGTATACACATCGCCTTGGTAAAAGGGAAGTGGTTATTTTTTGTGCATGGCAAGCAAAGATACACATGGAAACTGTGATCAAAGGGGAAATGGCAAAAAGGGTATGATAAAATTCGCGCCCATCTTATTTAAGAAGCACTCATCACTATGTTGAATAATGTCAAAATCGTACTCATCGGCACTTCCCATTCAGGCAATATTGGATCGGCTGCGCGAGCGATGAAAGTGATGGGGCTAAGCCGTCTTGTATTGGTTGCACCTGAGTGCGAAATTGATGGTAAAGCCGTTGCTATGGCTGCCGGTGCCAGCGATATTATGAATCGTGCCCAAGTGGTGAATACTCTTGAAGAGGCGATTGCTGATTGCACTTTGGTGGTTGGCTCCAGTGCGCGTCCGCGTCATTTAGAGTGGCCGCAACTTGAGACCCGTGAATTTGGCCAAAAAATGGTAGCCGAAGGCCAGCATAGTAAAGTAGCTATTGTCTTTGGGCGTGAGCGCACCGGGCTTACCAATGATGAGCTGCAAACCTGCCATTTTCACGTCAATATTCCAGCCAATGCAGAGTACAGCTCATTGAATCTTGCCATGGCAGTGCAAACCTTGAGTTATGAAGTGCGTATGGCTTGGCTTGAAAGCCAAACGCAAGCCATCAGTGAGGCTGAGCAAGATTATCCATTGGCTGAAGATCTTGAACGTTTCTACATCCATTTAGAGCGCGCGCTGACCTCCTCGAATTTTATTATTAAGGCGCATCCAGGCGCGGTGATGAATAAGCTGCGTCGCCTATTTAACCGTGCCCGTCCTGAGCAGCAAGAACTCAATATTTTACGCGGTATGCTCACTGCATTTGAGCGTGAAATGGCGCAAAGTAAAGCGGTGGAAACGACCGAAAATACAGATAAAAAATAACCCTGAACTTTAGTCAGGTAAATACTTGACCGAAATAGTCAGGTATGAGAAGCTTGCCCTATAACAACGACACAAGGGTGAGAGCGATGAAGTTAACATCAAAAGGAAGATACGCAGTGACTGCCATGCTCGACGTGGCGCTGCATTCACAGCAAAATCCTGTGCCACTTGCAGATATTTCAGAGCGTCAAGGTATCTCTTTATCTTACCTTGAGCAGCTTTTTTCTAAGCTGCGTAAAGCGGGCTTGGTTGCCAGTGTCCGTGGTCCTGGTGGTGGTTATAAACTGGGAGACGATCCGCATCAGATCGCTGTTGGTATGGTAATTGCCGCAGTGGATGAATCAGTCGACGCAACCAAATGCCATGGTAAAGGTGATTGCCAAGGTGGTACCCGCTGCCTGACACATGCCCTATGGCGTGATTTAAGTGCTCGTATTAGTGGTTTTTTAAATAACATCACTTTGGGCGAGCTGATGAAAGACAATGAAATTCAGGCGGTTGCAGATCGCCAAGACGCAACGATTAGCCCAGCGCTGTCAGTTGCGTCAGCACATAATAAAGTGGCCACTGCGCAAGACGCGGTTCGACCATAAACACACTAGTGATGTGGTGAATATCGGAGAAAAAAATGAAGTTGCCGATCTATTTCGACTATTCAGCGACCTGTCCAGTGGACCCACGCGTCGCGCAAAAAATGGCAGAGTGCCTAACCATGGATGGCTGCTTTGGTAACCCCGCTTCTCGCTCGCACCGTTTTGGTTGGCAAGCAGAAGAGAAGGTTGACTTGGCTCGTGAGCACATTGCAGATCTGATCAATGCCGATCCACGTGAGATCGTCTTTACATCAGGCGCAACTGAATCCGATAACCTTGCAATCAAAGGTGCCGCCAATTTTTACAGTAAAAAAGGCAAGCATGTCATCACTGTAAAAACAGAGCACAAAGCTGTGCTTGATACCTGTCGCCAGCTTGAACGCGAAGGTTTTGAATTGACTTATCTTGAGCCAGAAACTTCTGGTTTGATTGATTTAGCAAAGCTTGAAGCAGCGATGCGTGATGAGACTGTGTTGGTGAGCGTGATGCACGTCAACAACGAAATCGGTGTGATTCAAGATATCGACGCGATTGGCGAGCTTTGCCGCAGTCGTAAAATCATTTTCCATGTGGATGCTGCGCAATCAGCGGGTAAAGTGGAAATTGATGTGCAGCGCACGAAAGTGGATCTGATTTCGCTATCAGCGCATAAAATGTATGGCCCTAAAGGGATTGGTGCATTGTATGTGCGTCGTAAACCACGCATTCGCTTAGAAGCGCAAATGCATGGTGGCGGCCATGAGCGTGGTATGCGTTCAGGGACTTTGCCAACTCACCAAATCGTGGGTATGGGTGAAGCTGCACGAATTGCGAAAGCGCAATTGCAGCAGGATTATGATCATGCGCTTGCGCTGCGTAATCGTTTCTTGGCTGGCGTTGAAAATATGGAACAAGTATTTATCAACGGTTCGCTAGAGCAGCGTGTTCCTCATAACTTGAATGTGAGCTTTGCCTTTGTTGAGGGTGAATCTCTATTGATGGCATTGAAAGATCTTGCGGTATCTTCAGGTTCGGCCTGTACCTCAGCAAGTCTTGAGCCATCTTATGTATTGCGTGCGCTTGGCTTGAATGACGAACTTGCGCATAGTTCACTTCGTTTCTCTTTCGGTCGTTTTACCACTGAAGAGGAAGTTGATTTTGCAGTGCAGGCGATCCACGACGCAGTGGAGAAGCTACGTGAAATGTCGCCACTTTGGGAGATGTTCCAAGAGGGTGTAGATCTCAACACCGTCGAGTGGGCACATCATTAATCGTCGTCAATTGAAGTGAGGAAAAGACTATGGCTTACAGTGATAAAGTGATTGATCACTACGAAAACCCACGCAATGTTGGCGCGTTCGATAAGAATGACCCAAATGTGGGGAGCGGTATGGTGGGTGCACCAGCTTGTGGTGATGTGATGAAGCTCCAAATCAAGGTGAATGACCAAGGCATCATCGAAGACGCCAAATTCAAAACCTATGGTTGTGGCTCGGCGATCGCCTCAAGCTCTTTGGTGACTGAGTGGGTGAAAGGTAAATCTTTGGATGAAGCCGCAAGCATCAAAAACTCAGCAATTGCTGAAGAGCTTGCACTACCACCAGTGAAAGTGCACTGCTCAATCTTGGCGGAAGATGCAATTAAAGCCGCCGTTAGTGATTATAAAAAGAAACATCAAGCATAATTTAGCAAAAAGGTAGTACAGCAATGGCCATCACCATGACTGAAGTTGCAGCGCAACGCGTGCAAGCATTTCTAACCAACCGCGGCAAAGGCATTGGCCTTCGTCTTGGCGTGAAAACCTCCGGTTGCTCCGGTATGGCCTATGTACTCGAGTTTGTTGATGAGCTAAATGAAGATGACCAAGTTTTTGAAATGCATGGCGTGAAAGTGATCGTGGATGCCAAAAGCTTGGTTTATCTTGATGGCACAGAATTAGACTTTGCCAAAGAAGGCCTGAATGAAGGTTTTCAATTCAATAACCCGAATGTTTCAAGTGAATGTGGCTGCGGCGAAAGCTTTCACGTTTAATTGAATCGAGGGACATCGATGAACTACTTTGAGCTATTTGGCTTACCAACCCAGTTTGTTTTGGATTCTGAGCAGTTGTCGCGCACATATCGACAGCTGCAAAAGAAATTTCATCCAGATAATTTTGCGACTGCATCAGAGCGCGATAAGCGTATGGCGGTGGACCAAGCGGCCACCATCAATGATGCTTATTTCGTATTGCGTGCCAATCTTTCTCGCGCCATTTACTTGCTTGAGCTGCAGGGATTGGATATCAAAAATGAACAAAAAACCATGCAAGATATGGCATTTTTGATGACTCAGATGGAGCTTCGCGAAACCCTTGAGTCCATTCCCCAGTCCGCCGATCCAATGAGTGAGTTGATGGCGCTTCAGCAAGAAGTGGCACAAATTAATCACACACTTAGTGATGAGCTTCGCGATACTTTGGCGAATGCACTGTGGGATGAAGCTGCTGACGCAGTTCGTAAACTTCAATTTATTGCCAAACTGGAACAACAAATTGAGCAGCAAGAAGACGCGCTGTTCTAATTTTCGTTAATTGTAGCCCAGTGTTGTCTGGGCCAATGAGCAGGAATGCCCATGGCGTTACTACAAATTTCCGAACCAGGCCAAACGGCTGCGCCGCATCAAACGAAGCGCGCAGTTGGTATTGACCTTGGCACAACGAATTCTCTTGTCGCGACTGTTCGAAGTGGTCAAGCCGACGTTCTTCTGAATCATCAACAAAAATCGCTTTGCCCATCCGTGGTGCACTATGGCGAATCTCAAATTTTGGTTGGTGAGCAAGCGCAGCAGCAAGCCGCGGTTGATCCTGAAAATACCATTAGCTCCGTGAAGCGATTGCTCGGCCGCAGTTTTGCAGATGTGAGCGCACGCTATCCGAATTTACCGAATCAGCTTCAAGCCTCCGATAATGGTTTACCGCTGATTATGACCCGCCAAGGTGTGGTCAATCCTATTGCGGTTTCAAGCCAAATCTTGAGTCATTTAAGTGCGCTTGCTGTCGAATCGTTAGGCGGTGAGTTAGACGGTGTGGTCATTACCGTGCCCGCTTATTTTGATGATGCGCAGCGCGCAGGCACCAAAGACGCCGCAGCATTGGCTGGTTTAAATGTGTTACGTTTGCTCAATGAGCCAACGGCAGCTGCTTTAGCCTACGGTCTTGATAGTGGCCAAGAAGGTGTGATTGCAGTTTATGACTTAGGCGGCGGTACCTTTGATATTTCAGTGTTGCGCCTTGAGCGCGGCGTTTTTGAAGTGCTTGCAACCGGCGGTGACTCAGCACTGGGTGGCGATGATTTCGATGCTTTGATTCGCGATTGGATTGTCGATTCAGCAGCGCTGACGGTAACCACGGCTCAGCAGCAGCAAGCGCTGAAAAGTGCAGCGAAAGCGGCTAAAGAAGCACTCACTGATGCGCAAAGTACACTCATTGATGTACTGGGCTGGCAGGGTGAGCTCACGCGAGCGCAGTTTGATCAGTTGGCAAAACCGCTGATTCAGCGCACTTTATTGGCTTGTCGCCGAGCGTTAAAAGATGCCGATATCTCGCTTGAGCAAGTTCAAGAAGTGGTGATGGTCGGTGGTTCAACACGCGTGCCTGCAGTACGTGAGTCAGTGGGTGCCTTTTTTGCGCGTCCGCCGCTGACGTCTATCGACCCTGATCAAGTGGTTGCTATTGGTGCGGCACTACAAGCAGATATTCTGGTCGGTAATAAGCCCGATCATGAGATGCTGCTGCTTGATGTGATCCCATTGTCGCTTGGGATTGAAACCATGGGCGGTTTGGTGGAAAAAATCATTCCACGCAACACCACGATTCCTGTTGCGCGCGCGCAAGAGTTTACCACTTTCAAAGATGGTCAAACCGCAATGCGTGTGCATGTGGTGCAAGGTGAGCGTGAAATGGTTGATGATTGCCGCTCGCTAGCGCACTTTACTCTGCAAGGTATTCCACCGATGGCGGCAGGTGGCGCGCATATTCGCGTTACTTACCAAGTGGATGCTGACGGGTTGTTGTCTGTGACGGCTATGGAAAAAGAAACCAAGGTGCAAGCAGCGATTCAAGTCAAACCATCCTATGGTTTAACCGACGATGAAATTGCTGAAATGCTGAAATCCTCCATGGCGCACGCCAGCGAAGATATGCAAGCTCGTGCGCTTGCTGAGCAGCGTGTTGAAGCCGCTCGCGTGGTTGAGGGGATTGAAAGCGCCTTGCAAGCCGATGGAGAGCGTTTGCTTTCAAGCGAAGAGATTCAATCGATTTCTGAGCTGATTGAGACGTTAAAACAAACTGCCCAAGGCGATGATGTGCGTCGCATTGAGCAAGCGATCCAATCGCTTGATCAAGCAACACAAGATTTTGCAGCGCGTCGTATGGACGATTCAATTCGTCACGCACTCGCTGGCCATTCGATTGATGAGGTATAAGCATGCCAAAGATTGTTGTTCTTCCCCACCAAGAGCTTTGCCCTGACGGCGCGGTATTAGAAGCCAATAGTGGTGAAACCGTATTGGATGTAGCGCTTCGCAATGGGATTGAAATTGAGCATGCCTGTGAAAAATCATGCGCGTGCACCACGTGCCATGTGATTGTGCGTGAAGGTTTTGACTCACTTGAGGAGAGTGATGAGCTTGAAGATGACATGCTAGACAAAGCATGGGGTCTTGAGCCCGAGTCACGTCTTGGTTGCCAGGCCAAAGTTGCAGACGAAGATTTGGTGGTTGAGATCCCACGCTACACTGTGAATATGGTGTCTGAAAACCACTAATATACAGATAAAAGGAGGGCGCATGTCATTACGCTGGACGGATTCTCGCGATATCGCGATTGAACTTTGTGACCAATTTCCAGATGTCGATCCAAAGCAAGTTCGCTTTACAGATCTGCATCAATGGATTTGTGATTTAGAAGATTTTGACGATGCACCTGATCGCAGCAATGAGAAAATTCTTGAAGCGATCATTTTGTGTTGGCTCGACGAAGTTGACTAATTCGGAGTTTACAGCGCCTCGCCAATTGCTATAGTGAATAGCAACGAAATACGGACCTTCGGGTCCGTTTTTTATAGCAGAAATAATAAGATGCCATTACGGCAAGGAGAACAAAAGGATGTCTGCAATGATGCATATTCGACTTTGTTTGCAAGCCGCCGCTCCAATGTGGGGTGACAATGTACGCTTAAGTTTTGATGGTCAAGGTGCGCTGATCCATATCGACCAAGGGAACACGCTTGAGGTGATTCAACAGGCTGCACGTAAATTAGCAGGCCAAGGGATCAAACAACTTCAGCTTGCCGGTGAGGGTTGGGATTTTGAGCGCTGTTTTGCGTTTTATCAGGGATTTCGCGATCCAAAAGGCGGCCAGAATATTCAATGGCCAGCACTTGATGATGCGCAAGCATCCCTCCTTGATGCTCATATTCAAGCGGTTAATTGGGCGCGCGATATGATTAACCAGCCAGCAGAAGCCATTGGTCCTGAGCAGCTTTCTGCGCGCGCGGCTGAGTGGTTAAAGTCGATTCAACCCGATCAAGTGCAATACAAAATCATTAAGGGCAAAGATCTGCTTGATGATGGCTGGCAAGGTATTTATACCGTGGGTCGCGGCTCTAAACGAAAACCTGCGATGTTGCGTTTAGATTATAACCCAACGGGTAATCCTGATGCGCCTGTAGATACCGTGCTAGTTGGCAAAGGTATTACTTTTGACTCTGGTGGTTATAGCCTCAAGCCTTCTAGCTTTATGGAGGCGATGAAATCCGATATGGGCGGCGCTGCCATGGCGGTTGCCGGGCTTGGTTTGGCGATGATGCGCGGTGTCGAAAAGCGCATTAAATTGGTTCTATGCTGCGCGGAAAACATGGTTTCAGGTGAGGCCTATAAGCTTGGCGATATCATCACGTACAAAAATGGTAAAACCGTTGAAGTGCTCAACACTGATGCGGAAGGGCGTTTGGTGCTTGCTGATGGTTTGATCTACGCTAGCAGCCAACATCCACGTCGTATTATTGATTGTGCAACACTTACGGGCGCGGCCAAAATGGCACTTGGTAATGATTATCACGCTTTGCTCAGCTTTGATGATCAGTTGAGTCATACCGCGCTTACTGCTGCGCGTGAAGAGCATGAGGCACTTTGGCCATTGCCACTGGCGGAAATTCATCGCGGGATGCTGAGCTCATCATTTGCCGATCTTGCCAATGTTTGTTCTGGCCAATACAGCCCAGGTGCAAGTACTGCTGCTGGGTTTTTATCTCATTTCGTAGACAACTATGAAACAGGCTGGTTACACTTTGACTGTAGCGCGACTTATCGCAAGGGCGCCACAGACAAATGGGCAGCAGGTGGTACAGGGGTTGGTGTGCGTACACTGGCTCGAATTCTTGCTGAAGAGGCGTAAGTGGAATCAGCGATAAGCTGCACGCGCCGCAATTGCGCGGCGCTATAACGATAACAACACAAAAGGAATCAGCGCATGACGAAACAACGTACCCTTTCAATTATTAAGCCGGATGCGACGGCGCGTCATCTGATTGGCGAAATTTATCACCGTATGGAAATGGCAGGTCTTGCGATTGTGGCAGCCAAGCGACTTCATCTCACCGCTGAGCAGGCCGGTGGCTTTTATGCAGAGCATCGTGAAAAACCATTTTTTGATGATCTTGTGGGCTATATGACTTCAGGTCCAATTATGGTTCAAGTGCTTGAAGGTGAAAATGCCATTGAGAACTATCGTACTCTGATGGGTCCAACGGATCCGGCCAATGCGAATCCGGGAACTTTGCGCTCAGATTATGCTGAATCTATGCGTCGTAACTCAGTTCACGGCTCTGATAGTCCTGAATCTGCGGCGCGTGAAATCAGTTATTTTTTCACTGATGATGAAATTTGTCCTAACGCTTAGCGTTTGTTGATGTTGTAAAGTAAAAAGAGCCGAAAGGCTCTTTTTTTATGTTTGTCTTAAATCTGAGTCGAAATATGAACAAATTGTCGACAATTGGATTGAGAGTGGCATCTCACAAGCAAAGCTTGTAAAATTTCGCCCCTTGCAGCAATGGCTGCATTCAAATTTGTCAGTACATACTGACTTCCTGATGAAGTAATGAGGCTGTTGCAATGAGCGTTGGAAAGGTTAATTTGTTGGATTTCAACCGCGAGGGACTTCGCGCGTATTTCACCAATGAGTTAAACGATAAGGCATTTCGCGCAGAACAAGTGATGCGTTGGATCTATCACTATGGCTGTGATGATTTTGATCAAATGACCAATATCAACAAACAGCTTCGTGAAAAGCTAAAGCAGGTGGCTGAGATTAAAGCGCCTGTGGTGAATCGTGCACAATTCTCAAGTGATGGCACCATTAAATGGGCCATGGGTGTTGGCAATCAGGAAGTTGAAACGGTTTATATTCCCGATGAAGATCGCGCTACATTGTGTGTGTCTTCTCAGGTCGGTTGTGCTTTGGAATGCAAGTTCTGCTCAACCGCGCAGCAAGGTTTTAACCGAAATCTATCGGTTTCTGAAATTATTGGTCAAGTGTGGCGTGCAGCCAAAGAGATTGGTGTTGAAAAAGAGACTGGCCGTCGCCCGATTACCAACGTAGTCATGATGGGCATGGGCGAGCCGCTGCTGAACCTGAAAAACCTGATTCCTGCACTTGAAATTATGCTTGATGACTTGGGTTTTGGCTTATCGAAACGTCGCGTTACCGTCTCAACATCGGGTGTAGTGCCGGGTCTTGATCAAATGGCGGGTAAAATTGATGTGGCACTCGCAATTTCGCTTCACGCCCCAACAGATGAGCTGCGTAGCCAAATTATGCCGATTAACGATAAGTATAATATCGAGACATTTTTGGCGTCAGTCCGCAATTACATTGCGAAATCGAATGCAAACCGCGGCAAAGTGACTGTGGAATATGTGTTATTGGATCATGTTAACGATGACATGCAACATGCGCATCAACTTGCAGCGCTTTTGAAAGATACCCCAGCAAAAATCAACTTAATCCCATTTAACCCATACCCAGGTTCACCTTACGGTAAGCCAAGCAATTCACGGATTGACCGTTTTTGCAAGACCTTGATGCAGTACGATATGACAGTCACCACACGAAAAACACGTGGTGATGATATTGATGCTGCTTGTGGTCAATTGGTGGGGGATGTGATTGACCGCACAAAACGAACCCTAGGAAAGCAGAAAATGGGGGAACCTATCGTAATCTCTAGGGTCTAGAGATTGTTAGGCTGTTGAAAGGTAAGCATTGTGCTAAGACAGGGACGGGTTTTACTGCTTTTATCAAGTTTGTTATTGGGGGCATGTCAGTCAACGGGTGTTGATGAACTGCCTGGCGGTTTTGACAAAATGTCAGCTGCGGAAAATCGTATCAAACTTGGTCTTGGCTATATCGAAAAGGGCAATATGCAGCGTGCATATGAGCATCTTCGCATGGCTGTGACTTATGCCCCTGATTATTATCGCGCACAACTCAGCCTTGCTTATTATTACCAATTAGTTGAAGACAATGAGCGTGCGGAGATTACGTTCAATCAGGCATTACGTGATAATCCTGATAATGGTGATGTACTAAATAACTACGGTGTATTCCTTTGCAAAAATAAAGATTATAAGCGTTCAGTGGATCTCTTTTTGCGCGCGACGCAACAGCCATATTACTACCAAGTTGCAAGTAGCTTTGAAAATGCAGCAATGTGTTCAGCCTTAGATGGCAACCAAAAGGCTGCTGAGGAATATTACCAACGTGCACTTGATTATGATCCCAAACGCGATACTTCTGCATTTCCTTATGCAGAGATGTTAATCGAACAAAAACGCTATGAAGATGCACGCCAAGTGCTAAATCGTTTCGCCCGTCGCAGTAAGGTGACACCAGAGGTGTTATGGTTATTCATTCGTATCGAGTATCTTGATAATAATCCAGAGCAGCTTGAGTACTACGGTGACCTGCTGATGGATCATTTCCCAGAATCGCAACAATTTAAGAAGTATCTAGCACATGAGTACAGATGAGAACAAAGAAACCCGAGTGGCAGATATGGAAGCTGAGCGTGCAGTAATGCCTCTCCCAGGTGATACGCTACGCCAAGCTCGTGAACAGCTGGGTTATTCTCAGCAGCATGTAGCAAGCCGTCTGCGTTTAAAACTCAGCGTTATTAAATCTATTGAAGACAATGAATTTGATGATGCGCTCAGTGCGACCTTTACCCGTGGTTATGTGCGCTCTTACGCTAAATTTGTTGGTGTAGAAGCCGCTGTAGTTCTAGCGCAGCTGGATGCGATGGGTCAGCGCGCTGTGGATGCGCAGGCCATGCATAGCTTTTCTCAGCGCACGCAAAAAGAAGCCAGCGATAATCGTGTGATGAAGCTGACATGGTTGGTATTGATTGTTGTTGCAGCGCTTTCCGTTGTCTTTTGGTGGCAGCAAAAAAGTTTAACCACGGATGCAGCTCTTATTGACCAGCAAACGGCTGTGGTTGTCGAAGAGCCTCAATTGGCCGCGGAAGAAGCGCAAGAAATTGAAAAAGCCACGGCGCCTATTCAAGCAAGCCGTGTTACAGGCGAAGAGATTGATCAAGCTGAGCCAGCATCGACGGATACTTCTGCTGCAGATGAGAAAACCATTGCTGCTGAATTAGTTGCGCCGCAAGCCATTGCACCGCAACTGCCTGAAGTTCCTGAGCCAGCGCCAGTCGTGATTGACGGCAACAAAATGGATATCGCTTTTGTTGGCGATTGCTGGGTGCAAATTAAAGATGCCGATAACCGTGTGCTTCTTAACGGTGTTTATGGCAAAAACCAGCAGTTTACATTGGAAGGCAAAGCACCATTTCGTATTAAGCTAGGTGCACCGAAACAAGCTGTTCTTACTTATAAGGGTGAAAAAGTTGATTTAAGCCGTTATGCTAGTGGCAAATTGGCGAAGTTGACGCTACCCCAAGAGTAAGAGTAAGCAAAATGCACAATCCGTCTCCAATTTCGCGTCGCAAGTCGACGCGAATTTATGTCGGCAATGTTCCAATCGGCGATGGCGCACCCATCGCGGTTCAATCCATGACCAATACACGCACCACAGATGTTGAAGCAACTGTGGCGCAAATTCGCGCGTTGGAAAAAGTGGGCGCAGATATTGTTCGCGTTTCTGTCCCGACCATGGATGCCGCAGAAGCCTTCAAATTGATTAAGCAGCAAGTGAATGTACCTTTGGTGGCTGATATTCACTTTGACTATCGTATCGCGCTGAAAGTGGCTGAATACGGTGTCGATTGTTTGCGCATTAACCCAGGTAATATCGGTCGTGAAGAGCGCGTTCGTTCTGTTGTTGATTGTGCGCGTGATTTGAATATTCCCATTCGTATTGGGGTTAATGGCGGCTCTCTTGAAAAAGATATTCAAGAGAAATATAAAGAGCCAACGCCAGCTGCGCTGGTTGAATCAGCAATGCGTCATGTGGATATTTTGGATCGCTTGAATTTTGATCAATTCAAGGTGAGCGTCAAAGCATCGGATGTATTTCTTGCGGTGGATTCATATCGTTTATTGGCGAGTCAAATTGATCAGCCACTACATCTTGGGATCACAGAAGCGGGCGGTGCACGTGCTGGTGCGGTGAAATCAGCCGTAGGCCTTGGTATGTTGCTTCGCGATGGCATCGGCGATACATTGCGTGTGTCGCTGGCAGCAGATCCCATTGAAGAGGTCAAAGTTGGCTTTGACATTCTCAAATCACTTCGCATTCGTTCTCGCGGCATTAACTTTATCGCCTGTCCAACCTGTTCACGCCAAGAATTTGATGTGATCGGCACCGTCAACGCACTTGAACAGCGTCTAGAAGATATCACTACCGCCATGGATGTTTCTGTGATTGGCTGTGTGGTTAATGGACCGGGCGAAGCCGAAGTCTCGCATCTTGGTGTTGCGGGCAGTAATCGCAAGAGTGCCTATTACCTTGATGGGGTAAGACAGCGCGAGCGATTTGATAACGAACAACTGATCGATCAGCTCGAAGCAAAGATTCGAGCAAAAGCGGCGATGCTCGATGAAAGCAACCGTATCGACAGCAAAACTATTGATTAATCGTGCTATGATGCGCGACTAGAAATGAATAATTGACGAGATAAATTGTGGCAAAAACAATCCAAGCAATCCGCGGTATGAACGACTGTCTACCGACCGAAACTCCACTTTGGCAACAAGTTGAAAATACCATTCGCCATGTGGTTGCCGCATATGGCTATAACGAAATTCGTACGCCAATCGTTGAAATGACACCGCTTTTCAAACGCGCTATCGGTGAAGTGACCGACGTGGTTGAAAAAGAGATGTATACCTTTGATGACCGCAATGGTGACAGCTTAAGTTTGCGTCCTGAGGGTACCGCAGCTTGTGTGCGTGCTGGTATCGAAGCGGGTCTTCTATACAACCAAGAGCAGCGTTTGTGGTATATGGGGCCAATGTTCCGTCACGAACGTCCACAGAAAGGTCGTTACCGTCAATTCCACCAGTTTGGTCTGGAAGTATTTGGTATCGATGGTCCAGATATCGATGCGGAAGTGATCATGCTGACTGCACGTCTATGGCGTGAATTTGGCATCAGCGAGCATGTGACTCTAGAACTGAACTCTATCGGCTCGCTTGAAGCGCGCGCGAACTATCGTAAAGTTTTGGTGTCTTTCCTTGAGCAACATCTTGATGTGCTTGATGAAGATTGTAAGCGCCGTATGCATACCAACCCATTGCGCGTATTAGATAGTAAAAACCCAGATGTACAAGCTATCTTGGGTGATGCGCCGCAATTGATGGATTATCTTGATGATGAATCAAAAGCACACTTTGAAGGTCTTTGTGCGCTTTTGGATGCGGCTGGGATCGCATATCGCATCAACCCACGTTTGGTTCGTGGCCTAGATTATTATAATCGAACCGTATTTGAGTGGGTGACCGAGAGCCTTGGCTCACAAGGTACTGTGTGTGCTGGTGGTCGCTACGATGGTTTGGTTGAACAGCTTGGTGGCAAAGCAACCCCAGCGGTTGGTTTTGCCATGGGTATGGAACGTCTTGTGTTGATGCTGCAAACCCTTGAGCTTTTGAAACCTCGTCGCAGCGTTGATGTATACGTGGTTACTGCGGGTGAAGGCACGCAAATGGCGGGCTTTAAACTAGCTGAGCAGCTACGCAGCGAACTGCCACAAGCGCGCATTATGACCCACTGTGGTGGCGGTAACTTTAAGAAACAATTTAAACGTGCTGATAAAGTCGGCGCGGTAGCGGCATTGGTACTGGGTGAGCAAGAAGTGCTTGACGGTGTGGTGACGCTCAAAGATCTTGTCGGTGGAGAGCAAACAACCCTAGCTCAGTCTGAGGTTGCAGCGCAGCTTGCCAAATTGATTTAAAAGAGGACAAAACGTGGAAGTCTACAGCACAGAAGAACAACAGGTTGAGGCGTTAAAAGCCTGGTGGAAAGAGAATGGCAAAGCGATCATTCTTGGTGCCGTTATTGGTTTGGGTGGTTTATTTGGTTGGCGTCACTATCAAGCCAGCGTGCTTGAAGGCCAATATGCCACTTCACAAGCTTACGCTCAGCTTGAGCAAAGTGCTGATCAGGCAACCGCAACACAAGCCTTTATCGATAGCCATAGTGATGCGGCTTATGCCTCACTTGCTGCGATGAATCTTGCTAAAGCAGCGGTAGATAAGGGTGATCTAGCAGCGGCCGCAACGCAACTCCAATGGGTTGTGGATCATAGCAGCGACGCCTCTTTGAAATCTTTGGCGCAAGTTCGTCTTGCTCGCGTGATGATTGCCCAAGGCCAATATGACCCAGCACTTGCCTTGCTTGATCAAATTAAAGAGCCAAGCTGGCAGGCAAAAGTATTGATGCTGAAAGGTGATGTGCTAGTCAAACAAAACAAAATGACTGAAGCACGTGAAGCTTACCTGAGTGCACAACAAGTTGAAAACTTGCCGCTACTTCAAGTGAAATTGGACGAACTTGCGCAATAGGCGAAGGAATGATGCGACATAAGCTCAGTAAACTGATTGCATTGACCTGTTTAACATCCCTGCTTTGGGGATGTTCAGGGAGTGAGGATGCCATTGTGGTGGCACCTGTACCTGAATTTGATAATCGCCTTGAACCAGAGACGGTTTGGCAGGCCAGTACAGGGGATGGTGTTGAGTCATTTTACTCTTACCTGAAACCTGCGGTTGCTTATGATCGTGTTTATACTGCGGACCGTGATGGCACCGTTTCTGCTTTTGATGAGGAGAGCGGTGATCGTGTTTGGCAGGTGACTGTAAATCATGGTGACAGCGCATTATCAGCGGGTCCTACCGTGAGCTATGAGTCGGTATTTGTCGGCAGCGAAGATGGTTTACTGTTTGCGCTCAACGCAGAAGATGGCAGCGAGCAGTGGCAACAAAAAGTGGACGGTGAAGTGCTGGCTGCACCTTTTGTCGACGAAGGCTTAGTGGTGATTCAAACCACTCGCGGCGTGGTACAAGCTTTTGATGCAGAAACCGGTGCTGTGCGCTGGCAAACCAGTACCGATGTTCCTAACCTGACGCTGCGTGGTGATAGCTCTTTTGCTGGCTCAAGCGGTGCTATTTTTTGGGGTAGCGCTAATGGTCGCGTGAATGGTGCCTTTATGGCTCATGGTGGTCCAATTTGGCAACAAACCGTTGGTTTTGCCAAAGGTGCTAGTGAAATTGAGCGTCTAGTAGACGTTGATGCAACACCGATCATCGCTGGCGATCGCATTTTTGCGCTGGGCTACAATGGCTCATTGGTCGCACTTGAACTGCGCAGCGGCAAAGTACTATGGCGCCGTGATTATTCATCAGCCAAAGACTTTGCGGTCAGTGGTAATGGTATCTACTTTGTTAATGCCGATGATCATGTGATTGGCGTCGATGCGCGTAACGGTCATGAGCTATGGCGCAATGATTTACTTGAAAACCGCCAGTTAACACCACCTTTGGTGCAGGGCAGTTTGGTGATTGTGGGCGATAACGAAGGTTATCTGTACTGGCTGGATAATCAAACCGGTCAGTTCCTCGCAAAAATGAAGGTAGATGGCAGTGGTTTGTACTCGGCCCCAGTGGAACTCAACCAAGGGTTGGTGATCCAAACTCGCAGTGGTCGTGTTAAAATGATTGCAGTGCCGTAATACAAGCTGTAAAAAGCATGTCCGGCTCCTGCTCAGTTGCTGAGCAGGGGCCGTTATTATTTCAGAATTCATAGAAAAGAATAAATTTAGAGGCTGGTATGATTCCTGTTGTAGCCCTTGTTGGCCGACCCAATGTAGGTAAATCAACCCTGTTTAATCGTTTGACGCGTACCCGAGACGCGCTTGTTGCTGATTTCCCAGGGCTCACTCGGGATCGTAAATATGGCAAAGCCAAATTAGGCGAGCACGAATTTATCGTGATCGATACCGGCGGTATCGATGGCACCGAAGAAGGTGTGGAAACCAAAATGGCAGAACAATCATTAGCGGCGATTGAAGAAGCTGATGTGGTGCTATTTATGGTGGATGGCCGCGCAGGCCTAACGGTTTCAGATGAAGCCATTGCGCAGCACTTGCGCACCCGAGAAAAAAACACTTTCTTAGTGGTCAACAAAGTGGATGGCGTTGATCCTGATGCTGCAAGCTCTGAGTTTTGGCAGCTAGGCATGGACAACATGTACCAAATCGCAGCGGCTCATGGCCGTGGTGTTGGTGCATTGATTGATCGCGCGCTATCACCTCTTGCGCAGGCTATGGCTGAAGAAGATGCCGATGAGCTGACTGATCTCACTGATTTTGCAGATCAAGACGATGAAAACATCGAAGATCTAACAGAAGAGCAAGCGGAAGCGCGTTATCTTGCGCTGCAAAACCAGCCGATTAAATTGGCGATCATTGGTCGTCCAAACGTTGGTAAATCAACGCTGACTAACCGTATTCTCGGTGAAGAGCGTGTGGTGGTTTACGATATGCCGGGGACCACCCGTGACTCAATCTATATTCCGATGAAGCGCAATGAGCGTGAATATGTCTTGATTGATACTGCAGGTGTGCGTCGTCGTCGCCGCGTTAATGAAACCGTTGAGAAATTCTCGGTCATCAAAACTTTGAAAGCGATTGAAGATGCCAACGTTGTTTTGGTGGTGATTGATGCGCGTGAGAATATCTCAGATCAAGATTTAAGCTTGATCGGCTTTGCATTGAATGCTGGTCGCTCCATTGTGCTTGCGGTGAACAAGTGGGACGGTTTGTCCATGGATGTCAAAGATCGCGTGAAATCTGAGCTCGATCGCCGTCTTGGCTTTATCGATTTTGCGCGTATTCACTTTATCTCTGCACTACACGGTACGGGTGTGGGTCACTTGTTTGAATCTGTTGAAGAAGCATATCAATCAGCGACTAAGCGTATTGGTACCTCTATGCTGACTCGTATTATGCAAATGGCGCAAGAAGATCACCAACCACCACTCGTACGTGGTCGTCGTGTGAAGCTAAAATACGCGCATGCGGGTGGTTATAACCCACCAATCGTGGTGATCCACGGTAACATGGTGAATGAATTGCCAGACTCTTATAAACGTTACTTGATGAACTACTACCGTAAGAGTTTGGAGATGATGGGGACACCGATTCGCGTGCAATTCCAAAGCAGCGACAACCCATTTGAAAACAAAACCAATAAACTCACTTTGTCGCAAGAGCGCCATCGCTCTCGTTTGATGAAGATGATGAAACATCGTAAAAAATAGTAGAAAGCCCCGTACGGGGCTTTTTTTTGATGTAAGGAAACAAGCATGTCCGTGCGCGCCACCGAGGTGCTATTCCCTCTGGGAATAGACCAAGCTAAAAGTCAGGTGATCTACAGTCAGTGCCATCAAGATGCACGGGTGATTGTCTGTCAGCAAACACCATTTCACCCAGTGAGCCATATTTGGCCTGATCATCCTGCTGATCGCGGCGAGATTATCTGCGGCAGCGAGATTTGGCCTGTGAATAATTGCATCATCGGTGCATGGTCTGAAAGTGAGCAGCGACTTTATTTAGCGCAAGATATTCCAGTCAAACGTGATGAGCCTGGCTGGCAATTTGTGGTTGCTCATCTGATAGGCAAAGAAGCACCTTGCATGATGGGACAAATGGTCACACTGAAAGTTGATCGCCATTACCAGCAATCCTTGAGCTTAGCGCATAGCGCCGAGCATTTAGTTTCCATGGCACTGAACTTAGTATTAGCACAATCGCACTGGCGAAAAGACCCAGGGCGATATGATCCACTGGGCTCCCCCGATTTTCATCGTTACGCACAGCTGGATAGCCAAATTCGTCCACTCAGTAGTGAAGTGAACTATCGACTAGGTAAAACTTTGCGTAAGCGTGGTTTTAATACCCATGAAGCCACAGCCGAGTTGCCGCAGATTGAGCAGCAGGTGAATTTGCAGCTTGCTCAATGGCTCAGTGAACCCACTGCGATTCATCTTCATTGTGAAGGACCGCGACTGACGGATTCGCGCTACTGGCAATGTGAATTGAATCAGCAATTGGCCGCCATGCCTTGTGGTGGCACGCATGCACGAAATTTAAGCGACTTTTCAACGATCCAAATAAGGATAATTGAATGTGATCTAGATCACTGGAAAGTGATCACTGAGGTGCAAGTTGCACGGATCTTCACACATGATCTTGCTGATTAATTTCTGACTGATGATCGTTTTACAAAATTTCAGATCTGGCGTTATTTTATTTCTATCGCGATATTATATATGGATATAAATCCATATACAGAATATGTAACTTATGCTTTCGGGATATGTGTTTATTTATATTCTGATCTAGGCAGATCGCTGATCAAGTGATGAAAGCTAAGGATCGATAAAAATCTGGATCGAAGATTGTGATTATGGCAACAGGCAGCGCGGTGCAAAATTTGTTAGAGTAGACGCGCAGGTCTGAATCAAGGAGGCTTTATGAAGGTGGAAACCTGTCCACAGTGTGAGAGTCAACTGCGTCGAGAAACGGCGTCGGAATACTATTGTGATTTTTGTCAGCTGACCTTTATTCGTCATTGCCATTGCAATGTCTGTGGCGCAGAGCTGGAGCGGCTTAATGCATGTGGTGCAGCCAACTACTTTTGTAATCAATGCAATGAACTTAAATCAAAGCGCGTGATAGAAGAAACTTTTACCGTGAAAGATTAAAGTGTGAAAGATTACGGCAAGATTCAAAAGAAAAACGCGAGCAATTAGCTCGCGTTTTTTCGTATGGCCACCACTTGGCTTTCTATTTTGCCATCTTGTAGTTGGGTGGTAATACGCTCACCGACCTGCACTTGCGCGCTTTGCCGCAAGACTTGTTGCTGGCTATCAAAACTGACGCTAAAGCCACGCGCTAGGATCGCCAGCGGACTCACCGCTTCTAAGGTGTGTGCTTTGGCCGCTAATTGTTGCTGGTGGAAACCTACACGCTGGCGCATTACTTGGCTCAAGGCTTGGCGAAGATGCGCTAAACGTAATTGTGCACTGGGTAATTGGTGCTTTGGATGATGGCGCTCAAAGCGTTGCTGTTGCTGATTAAAACGCAGTTTTGCTTGGTGTAATTGGCGTTGCATCGCTTGCGAAAGGCGGTAATGGAGCTCGTCTAAACGCTGCGCTTGCTGATTCAGCTGGCGCTGTGGATGCTGTCGCTCAAGGCGCTGCTGTAAGCGATAAAGATGCTGCTTTTGCAGGCTTAGCTGCTGCTGCATTGTTGCGCGTAATTGCTGCTGGCGCTGGCTGAGTTGCTGGCTGAGCTGCAATTGATCGCGGCTGACTAACTCAGCGGCAGCCGAAGGGGTTGGTGCGCGTAGATCAGCAACAAAATCACTAATGGTCACATCCACTTCATGACCCACAGCACTAATGATTGGAATTTGGCTAGCTGCAATGGTGCGCGCGAGCACTTCATCATTAAAACACCATAAATCTTCAGCGCCACCACCACCGCGTCCAACAATCAATACATCGCATTCTTGACGACTGTTGGCGCGACCAATGGCTTGGGCAATGGTGATTGCTGCGCCATCGCCTTGCACTGTGGCTGGATAAATGACCACAGGAAGCTGCGGCGCTCGGCGTTTGAGCACATTTAAAATATCGTGCAGTGCAGCGCCTGAAGGGGAGGTGATCACCCCAACACGGCGTGGGTGTTGCGGTAATGGCTTTTTACGGCCTTGGTCAAATAGACCCTCTTGATAGAGTTTAATCTTTAGCGCTTCAAAGGCTTGCTGCATTAAACCATCACCAGCAGGCTGCATCGATTCGATGACTAGCTGGTAATCACCACGGGGTTCATAAAGGCTAATGCGTGCACGAACCAGCACCTGTTGGCCATTGCGCGGGGCAAATATGACACGACGATTTTGGCCGCGAAACATCGCGCATTTGACCTGAGCTTGGTTATCTTTGAGGGTAAAATACCAATGTCCTGAAACGGGTTGCGAAAAATTTGTGAGCTCGCCCGCAAGCCAAATAATCCCGACTTCTTTCTCAAGAAGTAGACGAACTTTGCTGTTCAAACTAGAGACGGAATAGATTTGAGAATTGCTCTCGCTGGCCGAATTTGGGTAGGCAGGCATTTCGCTAGACATAGGTTTGGAGAATAGCCGCAATATAATACAGATCAAGGGGGTAATTGCAAATAAAATTTAGAAAAATTTGTAGCCAAGGTATCAGCACCTACGTATAATCCGTCTGCAATATTTGAACCTTTCCAAATCTTTCGGTGAGATATTGCCATGCTACGTATCGCTAAAGAAGCGCTAACTTTTGACGACGTTCTACTCGTCCCTGCACATTCAACTGTTCTTCCTAATACAGCTGATCTTCGCACTCGACTAACCAAAAACATTACCCTAAACATTCCAATGTTGTCTGCATCTATGGACACCGTTACGGAAGCAAACTTGGCCATTGCATTGGCGCAAGAGGGCGGTATTGGTTTTATCCACAAAAACATGTCGATCGAACAACAAGCTGAACAAGTTCGCTTGGTGAAAATTTTCGAAGCAGGCATGGTTGCTCAACCTATCGCAGTGCGTCCAGATGCGACCATTGCAGATGTGAAATCATTGACTGAAAAGCACGGTTTTGCGGGTTTCCCTGTGGTTACTGAAAACAACGAATTGGTCGGTATCATCACTGGCCGTGACGTGCGTTTCGTTACTGATCTTTCTAAGAAAGTTGAAGTAGTGATGACACCAAAAGATCGTTTGGTGACAGTCAAAGAAGGTGCTTCTCGTGAAGAAGTACAAGAGCGCATGCACCAAGGCCGCGTTGAAAAAGTATTGGTCGTGAATGATGACTTCCAATTGAGCGGCATGATCACTGCAAAAGACTTCCATAAAGCTGAGCGCAAACCAAACGCATGTAAAGATGACAAAGGTCGTCTACGTGTGGGTGCTGCGGTTGGCGCAGGTGCTGGCAATGAAGAGCGTGTTCAAGCGCTTGTTGAAGCGGGTGTTGACGTTCTATTGATTGACTCTTCACACGGCCACTCTGAAGGTGTGCTTGAGCGTATTCGCGCAACACGCGCAGCTTACCCAGATCTTGATATCATCGGTGGTAACGTTGCTACTGCTGGCGGCGCTCGTGCGTTGATCGAAGCAGGCGCAAGTGCCGTGAAAGTGGGTATTGGCCCAGGTTCAATCTGTACCACACGTATTGTGACTGGTGTTGGTGTACCGCAAGTAACTGCAATCTCTGATGCAGCGGAAGTTGCGGATGAGTACGGCATTCCAGTGATTGCCGATGGCGGTATCCGCTTCTCTGGTGATATTTGTAAAGCGATTGCTGCTGGCGCATCTTGTGTGATGGTTGGCTCTATGTTCGCTGGTACTGAAGAAGCACCAGGCGAAGTGATCCTTTACCAAGGCCGCTCTTATAAAGCATACCGTGGCATGGGCTCTTTGGGCGCAATGTCTCAAGGTTCTTCTGATCGTTACTTCCAATCAGATAACGCAGCTGACAAGCTTGTTCCTGAAGGTATCGAAGGTCGCATCGCTTATAAAGGCCGCTTGAAAGAGATCGTTCACCAACAAATGGGTGGTCTACGTTCAAGCATGGGTCTCACTGGTAGCGCAACGATTGAAGATATGCGTACCAAAGCTGAGTTTGTTCGCATCTCTGGCGCTGGTATGAAAGAGTCGCATGTGCACGACGTACAAATCACCAAAGAAGCACCAAACTACCGTTTGGGTTAAGCAATCTGAGATAGGTTTAATTAAGAGGCTGACATGGGTCAGCCCCTTTTGCATTTGAGATAGATGATGACAACAAACATTCATGACCAACGCATTTTGATTCTCGACTTCGGTTCGCAATACACCCAATTGGTGGCGCGCCGTGTTCGTGAAATTGGTGTTTACTGTGAGCTTTGGAGCTGGGATGTCGAAGAAGCCGACATTCGCGAGTTCAACCCTGACGGTATTATCCTTTCTGGTGGCCCTGAAAGTGTTACTGAAGCCAACTCGCCACGTGCACCACAATATGTGTTCGATTCTGGCGTGCCTGTATTGGGCGTGTGCTACGGCATGCAAACCATGGCAGAGCAATTGGGCGGTAAAGTTGCCGGCTCTACTGAGCGTGAATTTGGCTATGCACAAGTAAAAGTATCGGGCGAATCAGCCATCTTTAATAACATGGATCAAATCCAAGACGTATGGATGAGCCATGGCGACAAAGTTGTCGAAATCCCAGCTGATTTCGTCAAAGTCGGTGAGACAGACACCTGTCCATTTGCTGCAATGGCGAATGAAGAGAAAAAATACTACGGCGTACAGTTCCACCCAGAAGTGACGCACACCAAAGGCGGCATGCAAATGCTTGAGAACTTTGTTCTTGGTGTTTGTGGCTGTGATCGTCTATGGACCTCTGAATCAATCATCGAAGATGCAGTGAAACGCATTAAAGCGCAAGTTGGCGACGACGAAGTGATCCTAGGCCTATCAGGCGGTGTGGACTCATCTGTGGTTGCGATGCTGGTGCACCGCGCGATTGGCGACAAACTCACTTGTGTATTCGTGGATAACGGCTTACTTCGTTTGAATGAAGGTCAGCAAGTGATGGATATGTTTGGCGATAAATTCGGCCTGAACATCATCAAAGTGGATGCAGAAGATCGCTTCCTCGAAGCGCTGAAAGGTAAATCAGATCCAGAAGACAAGCGTAAGACCATCGGTCACGTGTTTGTTGACGTATTCGATGAAGAATCTAAGAAGCTGGCAAATGCAAAATGGTTGGCACAGGGCACCATCTACCCTGATGTAATTGAATCAGCGGCATCTAAGACTGGTAAAGCGCATGTGATCAAATCACACCACAACGTGGGCGGTCTACCTGAAGAGATGGCCATGGGTCTTGTTGAGCCACTTCGCGAACTATTTAAAGATGAAGTGCGTAAGATTGGTCTAGAGCTTGGCCTACCTTACAACATGCTTTATCGCCACCCATTCCCAGGACCAGGTCTTGGGGTTCGTGTACTTGGTGAAATCAAGAAAGAGTACTGTGACTTGCTACGTCGCGCTGATGCCATCTTCATCGAAGAGCTTCATGCTGCAGACTTGTACGACAAAGTATCGCAAGCATTCACCGTATTCCTACCGGTTCGCTCTGTTGGCGTCATGGGTGATGGCCGTAAATACGATTGGGTTGTATCGCTACGCGCGGTAGAAACCATCGACTTTATGACCGCACACTGGGCACATCTGCCATATGACTTCCTTGGTAAGGTTTCAAACCGAATCATTAACGAAGTTGATGGCATCTCTCGCGTTGTTTACGATATCTCAGGTAAACCGCCAGCGACTATCGAATGGGAGTGATAAGGCGTTTAGAAATTTCTCGCGTTATTCCGCAATAAAATAAACTAAACCCGTGATTTCACGGGTTTTTTTATGTTTTAATCTTTGCGTTACCATTAGAAAAGGTTAACTGTATTTTTTTTCGACGATATTTCAATTGTGAATGCTTTTTAGCCATATTTAGCTAGGTTATCAAAATGAATTATTATTTAATGTTCGAAAAATTCGAATCGGGTGAAGGTACGTTTACCGTCAAAAGCCCATGGAACAACGTGCTTCAATATTACCAACCTCAAATTAAGCTTTTAAAGAACAGGCCGACAGTCTATTTAAATACGCAGTATAACGAAAAAGGTATGTCTGATTTTTTAAAAATCCCAATGGGAATGTTGGCGAGTAAAAAAGTTCAACAAATTTTTTTCGACAAAGGGTTTAGCGGTGTACAGTTTCTTCCTGTCGACGTAAAAAATGACGTTATCGTAACTGATTTTGCTTTTATGAATGTGACTGCTCACTATGATTTGCTCGACCCTGCTGCTTCTGAGGCCGAGGGCTTTAGTAAAACACTTGGTGGATACACTGGCGTTTTGGAGGAAATGCTTGATTTGGCTAAATTTGAATCAACAAATATCGAACATGATTGCTTCACGCTATCGACTTATAAAGATCCTTATTATGTGAGTGAAAAAGTTAAGGATGCATTAGAAGATGCTGGAATCACTGGGATTGAATTTATACCGATGGAGTTTTCATGATAGCGCAAAAATATAAGCAAGATGGTCTGTTTCAGGAAACAGACACTAGTTCACAACAGTCTAAAAATGCCGATTTAATTCTAGTGTACTTTCCATCGCCTGGCGTATTTGTTAGGAATACTTTAAAGGTACCTTCAAATTTTTGTACGCAGACGGTCTCCTATTATGAAGCAAATGCTGAAGGTTTTGAAAACATGTATGTATTCTTACCAGCAGTGCTTCAAAGTCAGTATGATGCTGGGCATCATAGCTCCGGTATTGTTTATGAAGACGGCGCTTTAATATTTGCTACTGATTTGGCTGAGGGATTATCTAAGCAATCACCAACGACTATAGAACATCGCTTTGGGTAGTCGCATAGTGAGCGCCCAGCAACACACTCACTGATTCCCCGTATTGAGTAAGCAACATGCGGTCTCAGTCAAATTCGAGTGAGTTGGTTTCTGTAGCGACTCTTTGTTGCACTTGTATACTGATCTTCTTCCTTTTTAGTTGGTACTCCTGATTCCAACGATTCCTACCATCAATGAAAGTCGCTGAAGTATTCACAAAGCTGATAGCGTTCGTATTCTCCATACTTACGGAATGAAAAACAAAAACGATAATGGGTGTATTCAGCAGATCCAACTAATGGCGCCACTAGGCGCCTTTTTTATGGCCGAGTGGGTTCGGTAATCTAGATTCTGTGCCCTTGATCACTTTTCTTATCATCGCCTGCTTTTCGTGGTGTTTTTGTTTAGATTGTGAGCACTGGTCGGTTGAGCTTATGGTTTGCTTCAATTAGTATGCTTGCGCGAACATATATTCGAATAAATGGATGTTTTACAGAGATATATACCAATTAATATAGATTATTCAGTTGGTTAACCATTCTGTTTTGAATATGCAACATAACAATGAAGGCTATGGCCAATCACATGGAGCAACCATGAGTACAACAACGTCACCTCGACCGAACGCGCCGCAGGGCGGCATGCATAAATTCCTCAATTTTATTGAACGAGCGGGCAATAAAATTCCTGATCCAGCACTTCTCTTCTTCTGGGGCTTGATCCTCACTTGGATTTTGTCTGCGATCCTTTCCCGTGTTGATTTTGGTTTGATTCATCCAATCACCAAAGAAGCGGTGGAAGTCAAAAACCTGATGACTGGCACAGAAATGGCCAACTTCCTCGCCACCATGGTGAAAAACTTCACTGGCTTTGCACCGCTAGGTATCGTGCTGGTTGCAATGCTGGGTGTGGGCGTGGCGGAAGCTTCAGGCTTTATTAATACTGGCTTGAAAAAAATGCTGAAAGTGACGCCAAAGTCACTGCTTACGCCAGTGCTAATTTTGGTGGCGATTGTCTCACACACCGCAGCCGATGCTGGCTACGTGTTGGTCATTCCACTTGGCGGTATCATTTTCCATGCCGCAGGTCGTCATCCATTGGCAGGTATCGCGGCAGCATTTGCTGGTGTATCTGGCGGTTTCTCGGCCAATTTTATTCCTTCAGGGATCGACCCTCTATTGGCCGGCTTTACAGAAGCGGCTGCGCATGTGCTTGATCCAAGCTATCAAGTGAACCCACTTGCCAACCTGTATTTCACTGGTTTGTCATCGATTTTGATTATCGGTGTGGGCTGGTTTATTACGGATCGCATCATTGAGCCTCGCTTGGCGCGTACGCCCATTGATGATGATGCTGAAGAAGCGCCAGATATGGGTGCATTTACCGCGCAAGAAGGCAAAGCCTTTAGCTATGCGGGTTTCTCTATGCTGGCCGGTATCGCATTGCTTGTTGCGGCGGTTTGGCCAATTGATTCACCATTGCGCTCACCTTTGGTCTGTACCGATGTGGCAACCCAAGCGGTATTGAAGACCAATGCTTGTTTGGATTTGACCGATGAGAGCAGCCTAAGCGCTATTAAAGCGGCAGCAGAATCTGCGGGCATGACGCTGACTGGTGGTGAGATCACCTCATTTGGCGCGCCAGTAATGATGTCGATTGTACCTCTAATCTTCATCCTCTTTATTATTCCAGGCGTGATCTACGGTTACGTTGCAGGCACCTTTAAAAACAGCTCTGATGTGATTAAAGCGATGAATGGCACCATGGCCAATATGGCCAGCTTTATGGTGTTGTCATTCTTTATTGCTCAGTTCTTGGTGGCATTCTCTGCATCAAATATCGGTGCGCTATTGGCACTGTCTGGTGCTGAATTCCTGCAATCATTGAACCTACGTGGTGAAGTGACTATCGTCGGTATGGTGCTATTGACTGCAAGTATTAACCTGTTGGTGGGCTCGGCATCTGCAAAATGGGCATTGATTGGTCCAATCTTTGTGCCAATGCTAATGGGCGTGGGTATCTCGCCTGAGCTAACACAAGCGGCTTACCGTGTGGGCGATTCGGTATCGAATATTATCTCGCCAATGATGGTGTTCTTCCCGCTGGTGGTTGTGTATATGCAGCGCTATGTGAAGAAATCAGGGATTGGCTCATTGGCCTCGATGATGATGCCTTACTCTTTGGCGCTGTTGGTGTGCTGGACACTCTTCCTATTGGTTTACTGGATGATCGGTATTCCTCTGGGTATTCAAGCACCATACGTCTATAAGATGTAATACTCAGTAGCCAAAGCGTTTATTAAACGAACAAAAAGCCTCGCGTTATGCGAGGCTTTTTTTATATTCCAGTGAAAAATGCTGCTTAGTATGGAAAAAGTGAATTTATTTTTGGAAATGTGATTTTATCGATTGCATCGTCAAATCATGCTTAGTTAGTTGGAAATGCTGATTATCGATAGCTTTAAAGATAAAACCGTTGTTTTGGTAATGGTATTCTGTGTTTTATATGGATAGCGATGCTTATCGTATTGTTTTACAAATAAAATTCTGTCTGTTAGGTTTTCTTTGGATTTAAATTTTGCATATATGGAAGAGTAAAACAGATGTCTGAACCGACGATTGAAGAACACAAATCATCTCGCTTGTTGCGGGTGATTGAACATGTTGGCCAGAAGATCCCTGACCCCGTGGTGATCTTCATGTTTCTTTTTGTCTTTTGTTTGGCCTTGACTGGGCTGGTCGGTGGTTACACCTTTGAAACCATGGGCAAAGACGGCGGCATGGTGCAGATCAGTATTCTCAATATGCTTGATACTGAAAACGTGCGATGGGTGTTTGATAACGCACTGTTGCAAAACTGGCTTGCCTTTGGCGGCGGCGTGTTGGGCGTGATTTTGATTGTGATGCTGGGGATTGGCATTGCAGAAAACTCAGGTCTGTTGACGGCTGTGATTAAAAAAGTAGGGCTGAAAATTCCAGAAACCTTGCTGCCATTGCTGGTGGTGTTTTTGGGGATTATGAGCTCCATCGCCTCTGATGCCGGTTACTTGGTGCTGATTCCACTGGCCGGTCTTTTATATGGCGCTTTGGGTAAAAACCCATTGATTGGTATGGCGGCGGCCTTTGCAGGTGTTTCTGCGGGTTTTAGTGCTAACCTCATTCCGGCAACACCATCGGATATTATTTTGGGGATGAACGCGCGTATTTTTGCTGAGTCGCAAAATGTGCCCTTTACGGATGCCAGTGGCAACCCGCTGAATCCAGCCACCATGCACTACTACTTTATTGCGTTCTCCACAGTGGTGCTGACCATTGTCGGCGCTTGGGTGACTCATCGTTTTGTTGCGCCGCGCCTCAATCGTATGTCTTATGCGTTGCCTGAAGATATCAACTTTGATGATTTTCAACTGAGCAAAGAAGAGCAAAAAGGTTTGCGCTGGGCGGGTGTAGGCTTTATCGCTGCACTGGCAGGGATCTTCTTGTTGGCGACGGGGCCTTTGGCGGCTTACCAAGTGGGTGGTAAAACCATTACCCCATATTTGAATAACATCATTTTGCTGATTGCCGTTGCCTTTGCGATTCCGGGCCTGTGCTTTGGTGTGGCGACGGGGAAATTCAAGTCGATGCAAGATGTGGTCACCGCCATGGTCAAGCAGATGAACACCATGGGCTATATTTTGGTGCTCACTTTCTTCTGCTATAACTTCTTGGCATTGCTGACCTATTCGAACTTGGGTGCTTATATCACCTATTTGGGTGCTAGCTTCTTGCTCTCATTGGGTTTGCAAGAGTTCCCGGTGTTGCTGATTTTGGGCTTTATTTTAACCACAGCGTTTATCAACCTATTTGTCGGTGGTTTAACATCGAAATGGATGCTGCTTGGCCCGATTTTTGTGCCAATGCTTTATCAGGTAAACCCAGAGATGACGCCTGATATGGTCACCGCTGCGTTCCGCGTTGCAGACTCTTGTACCAATATCATCACCCCAATGATGAGCTACGCTGGGGTTATTTTGGCCTTTATGCGTAAGTACAAATCAGACTTAAGCTTTGGCGATATGATTGCCATGATGGTGCCATACTCAGCGGCGTTCTTGGTGGTTTGGAGTGCGATTTTGGTGGCTTTCTTTAGCCTTGGTATTCCACTGGGCTTCTAAGCCTACACTTACGTGCTAACACGACGCTCTGATGAAAAAGCCCAGCAAATATGCTGGGCTTTTTGTATGGCCAAATGATTGGCTGAGCTTCTTATTGACAGAGATAGGCGTGATGAAAGTGCAAATGCTCAGCAATGAAGCTTTGAATAAAGTAATAGCTATGATCAAAATCAGGCTGCATGCGAAAGCGAATGGGGTAGCTCATCTGCTCGGCGATGCTGATCAATTTTTCAGGCTGCAATTGCTCAGAATAAAAGGGATCGGCGCTGCCTTGGTCAATCAAAATTGGCAGATGTTGATGGCTATTGGCCAGCAGCGCACAGCTGTCATAGGCCAGCCAATCTTGCTCATTGTCACCAAGATAGTGGCTTAAGGCTTTTTGTCCCCAAGGCACTTGGCTTGGATTCACAATCGGCGCAAAAGCTGAAATCGAGGTAAAGCGGTCAGGATTTTTTAGGCCAATCATCAATGCGCCGTGACCACCCATGCTATGGCCTGAAATGGCAAATTTGCCATTGAGTGGAAAATGCTGGCTAAGCAGATTGGGCAGTTCTTCGACAATGTAGTCATACATCCGGTAGTGCGCCGCCCAAGGTGCTTGTGTGGCATTGAGATAAAAGCCTGCACCTTGGCCTAAGTCATAGGCGTCATCGTCTGCAACATTGGCCCCGCGCGGGCTGGTATCTGGCGCGACAATGGCGATTCCTAATTTGGCTGCAGTTTCAAAGGCACCCGCTTTTTGCATGAAATTTTCATCAGTGCAGGTTAACCCCGAGAGCCAAAAAAGTAGGGGAACGCTTTGGTTTTGCGCTTGCGGCGGAAGAAAAATGGCAAAGCGCATATTACAGCCCAGCACTTGGCTGTGGTGCTGAAATTGGTGGTGCCAGCCATCAAACACTTTGTTGTGGCTGAGCGGTTGGAGTTGATCAGGCATCGGTTGATCCTTATGACAAAGGCGCCAAGCAAACTTGGCGCCATAATGAGGGACAAACATGCCGTGCGCAGTCATCGACTATTGCGCCTGCATATGAATCACGGTTCGAATGCTTTTGCCTTCATGCATCAGCTCAAAAGCATCATTGATTTGCTCAAGTGGCATGGTGTGGGTAATGAACTCTTGCAAACCAAATTCGCCCGCAAGATAACGCTCAACAATCCCTGGTAGCTCAGAGCGACCTTTCACGCCACCAAATGCACTGCCGCGCCAAACACGACCTGTGACCAGTTGGAATGGGCGGGTTGAGATCTCTTGGCCAGCGCCTGCAACACCAATGATCACGGATTCACCCCAGCCTTTATGACAGCACTCAAGTGCTTGGCGCATCACATTGACGTTACCGATACACTCAAAGGAGTAATCGACGCCGCCATCTGTCATCTCAACAATCACCTCTTGAATCGGTTTGTCAAAATGCTGCGGATTAATTAAATCTGTAGCGCCGAGCTGTGTCGCAAGCTCAAATTTACTTTCGTTAATGTCAATACCGATAATTCGGCTCGCACCCGCCATACGCGCACCGATAATGGCTGACAGGCCAATACCGCCCAAACCAAAGATCGCCACGGTATCGCCTTTGGCAACTTTAGCGGTATTGAGCACCGCGCCCATACCTGTGGTTACACCACAACCGAGTAAGCAAACTTCTTCAAGGGGCGCTTCTTTGTTCACTTTTGCCAGTGAAATTTCAGGTAGCACTGTGTATTCAGAGAAAGTTGAGCAGCCCATGTAGTGATAAATTGGCTGGCCATCTTTATAGAAACGGGTCGTGCCATCAGGCATTAAGCCTTTACCTTGGGTTTCACGAACCGCTTGGCAGAGGTTGGTTTTACCTGATTTACAGAACTTGCACTCACCACATTCAGCGGTATAAAGCGGGATCACATGATCGCCCACGGCAACGCTGGTGACGCCTTCGCCGACCATTTCGACAATACCGCCGCCTTCATGGCCTAAAATGGCAGGGAAAATGCCTTCTGGATCGTCACCGGATAGGGTGAATGCATCGGTGTGACAAACGCCCGTGGCAATAATACGCACCAAGACTTCACCGGCTTTTGGTAGCATCACATCCACTTCTTCAATGGATAGTGGTTGGTTTGGCCCCCAAGCGATGGCGGCGCGTGATTTAATAAATTGTTCGGACATGCAGTCACTCCCATAAAATGAATGAGGTGGGTTGGATTGACTGAAAGTATAGTTATTTCCTCTGAGATGATAATCTAGCTAAAATTAAAATCACTTTTACATATAGGTAATAATCATGCAGCACTGGCAGGGGATTGAGGCCTTTATCGCAGTGGCCGAGCTCGGCAGTTTTACCCAAGCGGCCAAGCGAATGCAGACCTCTGTGGTGCAGGTGAGCCGGCAAATCAGTCAGTTAGAAGCGCGTTTGGCGGTGCAGCTCTTTTATCGCACCACGCGCCAAGTAAGCTTGACGGCGCTTGGGGAGCAGTTTTATCACCAGTGCGCGCCGCTTTATGATGGACTGCAGCAAGCGGAGCAAAGTTTGCAAGATGCGCAGCAGGTACCGCAGGGCCTACTGAAAGTGACGGCGCCAGTGACCTATGGTGAGCAAGTCCTTGCGCCCATGCTTTATCAGTTTATTGCCCAATATGAGCAGTTGGAGTTGTCGTTGCATTTGACCAACGAGCCCTTGGACTTAGCCGCAGAGCAATTGGATTTGGCCATTCGCTTAGGGCGGCTCAGTGACTCACGCTTGGTTGCTAAAAAGCTCGCCACGCGCCAGTTACATGTGTGCGCGACACCAGACTATTTTGCGCGCTTTGGCGCGGCGGAGAGCTTGAGTGATTTACATCGTCACCAGTGTCTTAAAGGCAGTCATGGGCATTGGTTTTTCCGCCAGCAAGGGCGCAGCATCACTTGGCCGGTGCAAGGGCGGGTGCAAAGTAATAGTGGTTACGCCCTACTAACCGCTGCGCGCCAAGGGTTAGGACTGGTACAATTGCCCGATTATTATGTGCAGCAAGATTTAGCCAGTGGCAAATTGGTGGAAGTGCTCACGCAATATCGTGATGACCAAGAGGGGATTTGGGCGCTGTATCCGCAAAATCGTTATTTATCGCCCAAGGTTCGTTGCTGTATTGATTATTTAGCCACAGCACTGCAACCTCAGCCCCATCGCTAATAACTATTTCAATTGCCAAGTTAGACGTTCAGCAAAAAGCCCTAATAGAGAGTGTGGATGAAGAACCCTCAGCAAGATATCGAATTTATGCGCCAAGCCATGGCGTTGGCACAAAAAGCGCAAGACAGCGGTGAGGTCCCCGTGGGCGCTTTGCTGGTGGCCGATGGTCAGGTTATCGCCGAGGGGTTTAACCAAGTGATTCAAGCACATGACCCCAGCGCCCATGCGGAGATGGTGGCTTTGCGTGCCGGCGGTCAAGCGCTACAAAATTATCGCCTGCTCGATACCACGCTGTATGTCACTTTAGAGCCTTGCCCGATGTGTGCCGGTGCTTTGCTTCATGGCCGAGTGAAGCGCATTGTTTTTGGTGCCTTTGACCAAAAAGCAGGGGCGGCGGGTAGTGTGCTGAATTTGTTTGCAAGCCAAGCGGCGTATCATTATGCAGAAATTGAAGGTGGGGTACTTGAAGATGAGTGCCGTGCTCAGCTGCAGCAGTTTTTTAAACAGCGCCGCGCCGCCCATAAGGCGAACAAAGATGCCAAGCGGCAAGCGCAGTCTGAATTGGAACTTCGTCAGGGGAATGCAACCAATCAGCAGCACGGTGCGAGCCAGAATAAAGAAATAAAATAGGCTGACCAAATAGTGAAAACGAAAAAACGCGGTAAAACCGCGTTTTTTTATGCGCCACAATCAAGTGCGGCAATGGTGTAGTTACGATGTCGCTGTAGCACTTTGCGCATTTTAATGACTCTTGCGCGCTTACGGCGGGTGGCGTGAACGCCACTCATGCTACGGACTCGTTTGAGATGTGCGCGTCTTTTCGCAAACATATCAAGTCTCCTTTGAAGGCAGCAAACAAGCGAAATTGTTGCTGGTTTTATCTTAGCGAAGTTTGCTGGTTTGCCAAGGAAAACCGAGGGGTTTGACTAGCAGATAACGTTGCTTTCATCACACTTTGCAGTCTTTTATTTCTATTTGTAAAAAAGGCAGCCAATGCTGCCTTTTTATTTCGAGAAAACTGACGAGTGAATAGCGCCCCATGAGGGCGTGATTCGCACAAGTGATTTTATCGTTTTTTCGCGCTGTTTTTACCGCCGCTCTCTTTGTCTTTATCAGGTTGACCAAGCTGCTCTAAATCATCCAAGTTGGTTTCCGTGCCGCCATTGATCTGCTGAATCTCTTGCTTTTTATGGTATCCCACCAAGCTTTGATAGTAGCGGCGAATATTCTCGACATAGTGCTGCGCTTCATCGCCGCGCGCAAAACCATAACGCGTTTGGCGATGGTATTTCGGGTTACGTAATAAAGGCAGAAACTGCTTTACGTCACTCCATGAGTTTGGATCGCCGCCATATTTTTGCGTTAAGCGGCGGGCATCCATCATATGGCCAAAGCCAACGTTGTAGGAGGCCAGCGCAAACCAGATCTTCTCATCTTCTTCAATGCTATCGGGCACGCGATCAAGTACGCGTTTGAGGTAGATTGCGCCGCCACGAATGCTTTGCTCTGGATCGCGGCGATCGGTGACGCCCACGGATTTGGCCGTTGGCATCGTCAGCATCATCATGCCACGCACACCAGTCGGTGACACTGCGTTAGGTTTCCAATGCGATTCTTGATAGGCCACTGCCGCCAGTAAACGCCAGTCAAAATCGGTGGCATATTTTTCAAACAGCGGCTGCCATTTCGGTAGGCGATTATCCACGGCGGTAAAGAAGGCGCGGGTATCAAAGTAATCAAAGCGATTGACGTGGCCGAAGTACTTTTCTTCCAGTTTGGCCAGCTCACCACTTTGGTTGAGTTCACCAAAAAATTCGATGACCAAGGCATAGAGCGCATCATCGCGCTGCTCTTGTAGATACCAAACCACGGGTTCATCTTCGGTGAGATCCATGGCCACAGTGACTTCTGGATACAGGCGCTGTGTTAGCGAAACATCTACGGAGTCGGCGATGGTGTACATCAGCTCGCCACTAGCGATGTATTGTAGCAGTTGGTTGTCATCTACATCATCCACCACTTGCCACTCAAGTTTTGGATATTTTTCTTTGAGCTTTTCTAAGGTTTCGACATGACTTGAGCTTTCAGTAATGGCGATGCCTTCTAGTTTTTGCAGATCTTTAAGTCGGCGTGGACGCTTTTGACCTTTGCGATAGACCAGCTGTTGGTTGGTAAAGTAGTAAGCAGGACCGGCGCGGAATTTTTCCATGCGCGATGGGGTGGCCGTTAAACCCGCAGCAATCAGGTCATAGTGACCGTGCTCAAGGGCTTGAAACAGGTCGGTGAGGTTGTACTCCTCCTTCATTTCAAGGCGGACACCTAATTTATCAGCAAAGCGTTTGGCAAGTTCGTAATCAAGGCCTGTTGGTGCATCGACCCCAATATAGTAGGAGAGCTGGTTGTTGAGCGTACCGACGCGCAAAACACCGCGCGCTTTAATCGCTTCAAGCTCTGTTTGTTGGCTGGGCGCTGGCTCACAGCCCAGTAAAAATAGGGCGCTAAGCATCACGATTAACCAGCGAATGGAGGCTAATTGCTTCAAATGGTTTCGTTCTCGTTATTTATTTGTCGAGCTAGTTATACCAAAGAGCGGGCAAGCGGCAAAGTAAAGAGACCCCTGAGCGCGATTTAGCTCATGAATTCATCACTGCTCACTTTGCTTCACACAAGGGTTGAAAAAAAATCACGCAAACGGTTGCGCTTTGTGTTACCTCACACATCGAATTGCTCTATAATACGCGCGCAAATGACCAAGGTGGCATCGGTATAAATTGGATTTAACCGATAAATGACTGAATTTTCCTCATATTATTCTTGAGTTTATTCCAATATCACCTTCACACATTGCAGCAAAGAGACCTGAGCACATGAGAATTTTGCGTGGTTCCCCCGCTTTATCTGAGTTTCGTGTTAATAAACTATTGGCCCAGTGCCGCGAGCAGGATTTGCCGGTTACTGAGATTTACGCCGAGTTTATGCACTTTGCGGATTTGACCGCACAATTAGATGGACCTGAACTAGATAAGCTGGCAAAGCTGCTGACCTATGGTCCGACAATTGAAGAGCATGAGCCACAAGGCCTATTGCTATTGGTGACCCCACGTCCGGGCACCATTTCCCCTTGGTCATCTAAGGCCACTGATATCGCTCGCAACTGTGGCTTGAGCCAAGTGAAGCGTCTTGAGCGCGGTTGCGCCTACTATATCTCTTCTTCTGTTGCGCTTTCTGATGCGCAAATCGCTAGCATTCAAGCGATGCTTCACGACCGTATGATGGAAGTGGTGTTCACCGACCTTGAGCAAGCCAGTGCGCTATTCCACGTCGCAGAGCCTGCGCCATTAACCCCAGTTGATATTTTGGCTGGCGGTCGTGAGGCGCTGGAAGCGGCAAACATCAGCCTTGGTTTGGCCTTGGCAGAAGATGAGATTGATTACTTGGTGGAAAGCTTTATTAAGCTTGGCCGTAATCCAAATGATATTGAACTGATGATGTTTGCGCAGGCGAACTCTGAGCACTGTCGTCATAAAATCTTTAACGCTGATTGGACTATCGATGGCGAGCTTCAGCCAAAATCGCTGTTCAAGATGATCAAAAACACCTACGAGCACACCCCTGACTATGTGTTGTCTGCCTATAAAGATAACGCTGCCGTGATGGAAGGCTCTCCGGTAGGGCGTTTCTTTGCTGATGCGGATAGTCGTCAATATACCTATCACCATGAAGATGCCCACATTCTGATGAAGGTGGAAACCCACAACCACCCAACCGCGATTTCACCATGGCCGGGCGCATCAACAGGCTCTGGCGGTGAAATCCGCGACGAAGGCGCGACCGGTATTGGCGGTAAGCCAAAGGCGGGTCTGGTTGGTTTTACGGTATCAAACCTACGTATTCCGGGTTTTGAGCAGCCATGGGAAACTGATTTTGGTAAGCCAGGCCGCATCGTTAATGCGCTGGATATCATGATTGAAGGCCCGCTAGGTGGCGCAGCTTTTAACAACGAATTTGGTCGTCCGAACCTGCTTGGTTACTTCCGTACCTATGAAGAGAAAGTGACGTCACACGCCGGTGAAGAGATCCGTGGTTATCACAAGCCAATCATGATTGCTGGCGGTATGGGTAACATTCGCGCAGAACACGTGCAGAAAAAAGAGATCCCTGTGGGCGCAAATCTTATTGTGCTTGGCGGCCCTGCGATGAATATCGGTCTTGGCGGCGGCGCAGCCTCTTCCATGGCTTCTGGCCAATCAGCTGAGGATTTGGATTTTGCTTCAGTGCAACGTGAAAACCCAGAGATGGAGCGTCGTTGCCAAGAGGTGATCGACCGCTGCTGGCAGCTGGGTGAGCAAAACCCAATCGCCTTTATTCACGATGTGGGTGCAGGCGGTATTTCTAACGCATTGCCTGAGCTTGTGGATGACGGCGAGCGCGGTGGTATCTTCCAATTGCGTAATGTACCCAATGATGAACCGGGCATGAGTCCACTTGAGATTTGGTGTAACGAGTCACAAGAGCGCTATGTGTTGGCGGTTGCGCAAGAGCATATGGATGCCTTTGATGCGATTTGTAAGCGCGAGCGTGCGCCTTATGCTGTGGTTGGTGTGGCAACGGAAGAGCGTCACCTTAAGCTTGAAGATAGCCATTTTGATAACACACCAATCGATATGCCAATGGACATTTTGCTTGGCAAGCCACCAAAAATGCACCGTGAAGCGACCACGCTGAAGGTCAATAGCCCAGCATTGGCATGTGAGGGTATCGCGCTTAATGATGCCATTGACCGCGTGCTTCGTTTGCCAACCGTGGCTGAGAAAACCTTCCTCATCACCATTGGTGACCGCTCTGTGACCGGTTTGGTCGCGCGCGATCAAATGGTCGGTCCATGGCAGGTGCCTGTGGCTAACTGCGCGGTCACTGCCGCAAGTTATGACTCTTACCATGGTGAAGCCATGTCCATGGGCGAGCGTACACCTGTGGCGCTGCTTGATTTTGGCGCGTCTGCGCGTTTGGCGGTGGCTGAGTCCTTGACCAATATCGCCGGTACAGACATTGGCGATCTGAAACGCATTAAGCTTTCAGCAAACTGGATGTCACCAGCGGGTCACCCAGGTGAAGATGCAGGTTTGTACGAAGCGGTGAAAGCGGTTGGTGAAGAGCTGTGTCCAGCTTTGGGTCTGACCATTCCTGTGGGTAAAGACTCGATGTCGATGAAGACCAAGTGGCATGAAAATGGTGAAGATAAAGAGGTGACCTCACCGCTTTCTTTGATCATCACTGCCTTTGGCCGCGTTGAAGATGTGCGTAAGACAGTAACGCCGCAGTTGCGTACCGATTTGGGTGACACATCACTGTTGTTGGTGGATTTGGGTCAAGGTCAAAACCGTATGGGTGCGACAGCATTGGCACAGGTTTACAAGCAGTTGGGTGATAAGCCTGCGGATGTGGATAGCCCTGAGCTACTCAAAGGCTTCTTTAACGCCATGCAAACCTTGGTGCGTGATGACAAGCTAGTGGCTTATCACGATAAAGGTGATGGCGGTTTGTTGGTCACCCTTGCAGAGATGGCTTTTGCTGGTCACTGCGGCGTGCACGCGGATATTGCGGCACTTGGCCATGACACCTTAGCAGCGCTCTTTAACGAAGAGCTTGGCGCTGTGATTCAGGTGAAAAATGCCGAGCTTGATGCGGTGCAAGCGGTGCTTGCGGCCCATGGCTTGCGTGATTGTTCACATCTGATTGGTTCAGTTGAAGCCTCTGATCGCTTTGTGATTGCCGCGGGCGACACGGTACTGGTTGATCGTTCACGCACCGAGCTTCGCACCATTTGGGCGGAAACCACCCATAAGATGCAAGCGCTTCGTGACAATCCAGCTTGCGCAGATCAAGAGTTTGCAGCCAAGCAGCAAGACCAAGATCCGGGTCTGAATGTTAGCCTCAGCTTTGATATTCATGAAGATGTGGCGGCGCCATTTATCAATACCGGCGTTAAGCCAAAGATGGCGATTTTGCGTGAGCAAGGCGTGAACTCGCATGTTGAGATGGCCGCTGCGTTTGATCGCGCAGGCTTTGAAGCCATCGATGTGCATATGAGTGATATTTTGAGTGGCCGCGTGCAACTTGACCCATTCCAAGGTCTGGTGGCTTGTGGTGGCTTCTCTTACGGCGACGTATTGGGCGCGGGTGAAGGTTGGGCGAAGTCGATTCTGTTCAACAACGATGCGCGTGCGCAGTTTGAAAACTTCTTTAACCGTGACAACACCATTGCATTGGGTGTGTGTAACGGCTGTCAGATGCTTTCAAACCTCAGAGATTTGATCCCTGGTGCTGATTTGTGGCCACGCTTTGTACGCAACGAATCGGAGCGTTTTGAAGCGCGCTTTAGTTTGGTTGAAGTTCAATCATCAAACTCAGTATTCTTGGGTTCGATGGCGGGCTCACGTATGCCGATTGCGGTTTCTCACGGTGAAGGCCGTGTGGAAGTTCGCGATGCGGCGCACCTAGCGGCACTTGAAAACTCAGGTACTGTGGCGCTGCGCTTTGTCGATAACTTCGGCCAACCAACGCAGCAATATCCAAACAACCCGAACGGCTCGCCAAATGCGATCACAGGTTTAACCACCACAGATGGCCGCGTGACTATTATGATGCCGCACCCTGAGCGTGTATTCCGCACAGTGGCGAACTCTTGGCATCCGGATAACTGGGGTGAAAATGGCGCTTGGATGCGTATGTTCCAAAGTGCGCGCAAACACCTTGGTTAAGCCATCGGCGTGGTTAAAACCAGATGCCTTGGTTAAAACCAGAGCCTTGGTTCACACTGGTGTTTTAGTTTAATTTGAGCGCCTTTGTTTAGCCTTCAGCGATAACATAGCGTTATGAAAAAGCGGGTGAATCACCCGCTTTTTTTTATGGCATTTTTTATGCGTTTTGATTTGCGTATTTTTCGTTGGTTCAGTCTTGCTGGCGCTGCGTTAATGTTTATCCGATGGCGCTGAAGGGGCGTCTTTGTCTACGGTGAGAGAGAGGATCCAAAGACAAATGAGCGCCACGGCCGCAAATCCACCCAAAATAATGGCCGGAATGGCGCTATAGCCCAAAATGTGCCAAATCACAGATTCAAGTGTGCTCATTTCAAACCTCCTTACCAACCTTCAACATCGCGCATATCGGGAAGTTGATGCGCGATCCCTTTATGACAATCAACACAGGTTTTTTCACCAGAAAATAGGGCGGATGAATGCTGCTGTACACTGCGTGGGCTTTGCTCAGAAAAATCCATATATTCAAATTGGTGACAGTTACGACACTCCAATGAGTCATTTTTCTTGAGTCGCGCCCATTCGCGCTCAGCAAGATGCCCACGGCGGGCTTGGAATTTTTCCTCGGTATTGATGGAACCCATCATAAAGAAAAAGACTTCACGTGATGCCTGTACCTTACGCACGATCTTGTCGGTCCAATCATGGGGAACATGACAATCAGAGCAGATGGCTCGCACACCTGAGCGATTAGAAAAGTGAATGGTTTCTTGAATTTCTGCCACGATAGGAGCATGACAGCTGGCGCAAAACTCTTCAGTATTGGTCGCTTCCATCACGGTATTAAATGCGCCCCAAAACAACAAGCCACCGATAAAGCCCATAAATAGCAAGATACCGACGCCCGCCTTACTAGGGCGTTTAAATCGTTGCCAGATTTTGCCAATGAATTTGAACATTGAACCTCCTGATTGAAAACCGATTAATCACGAAGGGATTCCACCCGTTCAAATTGATTTTTGACGGGGGGCTGCGCATCGGCCTGCGGCACATGACATTGCAAGCAGAAGTAGCGGCGAGGTGATACATCAGCCAGCACGGCATCATCCCGATTGACGAAATGAGTGACACTGACTTTGGTGGCATTCATTTCCTGCGCATTTTTCCAGCTGTGACAGGACAAACATTTATTGGCATTGAGCGACACTTCATAGTGGCGAATGCTGTGTGGAATAAGCGGCGGTTGATAGACATAGTCTGCCTCGAGCAGCTGATCGCGCGGGTATTTTTTCAGCTCGCTGGCCGCTTGGGTTTGTCCGATGGGGGTGGTGCCTCGCAACGAGGAGAGTGTCCCCGTGTCTTGTGCCGCCACATCGCCTTGAGATTCAAATGCAGCCCATACGGTGCTGGTGAATCCCACAATGGTTGTGATTAAGAGCAAGGTCACTCGTGAACAATGCATCATCAGGTTTACTCCGTTGAATGAGGATTCGCGAGACTCAGCGTTTGGTTAATGCATCGCTACTTTGCGCATCATCTTGGGTTGTTGATTGGCTCGCGGCATACTTGCGAACACGCACTGGGCACTTCTTAAAGTCCGTCTGTTTTGAGAGCGGATCCGTGGCATCTAAGATCAATTTATTGACCAGTGTGTTGGCATCGAAAAAGGGCACGAACACCAGACCTTGCGGTGGTCGGTTTCGCCCTCGTGTTTCTACACGAAGGCGAATTTCACCCCGCGCATTGTCGATCAGCACTTCATCGCCGCGGCGTAATCCCCGCGCTTTTGCATCCTCTGGATGCAAATAGCAAAGCGCATCGGGAACCGCTTTATAAAGCTCAGGAACGCGCCGTGTCATGGTGCCGGTATGCCAGTGCTCAAGAACGCGGCCGGTACATAGCCACAAGTCATATTGCTCATTTGGCACTTCTGGTGGCGCTTCATAGGGCGCTGAGATGATCCATGCTTTGCCATCAGCCTTACCGTAGAACTGCCAGTCTTGCCCCGCTTTCACATAGGGATCGCTGCCACCTTTAAAACGCCAACGCGTTTCTTGGCCATCTACCACGGGCCAGCGTAATCCACGCTCTTGGTGATAGCGCTCATAGGGCGCGAGGTCATGACCATGACCGCGGCCAAATTGGGCATACTCTTCAAACAATCCCTTTTGCACATAAAAGCCAAAATGCTGAGATTCATCGTTTAACTTAGGGGCTTGTTCTAGTGGAAACTGATTAACGACGCCATTTTCATAGAGCACCTGATATAAAGTTTTGCCGCGCAGTTCTGGGCGCTGCGCAATGAGGGATTCAGGCCATACCTCTTCAATGGCAAAGCGTTTGCTAAATTCCATGAGCTGCCACAAGTCAGATTTGGCTTGGCCCACGGTTTGTACTTGCTGATACCAAGATTGTGTTCGACGCTCTGCATTGCCATAGGCGCCTTCTTTTTCAATCCACATCGCGGTGGGCAAAATGAGATCGGCGGCTTGCGCTGTGGCTGTTGGATAGGGGTCAGAAACCACAATAAAATTATTGGGATTGCGATAACCCGGAAGGCGCTCTTGATTGAGGTTGGGGCCTGCTTGCATGTTGTTGTTGCATTGCACCCAATAGACATTCAATTTTTCATCATGCAGCATGCGATCTTGCAGCACGGCATGATAGCCCGGTGTTTCGGGAATGGTGCCCGCTGGCAGTTGCCATATTTTTTCCGCTTTGGCACGATGTTCTGGATTGGCGACCACCATATCGGCAGGCAAGCGATGCGAAAAAGTGCCCACTTCACGTGCGGTGCCGCAGGCTGAAGGTTGTCCGGTCAAAGAGAAGGGACTATTGCCTGGGGTGGCTATCTTCCCTGTCAGTAAGTGCAGGTTATAGACCAAGCTATTCATCCATACCCCGCGCGTGTGCTGATTCATTCCCATGGTCCACAGTGACATCACTTTGCTGTTGGGGTCAGCGTAGGGTTTAGCCAGCGCAATCAGCTGGCTTTCCGATAAACCCGTTAATGCGCTCACTTTCTCTGCGGTATAGGGCGCAACAGATGCTTTGTAAGCGGCAAAATCTATGGATGTGATGGTGCCATCATTGGGATGTTTGGCTTGGCGCTGAATGGGGTCGTCATCGCGCAGGCCATAGCCAATATCCGTCGTGGCTTGTTTAAAGTGGGTATGTTGATTCACAAAATCCCAGTTCACCGCATCCTGCTCGATGATGTAATTGGCTATGAAATTGGCGATCGCCAAATCGGTTTGCGGCACAAAAATGTAGCCATGATCGGCAAGCTCAAAAGAGCGATGATGATAAGTGGATAACACATGCACGCGAACATGTTCGTGGCTTAATCTGCGGTCGGTAATGCGGGTCCAGAGTACAGGATGCATCTCCGCCATATTCGAACCCCACAACACAAAGGTGTCGGCGTGTTCAAAATCATCGTAACAGCCCATGGGTTCGTCGATACCAAAGCTGCGCATAAAGCCGCCTACGGAAGAGGCCATACAATGCCGTGCATTGGGATCAATATTATTGGAGCGAAAGCCGGCTTTCATCAATTTGGATGCGGCATAGCCTTCCATAATTGTCCACTGGCCTGAGCCAAACATGCCGACACTGGTGGGGCCTTTATCGGCGAGGGCTTGTTTCCATTTTTGTGCCATCAAATCAAAGGCGGCTTGCCAAGAAATAGGCTCAAAATCGCCATCCTTATGATACTCACCATGCTTCATACGCAGTAAAGGCGTGGTGAGGCGATCTTCGCCGTACATGATTTTTGATAAAAAGTAGCCCTTAATACAGTTGAGTCCCTTATTCACAGGGGATTTAGGATCGCCTTGCGTTGCGACAACATGGCCATTTTGCACGCCAACGAGCACTGAGCAGCCAGTGCCACAGAATCGACAGGGCGCTTTATCCCAATTGATTTTGCTTTGTTCAGAGCTGGCAATCAGATTGGTTGCCGATGTGGGTAATGAGATGCCTGCAACTGTAGCGGCCGAAAGGGCGGCGTTTGCTTTAATAAAATTTCGGCGTGTGAGTTTCATAGGTCACCTACAGAGTGGGAAAGCAGTTGATCAAGGGAGTCATCGTTGGGCGTGATTTGGTGATAAACCAAAACGGCTTGGTGGACATGGGGCAGACTTTGAATGCGTTCAATCTCCTCGCAGAGTACGCCCGGTGTATCGGCTTCAAGCACGACCACTAATTTGCCATGCTCGTTTTCACCAAAGATTTGGCTATTGGGGCGCTTTAAAATCGCTTGTTTGGTTTGGGAAATCGCCTGATTGGCGCAATAAACCACCAAACTTGAGATATGTACTTCGGCGGTCATGGTGCTTCTCCTAAATTGAATGCGCGATCTTGGGGCGTTTCTATCTCTAAATGCTGAGTTGAATGCTTGGATGCATTGCTTTGATTTTGCGGGGGTGATGGCGGTTGGTGCATTTGAATGGCTGATACAGGACAAACGGACTGGCAGGCGCCGCAGCCCGTGCAGGCATCTAGGTCAAGAAGTGGCTGCGCTGTTTTGCCAAGGCTGGGGCGAAAACGAATGGCGATGGCTTCACAGCTATCAGCGCAGCTACGACATTCCACGTTGTGATAGGCAAGGCAGCTCGCATCAATGGCTACTTTTAGCTGCCAAGGTGGGTGTTGCTGTTCCTGAAAAAGAGGTTCGGGACAATGTGTCGCGCACTGATAACAAAAGGTGCATTCAGCTAGATTGAAATCGACCGTTGGAAAGCCGCCATCTCCCCGTATGATCATTTGCGTTTCGCAGGCGCGAAGGCAGGCACCACATTGAGTGCAGCCATCAGTCAAGCTTTGCTCGCTGATAAGCCAAGGTAGCCAATGCTTTGGCTGTGAATTGAGTTTCAATAATCGTCGTTTTTGATGATCCACCATACTCGCGAATATTTCTGGCACACAGTTAGAGAAAGTCTAGTGAATGCTGGCATGGGATTTGGTGAGGTGTTGAGAATGGCTCTCATCGACTTCGGCTGACTTGGTTAGTGAGTTGATTTGTCGATGTAAAATGAGTTGGAAAAATTGTCCAATAACTGAGATTTCAAACAATGTATCAAATTGCATCTCTTGAGATGGGCTGTGCGCTGGATTCCTAAATTTGGATCTGTGCTCTTGCGCCCATCGTCGCTTTTTGAAAAGCTGCGGCATAGCTGAAGTGGATTTATCTTCGAGTTTACCTTCGATTGATTATCAAGTTAGTTTCGAATTTATCTTGGGAAAAGTGACCTTGGAAAAGGATAGAAAATGAAAGGCATCGCACAGCAATGCATCAAGTGGTGCGCAGGACTCAGTGTGTGGATCGCCATGAGCGCGCATGCCGTGTCTTGGCAAACGGCGCAGTTTGAAGTGAATTTGCCTGAAGGTTGGCATGTCGAAACGGACTATCACAAAACCTTGTTGGCCATGGGCAACCCATTGGGCTTTGGCCCGCCGTTTTTAAATATCGATTTTGTGCCGACGCCAACACCCGACCGCCAGCAAGCCGTGTTGGAGCGTATTAATCGTTATGTCGGTGAGCTCGGTGGAAAATTGCAGCAAAAGCAGTGTCAGCCTAATTGCCAAGCCTATTTGGCCGTGACCCCAACCGAGATGGAAGGCGAGTCTGTACTGTCGATTTTCGTTGCGGTGATCACGCCCACCATGAGCTATTACATCGACTACGGCAGCATTGGTGATGAGCAGCAAAGTGTCTCTTGGGCGCAAAATCTCGCGCAGCAAATTCTATCAAGCCATCGCGCAATCAATGCCAGAAGCTATCATCAGCAGGCGAAATTGACGCCACCCGCAGCGCCTCTTGTGGTAGCTGAGCCTGAGCTTCAAAGCGAGCCATCCAGCTTTTTTGATGTTCCTGAAGATGAGTGAATCGCTAATCTTAATCGCCAAAAAGCCGCAGATGTTGCGGCTTTTTGTTTTTTAAGCGCTGTTGGTGGAGCGATGGCGTCGTGAAGCGACTGAATAGGGCACTTTAATCAGGAAGCGGGCTGGTGAGCTGACTAAGCGCTGCGAAAACTTGCGCAAAGGGTTGTTGCTCAAGTTTGGCAAAGCCATCCATTTTATTGGCTTTGAGCTGACTGAGTCTTGGCGTGCTGATGCCGCACAAAAAGCGGGTGGCAGCTTGTTTGCTCAGCGGCTGCTCAAAAGGGGAGGTGGCATCAGCCAGTCTAAGTGGCGTTAGCCAATGCTCAAGTGTGGCGATGGTTGGCATCGCCTGCTCGGATTGAGCCAGCTGCGCCACTTGACCTCGGCATACCGAACAATGACCACATTGCTCTGGTGCTTGGTGATCGGCAAAGTAGCGCGCCAATCTTGCGCTTAAGCAGCTATGTGCTTGGAAGAAATCGAGCATCGCGGCAATACGCGCCATCTCACTTTGCTCTTTTTGCGCAAACAGTTGATGCAGCTGCTGAGCAAGCTTTTGCGGTTCAAATTGCCCTTGGCGAATACGATAGACATCAGTCATCTGTTTGCTTTCAAGCACAATCCAGCCTTGCTGATGAAAGTAGTCCAGTGCGGCGATGACGCGTTTTCGCTCATGCTGACCGCCTTGCCATAGCGCTTCGAAATCCACCTGACACCAAGTTCTAGCCTGTGGTGAGCAGGCGAAAATGGCGCGAATGAAGTCTTGGCGCTCGCCCTGAAATTGGCTGAGGATCTGCTCGCGGCTATGCACCCACTTAAATTTGTAGTCCGCAAAATAGCTGTATTGCGCCTCAATGACGCCCTGTAGCTCAAGGTAAACCAGCAAGGTTTTGAGCGGCAGCTGACGAATATTACTGCGCTTGGATAGGCTTAAAAGTTGTAGCTCCCACTGCGGGCTGCTTTGGCTGTGAATTTCATTGAGCACCGATTGGATGGCGCTAAGCTCAGGGGTATCGCCGTAGACAAAATTTTCCAGCACATGAACGCCATCGCAATTGGCGAGCACCATACATTGTGAGGGCAAACCATCGCGGCCAGCGCGGCCAATTTCTTGGCTGTAATTTTCAATGGATTTGGGTAAATCAAAGTGGATCACCCGGCGAATATCAGATTTATCCACCCCCATACCAAAGGCGATTGTCGCGACGATGCAGTGAATCTGACCGGCCATAAACTGCTGCTGAATGTTCTGGCGCAGCGTGTGATCGAGTCCGGCATGATAGGCCTTGGCATTGATGCCCGCTTGCATCAGTTGGGCTGCAACTTGCTCGGCGCTGTGCTGCAGCGTGACATACACAATGGTTGGCGCCTCGGGTGCGGTCTTGAGCTGCTCAATCAGTGTTGGCACCTTTTGTGATGGCGTACAGGGCAGAACGGCTAAATCAAGATTGGGACGATAAAAGCCGGTTACCGTGACATGTTCAGGTGCGATGGCAAATTTTTGCTGCATATCAGCGATTACTTGCTCTGTCGCTGTGGCCGTTAAAAGCAGCACTTGGCCAATATTGAGCTGCTGACAGTAGTGGGGCAGTTTGAGGTAATCCGGGCGAAAATTATGGCCCCACTCAGAGATACAGTGCGCCTCATCCACTACCATCATGGAGATCGGAACTTGCGAGATAAATTGGCGAAAACGCTCGTTCTTCAAACGCTCCACCGAGATCATCAAAATCTTAATCTCACCTTGCTGCACGCGACGCATGATGGACTGGCTGGTGGCGTAATCTTGGCTGGAATCGATGCAGGCTGCGGCAATACCTTTGCTTTGTAAAAACTGTAATTGGTCATGAATCAGCGCCAGTAGCGGTGAAATCACTAAGGTCAGATGCGGTAGCATCAGTGCGGGCAGCTGATAACACAGAGATTTTCCCGAGCCTGTGGGGAAAATCGCTGCTGCGCTATGGCCTGCGAGAATATGCTCGATAACCGGTTGTTGACCCAATCGTAGCTGGTCAAAGCCAAAGTATTGCTGCAAGGTTTGCGTGATGCATGGATTGGCTATCGATGGTGCAGACGATTGAGATGATGACGGAAATGATGGGTGTGATGACATAGCCAGTCCTGTGCGCTGATAAATCCAAGTCACTTGATGGTATCCTATGCCTTGGGCTATGTGCCAATTTCTGTGAGGAAAAACAGTTGAACCCAGTGATCCCACCGCTGAACAAAGCCGTAGTGCATGCACAAATTATGGCCATGCTAGAGCAAATTCATTGCAATGCACAAAGCGCGACACAAACTGCCATTGATGCAGCCACCAGTGAAGAGACGGTGGCCGAGCATAAATACGACACCTTCAGTCTAGAAGCCTCTTATCTTGCTCATGGTCAGGCGATGCGGGTTCAGCAGTGCGCGCAAGATATTGTCAGCTATCAAGGGATGGTACTGCGCGATTTTGACCAAGACAGCCCTATCGCACTGGGCGCTTTGGTGACGCTGGAAGATCAAGCGTCGCAGCTGCATCACTATTTTATCGGACCGGCGGCGGGTGGCATTGAGCTCGCGGGGCCACCAAAAGTCACGGTGATCACCCCGCAGTCGCCTTTAGCACAAGCTATGTTGGGGTTAAAACTTGATGATGAGGTACGCTGGCAGCGCGGTGAACAGTGGTTACTGATGGATGTGGTGGCGATTTGTTAAGCGTGGTGTTAGGTATTCGTCGTTAGGCATGGAGCCTAGCTTATCAATCATCAGTGAACAAAAAGCGCGCAGGGTGATATGCCCTGCGCGCTTTGTTTTATGACAATCAATGATTCAGTCGTTGATTAGCGCTGGTTCATCTCATCGAGTTTCTGCGCCACTGGCACAGAGAAGTTAAAGCCATCGTAGCGATCCCAGTTGATCGACCAAGTCATCACGCCACCAAAGTTAGGCGATAGTTTGGTCGGTGCAATGGTGCCGCACTTGGTACCAAGGCTTAGGCAGTCTAAAGCATCAATGATGTTTTGAATTGGCGCTTGACCCGAGTTGGCTGAGCTTGGGCCAGAAGGCAAGCCAATGGCCACTTGGTCATCACGAAGCGGCGCGAAGTAGCTGCCATCGGCTAGCTCAAAACCTTCGGTTAGCATGCGAGAGGCTGCCACCATCATATCCACAGAGCCTTCTGGTGCTGAGCCTTGCATATAAGGATTGTGCAAACCACCGTTGTTATAGAGCTGTACATGCAGTAGGTCGAGGGTATCGCGCACTTCATTGATCACTGGAATATAGGCGCCCCAAATCCCTGAATAAGAGATCATACCGCCCTGTACATAGGGGTGCTCTGGTGCCATGGTCAGATACATATCGCCGCCAATGTTGGCTTCAATTTGTTTCAATGCGCGGCCCAAGCGCGCCTGGATTTGGGTGCCGTGCAAAAGATTCGAGCCAGACTCTAGATCCACATCAAGACCATCAAAGCCCCACTCTTGAATGATTGCGGTAAGACTGTTAACGAAGTTCACTTCATCTTGGTCGGTATTGAGCGTAATGGTGCCTTCAGCGCCGCCCAAAGAAAGGACAAAAACCTTACCTTTGGCCTGCCAAGCAGCCATATCTTGCTTAAATTTCACCGGATCAATGGCCGCGCATGAGCTGTGCATATCACCGCTGTAGAGATTGAAGTGTACGGTGCCATTGCTGTTGCGATCGTTATCGGCAAAGGCGATATCGATAATGTCCCAGTCATCACTCATTTCAGACAGTGGGAAAGGACAGCCTGATGGATTGTTAAAGTTGTGCCAGTAACCAATGAGTTTGTGGCGTTTTTGTGCGTACTCAACCACGTTCACGGTATGACCGGCGCTTTGCGCGCTGTTACCCGCTGCATCGACAGCATTGGCCACAATAGTGGCTTGGCCGATGGCCGCAGGTGTCCAGCTGACGCTATAAGGCGCGGTTTTGTCTGAGCCAACGATTTGACCATTCACCAGAAAATCCACTTGCGCGACATCGCTGACCAGCGAGGTAGCATTGGCGCTGATTTTGGTGGCTTTACCCAAACCAAGGGTACGACCGGACTCTGGCGCAGTGAGCTGCGCAACAATGGGTTGATCGCTCACCGATACGCGTACCGATGATTCACCGACTAAACCTTCGTTGTCCGTTGCGGCAACGCGGATCACTTGCTCACCAAGCGCTACCGCTGTCCAATCAAGCTGATAAGGGGCTTTGTTGACGGTGCCAAGCAGCGTTTGGCCAAGATAGAAGTCAACTTTGGCAATGGTGCCATCTTCATCTGTGGCAGTGGCGGTAATGGTTTGCATGCCACCAGCGAGCAGAACAGCATCTTGCGCTGGTGCAGAGATGGTTACCACAGGTTTGGCGGCGCAAATGCCAAGGCCAGTCCAGGCGTCTTGCCAGTGCGCACCTTTGCCGGGCTCATAGGCCCAAAGCGAGTCTGAGCTACACCAGCCCGCGACATCGCAGCGGTATTTCTGCTCAAGATGAGCCACTTCATCACCAGCGTTGTATGTGTTGCCCGGTACATAAGCAGGCACGCCCGCGCAGCCGCCTGAGCCAGCATTTTGCACCTCAAGCGTCACCACTTGGCTCTTACCTGCGAGGTTGTCATCATCAAGGGCTTCGGCACGAATTTGCGCTTTGCCAGCCGTGGCGGTCCAAGTGGCGCTATAGGGCGCGCTAGTGTCTGTGCTTACCAAGGTTTCATTGACATAGAAACTCACTTGACTCACCAAACCATCTTGATCGCTCGCATCGGCGCTGAGCGTCACAAGCTCACCCACTTGAGCGCTTTGGCCTGCTTGTGGACTGGTGAGATTGACACTTGGCGCAATGCCCGCACCGGCTTCTTTGACCAAGAAGCTCACTTTGCTTTCACTGATTGCGCCTTTGTCATCGGTGGCAATCGCGGTCAGGGTATATTGACCCAGCGCGGCCAACCAATTGACTTGGTAGGGCGCAGCAGTAACCACCTCAAGGGATTGACCATTGAGTAGAAACTCAACCTGTGTCACTTGACCATCTTTATCGCTGGCTTTGGCGACAAAGGTGACGGCATCTTGTACCGTGAGTACGGCGTTGTTGGCAGGAGAGGTGATCGCCACTTCGGGCGCAAAGTTAGCACCGCTACAAGCGCCGAGGTCGGTCCAAACTTGCCACTGACCAGCGTTGTTTTCAGGTTGGTCGCCTTGGGTCCACCAATTGGCACGATAGGCGTGTTGATTGCGAGTAATTTCACTGCCGCCTGTATAGGCGACATTGCTTTTCCACTCGGCAAGTGTGCTGCAGTCAGCCGCAGCAGCTTGATGGCTAAATGCCAGCGCAGAAACAATGGCGCTCGCAAGTACGATCCGTTTCATATTGCATCCTTTTTTGTCGTGAACGGCCCTACTTAAATAGCCAAGCCAAGGTCAAACTGCGTCAGCGTATTGTGAATCGTCTCGATTTTTTCGGTCAGAATGCTAGCTTGGTTCCATTGCCACTTTGCGCACGCACAAGCCCTGACATAAGCAGTGAAGCAGTTCACACTTTGCCCCCTTTTTATGGGCTATCTTTGACCACGGTAACCCTGCAGCGTGGTAACTTTGAAACTTGATGCAAGCCAAGGTAACATGCTGATTCAAATGCGCCATATGGAACTCGGCTGCAGCCGATAACGAGGAAATAATGAAAAAAATTGAAGCGATTATTAAGCCGTTTAAGCTTGATGATGTGCGTGAAGCACTTGCCGATGTGGGCATTAATGGGATGACCGTCTCTGAAGTGAAAGGTTTTGGTCGTCAAAAAGGTCACACCGAGCTTTATCGCGGCGCTGAATACATGGTCGACTTTCTACCAAAAGTAAAACTAGAAATCGTGGTTGCCGACGATGTGGTGGATCAATGCATTGATGCCATCGTTGAAACAGCGCAAACCGGCAAAATTGGTGATGGTAAAATTTTCGTCACTGATGTGGATCGCGTGATCCGTATTCGTACCGGTGAAGAGGACGAAGACGCCATTTAAGCTATGGTTTTTATTAAGCGATGATTTCTGTCTTCGTTTTTGACGCCAAAAGGGCCGCAGCATTGCGGTCTTTTTTGTGCTTAAAATTGTTCTGTCATGATTAATTTACAGCTATTTTGCACCGCTGTGGCGAAAGAGATACAGCGTATCATCCGTCAAAAAGCGCGATAGGGCGCTGGATTCAAGCTAGGGTGGGGTATTACTTGGCGCTTGGCTCAGACTTTGGCGATAGCTGAATGAAGCTGTGCGGCAAACTTGCCTATGCCGCGGGGCGGTTGCCTGCTCTGTGATTTGTCCTCGCACCCTCCCTATTTATATTTGTCTCATTAAAATGCGGCGATTATTTTTCAGTTGATATTGCCCCATGAGCCATTCAAAAGATTCCAGCATTAACGTTGACGCCCTGTTTCTAGGGCCTCGCTCAGAAAACCGCGTGTTCTTTAAAGAGATGATGGCCTTTGCCGTCGGTGAGCATGTGCACTGGCGCGCGAACTATCATCCAGAAGACCCAGCACTGGTAACGCCTCAGCAGCAGTATCAGCCAGATTTTCGTCACACCCTGTATCGCACAGAAGATATTTTGCGCCAGCTTTCTGCGCGTTTAAAAGCGCAATCGGTGCCATTTTTCTCGCCGCGTTATTTAGGCCATATGAATGCTGACACCTTAATGGTTTCCAATTTGGCCTACACCATGACGGCGATGTATAACCCCAATAACTGCGCCGCTGAAGTGTCGCCCGTGACCACCCAGCTTGAGCTCGAAGTGGGTCAGCAGCTTGCGCAAATGTTTGGCTATAGCCCTGAAAAAGCCTGGGGCCATTTAACCTCTGGTGGCACCGTGGCTAACTATGAAGGTCTGTGGGTTGCGCGTAACCTCAAAACATTCCCCATGGCCATTGCTGCGCATCAGGCTACAGCCGACTTGGTTGCTGATTTAAGTGAGCAAGACTTGCTGAATATGGCACCGGATGCTGTGTTGGATTTAATCTCGGCCAGTCAGCAGCGCGGTGAATTTGAAGCAGTGCGCGATCTGTCTGCGCGCGGTGTCGGCGTGATGCCAGGTCAGCTTGGCAAGCTATTGGTGCCACAATCCAAGCACTACTCTTGGCAAAAGGCGATGGATATTTTGGGTCTTGGCCAGCAAAACATTGTGCCGCTGCCATTGGATGAAAACTATCGTACCGACATTGGGGCGCTGAATCAAATCGTGGATGAGATGATGCAAGCGGGTACGCCAATTTTGGGTGTGATTGCTGTGGTGGGGACCACCGAAGAGGGCTCAGTGGATCCTGTGGATGCCGTGGTGGCGCTTCGTGAACGTTGTCAGCAGCAATATGGTCGTTCTTTCTATATTCATGTTGATGCGGCCTATGCTGGCTATGCGCGTTCGCTCTTTGTGGGCGATGATCACCAGCTTTTGGCCTACGATGATCTCATTGCCCATTATCGCCAGCAAGACACCATTCCAGAAGGTGTGCAGTGGCCAAAACCTGAGGTCTATTCAGCCTTTGCTGCGCTTTCAAAAGTGGACTCCATTACTGTGGATCCGCATAAAGTGGGTTATATCCCCTACGCTGCGGGCGCGATTGTGATGCGCGATCGCCGCATTGTGGATCTTATCTCCTATCATGCCGCTTATGTTTTTGAAGGTGACCGCCAAGGGATGGCCTTGGGCTCATCGATTATGGAAGGATCAAAAGCTGGGGCAACCGCGGCTGCGGTATGGGCGGCGCATCAGCTGTGTCCGCTGAGTGTGAATGGTTATGGTGAGGTGATCGCACGTGGTATTGTTAGTGCGGATTGGCTGGCAAAAGCCATTGAAAGTGCGCCTGTTTTTAATGTGGATGGCCGCCAATTCCAGCTTAATCTGATGATGCAGCCTGATTTTCATATGGTGAATTTCACCTTGAAAGAGCTTGGCGATGACACTTTAGTTGGGCACAACGCACTCAATCAAAAGGTCTATCACTATAGCTCCTATTTAAGTGGTCGCCCCTATGATAAGAGCTTTTTAACCTCATCTACCACCTTGTCTCGTCATGAACACGGCGAAGCCCCCGCGCATTTTGCGGCGCAAATGGGCTTTGCTGCAAGCGAGTGGGAAAACACCCAAGAGGTCTATATTCTGCGCGCTGCAGTGATGACTCATTTCCTTCGCGATCGCGCGCGTTTTGAAGCTTACTGGCAAGAGCTCTTGGCGATTTTTGAGCGTATTTTGCAGCAAATTGTTGAGGATGAAGCGCGCTTAGTGCGTCGCAATGCCGGTCAAAATTAATCGCGCTCGAAGCTAAGCTTGTCCGAAACTGAGTGTATTTGCGGTTGATTGAAACGCAGTGGGGTGAACTTCCCACTGCGTTTTTTTATGGCATGCATTTGAAATGTAAGCCTAAGGTTTATGCGGCCTGTCTTGATGATTGAGAAAAGGTCATCATGATGATGAAGAAAAAACATGATCAAAAGGCCAATCAAAGGCGAGAAAGGGCTACTCGCGCGCGTACAAATTCGTTAGAATGCCCCCCTTAACACGCCGCATGTTACGCAGGCGAAAACGTTTGCGTAGGCGTTGTTCAGTAGCCGTCATGAAAGTCAGGAGAGACAGATGCTAACGCGTGATATGCAAATTGAGAATTACGATCCAGAGCTATTTGCTGCGATTCAAGAAGAGACTGCTCGTCAGGAAGAACATATTGAGCTGATCGCTTCTGAAAACTACACCAGCCCACGCGTGATGGAAGCGCAAGGCTCACAATTGACCAACAAGTACGCCGAAGGTTATCCAGGTAAGCGTTACTACGGCGGTTGTGAATATGTCGACAAAGCGGAAGCTTTGGCCATTGACCGTGCTTGCCAGTTGTTTGGCGCTGAATATGCGAACGTTCAGCCACACTCAGGCTCACAAGCCAACTCAGCGGTTTATATGGCGCTGCTTAATCCTGGTGATACTGTACTTGGCATGAGCCTTGCTCACGGTGGTCACTTGACTCACGGCTCTCCTGTGAACTTCTCTGGTAAGCACTATAACGTCATTCCTTACGGTATCGACGACGCTGGCCAGATCGATTACAACGAAATGGAAGCACTGGCGCTTGAGCACAAACCAAAGATGATCATCGGTGGTTTCTCAGCGTACTCACAAGTGGTTGATTGGGCGCGTATGCGCGAAATCGCAGACAAAGTAGGCGCTTACCTTTTTGTTGATATGGCGCACGTTGCTGGTTTGGTTGCCGCTGGCGTTTACCCATCGCCACTTCCGCACGCACATATCGTGACCACCACCACCCACAAAACCTTGGCGGGTCCTCGTGGCGGTTTGATTTTGTCCAATGCGGGCGAAGATTTTTATAAGAAACTGAACTCAGCCGTATTCCCTGGCGGCCAAGGTGGCCCATTGATGCACGTGATCGCAGCAAAAGCGGTTGCCTTCAAAGAAGCCATGGAGCCTGAGTTTAAAGCTTACCAAGCACGTGTTGTTGAAAACGCAAAAGCGATGGTTGAAGTGTTCCTATCTCGTGGTTACAAGATCGTCTCTGGCGGTACTGAAAACCACCTTTTCTTGGTTGATCTAATTGATAAAGGGATCACAGGTAAAGAAGCAGATGCAGCACTTGGCGCCGCCAACATCACAGTAAACAAAAACAGTGTACCAAATGATCCACGTAGCCCATTTGTGACCTCTGGTATTCGTGTCGGTACGCCTTCAATCACCCGTCGTGGTTTCACTGTGGACGATGCAAAAGCATTGGCCGGTTGGATGTGTGACGTGATGGATAACATCAATGATGAATCTGTGATTGAAGCAACCAAAGCAAAAGTACTGGAAATTTGTAAACGTCTTCCTGTTTACGCTTAATTTCTCGCTTTGAGTCAAAAACGGCGCCATTTGGGCGCCGTTTTTGGTTTTTTTTTCCGGAAATCTTGGCAAAATAGCGCTTTCTCGTTATCGTGCCATGCTCACCCATGGTTTTCGCCCTAAACACCGCGCTAAATTGATAGTTGCGCCTAGATAGTCAACGAGGAGTGCGCATGCATTGTCCCTTCTGTAGTGCTACAGATACCAAAGTGATCGATTCACGTTTGGTGGCTGATGGCCATCAAGTTCGTCGCCGTCGCCAATGTTTGGACTGTTCAGAACGTTTTACCACCTTTGAAGTTGCTGAATTGGTGATGCCTCGGGTGATCAAAAATAACGGCAATCGTGAACCTTTTGATGAAGACAAATTGCGCGGTGGCTTGCAGCGAGCATTGGAAAAACGCCCGGTTAAATCTGATGATATTGAACGCGCGGTGAATGTGATTAAGTCAAAATTGCGCGCCACAGGTGAACGCGAAGTGCCTTCTGAAATGGTGGGTAACCTTGTGATGGATGCACTAAAAGAGCTCGATAAAGTGGCTTATATCCGTTTTGCTTCTGTGTATCGCAGTTTTGAAGATTTACGTGAATTTGGTGAAGCGATTGCCAAACTAGAAGACTAGCCTTTGGCTAGCAAATGAATAAAGGCAAAGCATGTCCAATTTTTCTTTAATTGATCAGCAGCATATGCAGCGAGCGCTGGCATTGGCTGCACTTGGACGTTACAGCACAACGCCCAATCCATCCGTGGGCTGTGTGATTGCCCATGGTGAACAGGTGGTGGGGGAAGGTTTTCATCAGCGTGCTGGTGGCCCACACGCTGAAGTCCATGCGCTGCGCATGGCCGGCGAACAAGCGCGCGGCGCCACGGCCTATGTGACGCTAGAGCCCTGTTCTCATTACGGGCGCACGCCACCTTGTGCCAAAGCTTTGGTTGAAGCCAACGTCGCGCGTGTAGTGTGTGCCATGGTGGATCCCAATCCACAGGTTTCAGGCCGTGGCCTGAAAATTTTAAGTGATGCAGGCATTGAAGTGGCTGCTGGTCTTTTTGAAGAGCAGGCTAAAGCGCTTAATCCTGCATTTATTCATCGCATGCAAACGGGTCGGCCTTGGGTTCAGCTTAAGGTAGCAACTAGTTTGGATGGCAAAACAGCATTAGCTAACGGTCAAAGTCAGTGGATCACCAGTGCTGAAGCGCGTCGTGATGTACAAGCCCACCGTGCGCAAGCTGGGGCGATTTTATCGACGGCAAAAACTGTCATCGATGACAATGCCAGCCTCAATGTGCGTCGCTCTGAATTGCCAGAAAATGTGCTGTCGGCGCTGTCATGGCAGCCAGAGGCAGCGCTTCGCCAACCCACGCGTATCTTGATTGATAGCCAATGCCGCCTGCAATCGAGCCAATCTATTTTCCAAGTGTCATCAGACCAAAGTGCCGGTGATGTTTGGCTGGCGAGTGGTCAAGCTTACCCAGAATCTCAGACTTTCCCAGACCATGTGTCGGTGCTTGAGCAATTGGCGCGCAGTGACAAAAGCGGGCAAAGTGACACGCAACACATTGATCTAGCTGCCTTGATGGCACACATCAGCGCGCAAAATATTAACCATCTGTGGGTGGAAGCGGGCGCAGGACTGGCCGGTGCCATGCTTAGTCAAGGCTATGTTGACCAGCTCATTGTTTATATGGCACCTAAGCTGATGGGCAGTGATGGCCGTAGTTTGGCAGAGCTCACCGGTATCGCCAGTATGGATCAAACACTCAATTGGCAGTTTGATGAAGTTTCTATGATCGGCCCCGATCTCAAGATCGTGGCATCGCCAAAACAATAGAAGGAATGTCGACCTATGTTTACCGGCATTATTGAAGCGGTTGGCACGCTCAAAGCCATCACCCCAAAAGGGGGCGATGTAACAGTCCATGTGCAAAGTGGCAAATTGGATCTGAGCGATGTCAAATTAGGCGATAGCATCGCCACCAATGGTGTGTGCTTAACTGTTGTGGCATTGAGCCATGATGGTTATGCCGCTGACTTGTCAGCAGAAACGCTCAAGCTGACGGGGTTTGCAAATTACCGTGCGGGCCAGCGTTTGAATTTAGAAAAAGCGATGCAAGCCACTACGCGTTTTGGTGGCCATATTGTTTCAGGCCATGTCGATGGCATTGCTAAAGTGGTCAGTAAACAGGATGTTGGTCGTGCCATTGAATTTTGGCTCGAAGCGCCAGCAACATTGGCGCATTACATTGCACACAAAGGTTCTGTGACCATTGATGGTATTAGCTTAACCGTCAATGAAGTGGACGGCGCACGTTTTAAATTGACCATCGTGCCACATACACTTGCCGAAACCACGCTGGCGAAGATTGGTGCAGGTGACGAGGTAAACCTCGAAGTTGATGTCATTGCGCGTTATATTGAACGTCTGATGTTAGGCCGCCAAGAGACCGCTGTGAGCGGTGGTGTGAGTCTAGACTTATTAGCAAAAAGCGGATTTTTACGATAGAGGTGTCCATGGCCATTAGTTCGGCGCAAGAAATTATCGAGGATATCAAGCTCGGTAAAATGGTGATCCTGATGGATGATGAGGATCGTGAAAACGAAGGTGATCTAATCATGGCGGCGGAGCATATTACGCCAGAAGCGATCAACTTTATGGCCACCAACGGCCGCGGTTTGATCTGTTTGACCATGACCAAATCTCGCTGTTTGCACTTGGGATTGAACCCAATGGTGCAAGATAACAATGCCCAATACAGCACCAACTTTACCGTGTCCATTGAAGCGGCAAAAGGCGTGACCACAGGTATTAGCGCTGCTGATCGTGCGCGTACCGTACAGGCGGCCGTGGCGAAAGGCGCAGTGGCAGCTGATTTGGTGCAGCCTGGTCATATTTTCCCACTAGCAGCGCAAGATGGCGGCGTATTAACTCGCGCGGGTCACACAGAAGCAGGTTGTGATTTAGCGCGCCTTGCAGGTCTTGAGCCAGCCTCAGTGATTGTTGAGATTTTGAATGAAGATGGCACCATGGCACGCCGTCCAGATCTTGAAATTTTTGCTGAAAAGCATGGCATTAAGCTAGGCACCATTGCCGATCTCATTGAGTATCGCAATAACCATGAAACCACTATTGAGCGTGTTGCTAGCTGCCAGTTGCCAACCGAATTTGGTGAATTTGAACTGGTAACCTACCGCGATACCATTGATAACCAAATTCACTATGCATTGACCAAAAATACCGATGCATCGATTGCACCTTTGGTGCGTGTGCATTTGCAAGATACCTTTACCGATGTATTACGCTCCGATCGCGCTGCAGAGCGCAGCTGGACCTTGTCATCGGCGATGAAGCGTATTGCTGCTGAAGGTGGTGTGCTGGTGATTTTGGGTAAAGAGGAAACACCAGAGCAGCTGATTGCACGTGTGCAGATGTTTGAAGCGCAAGATAAGGGCGAACGTCCTGCGGGCGCTAAATGGCAAGGCACATCACGCCGTGTTGGTGTGGGCTCGCAAATTCTCGCTGATCTTGGCATTTGTAAAATGCGTTTGCTCTCTTCTGCGGATAAACGCTATCACGCTCTGGGCGGTTTTGGCCTTGAAGTGGTGGAATATATCACTGAATAATTTACAGTGATGGCATGAAATAAAGGCGCTCAATGAGCGCCTTTATTATTTCTATTTTGGCAAAGTGCGATAATTAAAACGCGAACTTATAGCCGATATTTAGGCTAACGGTATTCATATCCCAATCAGCATCATCGACACCGCCAGTGAGATAATAAAGATCGGCGGTGATGTTATTGGCAAAGGTATAGCCGATGCCAAGCATTAAACCAGTATCAATATCTGTTTCTGTAACGCTGTAATATGAATTAGATACGGTAGATTCGGAGAAGGTCAGCGCTAAGCCGCCTTTATAACGCATTCCTGAGCGTGCTTCGTAACCGAGATAGGTCGCAGCCATGGTGATATCGCCATGGGCTTTGATATCGCCCACTTGACCGCCAAGTTCAGCCACATTAGGGATCAACATTTCACCAAGAATCAAACCATTGGCAAAGGTCCAGTTAAGATCGATGGCAACGCCAGTATCTTTGCTAAGATCATCGGCATCCGCCATGGCATAACCAAGACCGATACCAAAACCGCGGCGTGTATGAGTTTGATCGGCCAAAGCCGGTGCAGATATGGAAGCTGCAATGCAAGTCGCTAAAATAATCTTTTTCATTGTGTTGTATTTTTAATCAATGGATGGAAAGAAAATAAAGCGGCTGATAATAATAAAAATAACAACAGATTGAAATAATTTATCGAAATGATTTATTGAAATGATTTAGGTCATGGTTATATCGGTTGAGCCGAAACCCTCAAATCAAAAAAGACATAAAAGGCGAAAATAGAGCGCCTTTGGGGAATTTAGGTAGGGTCGCCAAGTCGGCTAGAGGTTTATTTTACGCAAGTTTCACACATGATTGTGTAGCCTAAAATATGTTTAGCAGCCTTGGGTTTCAATGGTGTAATAGGGGGTGCGGTAGACTTTTCGGTCAAAACCATAAGCGAAATAACATTGGCTTTGCAGGATCTCAGCAATGCTAGTTTGCGAAAAAGCAGGTGCGCTTTTGGGAACCAGATATACGGGGCCAAAAACACCTCCTGCCGCCAGAACATTCCAGTCCGATTTATCAATTTCAAGCACCGTACGAATATTCCAGACGGAAGGCTGGATACGGCCAAAATGCAGGCTGACTTGCCGATTGTTGATCAGCAATTTGGCGTCATTGTCATTATGAATATGGCTAAATTCTTGATTTTCAATGCCTGCCACCACAGCTTCGCTATAAACCACTTCATTGGCGGATTTCAGCGAGCCACTAATGGCATCTAGCTCAGAGATGATGGCTTCATCGGATAGATTGAGTAAACGTGGCACGGCAATCACTGCAAGAATCCCTAAAATAATGATCACGACAACCAGCTCAACTAAGGTAAACCCAGTATCTTGTCGAAGGTTTACGGTGGAACATCGTGACGAAAGAGTCATCCATTGGGGTCGTTGCATGGGTTGTATTATCCATCCGGTTTGTGGCTAGAATAAAAGTGTAGCGAAGCGGCATCTGATTGTGTGCTATCAGATATGAGATTTCAGGATTGATTGTCAGTCGTTATATTCGGCTTGAGTACGATTGCGAATAGAAAAATAGCGGTACTATTATCTTTTTTTGTTGATGTCATGAACGTGCTGCTGTTCATTTTTTATGTTTGCTGAATGGCTGTTACATCCACATGTGTGATAGTGCAGAATAACTGAATCATTGCCTTTCAAATCCAATTTTTTCATTGTGCATAAATTAATCCCAATTGATATTTTAGTTCGGTTGATTGGCTCAACAAGCTGATTTGTCGTTGTTTAATTGGGGGTGAAATATGAGTGAGAATCAAGTTGAAACACAAGCAAGTGAAGTTGCTGTGGAAAAAAAGATGACAGCCAAAGATGCAGCACTTTCTGCGGCATTGGCGCTGAAAAAAATGGGACAATTTGAAACAGTCACAGCGACCTATGCTGATAAATTTTTAAATTATCTGCAAAGTGATCGCCGCGCACAGATGCTATCACGCGGACAAAATTTTGCAGGACGCATTGGTCTTGTGGGCTTATACCTCTTGGCGGTCATTTTTGTACTCAATATTTTCCTATTACCGCTGGTTCATGATTTTCCTTGGGGCGCGTCAATGAGCCTTGGTTTAGGACTTGCCGTGGGCGCATTGGTGATTCATTACGTGAATTTTAAAATGCTGCCGCTGCTTGAAGAGTTGGTCTCAACACCGACGCGCGTTGCTTCTGTTGGTTTTTTAAATGCTGTGAGTGTGGTGTTGTTATTTGCTGGTCTATTTGGCCTGATTGTTTATTGGTATATCGGTCTGACCTTTGAACATTTTTCACTGCTGTTTAATGGCCTCGGCATGGCAATCGGCTGCGCAGTATTAGCACTGTTGGTGATTAACTATCAGTTACTCGGCATTGAGGTGGTGGAATCTGCAACAGCAGGTGATAGCTTTATCTGCTTGATCTCTTTAGTGTTAAAAGCCTATATCAAACTGATTCCTGTAGTCTTTATGGGGATTGTGTTCTGGGCGATCTATAGCTGGGCATCTTTGCCATTTGAGCGTTATGTGCGTGATCGTCATCTTTTTGAATTGGTTCAAGTTACCGCTTGGCTTTTGTTGCCCCTCATTGGTTATATCACCTCTTTGTTCTGGTTCTTTGTGATTGATCTGATGAGTGGTCTGCTCAAACTATCAAAGCCGACACAGTCAAAATAGTGCGAAAGTCGCAAAAGTATCAGGTGAAATTGCTTATAAAAGAAGCCAGTTGGCTTCTTTTTTTGTTTGTAAGGATGCCTTGTTTGAATAGGGAAGGTTTGAATAGGGATGTTGACCATGGAAGATTTAAAACAATATCCGATCTCAATTGGTGAAGTGATTCGTGCGCGGCAAATGATTGCGACTCGTATGCCTGTCTCGCAATTGATCTATTACCCAATTTTGTCGCAAGTGCTTGGCTTTGATGTTTATGTGAAGCACGAAAATCAAAACGTAACGGGCAGCTTTAAAATTCGTGGTGGCTTGAATGTGATGGCACATATTCAAGCCAAAGGTATTGCCGGCGTAGTGACTTTTTCCACGGGCAATCATGGATTGTCTGTCGCTTATGCGGCGAAGCAATTTGGTTTACCTGCAATTGTGGTGGTTCCCGAAGGGGCAAATCCGGCGAAGATGCGTTTGATGCAAGCTGCGGGTGCAACAGTGCTCGCGCGCGGCAAAAACTTCGATGAGTCCGCTTTGGTGGTTGCAGATATTTGTACGGAGCGCGGCTATTACTACATCCACCCAGCAAATGAGCCGCATTTAATTAATGGGGTGGGCAGTGAATTTATCGAAGTGTTAGAGCAGCAACCCGATATCAATGCGGTCATTTTACCTTTGGGTGGCGGCAGTGAAGTTGCCGCGGCTTCCGTGGTATTTCAGGCATTGAAGCCGCAAGTTGAGATTTATGCGGTGCAAGCGAAAGCATCAAGCGCAGCTTATCAATCTTGGAAATCGCAGCAAATTTGCCAAAGTGATAATCAAACATTTGCTGGCGGATTTGCTACAGGGACGGCCTATGAGTTGACCTTTGGTCTTTATCGCCGTTCGCTCAGTGATTTTGTGTTGTTGCAGGAAAATGAAATTTTGCAGGGGATTGCTCTGGCGGGGCATTACACCCATCAATTGCTGGAAGGCGCTGGCGCTTCAACATTAATGGCGGCGATAAAATTACGGACGCGCCTGCGCGGCAAAAAGGTGATGCTGCAGTTTAGTGGTGCCAATGCCAGCAGTGATGAAATTCAACAAGCCTATGGATTGCCTGAGTTTAGCCAAGGCATTGCCCATTCGAATACATTTTCGCTGGTCTAAGTGGCGAAATATCACGCATAATAAAGCAAGTTTATTGCCTTGCTGCGCCGCGTTGAATATAGCGCAGTGAGGCTTTCATGGATTTTTTTATGCTTTCCCCGCAATTGGTCTCACCGCTTGCAAAAAGTGTGATAGAATCCGCCAGTTTTTCATCCGCGATAACAGGAAGGCCCATGAAAGTAATTGAAGGCGTGCTACCAGCACCACAAGCGAAAATTGCTATCGTTATCTCTCGTTTCAATAGCTTTATTAACGACAGTCTACTTTCAGGTGCTCTGGATGCACTGAAGCGTCAAGGTCAAGTCAGTGATGAGAACATCACCATTGTGCGTTGCCCTGGTGCTGTTGAGCTGCCATTGGTAGCGAAAAAAGTAGCAAAAATGGGTCAGTTTGATGCCATCGTTGCACTTGGTTCAGTGATCCGTGGTGGCACACCACATTTTGATTTCGTTGCGGGTGAGTGTAATAAAGGCCTTGCACAGGTTGCACTTGATTTTGAAGTGCCTGTGGCCTTTGGTGTTCTCACCACTGATACAATTGAACAAGCAATCGAGCGCGCTGGTACCAAGGCTGGTAATAAAGGGGCAGAGGCTGCACTTAGCGCGCTTGAAATGGTCAATGTCCTGTCCCAAATTAACGCCTAACCGGGGGTAAGAGTGAAACCAGCCGCACGTCGAAACGCACGTAAGTTTGCGTTGCAAGCGATCTATTCATGGCAAGTTTCTCAGCGCAATGTTGCTGAGATCGAAATGCAATTTCTAAATGGCGATGGCTTTGACGATGAGCTTTGTCAAGATGAGCCTAAATTGCGCCAACCAGAAACTGATGTAGATTACTTCCGTGATCTACTGACAGGGGTTGTCCTTGGTCACCAACAACTGGATAGCTTGATGCGTCCATATTTGTCACGTCCGCTACAGGACTTGGACCAAATGGAGCATGCACTGCTTCGTTTGTCTATGTATGAGCTATCACAGCGTCAAGACGTGCCTTATAAAGTGGTGATTAACGAGTCAATCGAGCTTGCTAAATCATTTGGTGCGGAAGATAGCCACAAGTTCGTCAATGGCGTACTTGATAAAGCAGCACCAGTGGTTCGTAAAAACAGCTAATCTGTTGTTTACGCCACGGCGCGAGTCAGCGATTTTGAAAAGACCAGCATGCTGGTCTTTTTTATTATTTGGCGCTACCTTCTAGCGTCGTTATGGGAATAAAACCAAGGGTGATACAGGGGAACTATGGCGGCTCGCGAGTTTGACATTATTCAGCGTTACTTTACTCAGCCTGCGCAAGCGATTGATGATCCTTCGGTGCTTTGCGCCATTGGTGATGACTGTGCCATGGTGCAAGTTCCTATTGGTGAAGCGCTTTTGGTGAGTACTGATACTTGTGTGGCAGGCACCCATTTTTTACCCGAGGCACCTGCGCGTTGGGTTGCCCATAAATTGTTGGCATCGAATATCAGTGACCTCTGTGCCATGGGGGCAAAACCACGTTGGATTTCGCTGGCGCTCACCTTGCCAGAAATTAACGAGACTTGGCTGGCTGAGTTTAGCCAAGGCTTTTTTGCGCTAGCGGCAAAGCACCAGTTAAGTTTGATTGGCGGTGATACCACCCAAGGCCCTTTGAGCGCAACTGTGACGATTCACGGTAGCGCTCCTGCTGATCGTGTTTTAAAGCGTAGCGGTGCCATCGAAGGCGATTTCATCTATGTCACGGGCACCTTAGGTGATGCGGCTGCAGGGCTTGCCAAGATCTTGCAGCAGCGTGATTTTGGCGCGCAAAATGCCTATTTTGTTGAGCAGCATTATCTATCATCGCCTGCACCGGATTTTGCCTGCGCGATTGCCCCCTATGCCCATAGTGGGGTGGATATTTCCGATGGTTTGTACGCAGATTTAGGGCATATTTGCCAGCAGAGCCAACTTGCGGCAGTGTTGCAATTGGATTTATTACCACTTTCAGCACCATTGATTGACGCCTATGGATTGGTGCAGGCGCAGCAACTAGCCATCAATAGTGGTGAGGAGTATGAGCTATGTTTTACCGCTGATGCTGCGCATCACGAAACCTTGATGCAGCTAGCTCAAACCCATGGCGTGCAATTGACCATGGTGGGGCAGATGAAAGCGCTTGCTCAGATGGAAGTACCGGGTCATCGCAGCGCAGCGCAGTGCATTCAGTTATATCAGCAAGGTCAGCCGCTGTTACTTGAAAACCAAAGTTTTGAGCATTTTTAATTGGTTTGTTTGAAAAGGATAAATGATGAGCAAATTAACGGCTGCAGAGAAAAAAGCGGCGATTGCGCGAATTCGTTTAAGCAACCCTTGGCATCTTTTGGCCATGGGATTTGGCTCTGGATTATCGCCGGTGATCCCCGGCACCATGGGAACCCTAGCGGCTATTCCCTTTTATCTATTATTGGTGCAACTCCCGTTATGGGCCTATTTAGCTGCCATTGTTGTTGCCGCGGTTGTGGGCATTGCGATTTGCGATCGCACGGCAAAAGATATGGGCGTGCATGATCATGGCGGTATTGTTTGGGATGAATTTGTGGGCTTTTGGATCACCATGATCTTTGTGCCAGCGCTAACGCCAGCATGGGTGATTTTAGGTTTTGTCCTCTTTCGCTTTTTTGACATGGTGAAGCCATGGCCCATTAGCTGGTTTGATCGCCGAGTACACGGCGGTTTTGGTATCATGATTGATGATGTGATCGCTGGTCTAATTGCCATGCTTGCCTTGTGGGGCTGTGGTCAGTGGCCATGGCTGGTGGCATTACTCGGGTAGTTGCATAGAATTGCGTTGAAGTAACAAAAAGCCACCGATAGGTGGCTTTTTGTTTATCTGGGCTTTTTGTTTATCTAAGTGATGGGGAGGTTCGCACCCGTTACTTCGCGAGGTAATCGCGAATTTGTCGCTCGATCCCCGCGCCATCAAGGCCAAGTTTTTGATAAATGCCCTCTTGACTGCCTTGCTCTACAAAGCGGTCGGGTAAGCCAAGTTGCAATACGGGCTTGAGCCATTGACGCTGCATCATTAGTTCAATGACACCACTCCCTGCACCGCCTGCAATGGCATTTTCTTCAACTGTCACCAACACATCATGTTGCTGCGCCATTTTTTCAACCATGCGCTCATCCAGCGGTTTTACAAAACGCATATCCACTACGGTGGCGTTTAGTGATTCCGCCGCTTTCATCACTTCGGCTAAGCGGGTGCCAAAGTTTAAGATGGCCACTTTTGCTGAAGATGTTTCATTTTCGGCATCAGCTTGGCGAACCAAACGGCTTTGACCGATTTCGATGGTCTCGGTGCTATTTGGCATTTGTGTTTGCGGAATATTCCCACGTGGATAGCGCACAGCCGCCGGACCTTGGTAGGCATAACCTGTGTTGAGCAGTTGGCGACACTCTTCGCCGCAGCTTGGCGTCATGATCACCAAATTCGGAATGCAGCGTAAGAAGCTTAAATCAAAAGCACCTTGGTGCGTTTGACCATCGGCACCCACAATTCCTCCGCGATCAATGGCAAAGAGTACGGGCAAATTCATGATGGCGACATCATGGATCACCTGATCATAGGCGCGCTGTAAAAAGGTGGAGTAGATCGCCACCACTGGGTGGGCGCCACCAATGGCCATGCCAGTTGCGAGTGTCACGGCATGTTGCTCGGCAATGGCCACATCAAAAAAGCGTTCTGGATATTGCTGCGAAAATTCAACCATGCCAGAGCCTTCACGCATGGCTGGGGTGATCGCCAGAAGCTTGTCATCACGCGCTGCGGTATCGCAAAGCCATTGACCAAACAGTTTGGAGTAACTTGGACTACTGGCTTTGGTTTTTGGCAGTTGATCGCTTTGTGGATCAAATCGAGGGACACCGTGATAACCAATAGGGTCTAATTCTGCCGGTGTATAGCCTTTGCCTTTTTTAGTCATAATATGCAAAAGCTGCGGACCTTTAAGGTTGCGCATATTTTGCAGCGTTGGGATCAGCGCATCGAGGTCATGGCCATCAATGGGACCAATATAGTTAAAGCCAAGCTCTTCAAATAAAGTGCCTGGGGTCATCATCCCTTTGAGGTGCTCTTCTGCACGCCGAGCCAGCTCTTTAAGTGGCGGCGCACCAGCGAGTACCTTTTTGCTGCCTTCACGAAGTGAGGTGTAAAGATCGCCAGAAAGTAATTGCGCAAAGCGGTTATTCATTGCCCCAACATTTTCCGAAATCGACATTTCGTTATCGTTGAGGATCACCAGCATATCAGGCTTGACGTCACCTGCATGGTTCATCGCTTCAAAAGCCATCCCTGCGGTGATCGCGCCATCACCAATGACGGCGGCAATTTTTCGTGGTTTTTCTTGCTGGCGCTGAGTGATGGCAAGGCCTAGTGCAGCGCTGATTGACGTGGATGAGTGACCGACGGAAAGCACGTCATATTCACTTTCTTCACGCCATGGGAATGGGTGTAAGCCATCTTGCTGACGAATGGTCGGCATTTGCTCGCGGCGACCCGTTAAAATCTTGTGTGGATAGGCTTGGTGACCCACATCCCAGATTAACTGATCAAAAGGCGTTTGGTAGACGTAGTGAAGCGCCACCGTTAATTCAACAGTGCCAAGCCCAGAGGCGAGGTGGCCGCTGGATTGGCTCACTGTATTGAGCAAGTATTGGCGCAGCTCTGCGCACAGCTCTGGCAACTGCTCTTTGGGGAGCAGGCGGAGGGCATCCGGCGTATCGGCCAATGCTAGGGTCGGGTAGTGAGAGATATCCAACATACTTCTTTATTTTACGTTCGCGTATGATTCGTTTTAATGATTTCGCTCGATAATATATTGAGCAAACTTTTCTAAAGTATCTGTCTGGTAAGGCAAGGATGCGAGCGCGCTGATTGCATTTTGGTAACAATCTCTCGCTTTTTGTTGCGCGCCTTCAAGACCAAGCAGGGCAGGATAGGTGCTTTTGTTATGTGCAACATCGGAGCCTTGCGGTTTTCCTAGGGTTTGAGTATCGCTGATTAGATCCAAAATGTCGTCTTGAACCTGAAAAGCAAGACCGATATTTCTGGCAAAGATATCCAGTTGTTGCAAAACCGTTGCGTTGTTGCAACCGCCTGCAAGTGCCCCCATGCGTACCGCCGCCATAATCAGTGCGCCTGTCTTATGGCGATGAATGGTTTCAAGTTGCGCTAAATCTGCATGTTGGCCTTCGGCCTGTAAATCCAGAGCTTGGCCAATACACATGCCATTGGCGCCAGATGCTTGCGCGAGGGTGGCGAGCATGGCAACACGATTCGCTTCCCCTTGCTGACTGAGTGGGCCTGTAGCCATCACCTCAAAAGCGAGGGTTTGTAGGGCATCGCCGGCTAAAATCGCATGCGCTTCATCAAATTGAATATGACAAGTGGGTTGACCACGACGCAGCGCATCATCATCCATGGCGGGTAAGTCGTCGTGGATTAATGAGTAGGCATGAATCATCTCAATGGCTGTGGCAGGGGTGTCTAGCGCATCAACAGGCGCATTAAATAAAGCGCCCACTTCATAAACTAAAAATGGACGAACGCGTTTACCACCTAAGGTTGCGCCGTAGCGCATCGCTTGAATTAGTGGATTGTCGCAAAAGACTTGGCGATCGAGCCAACCGTGGATCTGCGCAGTACTTCGAGCTTGATGCTGTTGAAGCTGCTGTTGCCAAGCGTTTGAGCTCATCATTGATTACTCATCTTCATCTTGTTGAAAGGTGCTCAGCGGTGCATCGTCTGATTGCGCCAATAAAATCTCAACGCGTTGCTCGGCATCGGTGAGTTTCTTCTGACCAATATTGACCAGACCCACACCACGTTCAAACTGTTTGAGCGCTTCTTCGAGCGGCAGGTCGCCATTCTCTAACTGTTGAACGATGGTATCGAGCTCGGTCATTGCAGACTCAAAGCTCACATCTTCTGTTTTTTTTGTCGCCATAGTGGTTCCGACTTCAAAGTTCAGTGAAAAGACCGCAGCCCAAGACTCGATAAGGGATCAAAGCTCGGGCAAGATAGTATCTATCGGCGGCTGTATTTTAACGAAAAAACAACCTAAAGATCGACAAAAGATGCCGATATATTAGATGTCAGATAAACTGAGCCGTTTTGTGCTCAACACTATCAATAGGAGCTTTCAGTGGATTTAGCGACGCTGCTCGGCATACTCGGGGCTTTTGCCCTGATTGTGATGTCAATGCTATTGGGGGGGAGCATCACCATGTTCCTCGACCTACCTTCTGCGTTAATCGTTGTCGGGGGAACCTTGGGCATCGTCTTGGCTAAGTTTAGCTTTGGCCAATTTTTCAGCTCCCTTAAGGTGGCAGGTAAAGCCTTTTTCTTTAAGACAGATAATCCTGAAGACCTGATCGCCAAATTGGTTGAAATGGCGGATGCCGCACGTAAAGGTGGTTTTCTCGCGCTTGAAGAGATGGAAGTGCGCAACTCCTTTATGCGTAAGGGCATCGATCTTTTGGTTGATGGTCACGATGCAGAAGTGGTTCGCAGTACGCTACAAAAAGATATCGTCCTGACCAACGAGCGTCATGAAAGCAGTATTGGCTTTTTTACGGCCGCTGGTGATGTGGCGCCTGCGATGGGGATGATCGGGACCTTGATTGGTCTGGTGGCGATGCTGTCTAACATGGATGACCCGAAATCCATCGGTCCTGCAATGGCGGTTGCTTTGTTGACCACGCTTTATGGTTCGGTCATTGCCAACGTTATCGCCTTGCCCATCGCGGATAAACTTGCGATGCGTAAAGATCAGGAGCGATTGAATCGCCGTTTGATTTTAGATGGCGTACTTGCCATTCAAGATGGTCAAAACCCACGTGTGATTGATGGTTATTTGAAAAACTATCTACAAGAGAGCAAGCGCACCGTTAGCGGTGATGAGTCTTAGGAGGCTGCGTGGAAGACGAAAGCCCTAAAAAAGAGAAGGCGGGTGCCCCCGGTTGGATGGCAACCTTTGCTGATCTTGCCACATTGCTAATGTGCTTTTTCGTATTGCTGCTGTCTTTTTCTGAGATGGATGTGCTGAAATTTAAGCAGATTGCGGGCTCAATGAAATACGCCTTTGGTGTGCAAAACATGCTGGATGTAAAGGATATTCCCAAAGGCACCAGTGTGATCGCGCAGGAGTTTCGTCCTGGTCGCCCAGAGCCGACACCCATTGAAGTGATCATGCAGCAAACCATTGATATGACGCAGCAAAGCCTTGACTTCCATGAAGGGGAATCATCAAAAGCTGGCGGCATGCAGCGCGATCAAGGTAAGCAAACAGGCGGTCAAAGCATGCAGCAATCGAGCCGTCAAAATAAAGCGGCCGAAGCGCAAGAAAGGCAAAAGCGTCAGGAGCGTCTTGAGCAAGCACTGCGTCAAGCGTTGCAAAAGCAAATTAAAGAGGGTGCCATTGAGGTTGAAAGTTTGGGGCAGCAATTGGTCATTCGTATTCGTGAGAAAGGATCATTCCCAGCAGGCTCAGCCTTCTTGCAGCCTAAATTCCGACCTTTAGTGCATCAAATCGCTGAGTTGGTGAAAGATGTGCCGGGAGAAATTCGCGTCTCAGGCCATACGGATAATCAGCCGCTGGACTCTGAGTTGTATCGCTCGAATTGGGATCTATCGGCGCAGCGTGCTGTGTCAGTGGCGCAAGAGATGGAAAAAGTACATGGCTTTGAACATCATCGTATGCAAGTGATTGGTATGGCAGATACCAAGCCACGTTTCCCTAATGATACACCGGAGCATCGCGCGATGAATCGTCGTGTGGAGATTGCTATCATGCAGGGTAAACCGCATCTTTCCGATGAGGTGATTTCTGGTGAAGCGCTAGATGTGCAGCACCGACAAGGTCATGAGACTTTGCAATCTAAGCCCTGAGTTTGTTCAGATGATGAACTGCAATAAAAAAGCGATGCTGATGCATCGCTTTTTTTATTCTCTCAATCTGTTATTTCAGCCCGTTACTTGAACCCGTCATTTGAGAATCTGAGGTCACTCGGGTTGCGAACACATCACTGCTTATGAGTGAAACTGCTCACAGGCAAGCAGTGTGTTTTCAATCAGGGTAGCGACTGTCATCGGCCCGACACCGCCAGGTACTGGAGTGATGTAACTGGCGCGAGTTACTGCGGTATCAAAGGCCACATCGCCAGCAAGTTTGCCATTGTCGAGACGGTTGACGCCCACATCGATCACCACGGCACCCTCTTTGACCCATTCGCCAGGAATAAAGAAAGGCTTACCAACTGCAACCACTAAGAGGTCGGCTTGGCGCACATGACTTTCTAAATCTTGGGTAAAACGATGACAAGTGGTGGTGGTGCAACCCGCGAGTAGAAGCTCCATGGTCATTGGACGGCCAACAATATTTGAAGCGCCGACAATCACTGCATGTTTACCACGTAGTGGAATATTGTAGCGCTCCAGCAAGGTCATAATGCCTTTTGGGGTACAAGAGCGCAGTGTCGGAATACGCTGACACAAACGGCCCACATTATATGGATGGAAACCATCGACATCTTTATCTGGGCGAATAAGTTCAAGTACCTTCGTGCTATCAATACCGGCTGGCAGAGGCAATTGCACCAAAATACCATCAACCTTGTCGTCTTGGTTCAAGGTTTCAATCAGTGCTAATAGTTCGCTTTCAGAGGTGGTACCTGGAAGGTCAAATGACTTCGACACAAAGCCCACTTCTTCACAGGCTTTACGTTTACTGCCGACATACACTTCCGAGGCAGGATCGCTGCCCACTAAAATAACCGCTAATCCTGGTGCGCGGCGACCGGATGCGACACGAGCTGCAACACGAGCGGCGACTTCTTCGCGAACGCGCTGAGCAATCAATTTTCCATCAATAATATTTGCAGACATCCCTTGGCTCTCTTGAACATCCCTTGAACAATGTGGTGGAATTGTCTCAGAATCCAAGAAATCTGTCAGTAACTGAACCGATTTTTGATCAAGATTGTTGCTTCTTTACCCAACCAAAAGTGCTCGCTCAAAGAAACAATTGACCCTATGGCGGTGAGCCGTATAATGCCAAGCGTTGTACGGCTTCTACGTACACCATGCGCCCTTAGCTCAGCTGGATAGAGCACGTCCCTTCTAAGGATGTGGTCGCAGGTTCGAATCCTGCAGGGCGTGCCATAATTCTAAGGCGAAGATAACTCAGTTATCTTCGCCTTTTTCATTTCTTGATTCTAACCATCATCTGTCTGCTGTGTCTGCTGTGTCTGCTGATTGTGCGCCTCAGTTTTGAGGGGGCTTAGTCTATTTGGGATTGTCTTTTCGCTGCTGCCTCTGCTTTTGCTTCCGCCATCACCTTTGCGAAATAGGCTTCTATTTGCGCTGAGGTGAGCATTTCAGTCTGATTGTTGAAACAGTAGTTGCTGGGCTTTAGATCAATAAAGTACTGCATCGCCATGTTGGTGTTGTCCATATTTTCGAGTAAACCAAGCGGCACATTGAATTCGTTACTTTTTTTGACGCGATAGTAAAGATGCGTGCCGCAGTGACGACAAAAGCCTCTTTTCGCCCATGGTGAAGAATCAAATTCCTGCACATTTTCCTGCCCTTCGACCACAACAGACTGGCCGCATGGGATAGCGAATAGCGGCCCGCCGCCCCATTGCCGGCACATGCGGCAATGACAGACGCTAAAGTTTTGCTGCGCAGGTGTCGCTGTTATTTTGACTTGGCCACAAAGGCATTGACCTTGTTTGGGTTCACTCATCATTTATCTCCCTATGATTGATTCGCTAAATCGATTGATTGACACAAGAAAAGAAGGCGCGAGGGCTAGTATCTGATCCTGTGTATAACGCTCTTATGGCGTGTTTGTTTGATGAAGTATAAAGCGAAAAATAGACACTGTATATTTAAACAGTTACCTTTGTTTGCGTGAAATACGCGGCAATATAAAAGTGTCAGCTTGAGTAGCCATTTTATCTTATTGTTAATTTTGTTACTGGCATTGACTGGTTCACTTTTGTGCAATAGAAAAAGAGTCAATCGGTTTGATTTTTCTTTGCCATACTAAAGGCAGAGAAGTGAGCTGTGGCTTGCGTTTGCGGTGTATTTGGATTGAATAAAAATGAATTTATTTTTTGTTAATAAGACAAAAAATTTTTGTTTTGATTTTCCCCATCCCTCTCGTAAGGTGCCGCCTCTTTTGGTTGTCCAACCAAACTTTCACCTTGTCTTTTTTTCCATGTTATAGGGTTCGCTATGCGTATTGCTATTTTGTCTCGCAATGAAAATTTGTATTCCACGCGCCGTTTGAAAGAGGCCGGGGAAGCACGCGGTCATCACGTTGATGTGATCGATACGTTGCATTGCTATATGGACATTACCAGTAGTAGTCCAAAGGTTCGCTATAACGGTGAAGAGCTACCACCTTATGATGCGGTGATCCCGCGTATTGGCTCTTCTGTGACCTTTTACGGCACGGCCGTGGTTCGCCAGTTTGAGATGATGGGGACGTTTTGCGTCAATGAATCCGTCGCGATCAGTCGCTCACGCGATAAACTGCGCTCACTGCAGCTGTTGTCTCGTAAAGGGATTGGTTTGCCACGCACCGGTTATGCGTCACGCCCAGATAAAATTCAGGATGTGATTCGTAATGTCGGTGGCGCACCTTTGGTAATCAAACTATTGGAAGGCACACAAGGGATTGGTGTGGTATTGGCCGAAACCAATAAAGCTGCAGAGAGTGTGATTGAAGCCTTTATGGGCATGAATGCCAACATTCTCGTGCAAGAGTTTATTGAAGAAGCTAATGGTGCTGATTTACGTTGCTTTGTTGTGGGTAACAAAGTGATAGCCGCGATGAAACGTCAAGCGGCGGAAGGCGAATTTCGCTCAAACTTACACCGCGGTGGTACTGCCCAGTTGGTGCGTTTGAGCAAAGAGGAGCGCGCGACTGCGATTCAGGCTGCTAAGGCCATGGGGTTGAATCTATGTGGCGTTGATATACTGCAATCCAATCGTGGGCCTGTGGTGATGGAAGTGAACTCATCACCAGGTCTTGAAGGGATTGAAAACGCAACAGGGAAAGATGTCGCGGGTTTGATCTACGAGTTTATTGAAAAGAACGCCAAACCTAATGCGACCCGTACACGAGGACAGGGTTAAATGACCACCCCATTGATCATTGGTGGCGTTGAAGTTGCACCGGGAAGCTCGGTGCAACTGAACATTCCAGTCGCCAAACTTTATACCGATACAGAATTAACCTTACCGGTGCATGTGCGCCGTAGTAAAAAACCAGGCCCTGTGGTGTTTATTAGTGCAGCGGTACATGGGGATGAGCTCAATGGGATTGAGATCATTCGCCGTTTGATTCAGCAGCAGTTGAATGTGATCCGTGGTTCGGTGATTTTGGTTCCGATGGTCAATGTTTACGGTGTGCTCAACCAGTCTCGTTATCTTCCCGATCGCCGAGATTTAAACCGCTCATTTCCAGGCTCTCCTAAGGGCTCTTTGGCTGGGCGTATGGCGCATCAGTTTCTAACTGAAATTGTCAGCCACTGTGACTTTGGTATTGATCTTCATACTGGGGCTATTCACCGCTCCAATTTGCCGCAAATTCGCGCTGATTTGAGCGATGAGCAAACCAAAAAACTCGCTGAATCTTTTGGTGTGCCAGTGCTACTTAACGCTGATTTACGCGATGGTTCATTGCGCGCAGAAGCGGTCAGTAGCGGCACGCGAATTTTGCTCTATGAAGCAGGTGAGGCGCTGCGTTTTGATGAGTTATCGATTCAAACCGGCGTTAAAGGGGTGCTCAATGTGCTCTCTTCATTGGGTGTGGTGCGTAAATCGCGCCGTAAAAACCCAATTTCACCCTTTATTGCCAACCGCAGTCAGTGGCTGCGTGCGCCTGTCAGCGGATTTATTCATGAATACGTTGGCTTGGGGGCAAAAGTGGAAGCGGGCGATGTGTTGGCAGAAATTAATAGCCCTGATGGCAGTTTGCTGGACCAATTGGTTGCGCAGCGCGCTGGCATCATTATTGGTAAACAAAATATACCGCTAACCCAAGAGGGGGAGGCTTTGTTCCATCTGGCTTACTTTGGTGAAGAAGAAGCCGATGAAGTGGTGGAGCATATCGAATTGATGCAGGATGCACTTGAACCCATGCCAGAATAAAGAGGTTGTGCATGACAGCAATGACGGAAAACAAACTGGTGATAGGCTGTTTAGAAGTCTGTAGTTTGCCAGAGCTCGGTATTTTTGACCTTGAAGTTCGAGTTGATACGGGCGCACAAACGTCATCACTTCACGTTGATAATCTGACTCGAGTGAAACGAAATGGTCGTTTATTTGCTTGTTTTGATCTCCACCCAGATATCTATCATTTGGAAAAGATCATTCATTGCGAAGCTTTGATTGCAGATTCTCGTCGTATTAAATCATCCAACGGCGGCATTGAGCAGCGCTGCGTGATTCAAACTCAGTTTATGATTGGTGAGCATCAATGGCCAATTGAGGTGACTTTGAGTAACCGTGCAGATATGACCTATATGATGCTGATGGGCCGAGAAGCCATGGCTGGACGTGTTTTAGTCGACCCTGGGCAGCGTTTTTTAGTGACCGGTAACCAATAATCAATAACCGCAGCTCAGGCTGCGGTTTTATTTGTGCATCAAGCACTGGTTTGAAAACAAAAAAAAGCGCAGTATATCTGCGCTTTTATGAAAGATTATGGCTTATACGGCCATGACATCATCATCTTCGCTGCTGTAATCTTCATCGTTTACAACATCGTTGTTTTTCACAGTGCCATTGAGCGTGTGGAAATTTTTTCGCCCACGGGATAAGCGAATATATTTGAGCCAAACATGCTCAATTTTATTCTTGGCTTTGCCTGGATGAGCAAGCGCTTTGACGAAATGTTTTTCGTCACAGTTTTCTGGTGCCAACTCACCCGTTTCTAGTGCCAGCATGGTTTCACCATAGGTCATTAGAATTTCTTCTTCAGTGAGGGTGAAATCGCCAGATTTAGCAAATCCACGGGGGAATTTTTTATCGTCATAAAAACGTTTTTTACCATGACGAAAAAGAGTGTTTTCCATACAAGCCTCAATAGTCATATAGGAGGTGGCAACTTGAATCTAGACGGAAAATACGAAGATGATGATGAAAGTTAAAGCAAATGTTTTTAATCGTTACCATAATATGAGTCAGTTTTTTGCGGAGTCAGAATCGCAATGGATGTGAAGGTTTTTCGAACATTTTTAGAAGTGGCTAAAGAGCGACATTTTGGCCATGCTGCGGACAATTTATATATTACTCAGGCGGCGGTGAGCGCCCGTATTAAACAGCTAGAAAGTTACTTTGATGCGGCTCTATTTCGTCGACATCGTAATAACATCACTTTGACCTCTGCAGGGGAACGTTTGGTACCTTACGCTGAAATGATGGTAACCACGCTTCAGCAAGCAAAATTTGAGTTGGCTTTAGAAGAGCACAAAGCTTATCAATTAACGCTCGGTGGTACCCCCAATGTGTGGGATGCGTTTTTACAGCACGGTTTAAGTGTGGTGACAGACGCCTTTGATGGTTATGGTTTTATCGCCGAATCACTCAGTCGTGAGCACCTACAACGTAAGTTGCACGATCGCACCTTAGATATGGCTTTTTCCTTTGAGCCAATGAAGGCAGATGAGTTTCATTGTGAAGCCTTGACCGACTTAACCTTGATGTTGGTCTCCACAGAGCCAAGAACTATCGAAGAGGCATTTGCCAATCACTATATCTATATTGATTGGGGCGAGGCCTTCTCGCGCGCACATGCCCTGCGCCATCCTCAGGTTGCCGTGCCTTATATGCGTACCTCAACGGGGCGTATTGCGCTGGACTTTATTTTGGAAAAAGGTGGTGCAGCTTATTTGCCTGCATCATTGGCGGCGCCATTTATTGCCTCTGGTCAGCTATTTGCCGTATCAGATGTTGAGCCTTGGCCGCGTCCAATCTATTTGAGCTACCGGAAAAATAGCGCCGCATTGGAGGCCATTGAGCAGGTACGCACTTTGCTGAAAGCGTTGCCGCCAGCCACCGCTTATTTGCTACAGCAAGCCAGTGAAGCAGCTGCGACCCATGATGAGTCTTAACTCATTTTGAATTGGAAAAGCCGCCGAGAAGGTGGCTTTTTTGTTGGTGAGCGCGAAATGGCGGAAGATTTTGTGGTTTCGATCGGTTTTTTCTCGAATAAATCGGTATTTTTCTCGATTTCACCCTTGAAACCATTAAATTCAGCCCTATTTCACAGATACCATGAGTTGGCCTGCGGGGTTCTCGACTCCCCGCTATCTCGCCGCTATAATGTCGCGTCTTGATTTTCACCCCTGTTGCGATTCTCGTCTCTTCAGGATAAAGCAACGACGATTCGGAACATAACAGGATGCCCCGATATGCCCATGAGCGTGTCGGCAGAGTCACTCAGTCCAGGCTGAGTCAATTTAGAGGTTAAAAAATGCAAGTTTCAGTTGAAACCACTCAAGGCCTAGAGCGCCGCATGACTATCACTGTGCCTGCTGCAAACATCGAGGATGCAGTGAAAGCAGAACTACGTAAAATCGCGAAAACTCGTCGTTTCGATGGTTTCCGTCCTGGCAAAGCACCTCTGGCTATGGTTGAGCGCATGTTCGGTCAAACCGTGCGTATGGACGCAATGGGTCAAGCAATGCAACAGCATTACATCCAAGCGATTGTAAAAGAGAAGATCAACCCAGCGGGCGCACCAACTTTTGCTCCAGTAGAAACTGAAGCGGGCAAAGATTTCGTATTCACTGCAACTTACGAAGTATTCCCAGAGATCGAACTAGCAGGTCTTGACCAAATCAAAGTAGAGAAGCCAGTATCTTCTGTGACTGACGAAGACGTAAACGAGATGATCGAAACGCTTCGCAAGCAACAAGTTGAGTGGGTTGAAGCCGATGTAGCAGCTGAAGACAGCCGCGTAACCATCGATTTCGACGGTTCGATTGACGGTGTTGCGTTCGATGGCGGTAAAGCTGAGAACTTCCCACTTGTCATGGGTCAAGGTCGCATGATCCCTGGTTTCGAAACTGACATCGTTGGTAAGAAAGTAGGTGATGAGTTCACTATCGAAGTGAGCTTCCCTGAAGACTACCATGCAGAGCACCTAAAAGGTAAAGCTGCACAGTTCGCAATTAAAGTAAACAAAGTTGAAGCTGCAAACCTTCCTGAAATCAACGATGAGTTCGTTGCTCGTTTCGGCGTTTCAGAAGGCGGTCTTGACGGTCTACAAAAAGAAGTACGTAAGAACATGGAGCGTGAGCTAAAACAAGCGCTTAAAGCACGTACTAAAGAGCAAGTGATTAACGGTCTTGTTGAACAAAACGAAATCGAAATCCCTGCAGCATTGATCGATCAAGAAGTTGACGTGCTACGTCGTCAAGCAATGCAGCGTTTTGGCGCGCAAGCAGACAAAGCACCTGAGCTTCCACGTGAACTCTTTGAAGAAAACGCAAAACGTCGCGTGATCGTTGGTCTACTTCTTGGTGAAGTGATCAAGAGCAACGAAATGAAAGCTGATGAAGCTCGCGTTTCTGCACTAATCGAAGAGATGGCGTCTTCTTATGAAGATCCAAGCGAAGTAATTGCGTACTATGCTAAGAATGAAGAGCTTATGAACAACATGCGCAATATCGCGCTAGAAGAGCAAGCCATTGACTTCATTCTTGAGAAAGCTCAAGTAGCTGATAAAGAAGTTCGTTTTAACGAACTCATGAATCAGTCTGCTTAATCGCAAGATTAAGTAGCGTTTTGGGCTAACTTTTGCTAACAATGGTCCGTGTGAGCTCTCACTCGGGCCATTTTTTATAAAAAGGAATCAATTCTTATGAGTAACGCTATGACGCCTTCGATTATGAACGCGCTTATTCCCACTGTTATTGAACAAACATCTCGTGGCGAGCGTGCTTTTGACATCTATTCACGTCTGCTCAAAGAGCGAATTGTCTTTTTAACCGGCCAGGTGGAAGACCACATGGCAAACTCAATTGTTGCCCAGTTACTGTTTTTAGAATCTGAGAACCCTGAGAAAGATATCTTTATGTATATCAATTCACCAGGTGGCTCAGTGACGGCAGGGATGTCAATTTATGACACCATGCAGTACATTAAACCAAATGTCAGCACTGTGTGTATGGGCCAAGCTTGTTCAATGGGTGCGTTCCTATTGGCAGGTGGTGAAAAAGGCAAACGTTTCTGCTTGCCACATGCGCGTGTGATGATTCACCAACCATTGGGTGGTTTCCAAGGTCAAGCATCTGATATTCAGATTCATGCACAGGAAATCTTACACATTAAGAACCGATTGAATACCTTGCTTGCCGGCCATACCGGTCAACCACTTGAAGTGATTGAGCGTGATACCGATCGCGATAACTTTATGTCAGCTGAGCAGGCAGTACAGTACGGTCTAGTCGATGCCGTGTTAAAACATCGAGACTAAGACAGCAACAGCTGGCATCGAGCACATTTCCATGCCAGTTGTTATACACTCAAAGAAGAAATGAGTGGCAATATCCCAGATTAAGAGGTTAACGAATGACGGATAAGCGCAAAGACAGCAACAGCAGCGGTAAACTGTTGTATTGCTCTTTCTGCGGCAAAAGCCAGCATGAAGTTCGTAAGCTTATCGCGGGTCCTTCGGTGTATATCTGTGACGAGTGTGTCGACCTATGTAACGACATCATTCGTGAAGAGATCAAAGAGCTGGTCCCTAAGCGCGAGCAAGACGAACTACCAACACCAAAACAGATTCGAGATCACTTGGATGACTATGTTATTGGTCAAAACCATGCCAAGAAGGTTCTTGCTGTTGCGGTTTATAACCATTACAAACGTTTGCGTAACGGTGATACCAACAATGGTGTCGAGCTTGGTAAGAGTAATATTTTGCTCATCGGTCCAACCGGTAGTGGTAAAACCCTATTGGCAGAAACGCTAGCGCGTTTCTTGGATGTACCATTTACGATGGCAGATGCCACCACATTAACTGAAGCGGGTTATGTGGGTGAAGATGTTGAAAACATCATTCAGAAACTGCTACAAAAATGCGATTACGATGTCGCTAAAGCTGAGCGCGGCATTGTATATATCGATGAAATCGACAAGATTTCACGTAAATCAGACAACCCATCGATCACCCGTGATGTCTCGGGTGAAGGTGTACAGCAAGCCTTGCTGAAACTGATTGAAGGTACGGTTGCTTCTGTTCCACCACAAGGTGGTCGTAAGCATCCACAGCAAGAGTTCTTGCAAGTAGATACTTCTAAGATCTTGTTTATCTGTGGCGGCGCATTTGCTGGTCTAGATAAGGTGATTGAGCAGCGTGTCAACATCGGTACCAGCATTGGTTTTGGTGCAGATGTGCGCTCTAAGAAAGAAACTGCAAGCTTGAGTGAACTGTTTACCAAGGTTGAACCTGAAGATTTGGTGAAATATGGTCTGATTCCAGAATTCATTGGTCGTTTGCCTGTGGCAGCAACCTTAGAAGAGCTGGATGAGCATGCATTGCTACAGATCCTTAAAGAGCCAAAGAACGCTTTGACCAAACAGTATGCTGCGCTTCTTGATCTTGAAGGTGTTGAGCTTGAGTTCCGTGATGATGCCTTGATTGCCATTGCTCGTAGAGCGATGGAGCGCAAAACAGGTGCACGTGGCCTACGTTCAATCGTTGAAGCTGTATTGCTCGATACCATGTATGAATTGCCATCGATGTCGAACGTCAGCAAGGTAGTGATTGATGAGTCAGTGATTAAAGGTGAATCGGAGCCATTGCTCATTTACCAAAACAGCGATAGCCAAGCCGCTGGCGCTGAGTAAAAATCATTGATTTAAAAGTAAAAGGGAGCTGGTAGCTCCCTTTTTTATCGACTTAGAATTATTCTTATCTGATATATTGAATCTCATAGATTCATCCCCATATACTCTGCTAGAGCCCGAATGGAAGAGAGAAATATGATGAACTTGGAGCGTTCCGAGCGCCTTGAAATTCCAGTTCTACCGCTGCGCGACGTAGTGGTATATCCGCACATGGTGATCCCATTATTTGTTGGACGTGAGCGTTCAATCCGCTGTCTCGAAGCGGCCATGGACAACAACAAGCAGATTCTATTGGTGGCGCAAAAAGATGCGGCGACCGATGAGCCGAGTGTTCAAGACCTCTATAACATTGGTACTGTGGCAACAATTTTACAATTGCTCAAATTGCCTGATGGTACCGTCAAAGTCCTTGTCGAAGGCCAGCAACGTGCGCGCGTTGAACAGTTAGTGGATGACGAATTTTTCCACGCTGAAGCGCAATACCTTGAAACGCCACACCTTGATGTGCGTGAAGAAGAAGTCTTGGTACGCACCGCGATCAATCAGTTTGAAGGCTTTATTAAGCTCAATAAAAAGATCCCGCCTGAGGTATTGACCTCACTGAATGGGATTGAAGATGCCACGCGCCTTGCTGATACCATTGCAGCGCATATGCCGCTGAAATTAGAAGACAAGCAACAGGTACTAGAAATTATTCCTGTTGATGATCGCCTTGAATTTTTGATGGCGATGATGGAATCAGAAATCGATCTGCTGCAAGTGGAAAAGCGTATTCGCGGCCGCGTTAAAAAGCAGATGGAAAAAAGTCAGCGTGAGTATTATCTCAACGAGCAGATGAAGGCGATCCAAAAAGAGTTGGGTGAGCTTGAAGATGTGCCGGATGAGTTCGAGCAGCTGAAGCAAAAAATTGCTGATGCCAAAATGCCCGCTGAAGCCAAAGAAAAAACCGAGCAAGAGCTACAAAAGCTGAAGATGATGTCACCGATGTCAGCAGAAGCAACTGTGGTGCGCGGTTATATCGATTGGATGATCAGTGTGCCTTGGAATAAGCGTTCTAAGGTCAAAAAAGATATTGCTAAAGCGCAAGAGGTGCTTGATGCCGACCACTTTGGTTTAGAGCGTGTCAAAGAGCGCATTTTGGAATATTTGGCGGTGCAATCTCGCATCAATAAATTGAAAGGCCCAATTCTTTGTTTAGTTGGACCTCCAGGTGTGGGTAAAACCTCGCTGGGTCAGTCCATCGCCAAAGCCACGGGGCGTAAATATGTTCGTATGGCGCTTGGCGGCGTGCGTGATGAAGCTGAAATTCGTGGTCACCGCCGCACTTATATCGGTTCGATGCCAGGCAAGTTGATTCAAAAGATGGCAAAAGTGGAAGTGAAAAACCCACTGTTCCTGCTTGATGAAATCGACAAAATGTCATCGGATATGCGCGGCGATCCTGCATCAGCGCTGCTTGAAGTGTTGGATCCAGAGCAAAACAACAGCTTTAATGATCATTACCTTGAAGTGGATTACGATCTGTCGGATGTGATGTTTGTTGCCACTTCAAACTCAATGAACATTCCAGGACCATTGCTTGACCGTATGGAAGTGATTCGTCTGTCGGGTTACACCGAAGATGAAAAACTCAATATCGCCAAACGTCATTTGCTGCAAAAGCAGATTGAGCGTAATGGTTTGAAAGCTGGTGAAATTGAAGTTGATGATTCCGCAATTATGGGGATCATCCGCTACTACACCCGTGAAGCCGGTGTACGTGGTCTTGAGCGTGAAATCTCAAAGCTATGTCGTAAATCAGTGAAGAAAATTCTGCTCGACCGCGATTGTAAGCAAGTGGTGATTAACCAAGACAATCTGAAAGAATTCTTGGGTGTGCAGCGCTTTGATTATGGTAAAGCAGAAGAGAACAACCGCATTGGCCAAGTCGTCGGTTTGGCTTGGACTGAAGTGGGCGGCGATCTGTTGACCATTGAAACCCAATCTATGCCAGGTAAGGGTAAGCTTAGCTACACTGGCTCTTTGGGTGATGTGATGCAAGAGTCCATTCAAGCTGCGATGACTGTGGTTCGTAGTTACTCAGACAAGTGGGGCATCAACCCTGATTTTTATGAGAAACGCGATATTCACGTTCACGTACCTGAAGGTGCAACACCAAAAGATGGCCCAAGTGCTGGTATTGCGATGTGCACTGCATTGGTTTCTAGCCTCACAGGGAACCCTGTGCGCGCAGATGTGGCGATGACTGGTGAGATTACCCTGCGCGGTGAAGTGCTGCCGATTGGTGGTTTGAAAGAGAAATTGCTCGCAGCGCATCGCGGCGGTATTAAAACCGTGCTGATTCCTAAAGAGAACGAACGTGATCTAGAAGAGATTCCTGACAACGTGATTGCTGATCTCGATGTGCGTCCGGTGCGTTGGATTGATGAAGTTCTTGCCGTGGCACTTCAGGAAAATCCTTCAGGTATGGCAGTAGTGAATACCTAAAAGAGTGACATGCAGCAAAAATAAACAAGGAAATCACGCTGGCAAGCCCTAAAAAGCTTGTCAGCTTTTTTTTTGCCAGCTAACGTATGATTCGAAAGCGCCAGCCCAGATAAACTGCGGCTTGGGGCGATAACAGAGGTTTCTCTGTGCTGTAACAAAAATCTAAATAATCTGATGTCCCAAGTGCAAACAAAGGGGCGTCGTTAAAGGGGATGAAAGAGTGAATAAATCACAACTAGTCGACAAAATTGCAGCAGACGCAGATATTTCTAAAGCAGCAGCGGGCCGTGCCCTCGATGCATTCATTGGTGCGGTAACTGAGACCCTTAAGAGCGGTGATCAAGTTGCTTTGGTTGGTTTCGGTACTTTCTCAGTACGTGAGCGTGCAGCTCGCACTGGCCGTAACCCACAAACTGGTGCGGAAATCCAAATCGCAGCAGCAAAAGTACCAGGCTTCAAAGCTGGTAAAGCACTAAAAGACGCTGTTAACTAAGATTGGTTTTTACCGAGGCCATTTTGAGGCTTACCCCCCAAAATGACACGAAAGGTAAAAAAACCGAACAAAATAACAGCAAAGCGCATTGTTTCAATGCGCTTTTTTTTTGCTTTTAGTGTTGATGTGGTTATAGTTATTTTCTTTTATCGTCAGCCCGAATAGGAGACACGGCAAGTGATGATGGACCGACTTCGAGAAGGTGCCAATAGCCTGGTCATTAAGATTATTTTAGGCCTAATTATTCTGTCCTTTGTTTTTACAGGGGTTCAGGGCTATCTCTCAAGCAATATCAATACCGCTGTCGCCAATGTTGGCAGCCAAGAAATTAGTCAAGAATCGCTGAAGCGTGCTGTTGATGCAGAAACGCAGCGTTTAGAGCAAGAACAACCAGCGCTCGCACAAGCGATTCAATCCAATGAAGAATATCGCCAATCATTTACGCTTGATGTGCTCAATCGAATGATCAATGACTCGGTGATTGATGCAACAGCGCAACGCATGGGCTTCCGCTTTAGCGATGCGCAGGTGGTTGCGTTTATTCGTAACGATCCAAATTTCCAAAAAGATGGCAAATTTGATCTTGATTGGTACAAGCTGCTGCTTCGCAATAACCAAATCACCATGGATCAACATGTTGTGATGGTGCGTAACCAGCTGGCCCGCCAAGCTCTGATTATGGGTATTCTGGACTCTGAATTCGTATTGCCATCTGAAGTGGATGAGCTGCTTGCGTTGCAAACACAAGTTCGCAAAGTGCGTGTTGCAAGCATGCCGTTGGCGCCGTTTATTGCGAATGCCGAAATTTCTGAAGCGCAAATCAAGCAGTACTATGACGCAAACAGCATGCGTTATATGACGCCTGAGCAATATCAAATTGCCTATGTGCAGCTTTCTGCGGCTAATCTAAGCAAAGATGTCACCATTACCGATGAAGCGGTTGAAAGCTACTATCAAGCCAACCTAAATCGCTACACTGCGCCTTCTGGTCGTGAAGTGAGCCAAATCTTGGTACTTGGTACAAGTGATGATGCCAAAGCAAAAGCGCAAGCGATTTTAGATGAAATCAAAGCGGGCGCAGATTTTGCCACTGTTGCCAAAGACAAATCGGAAGATGCATTGTCAGCAAGCCAAGGCGGCTCGATTGGCAAAGTGGATCAAGGCGTTCTAGAGCAAAGCTTTGACCAAGCAGTATTTGGTATGGCCGCTGCCGGTCTTTATCCTGAGCTTGTGCAAACCAGCCAAGGCTTCCACATTGTGCAAGTTGATAGCATTGAACCTGCGCAAGTGAAACCACTTGCTGAAGTGAAATCCAGCATCGTTGCTGCATTGAAACAAGAAGCCGCGGTGGATCGCTACTATGAGCTTCAAAACGAGCTCGCCAATGTGGCCCATGAAAATGACGATCTAGAGCCTGTTGCGAAAGCCTTGGGTCTTGAGATTGTCACAACGCCTGTGTTTGTTGCCGGTCAAGCGCCAGCACCGTTAGATAACGCAAAAATCAGCGCCGCATTGAATGATGATCAGCAGCTTCGCGAAGGTCAATTTAACTCTCAGTTGATTGAGCTAAGCGGTGAAAATGCGATTGTATTCCATGTAGTTGAATACAAACCTGAAGCGCAGCTTCCATTGGCTGATGTTGAAAATGATATCGTTGCAACACTCTCTCGTGAGAAGGGCGTTGAAGCGGCAAACAACAAAGCGTCTGAGCTTGTGAAAGCCTTGACTGAGAAAGGTGATGCAGCGCTAGCAGCAGACAAGCTGACTTTTGCGCCAGAGCAAAGCTTAACGCGCATGGACCAAAATCAAGTCTTGGTCAACCGCGTCTTTACCCTTGCGAAACCACAAGCTGGTAAAGCAACCTATGGTTACGTCGTGTCTGGCGATCAAATCTTGGTTGTGGCATTGGATGGGGTTGAGCCAGGTCAAGCGGCAGACTTTATGAAAGTGCCAATGACTGAAAATCTGATGCAAATGGAAAGTCAGCAAGACTTTGCAGCTTCAGTTGGTGTGATGCGCGCACATACTGATGTCGATATCAATGAGTCATATGTTGCGCCAAGCAACGAATAACTGTAATTGAGTTGTTACTCGGCGAGCCCATTGTATGGTGCTCGCCGTTTTTTTAGGCTGCAATTGACCAGTTTTCTGGCGAACTTATCGTGCTGTCTTAGGTTTTAAGTTCACTCAAAAAACCAAAAGGAAGAGAACGATGAAATTATTGCTCAGCTGTTTAAGTCTGATGGCCGCACTTTGGCTGCTTCCAGTTCAAGCGGAAAGCACTGACAATCAAGTGCAAGCTGAAGAAGCCTTCGCCATTCAAGTGAATATCAATACAGCGACGGCAGAAGAGTTGGAAACATTGCTGACAGGCATTGGTGAAACCAAAGCTAAGCGAATCGTTGAATATCGACAAGCCAATGGCGATTTTCAGTCTGTCGATGATTTGGTGAAGGTTAAAGGGATTGGTGTCGCGACGGTGAATAAAAATCGTGACAAGCTAACCTATTAACCTCAATCTCTCTTGGCTTCGGTTTTGGCATTGATATTGCGATAGTGTTGATAAGCGAGCGCGACCAAGCCAAAACCAAGTCCCAGCAGCGCACCGCGAAGGTGCGCTATGGTCAATATATGGGCGCCAATAAGAGCGGCACTTCCCCAATCAAAGTTGTAACACTGCTCTGCTATCATCTTCAGGCTGATTGCCGCGAGCATTCCCCAGCCTTGCCAGCGCATTTTCGGTGTTGCGCAGTCTTGCACGGCGCCGTAGCTCGCCATACCATGCAGCACGCCAGAAAGTCCTAAATAGCGCGTGATTTGGCTGTCCAGCATCCATAGGCCCAAAGCAAAAGACAAAAGCAACAGCAGCACGCTCAGTCGCCAGTGGTGTAAATAACGTCCGTAGATGCCAGTTAGCAGCCACAGCGCGGCGAGATTCATTGTCAAATGCGCCCAATTGGTATGGCCAAAGTTGCCTGTGACTAAGCGCCAGTATTGGCCATCATGGATGGCTTGCTGTTGCCACTCGATTTGAGGTAAAAGAGCAGGCCACTGACAGAGCAAACAGATCAGCGTGATCGCAATTAACTGAAGATAAAGAGTCACTGAATCTCTATGAGTCGATATTGTGCTGCTTGCCATAAAGCGAAAACATCCTGTATTTGTACTTGGATCCAACCGGATCAAAGTCGAGCGCGAGTGATTATTCTACAGCACCCCAGTGAAGGGACAAAGCCATTGGGCAGTGCGGTGATTGCATCGCTAACCCTGAACAATTGTGAGATTTGGCAAGGTGAGAACTTTAGCGACGATGCGCGATTTCTTAAATTGCTCGCAGAGTTTCAGGCTGCGCAATGTGAGCTCGCGCTGCTGTTTCCCTCTGAGCAGGCTCAAACGCTTGCGCAGTGGCAACATGGGATGGATGTTTCATCTCTTGATCAAAAGACAGGCACGCTGGCGCGAGATAAAGTGCTGTTGGTGCTTGATGGTACATGGAAAAAGGCAAAAAAAATCTGGTTTTTGACGCCGCAGCTACAGGCGCTGCCACAGGTTTGTCTCACTGAGCCACCACAAGGCGAGTACCTGATTCGAAAATCGCCGCGCAGCGATGGGCTATCGACCATTGAGGCGATTGCCTATGCATTGCAAGAGCTCGGTGAAAAGCAGGCGATGTGTGAGCAAATGTTGCAGGTGTTTCGACAAATGATTGCAGCGCAATGCGCGCATATGCCAGCGGATGTGTTAGCGCGATATCAGAGCAAAGGATAAAACCCATTATTGATAAAACCTAGGTAGAAAGCTTGCGCTGCAATGGTTTATGAAATGGTTTACAAAGTGAAACAATGCGGCATTGATAATGCATCTTCTTTGTGACTAATATGCCCAAAACTGAGTCAGGAAGTGCATATGCCGTTACCCGCAGTACAAGGATGGATTTCGCGAATAATTCTACTCACCATCGCGTGGTTGAGTTTGTTGCTCGGCGCCATCGGCATTTTTTTACCCCTGCTTCCAACCACGCCCTTCGTTATTTTAGCCAGCGCCTGTTTTATGCGCGCGTCACCAAAGTTAAACCGCTGGTTATTAGCGCACCCCAAATTTGGCCCGCTACTCAATGCTTGGCATACCCACCGCGCCATTCCCGCCAAGGTCAAGCCACGCGCCATTGCGCTTATTGTGCTGAGTTTTAGCTGGTCTATCTATATGTTGGATGGATTGTTGCTACGAATTTTGGTGTTTACTATGGGCTGTATTTTACTTTGCTGGTTTTGTCGGCTGCCGACACTTGAGAACATTGCCGCCAAGAGCGAAAACCCCTAAACTAATCGGCTGGTTTCCGCACCTTTGTGCACAATAATCAAATAGGCATAAATGCCTTGGACACAGCCATGACAGAACAACAGAACCTGATCAAAGAGAGCATCAAAACCATTCCTGATTACCCAAAGGCGGGCATCCTATTTCGTGATGTCACCAGCTTGCTTGAGCAACCTGAAGCCTTTAAAGCAACCATCGATAGCTTTATCGCTGCCTTTGCTGGCCGTGGTTTTACTAAGGTTGTTGGTACTGAGTCTCGCGGTTTTATTTTTGGTGCGCCACTTGCTTTGGCACTGAACCTGCCATTTGTTCCTGTTCGCAAGCCTGGCAAATTGCCACGTGAAGTGATCTCACAAAGCTATCAGCTTGAGTACGGTACTGACACCCTTGAAATCCACAAAGACGCCATCGTTGCAGGGGACAATGTCCTTGTCATCGATGACCTTCTGGCTACTGGCGGTACCATCGAAGCGACAGTCAAACTGATTCGCCAATTGGGCGGTGAAGTGACAGATGCTGGCTTTGTTATCAACCTGCCGGACATCGGCGGTGAAGAGAAGCTGAAAGGTCTGGGTGTGACCAGCACTTGTTTGTGCAGCTTTGAAGGCCATTAATGTTCAATCAGCGCTCTTTCGAGAGCGCTTTGGTTCACTTGGCATAGGAAAGGGTCAATGAGTTATCAAGTATTAGCGCGAAAATGGCGTCCACACCGCTTTGAACAAGTGGTGGGGCAAAGCCATGTCCTTGGCGCGTTGTCCAATGCACTTGCGCAAAACCGACTACATCATGCTTACCTTTTCAGTGGTACGCGTGGCGTTGGTAAAACGACGATCGCCCGTATTCTTGCCAAGGGGTTGAACTGTGAGCAGGGTGTGACTGCCAATCCATGTGGCCAGTGTGCAACCTGTAAAGAGATCGATGAAGGTCGCTTTGTTGACCTGCTCGAGATCGATGCTGCATCTCGCACCAAAGTGGAAGATACCCGCGAGCTGCTTGATAACGTTCAGTACAAGCCAGCGCGAGGCCGTTACAAGGTGTATCTCATCGATGAGGTGCACATGTTGTCTCGCCACAGTTTTAATGCGCTACTCAAAACCCTTGAAGAGCCGCCCGAGTATGTGAAGTTTTTGCTGGCTACCACAGATCCACAAAAACTGCCGATTACGATTTTATCTCGCTGTCTGCAATTTCATCTAAAGCATCTATCGCGTGAGCAGATTGAAGCGCAGCTCAATCATGTTTTAAGTGCGGAACAGATTCCATTTGAGCCACGCGCGCTCAGCTTATTAGCTCGCGCTGCCGATGGCAGTATGCGTGATGCCCTGAGCCTAACTGACCAAGCTATTGCGCTGGGTAATGCGCAGGTCTCAGACCAAGTGGTGAGCACCATGCTTGGCACTTTGGACACTGATCAAGCGCTTCATCTTTTGCAGCCTGTCGCCAGTGGCGATGCGGCCGCGGTGATGGAACAGCTCGATGAGATTGCCAGCGTTGGTGTGGAGTGGGATGCGCTGCTTAAAGAGATTGCTGCTCAGCTTCATCGCATTGCGATGCTGCAAGCGCTGCCCAATGCCATTGAAAGTGGTGAGCCTGATTTTGAGCGTTTAAATCTGTTAGCCAAAGCACTGACGCCGCAAGAGGTGCAGCTTTTCTATCAGCTGATTTTACAAGGCCGTCAAGATTTCGCATTTGCTCCTGATGGACGCAGTGGCGTGGAAATGACTTTGCTGCGCATGTTGGCGTTTCGCCCTGCGGCTGCAGAGCCTGCGCCTTTCCAACAGTTGGCCTCTGCACCGGTAGCTACGCAAGCTGCTGCGCCACAATCAGTGGCGGCTAAGCCTTCTGTATTAAGTACACCAAGCGCTCAAACATCACCTTCTCCAGTGATGCCCGTGCAAGCTGCGACTGCCGTGCCAACGCAACCAGTTGTAGCGCAGCCAACAGCTGCGCAACCTGCCGCAAAATCGGCGCCGGGGATGATGGCTGCAAAAGCAATGTTGACCAATACAGCGCCGCAGGCACGCCCAGCATCGTCACAAGCTGAGCTAAATCAGCTTAAGTCGAGCCAGCCTGCACCGCAAGCGCCCGTGGATCCAGAGCAAGCGGCGATGGATGCCTACTATGCTGAAATGGCATCGCGCGATGATGACAGTGAGGATGATTTGGTTCATGGCGGATCTTCTTCATCGGCGCCTTCATCCGCATCGTCAGTCGCGCAACATTCAGTTGAACAACCTTTAGTTGATCAAGCCTCAGTTGCTCAGCCTGCTGTTGAGCAACATTCTATTGATCAAACAAAGGCACCAACGCAAGGTTCGCGTGCAGCCAGTATTATTCAGGCGCGTAACCGTCTGCGCAGTCAGATGAAAGCGCAGCAAGGGGAAAGCGCCCCAGTAAAAAAGACTAATGCGACGCCAGTAAAAAAAGAGAGTGTGCTTGAACGTGTGCAGCAAAAATCGCCGCACGGCTCGCCTGCTCCTCTGGTGTCGCACAATGCCAATGACGCGCAAGCTGATGCCGCTGCCGATGAAGAATATCGCTGGACGCCAAGCGATCACTATCATAGTTTGATCCAAGAGCAAGCCGAGCAAATCTCGCCGCAGCAGCTAAAAGCTGAGCTTGAGCATGAAAAAACGCCAGAGATGCAGCATCAGCTCGCTCTTGAGGCCGCAGAGCAAGATGCTTGGTCGGCAATGATTCTCCAGCTGTCGATTCCAATGTTGGTGCAACAGTTGGCGCTGAATGCCGCCTTTGAGCAGCAGGATCAGCAAGTGCGCTTAGCACTGCGCTCATCACAAGCGCACCTCAATACAGAGCGTGCCGTACAAGCGCTAACCAAAGCGATGCGTGAGTACTTACAGCAGCCCATTGAGCTGCGTGTTGGCATTGATGATAGCCGAGGACAAACGCCGCTTGAACTGCGCGAGTCCATCTATCAGCACAAATTACAACAAGCCAAAGCGAGTATCTATGCAGACTCGCTGGTGCAGGCGATCTGCTCGCGTTTTGATGCGAATGTGGATGACGCCAGCATTCGTCCGCTATAAGATTGCAACAACTTTAACGAAAGAGAGAACGATTATGTTTGGTAAAGGTGGTATGGGTAACCTAATGAAGCAAGCGCAACAAATGCAAGAGCGCATGCAAAAGCTTCAAGAAGAGATTGCCAATATGGAAGTTGTGGGTGAGTCAGGTGCGGGTCTTGTTAAAGTGACCATTACCGGTAGCCACAGCGTTCGCCGCGTTGAGATTGATGAAAGCTTGCTTGAAGATGACAAAGAGATGCTTGAAGATCTAATCGCTGCAGCCTTTAACGATGCAGCGCGCCGTGTTGAAGAAACCCAAAAAGAAAAAATGGGTGCAATCACTGGCGGTATGGGCCTGCCAGCTGGCTTTAAAATGCCATTCTAATCAATGCGCAGTAGCCCATTATTAAGTCAACTGATGGAAGCGCTGCGCTGTTTGCCTGGGGTTGGTCCCAAGTCAGCACAGCGCATGGCCTTTCATCTTTTGCAGCGTGATCGTAGCGGTGGTTTAAAGCTCGCAGATGCGTTGCAACAAGCGATGACAGAAATAGGTCATTGCCAAACTTGCCGAACCTTTACTGAGCTTGAGCAGTGTGCCATTTGCAGTAACAGCAAACGTGGTGAAAGCGCGCAGCTTTGCGTGGTGGAAAGCGCGGCTGATATTGCAGCGGTGGAGATGACAGGCCAATATTCTGGCCGTTATTTTGTGCTCAATGGGCACCTCTCGCCGATTGATGGTATTGGTCCTTCGGATATCGGTTTGGATCTGCTGTCTGAGCGCTTGGCCAATGAAAGGATTAGCGAAGTGATTTTAGCCACCAACCCAACGGTGGAAGGTGAAACCACGGCGCACTATATTGCCGATCTCTGCCGTCAATATGAGGTCACGGCAACACGTATTGCCCATGGCGTTCCCATCGGTGGTGAGCTTGATTTGGTCGACGGCACCACCTTGTCGCACTCCTTTGCAGGGCGACATCGTTTGTCTTAGACATATTTTGATGTGAAAAAGCGGCTTTGAGCCGCTTTTTTTATGGGCGTTGCTCGGCCATGGTCGTGGTCGCAGCGTTTCAATGGCACGAAAAACAAAAAAATTTCACCCAAGGCGTTGAAACTCTCGCGCTCGCCCATATCTCTACTGCAATACAACGATATTCAATGATGAATTGGAGTGAATAAATGAGCGAACAAGCGCAAGCGGTTAACAACCAAGAAACCCGTGGCTTTCAATCTGAAGTGAAGCAGTTGCTGCACTTGATGATTCATTCTCTTTATTCCAACAAAGAGATCTTTTTGCGTGAGCTGATTTCAAACGCCTCAGATGCGGCGGATAAATTACGTTTTCAAGCGCTTTCAAACCCTAATATCTACAACGGTGACGGCGAGCTGCGCGTTCGTTTGTCTGTGGATGCAGATAAAGGCACCTTGACCATTAGCGATAATGGTATCGGCATGACCCGCGAAGATGCGATTTCTCATCTAGGTACCATTGCCAAATCAGGAACGGCTGACTTTTTTGCTAAATTGGGTCAAGACGAAAGCAAAGACTCACAACTGATTGGTCAGTTTGGTGTGGGTTTCTACTCAGCCTTTATCGTTGCCGATAAAGTGGTAGTTCGTTCACGCTCTGTGGATGTTGCCGCAGACCAAGGGGTTCAGTGGGAATCACAAGGCGAAGGTGATTACACCGTTGCCACCATTACCAAAGAAACCCGTGGTACCGAAATCGAATTGCATTTGCGTGATGATGAAAAAGAGTTTTTGGACGAATGGCGTCTGCGCTCTATCGTTGGCAAATACTCTGATCATATCTCGATTCCGGTGGAAATCTTGACCCCTGAGCGTGATGACGAAGGGAAAGAAACCGGCGAGTCAAAATGGGAGATGATCAACAAAGCGCAAGCCCTTTGGACACGTAACAAAGCGGATATCAGCGACGAAGAGTTTAAAGAGTTCTATAAGCACATCAGCCATGATTTTGCTGAGCCGCTGAAATGGAGCCTTAACCGCGTTGAAGGTAAACAAGACTACACCAGCTTGTTGTATATTCCGTCTAAAGCGCCTTGGGATCTCTTTAACCGCGATCAAAAGCAGGGTTTGAAACTGTATGTTCAGCGCGTCTTTATCATGGATGATGCTGAGCAGTTTATGCCAAGTTACCTGCGCTTTACCCGTGGTTTGATTGACTCAAACGATTTGCCATTGAACGTGTCGCGCGAAATTTTGCAAGACAACAAAGTGACACAAGCGCTGCGTGGTGCCTGCACCAAACGTGTGCTTAGCATGCTTGAGCGCATGGCCAACAATGAGCCAGAGCAATACGCGACCTTCTGGAAAGAGTTTGGTCTGGTGCTTAAAGAAGGTCCTGCGGAAGATCACAGCAATCGCGAGAAAATTGCGAGTCTGCTTCGTTTTGCATCAACACATAACGATGACAATAGCCAGAACGTATCGCTGTCTGCTTATCTTGAGCGCGCGAAAGAAGGCCAAGATAAGATCTACTACATCACAGCAGATAGCTATGCCGCTGCGAAAAACAGCCCACACTTGGAGCAGTTTAAAGCCAAAGGCATTGAAGTCTTGCTGCTTTCCGATCGCATCGATGAGTGGATGATGAGCTACTTGCCTGAGTTTGATGGCAAAGCATTCCAATCAATCAGCAAAGCCGATATCGATCTGGGTCAGTTTGATAGCGAAGAGGAAAAAGCGCAGCACAAAGAAGCTGAAGAGACTTTTGCTTCTGTGCTTGAGCGCACCAAAACCTATTTGGGCGATCGCGTGAAAGATGTGCGTACCACCTTTAAACTATCAAACACCCCTGCGATTGTGGTGACCGATGGCGAAGAGATGACCACGCAAATGGCTAAATTGATGGCGGCTGTGGGTCAGCAAGCGCCTGAGGTGAAATACATCTTCGAACTGAACCCTGAGCACGCACTGATCAAACAGATGGCTGATGAAGCGGATGAAGTTCGCTTTGGTCGCTGGGTTGAGATGTTGCTGGGCCAAGCGCTTCTTGCGGAAAAAGGTTCGCTTGAGGACCCATCGCAGTTCTTGGCGGCGATGAACCAGCTGCTTGAAACAGCTTAAGGCGTTCAATGAAAGCATTCTATTTCTCAGCCAGTACTAGGTGATTGCTGCGTTTATTTGGCAAAAATGTCGCGAATAGCTGAGAAATGAATGCGAAGGATATGAAAACGTTCAAGCCTGACTCGATCAGGCTTGAATGCATTTTACAAGCGGTGTATGTTGCACCGCATTCAACTAAATTTTGAGAAAGGGGATGACCATGCGCATCATTCTGCTCGGTGCACCAGGCGCCGGTAAAGGAACACAAGCACAATTTATTATGGACAAATACGGTATTCCACAAATCTCCACAGGCGATATGCTTCGTGCGGCGATTAAAGCGGGTACTGAGCTTGGTCTGAAAGCAAAAGCTGTGATTGATGCAGGTCAGCTTGTTTCTGACGACATCATTCTTGGTCTTGTAAAAGAGCGTATCGCACAAGAAGATTGTGCAAAAGGCTTCCTATTGGATGGTTTCCCACGCACTTTGCCACAAGCTGATGGCCTAAAAGAGATCGGTGTTGATATCGATTACGTGCTTGAGTTTGACGTTGCTGATGCAGTGATCGTTGAGCGTATGGCTGGTCGTCGTGCGCACCTTCCTTCAGGTCGTACTTACCACGTGGTTTACAACCCACCAAAAGTGGAAGGTAAAGATGACGTGACTGGCGAAGATCTTGTTGTTCGTGATGACGACAAAGAAGAAACTGTACGTGCACGTCTTGGTGTTTACCATGACCAAACCAAACCGCTCATCGCTTACTACGGTAAAGCAGCTGAAGCTGGCGAAACCAAGTACTTCAAATTGGATGGTACACAAACTGTTGAAGCAGTAAGCCAAGAGCTTGCTAAAATCTTGGGTTAATCGCTCGCGATTTATCCTTTGATTGTAACGGTTTAAAATTGTCATTAAAAAGCAGGCCAAGGCCTGCTTTTTTTATGTCGATTGCAGCGATAGGTAAGAATAGGGCGGTGAAGGCTTGAGATTCACCTTTGGCCTGCGTAGGCTTAATCCCAGATTCAAGACAAAAAGGCCGCGCTATGAGCAATTCTCAACACGCTATTTCCACTGCATCATTTGCCAAATCAAAACAACACCAAGTCGGGGTGTTAGTGATGAATCTTGGCACACCCAAAACACCAGATACAGCGGGCGTAAAAGCCTTTTTAAAAGATTTTTTAAGTGATGGTCGAGTCGTAGATGTGAACCCTTGGCTATGGCAACCACTGCTACGCGGTGTAATTTTGCCCACCCGCTCACCGAAAGTGGCCAAGCTTTATCAAAGTATTTGGCTTGAATCTGGTTCTCCACTGCAGGTTTATTCTGATGCCATTACCCAAGGTTTATCAGAACGATTAGACGTGCCTTGCGCGCTAGCGATGACCTATGGCGAGCCCACAGTCAATCAAGCGCTGGATCAACTATTAGCCGCTGGGTGTGAGCGCATTGTGGTGTTACCGCTTTACCCACAATATTCATCGACTACCACTGCGGCTGCTTTTGATGCGCTGGCTGAAGGTTTAAAGCAGCGCTTTTTTGTGCCGCATCTGCACTTTATTGAGCGCTATTTTGACCACGATGCTTATGTGCAAGCGCTGGCACAAAGTGTGCGTGAGCACTGGCAGCAGCACGGTCAAGGTGAGTACCTACTTTGCTCCTATCATGGTATTCCGGTGCGTTACGCTGAATCTGGCGATCCCTATGGCGAGCAATGTGAGCAAACTACGCAGCTTCTGGGGCAAGCATTGGGCTTAAAGCCCGAACAAATTGGTATGAGTTATCAGTCGAAATTTGGTCGTGATCCATGGCTTGAGCCGGCCACCGATGATCGATTGGCACAACTGGCGCAATCTGGTGTGGGTCATGTGGATGTGATCACCCCAGCGTTTAGTTGCGATTGCTTGGAAACACTAGAAGAGATCAATATTCAAAGTCGTGAATGTTTTCTCGAAGCAGGGGGCCATGGCTTTGGATTTATTCCTTGTTTAAATGCTGAGAAGCAACATATCGACGCGCTTGCACAAATCGTAAACGATTGCCTTTAATCATCAGGGGGCTTCCCCTTTTCTTACAAAAAAAGCGTGATATGATTCACGAAATTTTTTGATAGGTATGCTTGATGAAATTTCCAGGCCAGCGCAAGTCCAAGCACTATTTCCCGGTTCACGCTCGTGATCCGCTCGTGACTCCAGTTGCAGAGGAGACACGTCGTAAACCTCGTAGCCACATTGTGGGTATCGATCAAACCTTGGTGGATATTGAAGCCAAGGTCGATGATGACTTTTTAGAGCGTTATGGCCTTCATAAAGGCGCCTCTTTGGTGATTGATGATGAGCGTGCTGAAGCGCTTTATCAAGAGCTGCGCGAACAAGAGCTGATTAGCCATGAATTTGCAGGTGGCACCATTGGTAACACCATGCACAACTACTCAGTGCTTGCGGATGATAAATCATACCTACTGGGTGTGATGAGCCAAGATATTGAGATTGGCTGCTACGCCTATCGTTATTTGTGTAACACCTCATCGCGTGTAGATTTAAACCATCTACAAGCGGTAAAAGGTCCTATTGGTCGCTGTTTTGCGCTGATCTCGGAAGATGGTGAACGTACCTTCGCGATCAACGAAGGTCAGATGAACCAACTGCATCCAGATAATATTCCTGAGTCCATTTTTGCCAATGCATCAGCGTTGGTTTTGACGGCTTATTTAGTGCGTTGTAAGCCTGGCGATCCAATGCCAGATGCAACCATGCGCGCCATTGAGTTTGCCAAAAAACACAATGTACCTGTGGTGTTGACCCTAGGTACGAAATTCGTGATTGAGGAAAATCCACAATGGTGGCGTGATTTTCTTGCTGAGCACGTTACTGTGGTGGCAATGAATGAAGATGAAGCGCTGGCATTGACGGGTGAGTCTGATCCACTATTGGCCGCAGATAAAGCGCTCGAGTGGGTAGATTTGGTGCTTTGCACTGCAGGTCCTGTGGGTTTGTATATGGCCGGTTATACCGATGAAACCATGAAGCGTGAAACCAGTTTGCCATTGCTTCCAGGGAATATTGCTGAGTTCAATCGCTACGAATTTAGCCGTCCAATGCGTAAAGATGATTGTGAAGAGCCAACCCGCGTTTATTCACATATCGCACCATATATGGGTGGTCCTGAGCGTATTAAAAACACCAATGGTGCAGGTGATGGCGCATTGTCAGCTGTGCTTCATGATATGGCGGCAAACCGCTACCATCGTGCGGCAGTGCCAAATTCAAGCAAGCATCAGCAAGCCTGTTTGACCTATTCTTCTTTCTCTCAGGTTTGTAAGTACGCCAACCGTGTGAGCTATCAAGTATTGGCGCAGCATTCACCGCGTCTATCTCGTGGCTTACCTGAGCGCGAAGATAGCCTAGAAGAAGCCTACTGGGAACGTTAATCGAAGCGTCCCCCGCGCTGCTTTATTCAAAGCCGATGAACTAAAAAAGCCACGCATTGCGTGGCTTTTTGTTATTGGCTAATGCTTGTTTAAATTCAATTACAGATGTCCTTAGTGGCGGTCACATTTCGCAACCTTGGTGCGTGCCGAACGCTTGAGAAAAACGCAGAATGGCATGACGTACAGCTTTATGGATGCACAAGGTGAGCAATAAACTATCTGATTTTTCTGTACATATTCCCATTGATCTTGCGCTTTGCGAAAAGCAGGATCGCACCAAGGATCTGCTGCATGACTATAATCATGCTCGCCCCTCTGAGCGTCAGAAAAAACGTGACATTTTGACCCAGCTGCTTGGTCGGTATCAGGGTGAAACAATCGTTCAACCCTTTTATTGCGATTTGGGTGAGAACATTCACTTTCAAGGTGGTGGCTTTTTAAATACCAATGTCACCATTCTCGATTTAGCACCAGTGCATTTGGGCGCTTACGTGCAAATTGGTCCCAATGTGGTGATTAGCACCGCAGGCCATCCTTTTGATATGGCAGAACGGGTGCTTCCCATCGCGCTGGGTAATCCAATCACTATCGGTGATCACGTTTGGATTGGCGCTGGTGCGATTATTTTAGATGGGGTGACCATCGGCGATCGCAGCGTCATTGGGGCAGGGAGTATTGTCAATCAAGATATTCCCGCAGATTCCATTGCGGTTGGCCAACCTTGTCGGGTGATTCGACGCATTGAGCATAGTGAGATGCCCAATGAACAGGAATTGGATGCGATGTGGCGGCCCATCCTTGAGCGTGAGTAAATGATTAAAGTCAGCAAACCTTGTGTCCGTGGTTTGTTGATTTGATTCATTCTTTTCAAAGCGGATGCATCGCGCCGCTGATCACCATGTGCTTTGACTTGCGCTGATGGAAAAAACACGCATAATAACTGTGTTTATATACAGTTTTGTTTTCATCCCTAGGTGCATCGCGTGAGCAAACAGCGCAAGATCATTCATATTGATATGGACTGCTTTTATGCTGCAGTGGAGATGCGCGATCATCCACAGTGGCGCAATCGACCATTGGCGGTCGGGGGTAAAAGTAGTCAACGCGGGGTGATTTCAACCTGTAACTATGAAGCGCGTCAATTTGGCGTGCGCTCAGCCATGTCGACCGCCAAAGCGATGCAGCTTTGCTCTCATCTGCTAGTGGTCCCTGGGCGTATGGATGTTTATAAGCAAGTCTCGCAGCAAATCCATCGTATTTTTTCTCGTTATACCGAGTTGATTGAGCCGCTTTCTTTGGATGAGGCCTATCTCGATGTGACCGATTGTAGCGCCTTTCAAGGCTCAGCCACGCGCATTGCAGAAGCGATTCGCCAAGAGATTCAAGCTACGACTCAGCTAACGGCCTCAGCGGGGGTCTCGTCACTGAAATTTGTCGCTAAAATTGCCTCAGATCTCAATAAACCTAATGGCTTATGCGTAATAAAGCCTGATGAGTTGGATGCCTTTATCGCAAAATTACCGCTGGAGAAAATTCCCGGTGTGGGCAAGGTGACCATTGAAAAGCTGCACGAACATGGCTTGTATTTGGGCCAAGATGTGCGCGATAGCGATCGCATTGAGCTGTTAAGTCGCTTTGGCAAACTAGGGCAGTCATTGTGGCAGCGCGCGCATGGTATTGATGAGCGGCCTGTGGTGAATACACGTACGCGAAAATCGGTTGGGGTGGAGCGAACGCTCAATCAAAATATCAGTAGTCGCGCTGAATGTGAGCTGATTTTAAACCAGCTGATACCCGAGCTTGAGCGGCGAATGCAGCGTCATACACAGGTGGATCAAATCGCTCGCCAAGGGGTGAAACTTAAGTTCGCTGATTTTCAACAAACCACGGTGGAGCACATTCAAGCCAGTTATGATCCCGCACGCTTTTATACTTTATTACAAGAGGCGCTGACGCGGCAAAATGGCCGTGAGATTCGCCTCATTGGGGTGAGTGTGGGGTTAAAAGATAAAGCGGCGATTGAGCAGCTGCAATTTGATTGGGCCTAGTCGCGGTCTTGCCGCGCCTGATATTGCTGTGCATTGATATTCACCAGTACTCTCATATCTCATTACTAGATAAAGAAAAGCCAGTCATATGACTGGCTTTGTGAATTTATCTCTTGAAAACGACCAAGCGCGAACCCTAACTCAGCGCTTGGTCTTTGCTTGCCGCGTTTGTGAATTACTTCACTTGCGTCACACGGCTAGTCTGTTTGCCGCTGGCAGAAACAGAGCGAACCCAAACATCACCTGAAACGGCTGGACGCGCTTGGTCTTGATAAGTTGTCCAGTTTTTACCATCCAGTGAGTATTGCAGTGCCACGCCTGGGAATTGGACGTTCATCATGAGTATGCCGTTTTCCACTTTGGCACCTGGGACTGGCAAGCGATAGTCGATGCCTGATTTTTCCAGTTTCGCCAATTCACGTTGGCCCATGATGTTGGCAAAACGGGTCCAGTCAGCATTGAGTTTGTTTTTGTTGACGAGCTGAGTATTTTGGTTGTACTCCACACCGACTTGGTAGTCGTTTTCCCAATCCGCGCGGTGCCAAGCACGCTCAGCGGCAGCAAGTACGCGTGGGAAGACCATATACTCAAATTGCTCGTCGGTACGCACGGTTTCAGACCAAAGCTGCGCTGATAGACCATAGAATGGTTGTGCTTCAACGGTGCCTTTACCGCTAAAACCGTTGCCATCACGGTCGACTGATGTTTCCGCGTTTTGTGGCATGTTTTCAGGCGCAAACCCAAACATCTTACGGGTATCGGTGGCGCGAGTTGCCCAGTAGTAACCACGCTCTTGTGGATCCACTTCATAAGGCATATCCATGTAGACGTAGTCAGGGTTTGATACGATCACGTCGTAGCCTTTGTTCGCCCACTCATAAACTGATGCAGTACCACCCCAGTAGAGCACATCCCAGAAATTCACGCGGGTGTTTTTGGTATCAAAATCCTTAGCGCCACCATCACTATATTTCAGACCATCTTGCCATGCTTGGAAGTTGGCAATGCCTTTGTCTGCGACGATTTTTGAAACCTCTTCAGCAAAATGACTTGGTAGGTGGGCAAAATCAGAAACAGTACCGTTGTTAATGAGCATTTGGCACTGAGGCGATTGCGCAAATGGCTTGTCTTGTTTGCTGAGATCAATATTGCCTTTCCATGCCACGCCATCTTTGCTGTTGATGTCTTGGAAGCCTGCACCAAGTTTGATGTTTTTCGCTTCATCGCCACCAAAGTGCCAAGTGGTTAGTGGCATGCCGGCTTCTTTGTGCATTGCTGCAACCTCAGTGATCACTTTATCGACAAAGCGTTTAGAGGAGTCCATGCATGGGTTGATAAAGCTGTGCTTATCGTAGAACTGTACTGTGGTGACGTTTGAAGTGTCCTGTGGATCCATCAAGCGGTATTCGTTTGCCGCCGCTTCCTTACCTTCAGCCATCAAACGGTTGTAACGCGCTTCCATGGATACCACAGCAGAGCGTGCGTGCGCTGGCATATCGATCTCTGGAATCACTTCGATATTACGCGCTTTAGCATATTTCAAAATATCGATGTAATCGGCTTTGCTAAAGTAGCCTGAGCCAAAGTTATCACTGCTTGGGCCTGAGCCTAGCTGTGGCAGCAAGCAGTTTTGCTCTTTCAGATCAAAGCAGCGCTGACCGCCAACGTCGGTGAGTTCAGGCAGACCTGGGATTTGCAAGCGCCAGCCTTCATCATCGGTGAGGTGCAGGTGCAGTTTATTCAGTTTGTAAGCCGCCATTTGGTCAAGTAGGGCCAAGATAGCGTCTTTAGAGTGGAAGTTGCGCGCGACATCCACCATCACCCCACGGTATTCAAAACGTGGTGCATCTTTGATGGTGATTTGTGGTAGTGACGTAGCATTTTGGCTATCAATCAGGCCAAAGATTGATTGCACCGCATAGAAAGCACCAGCTTGGTCAACGGCTTGAATTTGAATGCCTTTGTCGGTGATCGCTAGGGTGTAAGCGCCAGATTTTGCCATGTCAGCTTTAAAGTTCTCGGGAACAATTGTGATTTGCACAGGCAGATCACCGTGAACATTGACGCCAACCACATTGGCGCGCGCATTGAGGGCGTCGAGTTGTTCTGCAGCAAAAATATTGGTTGGCAGTGCAATACCATTGGCAATGCTGATTTCGCCTTGGCCAGCCACCACTTCCATTGGTGTTGGAATCAGTGCATCACGTACATCTTCTAGCGCCACATCGGCGTTTTTATCAAAACGACTACTTGCGGTCGCAAAGGTATTGTTGTCATCAGGGGTACGCTTGAGGTTATTGCCTTCAAGGCCATGAACAAAGCTGGCGACATCTTCGGTGTTGAGTGAGGCAATCAGTTTTGGTTCTGCATTTGGCGCAGTCACAAAAGCGCCCGGTAAGAAGTCGGTATCAAATAGCTGCCAGTATTCGCCGACTAGCGGAATCTCAACCACTTCGCCTGCTGCAAAGCCATCGAATTTATCTGTGGGTTCGAGTTTATGGAGGTCACCGGTAATGCGGGTGATTTTGAACTGGTCATTATCGACATCCAAAATCAGACGAATGCTGTGAAAGTAGATTGCCCAATCTTTGCTATCAACAGCGTCACCGTCATTGGTGAGCGTCATGGTGACTTGGTTACAGGATGCCCACTCAGCGCCAAGGTTTTGGCAATCAATGCCTTCATTGGCACCATGGTTGGTGTTCACTGTGTATTGAATATCGAGTTGATCAGCAAGCTCGTTCACCACTTGTTGCTCTGAATTTGAAAAAGCAGAGCAGCCAGAAAGCGCGATAGCAACAGATGCCGCGATGATTGAATATTTAAACATATAATCCCCCTATATGTTTTGAACTGAATATGGCTCTAGGCCTTGTTTTATCTATGCTCAACAACATACAAGTGATTATTTCGCGTGGTAAAATTATTAAAAATAAGATGTGATCTAGTTCAAACTGACGCTTTTTGTTCCGAATTATTGAGATAGAAATCAATAAGTTAATAATCACGTTAAAAAAGACAAAACCATTTTGACGAGAAAGTTGTGATCTTTATCGTTTAATTCGTTGTTTTTTCGCCAGTTGAAGTGATTTCGATCACGCTTGTGATTTTTATGGTATGGCGATTCTCTGGGCGGTTGTTATCAAGCTGTGATTTAGATCTCAGGAATCGCTCGTTAAAATACGTCAAAACCACAAAAAAGTGACGAGATTCTCGTCGGTTTCAGCGTCTGAATGTAAGCCGACATTGCAACTTGCGGGGCGTGTTGCTGTGGTGGGTTTGAGCGGGAATAAAGCGGTCATCTTCAGTCGATCATGTCCATCAAGTGATGTTCTGTTGGCAATTGTCAGTGAAGGGGGGCAGAACAATTCATGACGGCAGTGATTGCACCATAACAGATGAATTTAACGGTTCGTCGCAGTGAGTTGACAGTGGTTGGTGTTTTTTTCAACGATTCAATTTTCGCATCTTCTACCCTTGATGTATAATCCGCGCCTTATTCTCGCTAGCCCTTATATAAAGCAGTGCCATGAAGTATATCGTTAAGCTCCATCCTGAAATCATCGTGAAAAGCGATTCAGTTCGTAAACGCTTTACCAAAATCTTGGAAAGCAACCTACGTAACATTCTTAAGCGCCAGACTGATCAAGTGAGTGTTTACAATCGCTGGGATCATATTGCTGTGTTCTGTAAAGACCCAAGTCAGGATGCCTTTGTACTTCAAACGCTAACAAACACGCCAGGGATTCACCATGTGTTGCAAGTGCAGCAAAGTGAATTCACGGATCTTCATGATATCTATGAGCGCACTTTGGCGCTGATGGGCAAAGATCTTGAAGGCAAAACTTTCTGTGTGCGCGCCAAGCGCCGTGGCCAGCATGATTTCACTTCGATTGAAGTTGAGCGCTATGTCGGTGGGGGTTTGAACCAAGCCATTGCCAGCGCCAGCGTTAAGCTGAAAAAACCTGATGTGACTGTTCAACTCGATATTGATTACGACAAACTCAATCTAATTGAGGCGCGTTATCAAGGTTTGGGTGGTTTCCCGCTTGGTACACAGGAAGATGTCTTGAGCTTGATCTCCGGTGGTTTTGACTCTGGTGTCTCAAGCTATATGCACATTAAGCGCGGTAGTAAGGTGCATTACTGCTTCTTTAATTTGGGCGGTGCGGCGCACGAAACAGGCGTCAAGCAAGTGGCGCACTTCCTTTGGAACAAATTTGGCTCTTCTGCCAAGGTCCGTTTTGTTAGCATCGATTTTGAACCCGTGGTCGCAGAGATCCTTGAAAAAGTCGATGATGGTCAAATGGGCGTGGTTCTTAAGCGCATGTTTATGCGCGCTGGTGGCATGATTGCCGAGCGTTTTGGTATTCAAGCCTTGGTGACGGGTGAAGCCATCGGTCAGGTATCAAGCCAAACTTTGACCAACTTGCGTTTGATTGACAACGTCACCGATACCATGATTTTGCGCCCACTGATCACTTGGGATAAACAAGAGATTGTCGATCTTGCTCGTCATATCGGTACTGAAGATTTTGCCAAGACCATGCCTGAATATTGCGGTGTGATCTCGAAAAAACCAACCGTGAAAGCGGTGAAAGGCCGAATTGAAGCTGAAGAAGCTAAATTTGATTTCGCGATTTTGGAGCAAGTGGTCGATGCAGCGCGCTACATGGACATTCGCGACATTGAAAAGCAAAGCTTAGAAGATGCGCCTGAAGTTGATGAAGTGGCACAAATTGGTAGCAATGAAGTGATTTTGGATATCCGTAGTCCAGATGAAGAAGACGAAAACCCATTGGAAATTGATGGTGTGGAAGTCAAACACTTGCCATTCTACAAATTAGCCACGCAATTTGGTGATTTGGATAAAGAGAAAACCTATCTGCTTTATTGTGAGCGTGGCGTAATGAGTCGCCTGCAAGCGCTTTACTTGCGTGATAGTGGCTTTACCAATGTGAAGGTATATCGCCCTTAATGGCAATCGCCTATCTCAGAGAAAATAGAGAAAATAAAAACGCGCTGTATTGCGCGTTTTTTTATACCTAAATATCAGTTGAGTAGCGGACTCAGATCTGAATTAGCTCAGTTGAGCGGCTTTTCCATCATTCATAAACTGCGGTGAATAGGTCATATTGGGTAGTACACACATGGGCTCTGCAACCGCGGCTGCTTTTTCAATGCCCGCTAAGCGAGCAATGATCTCAAGGGCAAACTCCATGGTGGTGCCGGGACCTTGACTGGTGATCAGGCGATGGTTTTTATCCACCATCACGCGTTTGGTTTTATACAGATGCGCAGGGATTAAATTGGCGGTACTTGGGTAACTGGTTTTATAAGCCTCGCGAAAACAATCAAGCGGCTGAATAACCAGTGCTGGACTGGCACAAATCGCAGCGACCCACTTTTCATCGCAATATTGCTGGTTAAGAATCGCCTGCACCAAAGGGCTCGCAGCCAAATGATCGGCGCCTGGCAAGCCGCCCGGCAGCACAATGCAGTCATATTCATTGTCGGCGACAGTGACCAGCGGGCAATCTGCTGTCATAGGTAAACCACGTGCGCCGCGAAGTTGCACCGCGCCTTCACTGTCGGCGCTGGCGGTGGTGACCTTAAAGCCAGCGCGAAGCAATAGATTTTGACAGGTGACGGTTTCAAGCTCTTCACTGCCTTGGGCAATGATGATCAGAACATTGGATGTCATCGACACTCCTTAGATTGAATTTGGTGATAGAGCTGCTGGTGATGGGGCAATGATACGCCATGCAATGCGCCGCGTTGAAGCAAAAAGCCCGTAATGGCATCGATTTCTGTACGCCTTTGATTGGCAAGGTCACGATTCATCGATGAAAAGTTGGCTGCGGTTGCTTTGACCACAGCCATGATTTGCGCATCGATGGCTTGTGGGGTCCAAGGTAAGCCTTCGCGTTGGGTGACTTGCCATGCTTCTTTAATCAAGGTGGCTATTTCATCTTGATATTGCGGGTTTGCCAGTGCGCCATTTGGGCATTGATCACGTGCGGTAAGTGGGTTGATGATGCAGTTGATCAGCAGTTTTTGCCAGAGTCGTTGCTCTATCTCAAGATCGACATGGGCATCCATGTTTGCGTGGTTGAGATATTCGCACAGTGATTGTGCGATCCTTTGCTGAGTCACGGCTAAGGGATTGAGTGGCCCTAAAATACACTGGCCCAACCCTGTGTGTTTCAACTCACCGGCATCAAGCATGGCACCATGGGTGGTGGTTAGCGCAAAAATAGGGTGGTGGGTAAAAAGTGGATGGGTCTCGCTGAGTGCGCCCATGCCATTATGGCTGAGGATGATGGGCTGTTTGGCGTGAAAATAGGGCGAAAACTGCGCAAGTGCATCGGACAGTTGCCAAGCTTTCACGCAGCATAGCACCAGATCTGCCTTGGCAATGTCAGTGCGCTTATGAGCAAAGGTGATACTTTGCTTTGCAAGGTTGAGTGGCCCAACATAGTTGCGCGTTACTGAACCTAGCTGGCGCTGAAAAAGTGCAACTTGAACACCGCTTGCATCTAGGGTGAGTGCAAATAAAGAGCCGATGGCACCGGGGCCGATGATCGCAATTTTCATGGGCGTTCTTGCATTGAATGGGATTGCCATAGGATACAAAATTAGCGCAATAAAATCAGTGGCAAAAAAAAGCGCCCCCGAAGGCGCGCTTTTGAAACCCCAAACATTGCCGGATGGATTATAGGTGAATACCGATGCGGTAGATTAGTGCATCGCCGTAGCCATCAACGCCCAGTTTGTTGTCGAAGTAACGGTAAGTGAACGAGGTGTACACGCGATCGGTGATATCGTAAGAGATGCTCAAACCACCGTTCAGACCTGTTTTACCGCCTTGCGCATTGGCATAACCAGCGTTACGTGCAAACTCGATTTCGTTCCAGTTTGTCACAAGGAAGTTGTGTTCGCCAAGGTTGAAGCTATAGCCACCAACCCAGCCTAACATACCGCCGTTGTCGCCATTTGATTGGCTGTTGTTACCATTCCAAGACATATCGTGGTAACCGATAAATGGCTTGAACCACCAACCTTCACCCACAAGACCGGTGTAACCAAAACCGATTACACGGTTTTGCTCATCACCAAATTTGTTATCGTTCAAATCATAGATTTGACCATAAAGCGTAAAGTCATCAATCAACTTGTAGTGTGCGGTGACTTTTGCTGCTTGGCTACGAGAGTCTGAACCCATGTTCAATTTTTCGTATTCGTAGAAGCCGTAGATTTCACCCCAATCAAAGCCTGCACCACCTTCAATACCTAGGGTAATGTGAGAGTCACGGTTGATCTCTTCAGTACCTTGTTTCCAGTTGAGGTAATCGACGTATGTATTGGCAAAACCATAGAGATAATCAGCTTGTGCTGGTACAGCAGCAGAAGCAGCAAGAACGCCCAGAGCGATAAGAGACTTACGCATGTTAACTCCAAAATATCGGTTTTCTACGCAGTGAACTGGTAGAAATTATCGTTTGTGTCATGGATATCCAGCAGCGTTGCTGTTGAATGGCGGGCATTTTAGTGACCCAAACCGCAAAAGAAAACGGTCATGATACAAATTGTTAACTAACGCGTAGGATTTCGCCGAATTGAAGGTGAAAAGAGGATTTTGATCACATTAATGATGTGTAAAAAAGCGCATGTAAAACGCATTTGTGTGTTGCATGTCGCAATCGATTGCAATCACAGGTAAACGTTTACGCTGATTTTTTTGCAATCGAATGCTGAGATCACATTTTATGAGGATTAAACTGTTGCGAGTTTGTTAAAGTGCGCGCGCATATAAAATAGCAACATCAGACTAGGAAGCACCATCAACGCGGTGATCACAAAGAAGATAGCCCATTGCCCATCAAGCCAAGTCACCACATAGCCACTGCCTGAGGCAAGCACGGTGCGACCAAAACTGCCCACAGAGGCGAGCAATGCATATTGGGTTGCAGAGAAGGCTCGCCCTGAGAGCATGCTAATAAAAGCAACAAAGGCGACAGTGGAAAAGGCGGTGGTAAAGTTATCGACAAAAAGTGTCAGCATCAGCGCCTGGGTTTTGCTGATGGCAAAACCAAATAGGCTGGCATGTTCACCGACGGTGGCTAGCCACGCAAACATCAGATTACTAGCGGCCATGGCGACGCCACCGATAAACAAGCCGCGCACAATACCAAAGCGGGTGTTGAATACACTACTGATGAGGGTAAAGAAAATCGTGAGCATACCGCCATAGAGCTTGCTGTAAGTGCCAATATCTTCATTACTAAAACCAACTTCACGGTAAAACTGAATCGACATTCGGCCCAAAAAGGCCTCGCCCAGTTTAAAGAGCACCACAAAGAGCAATAAGCTCAGAGCCAATTTCACACCATTGCGTCGAAAGAACTCAGCAAAGGGCTCAAAGAAGCTTACACCCAGCCAGCGCAGTACTTTATCCCAGCGACTACCTTGGTCAAAGAGACTGTCAAAATGCGCTTTAGCCTTTGCTTGCAAGGCTTCACGATCGGTCTTTGGCTCTCGAATAAAGAGCAAATTACATAAAATCAGCGCTACCGTGAGCAGCGCAAAGAAAAGGTAGACACCATGCCAGCTCCAGCTATCAGCGTATTGAAAGGCCACATAGCCTGGAATGGAATAACCTACCCACCAACCAATGGTTGCCATCGCTGAAGCGTTGGGCAGCTTATCTTGATCGAACTGATTAAATAGATCGATGCGAAAGCCATCGATGGCAACATCTTGCGTTGCGGAGCAAAGCGCCACTGCAAACGCGCATAGACCCGTCAAAAACAGATTCGTGGCAGGATCATTGCCCGCAAGGGCAAAGGTGCTGATTGCGATAATTAGTTGGCAGACAAAGATCCAGCTGCGGCGCAATCCGAGCCAGCGATTGAGTCGACCCAATTTTAAGCTATCAATCAGCGGCGCCCATAAAAAGTTAATGGCGTAGGGCACTGTGATGATGCCAAAAAAGGCGATGGTACTTCGGTCAAGTCCCGCGTCATTCATCCATCCCACCATGGCAGAGCTGGTAATCACCCAAGGAAAACCACTGGCACAGCCAAAAATAAACACCCAGAGTAAGCGAATATCTAAATAGCTACGAAAGACTTGAAGCCATGGGTGTGAAGCATTTGATGAGAGAGACACAGCGGCGTCCTTGTCGAAAATCGCCTGCAAGCAGGCGATGGATTATGGTTGGATCAATTGAATATCGGTGATGATAATCGGCTGCATCGGCACGTTTTGCATGCGGCCAAGGTTCGTTGTTGGCACCTTTGCCATCTTTTCAATATTTGAAAATCCGGTGATCACTTTACCAAATACGGTATAACCCGGACGATAGCCTTGGGGATCCAAATTGCTGTTATTGGCCAAGTTAATATAGAACTGGCGAGTCGCAGAATCAGGATCAGCGGTGCGCGCCATGGCGATGGTACCGCGCTCGTTGCTTAGGCCATTTTGTGATTCATTGGGGACAGGAATTTGGTGCGCGCGCGCTTGCATGTTGACATCAAAGCCGCCACCTTGAATCACAAAGTTTGGAATCAGACGGTGAAATTGGGTACCGACGTAGCTGCCATCTTCAACATAGGATAGAAAATTACCCACGGTTTTCGGTGCTTGCTCGGGATAAAGCTCCAATGTGAAATCACCATAGTTGGTTTTCACGGCTACCTGTGGATTGGCAGCTTGCGCTGAAAAATTGATGCTGGCAAAGGCCAGCATCAAAAAGGTCAGAATACGCATTAGATCTTACCTTGCAGATAATCATGTAGCTGATCATCGGCGGCAATATCAGCAAGAATGGCTTCAATCACTTGATTCATTGAATTTTCCATATCTTGAATGCTGGCACTCATCACACCTTCATCGGTGGCATGGCCTGAATAGCGTTTTACTAAGCGTCCATAGGGTGCTTCAACCACAAGCTGCAGTTGCACTTTGGTGTCAATGCCATGATTGACAGCGCTGTCATTGACACGGGTCATCGCTTCCATGATATCGATGCGAAGAGATACAGGGCTTGAGATATCTGCGGTGTAACCTTGCGCGCGAAGCTGATCAGTAATCACATCTTCAAGCAGGACACGTAAATTTTGCTGAGATTGTACCGGTTTCACGCGGTCACGACCTGAGTCAACGATGGCAACAAACTGAGCAGAACGAAGATCGCGGCTAGTGATATTAATCTCGCTGCCGCTTGGTGCCACAATGCTTGAAGGCACGGCTTTGGGAGCGAGCGTTAGTTGTGTTTCGACTGGCGTAGCACAACCAGTTAAAGTGAGAAGAGCGGCTGCAGCCAATAATTTGATCTTCATCGATTAGTTTCCTTTTGCCTGTGGGCGTTTCGATGCCTGCAAAATAACGAATTTGCCATTGGATGCCAAGGTGTTCACTTGGCCAAACAAGCGTTTTAGCTTGATATGGTAACCGAGATGACGATTCCCGATCACAATAAGTTTGCCTTCATTTGCGAGAACATGGCGAGCATCACAGAACATCTGCCAAGCGATATGGTCCGTGATGGCGTTTTGTTGGTGAAATGGAGGATTGCACAAGACGAGGTCAACACTTTGCGGCGCAAAACCACTTAAACAATCATTCACGCGCGCTTCAACTTGGTGCGCTGGTCCTAAATTTTCATCGGCATTGAGATGAGCTGAGGCTACCGCCATGGGGCTTTCATCAACTGCAATGATCTGTGCTTGCGGATTTAAGCGAGCGGCTTGCAAGCTCAAAATGCCATTACCACAACCGAGATCAACGATGGTTTTTAGACTGGGATCTTTCGGAATGTGTTGCAGCATTAAGTGCGCGGCAATGTCGAGTTTCGTATTGGCAAACACATTGGCGTGGTTTTGCATTTCAAAATCATAATCCGGCACAGACCAGCGGATAGGTGCTGGTAGTTGCTGCTGCGTTTTTGCATTATGGCTGAAAATGAGACGCGATTTTTTTTGCGCTAGGCTGGTGTGCGTTGGGCCAAAATGTTTTTCAAAAAGAGCCAAGGTGCTGCTGTGAATCTCTTTAACCTTTCCTGCGCAGATCAGGGTGGCGTCTTTAGGTAGGATTTGGCTGAGTTTCATCAACTGCCAAGTGAGTAAACGCTGACTTTTAGGCAGCTTCATCAGCACCAGCGATGGTGTTCCTTGCCAAGGCTCAAGGCAGTCCCAAAAGGCAAAATCGGCTTGTGTTGATTGACTTTGCTCACGGTTATAGGCCGTACCCAATTGGCTGACATGGCTGTCGTGAATATGACGTAATTTAGCTGTTTGCTTGTCAAGCGCGCAGGCGAGGGCGCCAAAACTGTCGTTGAGTAGCCAAACTTCTTCGCTGATATCGAGCTGTTGCTCCTGTATATATTGCAACAGATATTCGTCGCCCGCATCCCATGCTTGTAAGGTGTCTTGCTCACGCTTTGGATAACGATAAAGCGGTGCACCGATTGGCGCAAAAATAGGGGCTGAAGCGGCCATAAAGCTCTCGATTACGGAATAAAGTTGGTATTGTTGAGGATATCAATTCAGGTTGCAATGGTTGCGAAGATTGCTTGATTAATTTTAACCAAATCTTGATTTTATGCTGCTTTTTGCGGCAGGATGCTGCTCTGTGAATTTGACTTAGATCAATAACCAGGAAGCAAGCATGTCGATTCTGCCGATCATTGAAAGCAAAGTGAGAGAGGCGCTCTCACCAACACATTTAGAGTTGCGAAATGAAAGCCATCTTCATCGCGGTCCACGTGATGCGGAAACGCATTTTAAACTGATTGTGGTCAGTGAACACTTTGATGGCATGCGTTTAATTCAGCGCCATCGTTTGATTCATGAGCTTCTCAAAAATGAGATGGTTCACCCTATTCATGCCCTCGCTATCAGCGCGTATACTAATGCGGAATGGTTAGAAAGAGCGCAGCAAGCGCCACAGACACCCAATTGTCGCGGTGGTGATCTCGCCAATACATAGTTGATGCATGGAGGCAATATGCAGGTCGCAGAATTGCCTTTTTTTTGGTCAAAAATTTCTATCTTTTGAGCGATTTGCCAGTTTTGTTTTGCGTAACTGTTTACACTTCGTTGCAGTGTTTATCATAGAGCGACGAATTAATGTAAATATGTCGTTACATTTTGATTGTTTTCGCAACAAATACGCATAAAAAATAGGTGAATCGCTTTCATGACATTTATTTTGGGGCGATTGTAGGAAAAATGTGAACGTTTGCGTGATTGTGATGTGGCGCAAATGAAGCTCGCTAACTATTTGAAATTTAAGGTGTTGGTGTGGTACTCATTGCTCAGTCAAAAAACCATGTGTTTAACATGGCTAAACAGACGCCGACCCCTTTATTGACGCTGATTTGTCGTGGTCAGCTCGCGTTTAAGATGTTAGAATTGCGCGCTTGATAATTGCTCAGCGCTACGTCGCAAGACGTTATGAGAAAGTTAATGAGTCGGCGACTGAGTGATTTACAGCAGTCATGTCGTGCTCTTTAATTTGTGCGCAATTTAAAGGTTTCTTTCCCGTTAATAGTGCAAGTGCATATGATTACAATTAAAAAGGGTCTGGATATCCCCATTACGGGAGCTCCAGCACAGGTAATAGATGATGGTCATGCCATCAAACACGTTGCCTTGCTTGGCGAAGAGTATGTTGGAATGCGTCCTACCATGCTTGTGCGTGAGGGCGATGTCGTGAAAAAAGGCCAAGTTCTTTTTACTGATAAAAAGAACCCTGGTGTGATGTTCACGGCGCCAGCTGCCGGTAAAGTGGTTGCTATCAACCGCGGCGCCAAGCGGGTACTTCAATCGGTTGTTATCGAAATCAACGGTGATGATCGAGTTTCATTTAGCCAATTCCAAGCCAGTGAACTGCCACAACTCGACCGCCAAGTGATCGTAGATCAATTGGTTCAGTCTGGTATGTGGACAGCTTTACGTACTCGTCCGTTTAGCAAGGTTCCAGCGATTGATGCAACGCCAGATGCCATTTTTGTGACTGCGATGGATAGCAATCCATTAGCAGCAAATCCAGAAGTGATCATCAACGAGCAAGCGGATGCATTTAAAGCTGGTTTACAAATCGTGGCACGCCTGACTGAAGGCAAAGTGTTCGTTTGTAAAAAAGGCGCAAGCCTACCGCGCATTGATGCGGCCAATGTTGAAGAGCATGTCTTTGACGGCCCACATCCAGCCGGTCTTGTGGGTACTCACATTCACTTCTTACGTCCTGTTGACGGCTCACGCAGTGTATGGCATTTGAACTATCAAGATGTGATCGCTTTCGGTCAGTTGTTCTTGACTGGTGAGCTTTACACCGATCGCGTGGTTGCATTAGGCGGCCCCGTTGTGAGCAAGCCTCGTCTGCTGCGCACGCAAATCGGTGCGTGTTTGACTGAGCTGACTGACAAAGAGATTCTTCCTGGTGAAGTTCGTGTTATCTCTGGCTCTGTGCTCAGTGGCACTGAAGCGGATGAAGCGCATAACTATCTTGGACGTTACCATACGCAGGTTTCTGTGCTTCATGAGGGTCGTGAAAAAGAGTTCTTGGGTTGGATTGCACCAGGCAAAGAGAAATTCTCTGTGACTCGTGCGTTTATCAGCCAGTTCTTCAAAGGTAAAACCTTTGCTGTGACCACTTCAACCAATGGTAGCGAACGCGCCATGGTGCCAATCGGTAACTACGAAAAAGTAATGCCACTTGATCTTGAGCCAACACTGCTGCTTCGTGACATCATCTCGGGGGACTGTGATAGTGCTGTTCGTCTTGGTGTATTAGAGCTAGACGAAGAAGATTTGGGGCTATGTACCTATGTGTGCCCAGGTAAATATGACTTTGGCCCGCTGTTACGTGATTGCCTGACGACCATTGAGAAGGAAGGTTAACCATGGGTTTGAAGACATATCTTGAAAAAATCGAACATCACTTTGAACCAGGTGGTAAACACGAGCGTTGGTTTGCACTGTATGAAGCAGTGGCAACTGTGCTTTATACCCCAGGTACAGTGACCAAAGCTGGTTCACATATCCGTGACAGCATTGACTTGAAACGCATCATGATTATGGTGTGGTTTGCATGTTTCCCTGCGATGTTCTGGGGCATGTACAACACAGGTAACCAAGCAATTCTTGCATTGAACCACCTTTATGCAGGTGCGCAGCTGCAAGATATTATTGCGGGTAACTGGCATTACACGCTCACCCAATTCTTGGGTGGTAGCTTGAGCTCTGATGCAGGTTGGATCAGCAAAATGCTGCTGGGTGCAACTTACTTCGTGCCAATCTATGCCGTGGTATTTATTGTCGGCGGTTTCTGGGAAGTTCTGTTCTGCATGGTGCGTAAGCACGAAGTGAACGAAGGCTTCTTTGTGACCTCGATTCTGTTTGCATTGATCGTTCCGCCTACTTTGCCTCTTTGGCAAGCGGCACTGGGTATCACTTTTGGTGTGGTAGTTGCTAAAGAGATCTTTGGCGGTACCGGCCGCAACTTTATGAACCCTGCGCTGGCTGGTCGTGCATTCCTATTCTTTGCCTATCCGGCACAAATCTCTGGTGATTTGGTGTGGACTGCGGCTGATGGTTACTCAGGTGCGACTGCATTGAGCCAATGGGCTCACGGTGGTCAAGCTGAAGTGATCAACCGTATCACGGAACAGCCAATCACTTGGATGGATGCCTTTATCGGTAACATTCCAGGCTCAATTGGTGAAACATCAACCCTGTTCATTTTGCTTGGCGGTTTGATGATTGTCGCGATGGGTATCGCATCATGGCGCATTATTGCTGGCGTGATGATCGGTATGATTGCAACTGCAACGCTGTTCAACGTGATTGGTTCTGACACCAACCCAATGTTTAACATGCACTGGTACTGGCACCTTGTTTTGGGTGGTTTTGCCTTTGGTATGATTTTCATGGCAACTGATCCTGTGTCTGCTTCATTTACCAATGCCGGTAAGTGGTGGTACGGCGCTTTGATTGGTGCGATGGCAGTGATGATTCGCGTCGTTAACCCTGCATATCCAGAGGGCATGATGCTGGCAATTCTGTTTGCCAACCTATTTGCACCTCTATTTGACCACGCAGTGGTAGAACGCAACATTAAGCGGAGATTGGCACGCTATGGCAAAGAGTAACGATAGCATTAGCAAAACGCTGCTCGTGGTCATCGTGTTGAGCATCGTGTGCTCAATCGTGGTGTCTACTGCAGCAGTACAGTTGCGTCCAAAACAGCAACAAAATGCGGTATTGGATGTGCAGAAAAACATTCTAGCGGTTGCTGGTTTGTTGAAAGAAGGCACCGATATTAGTGCAACCTATGCACAGTATATTGAGCCAAAATTGGTTGATCTAAAAACCGGCCAATACATTGAGCAAACCCCTGAAGGTCAAGATGCCGCAAGCTATAACCAGCGCGCCGCAGCAAAAGATCCAGCACAGTCTATTAAGATTGAACCAGAGCAAGATTTCGCGAAAATTATTCGCCGTGCAAACATCGCTAAAGTGTATTTGGTGAAAGATGCGCAGGGCAAAATCGTGAACTACGTGCTGCCTATTCATGGCAATGGTTTGTGGTCCATGATGTACGCATTTGTGGCAATCGAAACTGATGGCCATACCGCTTCTGGTATTACTTACTACGAGCAAGGTGAAACTCCTGGGCTTGGTGGTGAAGTAGAAAATCCAAAGTGGCGTGCACAATTTGTGGGCAAACAACTGTTGGATGAAAATGGTCAACCTGCACTTCGCGTGGTGAAAGGTGGCGCACCAAAAGGTGATCGATTTGGTGTCGATGGGCTTTCTGGCGCAACTTTGACCAGTAACGGTGTACAGCACTCATTTGATTTTTGGTTGGGTAAGAATGGCTTTGGTCCATTCTTGAAAAACCTACGTGAGGGGACCTTGAACAATGGCTGATATGAAAGAGATTAAAAAAGTCTTAGTAAGCCCCTTCGTGGACAATAACCCGATCGCTTTGCAAGTGCTGGGTATCTGTTCTGCATTGGCGGTGACCACTAAGATGGAAACTGCGTTTGTTATGGCGCTCGCGGTAACTTTCGTGACGGCATTTTCAAACATGTTTGTATCGATGATTCGTAACCACATTCCAAACAGTGTACGTATCATTGTGCAAATGGCGATCATTGCTTCTTTGGTTATCGTGGTAGACCAAGTGCTGCGTGCTTATCTATTCGATATTTCCAAGCAGCTTTCGGTATTCGTTGGTTTGATTATTACCAACTGTATCGTGATGGGGCGCGCTGAAGCTTACGCGATGAAATCTGAGCCGCTTCCTGCATTTATGGATGGTATCGGTAACGGTTTGGGCTATGGTTTTATCCTACTGACTGTTGCGTTTTTCCGTGAATTGTTGGGTTCTGGCAGCCTATTTGGTGTGAAACTATTGCCACTTGTTGGTGACGGTGGTTGGTATCAACCAAACGGAATGATGTTGTTGGCGCCTTCAGCGTTCTTCCTAATTGGTTTCTTTATTTGGATCCTACGTACACTGAAACCGGCTCAAATCGAGGCGAAGGAGTAAGGCCCTATGGAACATTATATTAGCCTGCTGGTTCGCTCGATCTTTATTGAGAACCTAGCATTATCATTCTTCCTTGGTATGTGTACTTTCCTAGCGGTGTCTAAGAAAGTAAAAACATCAATGGGTTTGGGTGTCGCAGTAACTGTCGTATTGATGGTTTCCGTTCCTGCGAACAACTTGATTTACAACTTGATTCTGAAAGATGGCGCCTTGATGCCAGGTTTGGATCTGAGCTTCTTAAACTTCATCACCTTTATTGGTGTGATTGCAGCTCTGGTACAAATTCTAGAAATGATCCTGGATCGCTTCTTTCCACCACTTTATAACGCGTTGGGTATCTTCCTACCTTTGATTACCGTGAACTGTGCGATTTTTGGTGCGGTATCTTTCATGGTGCAACGTGATTATAACTTCAGTGAATCTGTGGTGTATGGCTTGGGTAGCGGTATTGGTTGGACGCTTGCGATTGTTGCTTTGGCAGGTATTCGCGAAAAGCTGAAGTATGCTGATGTCCCTCCAGGTCTTCGTGGTTTAGGAATCACCTTTATCACAGCAGGTTTGATGGCGTTAGGCTTTATGTCTTTCTCTGGTGTTCAACTGTAAGTCGGGTAAACCGCAATAACAAAGGAATAATGAATGAATACGATTATTCTCGGCGTCGTGATGTTTACCTTGATCATTTTGGCCTTGGTATTGGTAATTCTCTTTGCGAAGTCCAAATTGGTTCCAACAGGTGATATCACAATTAGCATTAATGGCGATCCAGATAAGGCGATCACCACCGGTGCGGGTGGTAAGTTGCTTACTGCTCTTGCTGGCTCTGGCATTTTCGTGTCTTCAGCTTGTGGCGGTGGTGGCTCATGTGGCCAGTGCCGCGTTAAAGTGAAATCAGGTGGTGGTGATATTCTGCCAACTGAATTGGACCATATCTCTAAGGGTGAAGCCCGTGAAGGTGAGCGTCTAGCCTGTCAGGTGAATGTGAAAACTGACATGGACATTGAGTTGCCAGAAGAGATCTTCGGTGTGAAACGATGGGAATGTGAAGTTATCTCCAATGATAACAAAGCAACTTTTATCAAAGAGTTGAAACTACGCATTCCAGCCGGCGAAACCGTACCTTTCCGTGCGGGTGGTTATATCCAGATTGAAGCGCCTGTGCACCATGTGAAATACAGTGAATTTGATATTCCTGAAGAGTACCGTGGCGACTGGGACAAATTTAATCTGTTCCGCTATGAGTCAATCGTGAATGAACCGACGATTCGTGCTTACTCAATGGCGAACTACCCAGAAGAAGAAGGCATCATCATGTTGAACGTGCGTATTGCGACTCCGCCGCCGAACAACCCTGATGTACCACCAGGTATCATGTCTTCTTACATTTGGTCACTGAAAGCGGGTGATAAATGTACGATTTCGGGTCCATTTGGTGAATTCTTTGCGAAAGAAACTGATGCAGAGATGGTCTTCATTGGCGGTGGTGCTGGTATGGCACCAATGCGTTCACATATTTTCGATCAGCTGAAGCGTCTGAAATCAAAACGTAAGATGAGCTTCTGGTATGGTGCCCGTTCGAAGCGTGAAATGTTCTATGTAGAAGATTTCGATATGCTTCAAGCAGAAAATGACAACTTTGTTTGGCATTGTGCGCTGTCTGATCCACTTCCAGAGGATAACTGGGATGGATACACTGGCTTTATCCATAACGTGCTTTATGAAAACTACTTGCGTGATCATGAAGCGCCAGAGGATTGCGAATTTTACATGTGTGGTCCGCCAGTGATGAACGCCGCAGTGATCAATATGCTCAAAGATCTCGGTGTAGAAGAAGAAAATATTCTTCTCGATGATTTTGGTGGCTAACCCCATTACGGAATAAAATGGCTGGCCTTAAGGCCAGCCTTTTTCATATCAGTACAATTTTCGGAACAAGATTATGTATTCTCAATTGCGACGCGCAGTATCTTGGTTAGGGCTAGGGTTGCTTGTGTTGGTTATGCAAGGATGTAGCCAAGACAAGCAGGTCTATCATTTAACTGGCTCAACTATGGGCACTTACTATTCAATCAAGGTGATTTTGCCGCAGGATAGCCAGCTTAAACCTGACTTTTTGCTCAATGAGATCGATTTACGTCTTGAGCGTGTGAACGATCAAATGTCGACTTATCGCAAAGACTCAGAACTCAGTCGTTTTAACCAAAGCCGCACTGATACGCCAATGACAGTTTCACAAGATACTGCATTTGTAATTACCGAAGCTTTGCGCCTGAATAAATTAACCAGCGGTGCTTTGGATGTCACCATGGGACCTTTGGTGAATCTTTGGGGGTTTGGTCCTGAAGCGCGCCCTGAAACTGTACCGAGTAAGGCACTGATTGCAGAGCGTCGTAAAATGACCGGCACGCAATTTCTTCATGTTGTTTCGCCAACGCAGTTAGTTAAGACAAATCCAGATCTTTATGTCGATCTGTCTTCGATTGCCAAAGGCTTTGGTGTTGATGTGATTGCTGAATACTTTGATGATTTGGGTATCAAGGATTACTTGGTTGAAATTGGTGGCGAAGTGCGCACGCGCGGAGTGAATGATGCCGGTGTGCCATGGCGTATTGCCATTGAAAAACCGGTACCAGGGCAGCCAGCAGTACAGCAGATCGTTTCTATATCTGATCATGCGATTGCAACATCAGGTGATTATCGTAATTACTTTGAAGAAAATGGCCGCCGCTATTCGCATACTATCGATCCAGCAACGGCAATGCCAATCAATCACAGACTGGTCTCTGTGAGCGTGATTAATCAATCTTGTATGACAGCGGATGGCTTGGCGACCGGTTTGATGGTCATGGGGCCAGAAAAAGGTCTCGCACTTGCCGAGAAAGAAGGTCTAGCTGTGTATATGATTATTAAAACGGATGATGGCTTTGAAAGCCGTTATTCCAGTGCATTTAAACCTTATTTAGCTGTTGAGGGCGAATAATGCAGATTTTTCTGATTACATTTGGATTTTTTGTGGTGGTAATTGCCGCGATGGCAATTGGCTATGTGATTCAACGTAAGTCGATTCATGGTAGTTGTGGCGGTCTTGGCTCTGTTGGCATTGAGAAAGAGTGTGATTGCCCAGAGCCCTGTGATGCGCGCAAAGCGCGAGAAGCGAAAGCCAAACAAGAAGAACAATGGCAGAAGGATCGCATTCTTTAATGAAAAACGCAGCGCTAGTCGCTGCGTTTTTTTTATGACTGGCGTAGAATACCAGCAATAACCTTTGATAAGAACGGATACCAAACCGTTGAAAAATCTAACTTCTTGGCTATTTAGTCTCTCGCGGAACCAAAAAATCATTTTAAGTATGGCAAGTGACGCGGTATTTATTATTTTTGCCTATATTTGCGCATATTATGCACGTTTGGGGGATTTTGCTGAAACGCTTTCAAATATTAATATATGGGTTTGTAGTGCGACAGCAGCGATGACTCTCATTGCATTTCATTGCTTGGGTTTATATCGGACTGTATTGCGATATGCAGGCGTTGATTTGGGGAAATTAATGCTTGCTGGTGTTTTATTTTCAGCCGTAACAATAACGCTATTGTCATATTACTTTCGAGAAATGCTGCCGCGGACAGTGCCGATTATTTACAGCGCCTTTTTATTCTGTCTTGTCGTGAGCATTCGCGTATGGTTACGGCATTTACATCATTCATTGATTCATAGTTGCTCAAAGAAAGCACTTATTTATGGTGCGGGGCGATGTGGTCGTCAACTTGCTGCAATCCTAAAGCAAGGTGAAATGTATACACCAGTTGCTTATATTGATGATGATGCCAACTTACAAGGCAAAACAGTTCAAGGACTGAAGGTCTATTCACCCAATCAACTTGAACGCATGATTAAAAAGTATCAACTTACACATGTTTTTGTAGCGCTGTCCAGTGGTTCGAAAAATGAGCGGAAGGTCATCGTACGTTCATTAATGCCACATAAACTCGAAGTATTATCCATTCCTGATATCAATGCAGTCGCTACTGGGGAGATTAAATTCGATGAGCTTAAAGATGTCGCTATTGATGATCTTCTTGGGCGTCATAGTGTTGATGCGCATCACGCATTGCTGACGGCGAATATTCGTTCATTGAATGTGATGGTCACTGGGGCTGGCGGATCAATTGGTTCTGAGCTATGTCGACAAATTATTAAACAAAACCCGCAGCAAATCGTATTATTTGAGTTGAATGAATTTGCTTTATATCAAATAGAAAAAGAGCTCAGTGCCATAGCAAGTTGTGAAGTCATTTCTATTTTGGGTTCGGTACAAGATCAAGCGCGATTGACTTCCGTGATGAAGCACTTTGCCATAGATACGCTCTATCATGCGGCAGCTTATAAGCATGTCCCTTTGGTCGAACAGAATATGAGTCAAGGTGTGCTGAATAATTTATTCGGGACACAGTCTTGCGCCGATGCGGCTATTGAAGCCGCAGTGAAAACTTTTGTTCTGATTTCAACAGATAAAGCGGTTCGGCCGACCAATGCCATGGGGGCTAGTAAGCGCATGGCTGAATTGGTGTTACAGGCTAAATCAGCTGAGCAGTCAAAGACGCGTTTTACCATGGTGCGCTTTGGTAATGTGCTGGGTTCATCTGGCTCAGTCATCCCACTTTTTAAACAGCAGATTCAAAATGGTGGTCCAATTACCGTCACACACCCTGAGATTATTCGTTATTTTATGACAATTCCTGAGGCTGCTCAGTTGGTAATTCAGGCTGGCGCTATGGGAGAAGGTGGTGATGTCTTTGTGTTAGATATGGGTGAACCGGTAAAAATTGTCGATTTGGCTAAAAACTTGGTGTCTTTGTCTGGTTTGGACATTAAAGATGCCGACCACCCCTATGGCGATGTGGAGATCCAATTTACGGGATTGCGGCCAGGCGAGAAGTTATATGAAGAATTGCTCGTGGGTGAACATGAAACAACAACCATGCATCCACAAATCAAACGCGCGCACGAACCCATGCTAGCGCTTGAACAACTAGAACCATTACTTAAGAACATTTATTTGGCTTGCCGCTGTGAAGATTCAGTTGAAATACGTCGTCTGTTGGCATTGGCGCCAACGGGTTATTGTGCAGACCAAAAAATTGTAGATTGGCTTTGGCAAAATAATATTGTCGAGATCAAGTCTGCAAGAAGTTGAGATAAATTTGATGAAACAAATTCGAAAAGCAGTGATTCCAGTGGCAGGTCTTGGGACTCGAATGTTGCCCGCTACAAAGGCAATTCCCAAAGAGATGTTGCCGATTGTGGATAAGCCGTTGATTCAATATGTGGTCAATGAATGTATTGCCGCAGGGATCAAAGAAATTATTTTGGTGACCCATGCGTCTAAAAATTCCATTGAAAACCACTTTGATACCTCTTTTGAACTGGAAGCAACGCTTGAAAAGCGTGTAAAACGCCAATTACTTGATGAAGTGCAAGCGATTTGCCCTGCGGATGTCACCATCATGCATGTGCGCCAGGGGCATGCTAAGGGACTTGGTCATGCGATTTTGTGCGCGAAACCTTTAGTGGGTGATGAGCCATTTGCGGTGGTCTTGCCAGATGTCTTGCTCGATGATGCTTCCTGTGATTTGCAAAAAGATAATTTGGCGCAGATGGCTGCACTTTATCAGGATACTGGGCATAGCCAGATTTTGGTTGAGCCTGTTGCGCAAGCACTTGTTCACCAATATGGTGTTGTAGATATTCATGGCGCCGAATTATCGCCAGGCGAATCAGCACCCATGGTGGCGACGGTTGAAAAGCCAAATGCAGAAGAGGCACCATCTAATTTAGCGATTGTCGGTCGTTATGTGCTTTCAGAGAAAATCTGGCCACTACTAGCAAAAACACCTCCGGGTGCTGGTGATGAAATTCAGCTTACCGATGCGATTGATATGCTCATGGCTGAAGCGCCTGTAAATGCTTATCACATGAAAGGGGTGAGTCATGATTGCGGCAGTAAGTTTGGTTATGTGAAAGCCTTTATCGATTATGCATTGCGCCATGATGAAGTAAAAGATCGGCTACAAACCTATTTGAAGTCGTTAAATGCTTAATAAAAAGGCTTCCATTTGGAAGCCTTTTTAATTTAGTGAGGGCGATTAGATTAAGAAATCATCTAGATTCGCGCCAGCATCCAATTTTTCTTTAAGTGCTGATGGGGTACGGCCTTGGCCAGTCCAAGTTTTCTCTTCACCGTTTTCATCGATGAATTTGTATTTTGCTGGACGTGGTGCGCGTTTACCTTTGGCTTTTGGCGCAGACTCAGAGAAAAGCTCTTCTGGGTTGATGCCATCTTTTAAAAGCATTTCACGATATTGTTCTAGTTTAGCAAGGCGTTCTGCATTTGCTTCGCGCTCTGCTGCTTCAGACTCTTCACGTTCTGCAATAACAAGCGTTAATTTCTCTTGTGCCTCAACCAATTGTTCAAGTGATAGATCACGAGTTTGCGCACGCAAAGAACGTAGGTTAAGTAGAACCTTAATTGCTTCAGACATAGTTATTAATCCTATTTTATTTTCCTATGAATCAGGGGGAATACCCCTGATACAGGGATATTAGTTATTTCGATTTAAATTCTAGCAGCGCTTTTTTTAAAATAAAAGAAAACAAATGATAATGTTCAGATAGGGTTAATTTTCAACATCTTTTTTTTGCAGTGAATATGATGTTGGGAGAGACTTTACGGTTAAAATTAAATCTATCAGAAATGCTGCAAAATTTATTGCGACGAAGTTCAAGTTCGATTCGAGCAAATGTCGAACCGTGTTTGCACAAAAAAACACCTATAATGTTACATTCTTCAAAAAGAAATGGTTGCAAATGTGAGCTTTGTCATTAGAATTGGCTGCACCTAATCCAGGTAGAGGCGCACTGTCTATCAGTAGGTTTGGCGAGGTTGACCACCGATGACCCAAATTGAAAGGAGCCCGTGCCGAAGTCTATAAAGCGTCATCTTTGTAGGCTGGGGTCGTTTTTAATAGGAACGACACTGCCATAGTCAACATTCACTATGGAGCGCTACTGTTGGGGGTCCCAATTGGGGTTTTCTCATCTATCCATGTCATATGGAAACAGTAGATCTCCAACCAAATAGGTTGTACGAGAGATCATGGACATTTCCACTCACGAATATATCAACACAGTTTACTCTGTGATCCCGCCAGTCGTGGCGTTAATCCTAGTTCTATTTACCCGTCGGGTGCTGCTTTCTTTGGGCGTCGGCATTCTCTGTGGTGCATATTTTTATGCCGAAGGTGACCTTTGGGGCGCATTTAAATATCTCGATCATATTACCAGCGCGTTGTTTGTGAACGTTGATGGCGGAAATACATTTTGGAGCGATAAAGTTTCCATCCTCATTTTCCTTATCTGCCTTGGCGTGATGACTGCATTAATGACCCTTTCTGGTGGTACACGCGCATTTGCACAGTGGGCTCAACGTAAAATTAAAAACCGTCGCGGCGCGAAAATGATGTCTGCTCTTTTGGGCGTTTTCATTTTTATTGATGACTATTTTAATAGTCTTGCTGTCGGTGCAATTTCTCGTCCTGTAACAGATCAATTTAAAGTTTCTCGTGCGAAACTTGCCTATATTCTTGATTCAACAGCAGCACCAATGTGTGTAATTATGCCTGCATCAAGTTGGGGTGCCTATATTATTACGCAAATCGCAGACATTCTTGAAAAAAACCACATTCATGAGTCTAGTCCGTTAGGCACTTTTGTGACCATGATTCCAATGAACTTTTATGCCATTTTCGCATTATTAATGGTGCTTGCTGTGGCTTGGTTCCAAATTGATATTGGTCCAATGCGTCGTCATGAGCGTTTAGCACTACAAGGGACTCCTGTTGAAGCGCAGGAAGGTAAAAATCAAGAAGAGATTGAAATTAAAGAGAGTAGCCAAGGTCATGTTGCTGATTTGGTGATGCCTGTTGTGGTTCTTGTGATTGCAACCATTGGTGCCATGATGTGGACTGGCGCGCAGGCAATGGCTGCGGATGGTCGCGCATTTACTGTATTGGGTGCATTTGAAAATACCTCAGTGACAGATTCTCTTCTATATAGCGGTATCATCGGTGTATTGGCGGCGCTTGTGGGTCCACTTCGCCAGCGTCTACCTCGCGCAGAATTGGTGCATGCCATTAGCATGGGTACCAAATCTATGTTTGGTGCGATTTTGATTCTTCTGTTTGCATGGAGTATCAGTACAGTGATCGATAACCTACAAACCGGTGCTTATCTGTCTGGTTTGGTGATGGAACATAAAGTAGGTATTGCACTGATGCCGCTTATTTTCTTCACACTGTCTGGTTTTATGGCTTTTGCAACGGGGACGTCATGGGGCACCTTTGGTTTGATGCTTCCAATCGCGGGAAGCATGGCGGCGGCATCTGCGGCTAACGACCCAACAACTGCAAGCATGGTACTGCCAATGTTGGCTTCGGTACTTGCTGGCTCTGTGTTTGGTGACCACTGCTCACCAATTTCAGATACCACCATTTTGTCCTCAACCGGTGCGCGTTGCTGCCACATTGACCACGTGATGACGCAGTTGCCTTATGCACTTTCTATCGCACTTATCTCGATGATCGGTTATGGTGTGCTTGGCTTTACAGAAAGTACCTTTGCTGGCTTTATGACCTGTACGGTGCTGTTTATTGCTTGGATTGTCTTCTTGCTGATTTTCAACAAAAGACACCCAGAATTAGAAGAAGCATAATGATAACAAGGGGCCCAGCAGGGCCCTTTGTTTTAAGACCCAGAAAGAGAGAACACCTTTGGCGCAACTGTATTTCTATTACTCGGCGATGAATGCCGGTAAATCGACCACCTTGCTGCAATCTGCATTTAACTACAAAGAGCGCGGAATGAATCCGCTGGTGATGACCGCAGCGATTGATGATCGTTTTGGTCAAGGTAAAGTGGCCTCACGAATCGGCCTAGAAGCGCCTGCAGAGCTTTTTACGCCAGAGAGTGACCTCTTTGGTGATATTCAATCCTTGCACCAACAGAGCGCGATTGACTGCGTTTTAATTGATGAAGCCCAGTTTTTAACTAAGGCACAGGTTCATGCCATTACCTTGGTGGTGGATCAGCTTAATATTCCAGTACTTTGTTATGGCTTGCGCACGGATTTTCGTGGCGAGCTTTTTGAAGGTAGCCAATATTTACTGGCTTGGGCTGATAAAATGGTCGAGCTCAAGACCATTTGTCATTGTGGTCGCAAAGCCAGCCGTGTGATCCGCTTAAATGGCGAAGGCAAAGCCATTGCTGATGGCGAGCAAGTCGTGATTGGTGGGAATGAAAGTTATGTCTCTGTTTGCCGCAAACATTACTTTGAGGCGCTTGAGCAAGCATAGCCATGATTGGCTGATGTCCCATGAAAAATAAGATGAACATCAGATAAAAAGGGAGGCTATGCCTCCCTTTGTTGTTTTCGCGCGTTGCCATTGAATTTTATTTTTGATGGCGCGCTTGCAGTACCTGAATCACTTGTTCGAGATTCATCTCTTGATCTTGCAGGAGCACCAACAAATGATAGATGAGATCGGCCGATTCATTGGCGAGCTCTTCACGATCATTGACGGTTGCAGCCAGCGCCACTTCTACACCTTCTTCACCCACTTTTTGCGCCATACGCTTGGTGCCGCGAGCAAATAGGCTTGCTGTGTAAGAAGTACTCGCATTGCCGCCTTTACGGCTGGCAAGTAGGGTTTCAAGCTGATACAAAAAGGCCAACTGCGGGGTGGATGCATCGCGCTGCTCCGCCACATCAAAGCAGCTTTCGACACCGGTGTGGCAGGTCGGGCCCACAGGCATAGCAAGTACCAGCAAGGTATCTTGATCGCAATCTAGGCTGATGCTTTGCACTTGCAGATGATTGCCAGACGCTTCTCCTTTCGTCCACAGGCGATTTTTGCTGCGTGAAAAAAAGGTCACTAACTTTGTTTGCTCAGTTTTTTCCAAGGCTTCAGGGCTCATATAACCCAGCATCAACACTTTGCCGCTTACAGCATGTTGAATAATGGCGGGGATCAGCCCGTCAACTTTACGCCAGTTAATTTGTTGATTGAGTGTGCTCATGGGCGAATGGTGACTCCCTGCTCAAGTAGATATGACTTTAGCTCACCGATATTGATGATCTGTTTGTGAAAGACGGAAGCGGCAAGCGCACCGTCAGCATTGGTTTGTAAAAAAGCGTCTGCAAAGTGGGGCATAGCCCCTGCGCCGCCAGAGGCGATCAGTGGTACTTTACAGATATTGCGCATGCGTTGAAGCTGCACGAGATCGTAGCCTTGACGCACGCCATCTTGGTTCATCATATTGAGGACAATTTCACCCGCGCCGCGCTTTTGTACTTCTTTGATCCAATCTTCCGTTTGCCACTGGGTGACTTGGGTGCGCTTTTCGTCACCGGTGAATTGATAGACCTGATATTGTTGCGTTTGCGCATCAAAATAGCTATCAATGCCCACCACAATACATTGCACGCCAAATTTGTCGGCAAGGCGAGTAATGAGTGTTGGATCGGCCAGGGCGGGTGAGTTGATGGACACCTTATCGGCGCCAAAGGCGAGAATGCGCTGGGCATCCTCTGCGGTTTTAATGCCGCCTGCGACACAAAATGGAATATCGATCACTTCGGCAACGCGAGCCACCCAGCTTTTGTCGACCACACGGCCATCGCTAGAGGCGGTGATATCATAAAAGACCAGCTCATCGGCGCCTTCTTCAGCGTAGCGCGCGGCGAGCGGTACGATGTCGCCAATAACTTCGTGATTGCGAAATTGTACGCCTTTGACCACTTGGCCATCGCGTACATCAAGACAAGGAATTATGCGTTTGGCCAGCATGCCAGTGCCTCCTTCGCGGTAAACTTGCCTTCAAGTAGCGCGCGGCCAACGATGACGCCCGCCACGCCAGTGCCGACAACTGCCTTGATATCCTCAAGATCGCCAATACCGCCGGAAGATTGAAACTCAATTTGCGGATAGGCTTTGCATAGATCGATATAAAGATCGACGTTAGAGCCCTTGAGCGTGCCATCGCGCGAGATATCGGTACATAGCACATGCTTTAAACCAACCGTGAGGTAGTTTTCTAGCAGGGTTTCAATGGTCACCCCTGAATCTTGCTGCCAGCCAGAGATGGCCACCACGCGGTGCCCCTCTTTGGTGATATTGATATCCAAGGCCAGCACAATGCGCTCCGCGCCATAGGTTTCAATCCAGCCTTTCACTAAATCTGGCGATTTAACGGCGGTTGAGCCAATCACTACACGTTCAGCGCCAGCCTCGAGTAGATCTTTGACATCTTGCTCGTGGCGAATGCCGCCGCCAATTTGAATTTTTGCTGGGGTTTTTGCCAGCATTTCACGAATCAAAGGCAATTGGCGCGCATTGGTATCTTTAGCGCCAGTTAAATCTACGAGGTGCAGCCAAGTTGCGCCAGCTTCAAAGTAGGCATTAAATTGCGCCACAGGATCGGCGCTGTATTCGGTTTTTTGTGCGTAGTCACCTTGATAGAGGCGAACAACTTTACCGTCGATTAAATCAAGTGCAGGAATAATCATGTCGACTCCTCAGTCAAAGGACAGGGATAAAAAGTTAGCAAGTAGTTGAGCGCCCACTTTGCCAGAGCGCTCAGGGTGAAACTGTACGCCGTAAAAATTATTGCGACCCACAGCTGCGCTAAAAGGCTGACCATAATCGCAGCTGGCGATGGTGTAGCGCGGATCCACAGGCATGGCGTAGCTGTGCACAAAATAGAAATAGCTCTCGGGTGGGATACCTGCAAAGAGTGGATGATTATCCACAGGTGTCACTGTGTTCCAGCCCATGTGAGGCAGTGGCAAATCACCGGTTTGCATCTTACGTACTTCACCTTCGCATAGCTCAAGGCAAGTGACTTGGCTATCTCCCTCTTCTGAGAGCATCCCCAGCAGCTGCATGCCCAAACAGATCCCGAGCAGCGGTTTTTCAACGCGCTTGACCAGCTCAATTAAGTCGCGCTCAGCAAGGTTATTCATCGCTTCTTTGGCGGTGCCTACACCCGGTAATAGCAGCTTATCTGCCGCGAGTACAACCTCAGGTGCTTTGCTGATGGTGACGTCATAGCCCAAACGTTCAACAGCGTAGCGCACTGAAGCAACATTGGCGCAGCCAGTATCAATGATCACCACCTTGGTTTGAGATTGCGTCATTAGAGCACTCCTTTACTACTAGGGAGTTCGTTGCCCTCAACGCGAATGGCTTGGCGCAGAGTGCGACCAAAGCATTTAAATAGGCTTTCAACCAAGTGATGATCGTTGCTACCTGTGGCACTCAAATGCAGGGTGCAAGCTAGCGCGTCGCTTAGTGAGCGGAAAAAGTGCGGGGTCATCTCAAGTGCGTATTCACCAATGGCATCACGCGAAAATGGCGCATCAAACACGAGATAAGCTCGACCTGAGAGATCCAAAGCGCATTGCGCTAAGCATTCATCCATGGGAAGGGTAAAGCCAAAACGGCCAATACCACGCTTATCTCCCAAGGCTTGTTTGAGCGCCTCACCGAGTGCTAGAGCGGTATCTTCAACGCTGTGGTGATCATCAATATGTAAGTCACCACTTACTTGGCAGTTGAGAGAAAATCCGCCATGGGTGGCGATTTGATCTAGCATGTGGTCAAAAAATCCGATCCCAGTACTGATCGCGCTTTGTCCTGGTACATCGAGATTGACGGTGATGGCGATATCGGTTTCCTTGGTGGTGCGGCGCACCGAGGCAATGCGAGGTTGGGTGGTGAGGTCGGCCAGAATCTCTGGCCAGCCCATGCCATCGCGATTGTATTGAATGCCGCGAATGGCCATATTTTCAGCAAGCTGTAAGTCAGTTTGGCGATCACCAATCACTGCTGAGTGGCGAAAATCCACTTTACCTTGCTGTAGATAGTCTTTGACCAAGCCCAGTTTGGGTTTGCGGCAACTGCAGTTGTCGCCATCAAAGTGCGGACAGATCAACACATCATCAAAACGCACACCTTGCGACTCAAAAATCTGCATCATCAGATTGTGCGGCCCATCAAAATCGGCTTGTGGGTAGCTGTCGGTGCCCAAACCATCTTGGTTGGTGACCATCACTAAGCGATAGCCTGCATTTTGCAAAGCTAACAGTGCTGGGATCACTTGCGGCTCAAGTGCAAGCTTGTCAAATCGGTCAACTTGAAAATCAACCGGTGGCTCTTCTATTAGGGTGCCATCTCGGTCGATAAATAGAATTTTTTGTGCAGATTGGCTCATATTTTCATACCTTGAAAACCATCTTCATTCAGGCTGCGAATGATTGCAGCCTGTCCTTGAATGTTTGCTTCAACAGCAAAAAAACTTGTTTAGGCGTTGACGCACTGGGTTTGATAAAACCCTTGAATCGCAGTGAGTGTTCGCTCACATTCTTGGCGATTACCGATACTGATGCGAATGGCATCTTTGACCGGTGAGCGGCGCAAAATGATCCCTTGATGCCAGAGTGCATCAAACAGTGCGTCGCCTTGGTCAAAATGGATCAGTAGATAGTTGCCCATCCCGGTATTTACGCGAGCCTGTGGCATCGCTTCTAGCGCTTGCTTGAGCCAGTTGCGATTGTCATTGAGGGTACGCATCTCTTGGCGCATTCGCGCAAGGCCTTGGCTTGAGAGTGCCTGACAAGCGATATCGGTGACTGGCACTGGCATGGGATAGGGCGCAATGACCTTGAGCAGCATCTCAATCACATTGGGATTGGCGAGGGTAAAGCCGCAGCGCAAACCCGCCAGAGCAAAGGCTTTAGATAGGGTGCGTAGGATCACCAGATTGTCATATTGATCTAAAAGCGTTGCCATGGATTGGTCGAGACAAAAATCGATATAGGCTTCATCCACTACCACCAGTGCTTGGTTGGCGCAGGCTTGCAATATGCGCTCAATCGCTGCGCGATCAATCAGGTTGCCCGTTGGGTTATTGGGCGAGCAGATAAAAACCAGTTTGACCTGATCAAGGTTTGCCAAAATAGCGCTTTCATCGAGTTGCCAATCATCGGTGAGTGGTATCACTACTTCACCAATGCCAGCGGTTTCAGCGCAGATGCGATACATGCCATAGGTCGGCGGGCAATAGAGAATTTTTTCGCCGGCCTCACAGAAGGTGCGCACCAGTAGCTCGATCCCTTCATCGGCACCGCGCGAGACCAAGGTTTGTTCACTGCGAACGCCAGCATATTGGGCGTAGGCATCAATTAGCGGTTGCGGCTGACATTCGCTATAACGGTTGAGGCGCGCGCAGTCGATTTGATAATCGTGAACAAAGGGCGATTCATTGGCATTGAGCCAAACATCGCCACTGCCGCCGAGGCGACGCGCTGACAAATAGGGGGTTAACGCTTGTACATTTTTACGGGCAAGTTGCTCAATACTCATGCTGGCATCTCCTGCATCGCTTGATTTTTTAGCGCTTCGACGCGAATGGTTACTGCGCGTTTGTGCGCATCGAGCGTTTCAGCATCTGCGATGGTGGCGACGGTGTCTGCAATGGCCAGTAAGCCTTGCGGGCTGAGCTCTTGCACTGTCATACGTTTGCTAAAATCAGCCAAACCAAGGCTGGAGTAGGTGCGGGTATAACCATAGGTTGGCAGTACGTGGTTGGTGCCCGAGGCATAGTCACCCACGGACTCTGGCGACCAGCGACCAAGGAAGATTGAGCCTGCGTTATCTAAATCCACGAGGAGGGCGCGTGGATCTTCGGTTTGTACAATCAAGTGCTCAGGACCGTAGAGATTGGAGATGGCCACGCATTGCGCCAGACTTTCGGTTTCAATTAGCACACTTTCACTGAGCGCTTTACGGGCGATGTCGTTGCGCGACAAGGTTGCAAGTTGACGCGCCACGGCTTCACGTACGGCATTGCATTGCGCTGCACTTGGGGTAACCAAGACCACTTGCGAGTCAGGGCCGTGCTCGGCTTGGCTGAGCAAGTCAGCGGCAATAAAGTCAGGATTGGCTTTGTCATCGGCAATCACTAGCACTTCAGAGGGGCCTGCTGGCATATCAATGGCCGAGCCGTAAAAATCATTGCTCACTTGGCGTTTGGCTTCGGTTACGAAGGCGTTACCTGGGCCAAAAATCTTGTCCACTTTGCTGACGCTGTCGGTGCCATAGGCCATAGCGGCGATGGCTTGCGCGCCGCCGAGCTGGTAAACCGCATCAATATTGCAAAGTTTGGCGACATACAAAATTTCATCAGCGATGGGGGGTGGCGAGCACAACACCACGCGCTGACAACCGGCGATTTGCGCCGGAATACCAAGCATCAATACCGTTGAAGGCAGTGGCGCACTGCCGCCCGGAATATAAAGACCGACGCGGTTAATTGGGCGTGTTACTTGTTCGCAGACCACGCCCGGCTGGGTTTCAACTTGCACCACTTTCGGTTTTTGTGCTTGGTGAAATTTAGAAATATTGGCATAGGCGGCTTGCAGCGCGTGCTTCATGGTATCGCTTAAACGTGCTTCGGCAGCATCCAATTCAGTGCGGAGCAGTTCAATGCTCTCAAGATTGACACGATCAAATTTTGCAGTGAGCGCTTTAAGCGCTGCATCACCTTGGTTGCGAACTTGGCTGATCACATCTTTGACCGCCGATTCAATAGACGCGCCTTGGTTAATGGCTGGGCGAGCTAGTACAGCTTGGCGCTCATCGGCATTGAGTGCTTGCCATTGAACTTGTTTCATCGAGATTGGGGCAATGGTGGTTTCCATGATGCTTACTCCATCATCTTTTCAATTGGCAGCACCAAAATGGCGCTTGCGCCTAGGGCTTTGAGCTGTTCCATGGTTTCCCAGAACAGGTTTTCTGCACTGACGGTGTGCACGGCAACGCGCTGTTTATCGTGGGCAAGGGTGAGTACGGTTGGGTCTTCGCTGCCAGGTAGTAGGGAGATGATCTCTTCAAGGCGATCCGTTGGCGCATGCAGCATGATGTATTTCGATTCTTTGGCTTGTGTTACGCCTTGAATACGCGTGAGCAGGCGCTCGATAAGTTGCGTTTTCTCTGGGCTAAATTCACCCGCACGTTGAATCAGCGCGGCTTTAGAGCGAAAGATAGTCTCGACTTCTTTGAGGCCATTGGCCACTAGGGTTGCGCCTGTCGAAACCAGGTCACAAATGGCATCAGCCAACCCTGCGCGCGGTGCAACTTCCACTGAGCCGGTGAGCATACAGGTGCTAAATGGAATATTTTGTTCGTCCATATAGCGCTTAAGCAAGTGCGGGTAGGTGGTGGCGATGCGCTGTCCGGCCAGATCTTGCGGGCCGTTATAGTCTAAGTCTTGGTCGATGGCGATGGACAAGCGACAGCCACCAAAATCAAGGCGACGCAGTTTGACATAGTCATTGTTGACGCCAAGCGCCCTGCGATCGAGATAGACCTCTTCCAGCTCATTTTCGCCGATAAAACCGAGGTCAACTACGCCATCCATAATCAGGCCTGGAATATCATCATCACGAACCAAAAGAAGGTCGATTGGCATATTTTCAGCGTGCGCAATAAGGCGCTCACCCATCAGGTTGATTTTCACACCGCAGCGTTTAAGTAACTCTTTACATTCGGTGCTGAGGCGGCCTTTCTTTTGAATCGCAATTCTCAGGCGTTGTGTTTCCATGTGTTGATTTCCCTATGCCCTAAATTAAAAAACCCTTGGAAGAGAGCTTCCAAGGGTATCGATTGGGTTTGTCCTTTATACCACCGGAAGCTTTGTTATCTTCCAGTCAGAACGTATCCTCCCGAAAGACTACTCAGGATGATGATGGTGATGAATGACCATTGAGAGAATACGCATAATTAATCCTACTAAATCCATTAGTGGCGCGTGTTGTGAACACGCTTGCTTCACTGCTGCTTTTCATCTGTGAAAAGACTTGAGGCTTCAAATTAACCAAGTGTTGTACAGAATGCAACCCCATTCTTGATGATTTTTTATCTTTTTATTTGACGCATCAAAACTGAATTAGAATGCTGAAAATACAGGTTATGCTACTGAATTAGATATATTTTAGTTGATTATTCCGGTAATTAAATTTAGCCAGTTAAAGATAGGGTTAAATTTTAATTTCATAAAAAAACGCGCTATCTATTGAGCGCGTTTTTCAATTTATTTTATCGCTAATGACGATGAAAAATTAAAAGACCTGCTTAAAGGGTTTGACGATGACCTGTGCATAAACACCGGCATCGACATAAGGGTCTGCATCTGCCCAAGCTTGTGCGTCACTCAGAGAGTCAAATTTTGCGATCACGGTTGAGCCCGTAAAGCCAGCCTCACCCGGATTATCACTGTCAATGGCGGGCATTGGGCCAGCAACAAGCAAACGGTCTTCTGCTTTGAGCGCTTCAAGGCGTGCAAGGTGTGCTGGGCGTGCTTGCTGGCGCAATGGCAAGCTGTTGTCGATATCTTGAGAAAAAATCACGTACCACATGGTACATCTCCTTTGAGTCATTAAGTAAAGCGCTAGCGTGGAACGCGGCGCGGTTTGCCATCTTTATCGACAGCAACATAGTGGAAAATGGCGCTGCATACTTTACGGCGCTCACCAACGCGGTCGGCATGAACAGGTTTGACCCAAACTTCTAAGTCAATGGTCATGGAGCTGTTACCAATTTTGCTGCAATCGCCATAGCAGCAGACTACATCACCGACGCTCACTGGCGCGATAAATTGAATCTGGCTTACTGAGGCGGTGACAATGCGACCATGGGATATCTCTTTGGCGAGCACGCCGCCAGCTAAATCAAGCTGGGACATGATCCATCCACCAAAAATATCGCCCGCAGCATTGGTATCTGCCGGCATGGCGAGGGTGCGAAGTAATAGTTGGCCGCGAGGCACACTGTTGTCGAGGGCAATGTCTGTCATCAATATGAACTTTTATTCCGATTCGGGCGTTTTAGGCTCTTCTTCTTTAGGCATATATTTAAACATATAGACGCCTGAGAGAATGGTAAAAACAAAGGTAGCAATGAGCAAGCCAAAGACCTTGAAATTTACCCAAACGTCAGTCGGTAGATGAAACGCGATATACACGTTGAGCACGGCGCAGATAGAGAAAAATCCGGTCCAAGCCAAGTTTAAATTGCGCCAAACAAATTCAGGTAGGGTGATCTCTTTGCCAAGCATCGCTTTGACAACAGGTTTACCCATTAACTGAGAGCCTAGCAGTACCACGGCAAACAGCGCATAGACAATGGTCACTTTCCATTTAATAAAGTCTTCATCTTGTAGATAGATGGTTAAGCCACCAAACACCGCAACCATGGCAAAGGTGATGAGGTGCATTTTTTCTACTTTGCGATATTTCCACCACATAAAGGCGATCTGAAAAGGGATCGCAACAATCAGCGCCATGGTGGCAACATAGATATCGTGCGTTTTATACAGCACAAAGAAGATAATCAGAGGAATAAAGTCGATCAGTTGTTTCATGGGCTAGGCCTTCTTAATAAGTTGGCATTAGTCTACTCAAATTGTATTTTCACTCAACTCTACACTGTTAGCAGTTGTATCCTGGTCCGATTTTTCCTCTATAATCCACTCAATTCAAGGACGCACAAAAGTCGACTGCTATGATCCCGCCAAAAGCCAAACAACAGATCACCCAACTCACCGCGCACGGTATAACCCGTGAAGATGAATATTATTGGCTGCGTGATCTGGACGATGATGTCGATGTACGTCGTCATCTTGAAGCGGAAAATACCTATACCAAGCAAGTGCTTGCTCATACTCAGCTGTTGCAAGCGCAGCTTTATCAAGAGATGCGTAGCCGTATCTGCGAAGAGACACAAACCGTACCCGCGCAGTGGGGACGTTTTGTTTACTACCAGCAATATATTGAAGGGAAAGAGTATCCCATTCACTGTCGCCGCTTATTTCATGATGAGCAAGCGCCAGTGGAAGTCTTTTTGGATGAAAATGAACTCGCCGAAGGTCATCGCTATTTTGATTTAGCTGCCTTTGATATCAGCCCAGATCATCGCTGGCTTGCTTATGTAGTGGATACTGAGGGCGATGAGCGCTATCAGCTGCGCTTTATCGATTTAGACCAAAAAGTGCCTGTGGATGTGGTCATCGATGCTGTGGATGTCACCTTGGCTTGGCTCAATGACAATCAAACGCTGGCCTATGTCGAACTTGATGATAACAATCGCCCTGTAGGGGTGAAAACCCATACTTTGGGTCTGCCTGCCTGTGATGATCCTTGGCTCTATCGCGAGAAAAGCGAAGGGCAGTATTTTGTCTCCGTGGATAAAACCCAGGATGAAAAATACCTGATGATCGACTCAGGTGGTGCAGTCAGTGGCGAGTGCTATTGGCTCGATGCCAATGAGATCAACAGCAAACCGCAGCGTTTGTATCCGCGAGAAGCGGGTCATGAGTATTATTTGGATCATCATGATGGTTACTTTTATCTGCAAAGTAACCGCCATCATGCCAATTTTGGTGTGTATCGCGTGCCCGTGGCCGATCCCAATGCTGTGTGGGAGTGTGTGATTGAGCCAAGTGATCAGCGTTTGATCACCGGTTTTATCTGCTTTAAGCGCTTTTTAGCCATTAGTTATATGGAAAATGGTCTGCCCGGTATTAGCTTGCTGGTGGATTATCAAATTGAGCGTCCTTTGGCGTTTCAGCAGGCCGCCTATACCTGCGCCATTGGTGAAAACCATGCTTACGACACATTAACTCTGCGTTATGTGTACGCTTCCTTTACCACGCCGACCAGTATCTATGAGTACGATTTGGTGACCGGCGAGCATCGCTTACTCAAACAAGAGCCAGTGCCGCACTTTGATGCCAGCCAATACCAAGTGGCGCGATTGATGGCGGCCAGTGATGATGGCACCTTGATTCCAGTGAGTGTGCTGCATCATCAACAGACGGCTATTGATGGGCAGGCGCCACTGCTGCTCTATGGTTATGGTGCTTATGGCGTGAGTATCAAACCGGACTTTCATCGTAATGTGCTGTCTTTAGTAGATCGCGGTTTTATCTTTGCCATTGCCCATGTGCGTGGTGGTTCAACCATGGGGCGTCATTGGTATGAGCAGGGTAAATTTGAGTATAAACAAAATAGTTTTCTCGATTTTAATGCCTGTGCTCGATATTTAACGGCGCAAGGCTACGGCGATCGTCACGGAATCACTGCATTAGGCGGCAGTGCGGGTGGTTTGTTGGTGACGGCTGCGGCTAATTTAGCGCCGAATCTATATCGCGCTGTGGTGGCTGAAGTGCCTTTTGTCGATGTACTCACCACCATGTTGGATGAGGATTTACCGCTGACAAAATTGGAATATGAAGAGTGGGGCAATCCGCAGACGCTTGCGGCCTATCAGTGGATAGCTGCCTATTCGCCCTATGACAATATTCCAAATGGGCATTATCCAGATCTATTGCTCACCGCTGGTCTGTCGGATCCGCGCGTGACCTATTGGGAGCCGGCAAAGTTTGCCTTGCGCGCCCGCGATCGTCTTGATTCAAATGTGACTGTGTTGCTGCATACGCAGATGGAAGCAGGGCACAGCGGCGCATCAGGTCGTTTTAGTTATCTCTACGAAGAGGCGATGCAATACGCCTTTATTTTAAGTCGTTATCCTGAGCGAGAAACAATACAGACTCGCGCATCTATGGTGTCTGAGTTTTAATATAAATATATGATTTATATTATTTTTGTTTTTTCGTGATATTCTTTCATCACTCAATCAAGGAGTGTGAGTGATGATTCGAACCCTATTTTTCGGCGCCCTTTTAAGCGCCATCATAAGCCTTTCAGCATGGGCGCTGCAGGCTCCAGCCAATTCCCCAAGGGCAAAAGAGACCCATGCGCCAGAATATATCCTTAATCCTAGTGATGCCTATCAACAAGCCATTGAATTTTTTGAGCAGCAAGCGTTTACCAAGGCGTTACCTCTGTTTCGTATCTTAGCTGAGCAAGGGGACGCCAATGCGCAGTTCTATTATGCACTGATGCATCAGCGCGGCAATGGCGTTCCTGTTGATTTAGAAAAAGCAGAAACTTGGTATCTAAAAGCGGCCAAACAGCAGCAGTTGGACGCGCAGTATCATCTGGGATTGCTATATCACGACGCGCCTAAACCGATGCAAAATTATCAACAAGCGATGAACTGGTATTACAAAGCGGCGCGCCAAGGTCACCTGATGGCGATCAATAATATCGGCTATTTGTACCAAGAAGGTTTGGGGGTGACGAAAAATCCACAAACTGCGGCTAATTGGTATCTGATTGCGGCTGAGCAGGGCTTGGCCATTTCTCAAAATAATCTGGCAACCTTATATCGCGTGCAAAAGCAGGTCGACAATTATGGCAAAGCGGCCTATTGGTTTGGTCAGGCGGCAGCACAGGGCGACTATATGGCGCAGCATAATTTAGGGATTAGTTATCTGTGCGGTTATGGCGTAGACCCCAATGGCGCATTGGCTTACACATGGTTGAGTTTGTCTGCGCAGCAGCACTTTGCACCGGCTATCGCGGAGCTTAAGGATCTTTCCTGTGAGCTTAAGCCCGCTGAAATCCAACAAGGAAAAGCGATATTACAGGCTTGCCAAGATGATTTGTTGCGCTGCCCTGTTCCTGATATTTCGGTGACGAAATAGCGCTAAAATCAGCCATTGTTCATATAAAAAATCCCGCAGTATGCGGGATTTTTTGTCACTGAATTTGATTGAATACAGCGTACTTATTTTTGTTTGTTGACCATCTCATCGATGATCACGGCACAAACGGCGTCACCTGTGATGTTGAGCGCGGTACGAATCATGTCAAAGATACGATCTAGCGCGAACAATAGTGGTAAGCCTTCAATTGGAATACCAGCCGCAAGCAGAACCGCAACCACAAGGAAAGATGGCCCCGGAACACCAGCTTGACCGACTGCGCCAAGGGTTGACGTGAGGATGATAGCGCCATAGGCCATCATATCGAGTTCGGTGCCAAATAGCTGGGCAAAGAAAATGGCGACCAAACCGTAATAAATCGCGTTACCACACATATTGATGGTGGCGCCCAATGGCAGCACAAAAGAGGAGGTCGCATTGCTCACGCCCAGCTCTTTTTCCACCACTTCCATATTCACAGGCAAGGTAGCCATAGAAGATGCGGTTGAGAAGGCCACAGCTTGCGGCTTTTTCATTGCAGAGATGAACTTCATCACCGGCACTTTACTAAAGAGTTTGATCAACAGCGGGTTAAAGCCAAAGGCAAAGATCAGAATCGTGGCAACGTAAACGGCAAAGAGCTTCATCACCATTTCAAGTGCATCAAAGCCATAGGTACCAATGGCGACTGCCATCAAACCAAAGACGCCCAGCGGTGCAATCTTCATCACTTGGTTGATCATCCACACCATGGCATCGACGATGACATTAATACCATTAAGCAGAGGTTCACTACGTGCTGAATCAACGCGAGACAGGGCAATACCAAAGAACATGCAGAACACCAAGATTTGCAAAATATTGCCTTGGTTCAGTGCAGAGAAGAAATTGGTTGGGATCATGCCAATCACAGTGGCCCAAAAACCAGCGACTTCACCTTTATCCGCATATTCGCTTGAAAAATGGCTCTGCATGGCCGCCATATCTACGCCACTGCCAGGTTGGAAGATATGACCCATGACGAGCGCCAGCGCAACCGCAGCCGCTGAAGTTAAACCAAAGAAAGCTAGCGTAGAGAGACCGACTTTTCCGGCGGAATGGCTTTTGCCAAGGCCCGCTGAGCCAGAGATAATGGCAACGGCAATCAGTGGAATAACCAACATTTTGATGAGGTTGATAAAGATATCACCTAAGGGTTGGAATACCGTGGCATCGTGGCCCATCATCTGGCCGACAATTGCGCCAAGCACCATGGCGATGACGACTTGAACGCCAATATTTTTTAGTAGGCCAAAATGGCATTTTGATGTTGTGTTTGACACGTCATTCCCCTCTGTCGTGTTCATTTGTTCGGCTCCAGCATTAAAATGCTGAATGAATCCTTGTTTGCGGATGCTTTTTACCGCGACATTGCTGGATTCGCAAGATGATTTTGGCGTTTTATTTGGTGTAAATGCGGTTTTGCCTAGTTAAAACTTTGCTTAAGTGTCTATTTGTGGTGGTTTTTTATATTTAAATCGGCACATTGATAAAAAATTCACAATTTGTGGATTTCATCAAACCGCATCAAAAAATGTGAGTGATTTGGTGAATCTTGACTCTCTTTTGAGACGGAATAAAAAAGCCAAGAGTGATCCCTTAGGATCATGGCTCTTGGCTTGATGCTTAATATAGTACGTTTAGTATTTTTAGTGCTTGGTTTACGGCGTTAACGTACCGCCGCTGGCTTGCTATCAATTAATCAGTAAAAAAATAGCCCTGTATTAGCGCTGCGTTGCAGCTTTCATCTCACACACAAATTGGCTGAGCTCGCGCAAAAGTGCGTTTTGGTCATCCACATTGTTTTCGATAATTTTCACGGTTGCAGAGCCTGAAATTGCGCCTGCAGCGCCCGCATGAATCGCTTCTTTGACCTGCGCTGGCTCTGCGATACCAAAGCCAAGCAGTGGTGGCGGCGCATCAAACTGTCTGAGGTTTTCAAGTAGCGCTGCAACGGGGGTTCCCGCTTTGGTTTCAGCGCCAGTGACCCCTGCGCGTGATAATAGATAGGTATAACCGCCGCCAAGTGCTGCCACTTGGCTTAGTGTTTCTTTATTACCATTGGGCGGCGCGATAAAAATAGGATGAATGCCGTGGGCTTTGGCGCTGGCGACAAAAGGTGCAGACTCGCCTGTGGGTACATCGGCAATCAGCACTGAATCAACGCCGGCCTTTTGGCAGCGCAGATAAAAGTTATCGATACCCGCAGCAAATACCAAGTTGGCATACATCAGCAAGCCAATGGGCAGATCAGGATGGCGCTCACGCAGGGTGGTGAGGATCGCAAAACAATCTTGGGTGGTGGTCCCTGCCGCATGAGCGCGCAGCGTTGCCGCTTGAATGGTGGGGCCATCGGCAAGCGGATCGGAAAACGGGATTCCCAGCTCAAGGGCATCAGCGCCTGAGGCGATCAGGGTCTCGATAATTTCTAAAGAGCGCGCTGGCGTTGGGTCGCCTAGGGTGACAAAGGGCACAAAGGCACCTTGATTAAGGGCATCTAAGCGCTCAAACATCAATTGATAACGATCCATCATAGCGCTCCTTGCTCTTTTAAAATGTCGTACACAGTAAAGATATCCTTGTCGCCGCGACCAGAGAGATTGACCACCAGCAGCTGCTCTTTGTTTGGGTTTTCCTTGGCATTGCGCAGCGCATAGGCCAGCGCATGAGAGGACTCAAGGGCAGGAATGATCCCTTCATGGCGCGCTAGTGCTTGGAATGCTTCTAGCGCCTCATCATCACTGGCATGTTCATATTGCGCGCGACCTGTGGCGAGAAGATGGGCATGCTGCGGCCCAACCGATGGAAAATCGAGGCCCGCAGAGATGGAGTAAGACTCCTCGATTTGTCCTTCGCTGCTTTGCATCAAGGGGGATTTCATACCAAAGAAGATACCCGTTTTGCCATGTTTGAGCGGCGCACCGTGCTGGTCGGTATCAATGCCTTTACCTGCGGGCTCCACACCAATCAATGCCACATCGGTTTCTTCAATGAAATCGGCAAACAGACCAATGGCATTGGAGCCGCCGCCAACGCAAGCGATCACTGCGTCGGGTAAGCGTCCTTCTTTTTCTAAAATCTGCGCTTTGGCTTCTTCGCCAATCATGCGCTGAAACTCACGCACTATGGTAGGGAAGGGGTGTGGGCCGGCTGCCGTACCCAGCAGATAATGCGCGGTATCATAGTTAGCAGACCAATCGCGCATCGCCTCGTTACAGGCATCTTTAAGGGTGGATGAACCAGAATGTACAGGAATGACGGTCGCGCCCATCAGCTGCATACGAAAGACATTGGGGCTTTGACGTTTGACGTCGACAGCGCCCATATAAACGCGGCATTTCAGGCCCAGTAGCGCACAAGCAAGGGCTGTGGCAACACCGTGTTGGCCTGCGCCAGTTTCTGCGATGATCTCTGTTTTTCCCATACGCTTGGCAAGCAGGGCTTGGCCTAACACTTGGTTAGTTTTATGCGCGCCGCCGTGCAGTAGATCTTCTCGCTTAAGATAAATGGTGGTTTTGGTGCCTTCCGTGATATTGCGACAACGGGTCAGTGCGGTTGGGCGACCGGCATACTCTTTGAGTAGGTCGGTAAACTCTTTTTGAAAGGCAGGGTCTTGCTGCGCATCAATAAAAGCTTGCTCGAGCTGATCGAGGGCTGGGACCAAAATTTGTGGCACAAACTGACCGCCATACTCTCCAAAATAAGCATTTAACTTGCTCATGATTACTCCTTGATTGGTCCTGCATAGTTGCGAATCGCGGCGAAAATAGCCTGCAACTTAGCGTCATCTTTTAATCCCGGCGCGCTTTCAGCGCCAGAATTGATATCTAATCCAAAACAGCCAATTTGACTGGCGGCTTGGGCATTGTTGGGGGCAATACCACCAGCGAGCAAATTGCTGGCCAGTGTATTGGGCTGCTGGTGAAGGAGTTGCCAATCAAAGGCTTGTCCCGTACCGCCTTGGGTTTGGCCTTGCTTGCGATCAAACAGGTAGCGATCGGCGCCAGCGACAGGGGCGTCCAGTGTTTCGTCGGCGTTTTGTACGCGCCATAACTCACAACCCGTTGGTAATTTTGCCTTGATGCGCGCCATGGTTTGGCTGTCTTCTTGGCCATGTAGCTGTACGGCAGCAAGGTTCAATGCTTGTGCGGTTTCCACCACAATGGCTTCGCTTTGATTTTGAAAAACGCCGACATAGGCCAGCGGCGCGCCGCTTTGCACTACTTTGGCTTGTTCGAGGGTGACTTTGCGCGGTGAGCGCTCGGCAAAAATAAGGCCGCCATAAATCGCGCCCGCATCAAAAGCGGCTTTGGCATCTTGCGTGCGGGTGAGGCCACATACTTTGTTGTGCCCTAAAATCAGCCCTTTCACCGCGCGTTCAATATCATGTTGTGCCATCAGCGAGCTACCGACCAAAAAGCCATGGGCGTATTGGGCCAGATCGCGCACTTGCTGGTGGGTATAAATGCCAGACTCGCTAATGATGACGGTGCCTTTCGGGATTTGTGGTGCCAGTGTTTTGGTGCGATTGAGATCAATGGAGAGATCGCGCAAATTACGATTGTTAATGCCAATCACCTTGGCTTTGAGTGCAATGGCGCGCTCAAGCTCCTGCGGCGTACTGACCTCAGTCAAAATACCTAAATTGAGCGCCTGCGCCACTTCGGCAAGCTTTTGATATTGGCTATCTTGCAATACCGAGAGCATCAGCAAAATGGCATCAGCGCCATAATGGCGAGCGAGATAGACCTGATAGGGGTCAATCATAAAATCTTTGCACAAGACGGGCACAGAGACTTGCCCGCGAACCTGTGGCAAAAAACGCATATCGCCTTGGAAATAGGGCTCATCGGTGAGCACTGAAATGGCGCTGGCGTAACGGCCATAGATTTTGGCAATGCTGGCAGGGTCAAAATCATCGCGGATCAGCCCCTTGGAAGGCGATGCCTTTTTACATTCCAAAATAAAGGCGCAGCGATCGCTTTGCAGCGCTGCAGTAAAGTCACGATCGCTTGGCGTTAGTTGTCCAATAAAGCTATCCAATGGCTCGCTTTGCTGGCGCGCTTGTACCCATTCAATCTTGGCATCGACAATTTTACCGAGCACCGTTTGATGGATTTCAGGGCTCAGTCCTGCGCCAACTTGGGTCGTTTCAATATTGTGCTGGCTCATGCGTGACCTCGCTGCGCAAGGGCTTGCATCACGGCATAACCTGCACCGTCAGCCATGGCTTTAAGCGCTTTTTGCGTATTGGCTTTGAGATCGGGCTGGCCAAATAGGGTGAGGAGTAGCGCCACGTTGGCTGCCACCGCAGCTTGATGCGCAGGTTGGCCCTGACCTTGCAAAATCGCTTGGGTATGGGCGCGGTTCTCTTCTGGACTGCCACCTTCTAGATCCTTGAGGCGATAGGTCTCAAGACCAAAATCCTGTGGGGTCAGGGTAAAGCTGCGCACGTGCCCGTTTTTTACTTCAGCCACATGGGTTGAGCCATGTACTGCTACCTCATCAAGACCGCTACCATGCACCACCAGCGCATGTTCAAAACCCATGGCCGCCATGGTTTTGGCAATGGGCTCCACCAGCGCTTCGTCATAGACCCCCATCAGCTCTAAATTTGGACGCGCTGGGTTAATTAAAGGGCCAAGTAGGTTGAAAATTGTGCGGGTGGCCAGCGCTTGGCGCACAGGCATCGCATGTTTGACACCGCCGTGATAGTGCGGCGCAAACAAAAAACAAAGGCCGAGATCATCAAGCGCTTGGCGCGCCGTATCGGGCGACATGGTGAGATCGATGCCAAAGGCATCCAGCAGATCAGAGGATCCCGATTTGCTGGAAACGCCGCGGTTACCGTGCTTGGCGACCTTAGCGCCGCAAGCTGCGGCAATAAATGCAGCAGTGGTGGAGATATTGATGGTGTTGGCACCATCACCACCAGTGCCGACGATATCGGCAAAATCATAGCTAGGACGCGGAAAATCTTTGGCGTTTTCCACCAAAGCACTGGCAGCACCTGCGATCTCTTCAGGGGTTTCCCCTTTGATTTTCAGTGCCGTCAGCGCGCTGGCAAGCTGAATCGGATCCATTTCACCGCGAATAATATGATCAAATAGGGTTTGGCTTTGTGCCTGAGTCAGTGATTCGCCGTTATACAGGGCGGTAAAAATCGCATCCATGCTCAACACTCCTTGTTGCTGGTGGCTAAATTGCTGGCTGACAAATTGTGGGGGGGACAAGGCTGAGGCGGCTGTGCCTGTGCCCATGCCAATGCAGCCGTGAGTAGCGCGGCACCATTGGTCGTTAAAATCGACTCGGGGTGAAATTGAAAACCGCACACACGTTCATCATCCTGACGAACCGCCATGACCATATCATGGTTGGCTAGGGTTGCGGAAATAGTGAGCGATTGCGGCACTTGGCTGGCAACCAAAGAGTGATAACGTGCGATGGGCATTGGGCTCGTGAGTCCAGCAAACATTGCTTGCCCGTCATGGGCCATCATCGCTGATTTGCCGTGCACAATATCACCAGCACCAGAGACGGTGCCGCCATAGGCTTGCACCAAGGCTTGATGGCCAAGACAGATGCCAATCATAGGCACGCGGCCACGCAGCGCTTCAATCAGGGGCAGTAAAATCCCCGCTTGCTGCGGATTGCCCGGGCCGGGGGAGAGCATCACCACCGGATTGGTTACCTTTGAAATAGCGCTGAGTACTAAATCTAAGGGCAGATCGTTGCGATAAATGGTGACGTCAAAGCCTAGGTTGCGGCACTGATCCACCAAGTTATAGGTAAAGGAGTCAAAGTTATCGAGCAGAATAATGGTCGGTTTCATCAGGGATCTCCTTAAGCGTGCGCCGCAGTAATCGCGCTTAGCACCGCTTGCGCCTTGGCTCGGGTTTCATCGGCTTCGGCTTGTGGCTGTGAGTCATAGACCACACCAGCGCCGGCTTGAACGTAAGCGATCTCATTTTCAACATAGGCTGAGCGGATCACGATACAGGTATCCATATCACCGGCGCCGGTGAGATAGCCCACTGCGCCGCCGTAGCTGCCGCGCTGCTTTTGCTCGACTTCACGAATCAGCTGCATGGCGCGAATTTTTGGCGCGCCAGAGAGCGTGCCCATATTCATACAGGCTTGATAGGCATGCAGCGCATCGAGTTTGGGTTGCAGTTGACCGACCACGCGTGACACCAAGTGCATCACATGGCTGTAGCGATCAACTTTTAGTAAATCGGCAACATGACGAGAGCCTGCGCTACTAATACGCGCAACATCATTACGCGCGAGATCCACCAGCATCATGTGCTCTGCCAGCTCCTTTTTATCGCTGCGAAGTTCAAGCTCAATGCGGCCATCGAGATCAAAATTGATACTGCCATCGCTATTTTTGCCGCGTGGGCGGGTGCCCGCGATGGGGTAGATCTCTACTTGATTGCTTTGCTGGCTATATTTCAATGCGCTTTCTGGTGATGCGCCAAACAGGGTGAAGTCGCGATCTTGCAGATAAAACATATAGGGGCTTGGATTGCGCTGCTTGAGCGCATGATAGGCTTGCAGCGGTGATGGGCAGGGCAGCGAAAAGGTGCGTGAAGGCACCACTTGGAAAATATCGCCCGCGACCACATGGCTTTTGAGTTTTTCGACGGTATCGCAAAACGCGGCATCGCTAATATCGGTTTGCACTGACGGCATTGCCACTTGCTGGGCTTTCGGAAGCGCAGTGACAAGTTGTGCTTGCTCGCTGAGTTGCTGAATACGACGACTGAGTTCAAAGTAGTTTTCGGTTACTTGCTCGCCACCAAAAATGGTGCCTTGCAGGTGCATCTTTTGGCTTTGATGGTCCAGTACCAGCAGCGTTTCGGCGACAAAAAATAGGTAATCTGGACACTGATTTCGACGCGCTACTTCAGGTAGCGGTTCAAAACTGGCCACTAAGTCGTAGCCAAAGATACCGCCGACAAACAGCGCTTCATCGCGATGACCACGCAGTTCAAGCTCAGTGCGTAGCAAACGCAGCACGCTGAGCACGCTTGGTTGGTGAAGACGAGCATCTTCATCAAGTGCACGGCTGACAGGGGCCAAGGTCAAAATTAAACAGCAATAGCCGTTTTCCATCTGAGTTTCTTGCTTGGCAATGGCGTCGCCAAGGACCGGTAATGCGCGCTCAATCAGGCGAATTAAGTTCTGCCCATTGTTGCTCAGAGCGCTTAGGGTGATGGTTGACGCAAGGCAGTGAATGCGCAGCGCTGCATCCACTAGCATGAGGCTTTTTTGTGCCTGCTTGGTCGCAATTTCCGCAGATTCCAGTAATAGGCTGTGCGCGCGATCGCCACACAGGGTGTGATAGAGCGCCGTCGGATCGTCACGGTAGGTCAAGCTCAGGTGCAAGGTATCGAGCTCGCCTAATGCAAGATTCATGGTTTTCATAAGGTTTTACCTGCAGCTTGAACAAAGGGAGCGATGCTTTGCATCAAATGGGCAAAGTCAGCTTCATCGAGCGCTTGATGACCGTCGGAAAGGGCTTGGCATGGATTGAGGTGCGCTTCAACGATGATGCCATCCGCGCCGACAGCAACGGCCGCTTTAGACAGTGGTGTAATCAGCTCACGCACACCGGTGCCATGACTTGGATCGACAATCACAGGCAGATGGCTGCGCTGTTTGAGATAGGCGACTGCATTGAGATCCAAGGTATTGCGCGTGGCGGTTTCATAGGTGCGAATGCCGCGCTCACAAAGCATGATGTTGTGATTTCCCGCATCGTAGATATATTCCGCGGCAAGCAGCAGTTCTTCGATGGTGGCCGAGAGACCGCGCTTGAGCAAAATAGGTTTTTGCGTTTCACCGACGGCTTTTAAAAGGCCGTAGTTTTGCATATTGCGCGCACCAATCTGCAGGCAGTCGACATACTGGCAGAGACTATCGACTTGGCTCACCTCCATCACTTCAGAAACAGTGGGCAGACCAAGCGCTGTATTGGCTTGTTTGAGAAGTTTCAAACCTTCTTCACCCATGCCTTGAAAATCATAGGGGCTGGTGCGCGGTTTATAAGCGCCGCCGCGAAGGGCGACTGCGCCATAGCGCTGCACCATTTTGGCGGCGCCCATCAATTGTTCTTGAGATTCCACCGAGCAAGGACCTGCAATCACCGTAAAGCGATCGCCACCAATGGCCAAATTGCCAAGGCGAACCACGCTGTCGTGCGCTTGCACTTCACGGCTCACCAGCTTGTATTTAGTTAGAATCGGTTTTACTTCTTGCACGCAAGGATTAGCTTCAAGGTGCAGTTTTTGTAAGACGCGTTCATCACCCAGTGCACCGAGGACAATACGCTCAACGCCAGGCATAAAAAGGGGTTTGAGACCCGCCTGTTCAATTTGTGCCAAAATCGCATCAGCGTCTGCTTTGGTGGCTTTGGCGGTCAGTACAATAATCATGTCCTATTTCCTTTTTCTCTAAGCTTGATTCGAGCGGACATAAAAACGCCCGCTTTCCCTGCGGGCGTGATAACGACAAATCGTCCTTACACAGCCCTTTTGAGGCTGCGCCACCAGTAATTGTGCAATAGTTTTTGTGTGTTTTGCGTTATCATCATGGGTTCCTAGTGAATGCTAGTTGCGTACTAGTACACTAGTATATGAATGCAAAGTCAAGCCTAAAATTGGTTGTTTTTTGATAGGCAAACCAAAATTAAAATCAAGAATGAAAAAAACATGCTAATGATTTTTGACCTTCACAGTCATACCACGGCCTCCGATGGCAAATTAACACCACAAGCACTGGTGGCTCGCGCCGCTGAAAAGAGAATCTCGGTTTTGGCGATCACCGATCACGATTGTGTCGATGCCATCGTGCCAGCGCAGCAGGCGATTCAGCAGCAAGGACTTGCCATGCATTTGGTTGCGGGTGTTGAGCTTTCAACGGTGTGGCAAAACAAAGATATTCATATCGTTGGTCTGAATCTGGATATTGAACATTCAGCGCTAAAAGAATTTTTAGCAGCCCAGCGAGAGCGACGTTTAGCAAGGGCACAGCTCATTGGTCAGCGTTTGGAAAAAGCAGGATTAGTGGGTGCATTAGCAGGCGCTCAGGCGATGGCGGGGCATGAACTGGTCACCCGCGCGCACTTTGCGGCTTGGATAGTGGCGCAAGGTAAGGCTAAAACCATGCAGGCCGTATTTCAAAAATATCTTTCTCGCGGCAATCCAGGTTATGTGCCACCCAACTGGACTGGAATGGCCGAAGCCATTGCTGTGATTCAAAAATCTGGTGGGGTTGCTGTACTTGCTCACCCTGGGCGCTATAAACTGAGTAACAAATGGTTACGGATGTTACTGGCTGATTTTAGTCAGATGGGCGGTCAAGGGATGGAAGTGGCGCAGCCACAGCAACGTCCTGATGAGCGTCGTTTTTTGGCGGATTTAGCCAATCAACATGGCTTGCTGGCTTCTCAAGGCTCTGACTTTCACTATCCATCCCCTTGGTTAGAGCTGGGGCGTAACCTCTGGTTACCCGATGAAGTAACCCCTATTTGGCATGATTGGACGCTGGCAACGCCCATTGATGCGTGTTTCGCCAAGAGCGAATAAGGACCAAATCATGAGTCAATTTTTTTATGTACACCCAGAGAACCCGCAGAGCCGTTTGATTAATCAGGCGGTAGCGATCATTCGCAATGGCGGGGTTGTGATCTACCCAACGGACTCAGGCTATGCGCTGGGTTGTCAAATGGGTAATAAAGCGGCCTTGGAGCGCATTTGTGCGATTCGTCGATTGGATGAAAAACATAATTTTACGCTGCTGTGCCGTGATCTATCTGAGCTGTCGCTTTATGCTCGCGTCGATAACGTCGCCTTTCGTTTGATTCGAAATAACACGCCGGGTTGCTACACCTTTATTCTTAAAGCGACCAAAGAAGTGCCGCGTCGTTTGATGAATCCAAAGCGTAAAACCATTGGCATTCGCGTGCCTAATAACGTGATTGCACTTGCTTTGCTTGAGGCATTGGGTGAACCCATGATGTCCACAAGCTTGATTTTGCCAGGCAATGATTACACCGAGTCTGATCCGGAAAGTATTCGCGATCAGCTTGAGTATGCAGTGGATTTGATTATTAACGGCGGTTATCTCGGCGAACAGCCCACCACAGTGATCGATTTTAGCGAAGATAGCGCAGAAATTATTCGTTACGGCAGCGGTGATACCTCACCTTTTGAATAAGTGATGTATCACTAGGATTGCGATGTATGCGGGTGTATAATCGCGCGCAATTTCGCCAACTCATAAAAATGAGATGTTCGGCATGCTGCCACGGCGTTGACAACGACGTCTGTGAAGACGACAAAGGTAAAAAATGAACGAAAAACTGCAAAAAGTATTGGCGCGCTCTGGTCACGGCTCTCGTCGTGAAATCGAGCAGATGATTATTCAAGGCCGCATTAGTGTGGATGGCGAAGTCGCTACCTTGGGTGATCGTTTGACCAATCCTGAAGCTTGTGTGCGTATCGATGGCAATAAAGCGGCGATCCATCAACCACAAGACACCATGTGCCGCGTATTGGCATACCATAAACCTGAAGGTGAGCTTTGTACCCGTAACGATCCTGAAGGTCGTCGTACTGTGTTTGACCGCTTGCCACGCATTCAAGAAGGTCGTTGGGTTGCAGTGGGTCGTTTGGATGCCAACACTTCTGGTTTGTTGCTTTTCACCACTGACGGTGAGCTTGCTAACCGTTTGATGCACCCAAGCCGCCAAGTTCAGCGTGAATATATGGTGCGTGTTTTCGGTGAAGTGACTGAAGATATGGTGCGCAATCTGACTCGTGGTGTTGAGCTTGAAGACGGCAAAGCGCGTTTTGAAGATGTGCAGTACAGCGGCGGCGAAGGGATGAACCACACTTTCTACGTGGTGATCACCGAAGGTCGTAACCGTGAGGTGCGCCGTTTGTGGGAATCGCAAGGTGTGACCGTAAGCCGACTCAAGCGTGTTCGTTACGGTGATATCATTCTTGGTGCTGATTTGCCGCGCGGTGGCTGGAAAGAGCTTGAGCTAGACCAAGTGAACTACTTGCGTGAAATGGTTGAGCTTCGCCGTGAAACTGAATCGATTTTCCATGTTCGCAAAGATCAGCGTAAAGAAAAATCTGTTCAGAAAATTCGTCGCGCCGTACGTCGCCACGAAGATCGTGTGACAGGCAAAAAAGAGGAAGGTGGTAAGCCACGCTCATCTCGCCGCAATAGTCACATTCAAGATAAAAGTAAGAGCAAACCAACCCAGCGTCGCCGCAATACCGGTGGTAAGCAGCGTTAATACTGGCATTTGCATGATAAAAAGCCCCTAAAGGGGCTTTTTTTATGGGCGCAATCTATGGCGGCATCTATGGGTGAACTAAGTATTGCTGAAATGATTTTTTAGCCCTTTTAATCCATGGCCGCCGGGTGGTCAGCATCATTTTTTCGGCTGCGCATCAATACATTGACCGTGAAGATGTCGACCTTCTGGTGCCATTAGATAAAGATAGAGCGGCATCAAATCTGCCGGTGTTTTTAGCACTTGAGGATCTTCAGCTGGAAAGGCGCTGGCGCGCATTTTGGTACGAGTACCACCAGGGTTGATGGCATTGACCCGCACAGTGCTATGGCTCATCTCATCAGCCAGCACTTGCATCATTCCTTCAACTGCAAATTTACTGATCGCATAGGCGCCCCAATAAGCGCGGCCTTGATGACCCACAGTGGATGAGGTAAACACAATGCGTCCATCTGGGGATTGTTCAATCAAGGGGAGTAGCGCTTGGGTGAGCATCAATTCGGCGCGCACGTTGACCTGCCATAGGTCGTCCATCACTGAGATAGAAAGCTGTTGTAGCGGCCCCAGCGTGCCCAATAAACCGGCGTTGTGAAGGAGCCCATCTAAGCGGCCAAATTGATTTTCAATGGTCTGCGCCAAATCGCGATAGTGCTGGCTGGATGCGCCCGCTAAATCAAGCGGTACAATGGCAGGCTCAGGGCCGCCCGCAGCGATGATGGCATCATAGGTTTGTTCTAATTTAGCCACGGTGCGCCCCAGTAAGATCACGGTCGCACCATGGGCGGCATAACTAAGGGCGGCTTGACGACCAATACCTTCACCTGCGCCTGTCACTAAGATCACACGCGCCTTGAGCGCCTGTTCTGAGACTCTATATTGATTCATGGCATCGCACTCTTTTACAAAAGGGGGATTGTATTGTGGTGGCTCAAGCGATGGCAACAGAGTTACAATAACCCTTTGACCCAAATAACAAGATGAGGGCTTGGCCTTGGAATTTCTATTTGAATATGGATTGTTTTTCGCCAAAGTGCTGACCGCGCTGGTGGCGATTGTGGTTTTGTTGGTGGCGGTTAAATCAATCAACCATAAATCAGCAGCCAAAGGCGATTTAGAGCTAACGGATCTGACCGAAAATTATCGCGATACAGTGCACCTGCTAGAGCAGCAGTTGCTGAATAAAGATGTGCTGAAAGCGCGGGAAAAAGCAGAGAAAAAAGCAGAAAAAGCCAAACTAAAAGAGGCCAAGGCAGCCGCAAAATTAGCGAAAAAAGAGGCCAAAGAAGCGCAACAAAATGATGCACACCAAGCGCCAGAAACCTTAGAGCAAGCCGTGGAGGAACAAGCACCTGCAAGTCGCGAGTCTCAGCTTTTTGTTCTTGATTTTAATGGCAGTATTGATGCCAAAGAGGTGACCTCACTACGTGAAGAGGTGAGCGCGATTTTGGCCATTGCCAACGCTGATGATGAAGTGCTCGTGCGCCTTGAAAGTGGCGGCGGTATGGTGCATGGCTATGGTTTGGCAGCTTCTCAGCTGGCACGTATTAAAGCGGCCGGTATTCCATTGACTGTGGTGGTGGATAAAGTTGCGGCCAGTGGCGGTTATATGATGGCTTGTGTCGCCGATAAAGTGCTAGCTGCGCCTTTTGCCATTGTTGGCTCCATTGGTGTTGTGGCGCAATTGCCAAACTTTCATAAGCTATTGAAGAAAAATGATATTGAATTTGAACAGCTCACCGCGGGCGAGTTTAAGCGCACCCTCACCATGTTCGGTGAAAACACCGATAAAGCGCGTGAGAAGTTCCAGCAAGAGCTCGAAGAGACCCATGTTCTCTTTAAGCAGTTTATTGAGCTGCATCGTCCATCTTTGGATGTGGCCAGCGTCGCAACCGGTGAGCATTGGTTTGGTCAGCAAGCCTTGTCTTTGGGCTTGATTGATGCGATTACCACTTCAGATGACTACATCATCAATGCATGTAAGGCAGACAAAGCGGTGCTTGCTATTCGTTATGTGCAGCGTAAAAAACTGTCTCAGCGTTTTGCCGGCGCCACAGGCGAGGCGGCGGATAATCTATTACTGAAATGGATTGGCCGTGGTCAGCGCCCGATAATGTAAGCGTGATCTGTCAGTGTTATAGGCGTAACAAAAAAGCCCCAGTTGGGGCTTTTTTATGATTGATGATAACTAGCGCTGCTGGCGTTTTAATCAATCAGAATAAATTTATCAGAAAGCTGATGGGCCAAATATTTGTACAGATTGAACACTGTGGTGGTCTTTTCTGTGGGTAGGCCTTGCTCAGATAGGAAGTATTCTTCCCCTTTAAAAATCAATACGCCTGCTTGCTCACGAACCTCGGTCGCGCGCACACCATCAATATAGGCATCGTGATCTTGCAGCATTTGATTGGCAATCATTAGCAGATCAAGTTGGCTAATTTCACTTTTTTCTTGTTTGTCGCTCATGGTACCTCCAAAGTGATGGTGGACAGTGTACTGTCCTTGCGAAGAATCACAAGGTCAATCACAAGGCTTGCAGCGCTCCCTTAATTTGACATATTGTAAAAAGAGCAGTGCAATCGGGGCTGATTTTGTGATTTCGGCTAGAAAAATGCACTTGATCAAAGACGACAATACGTAGCTAATGGTAATAATCTGCCGCGTTTTTTGGTCACATCAATAAGCCGCAAATTTTGCATGGTAACAGGCTTATTGCTATACATCAGATAGAATACAAGCAAGGTTCGCCTTGCTTGTTTGTTTATGCTCAATGAATGAGCACCTCGTTGAAACAGAACAAGTAGAGTCTCGAATGGGTAAATCTCTGGTTATTGTGGAGTCGCCAGCTAAGGCGAAAACCATTAATAAATACTTGGGTAAGGATTTCGTGGTGAAATCCAGTGTTGGTCATGTCCGCGATCTGCCCAAAGGTGCAACCAGTGGTGGTAAAAAAGCTGCACCTATCTCAACCAAGGGGTTGAGTGTTGAAGAGAAAGCCCGCGTTAAAAAAGAAAAAGAGCGCAAATCTTTGATCAAAAAGATGGGGATCGATCCATACCATGGTTGGCAAGCCAACTATGAGGTGATTCCAGATAAGATCAAGGTGGTTTCTGAATTACAAAAGCTTGCTGAAAAAGCAGATTACGTTTACCTCGCAACGGATTTGGACCGCGAGGGAGAAGCGATTGCATGGCATTTACGCGAGCTCATTGGCGGCGATGATGATCGCTATAAGCGCGTGGTGTTTAACGAAATTACCAAAAACGCGATTCAGCAAGCCTTTGAAAATCCGGGTGAGCTTAATCAAGACCGCGTCGATGCGCAGCAAGCGCGCCGTTTTCTTGACCGCGTGGTGGGCTTTATGGTGTCGCCATTGCTATGGAAAAAATTAGCGCGCGGTTTGTCTGCAGGTCGCGTTCAGTCGGTTGCGGTAAAGCTGCTGGTTGAACGTGAGCGCGAAATTAAAGCCTTTAATCCAGAAGAGTTTTGGGATCTGCACGCAGATACCTTGGCTAGCAGTGAAGCCCTTCGCCTGCAAGTGACCAAGCAAGCGGGTCAAGAATATCGACCACGCAACAAAGCTGAGTCCGACGCGGCGGTTGCCGCCATTGCGAAAGCTGCGATTGAAGTGATTGAGCGTGAAGCGCGTCCAACCAAGAGCAAAGCTAGCGCACCATTTATTACCTCGACCTTGCAACAAGCGGCGAGTACCCGTTTGGGCTATGGCGTGAAAAAGACCATGATGCTTGCTCAGCGCTTGTATGAGGCAGGTTACATCACCTACATGCGTACTGACTCAACCAACTTGAGCCAAGATGCTGTCAATGCGGTGCGTGATTACATTGGCGAGAACTTTGGCGATAAATACTTGCCAGCCGCGCCTGTGGTCTTTGGTAGCAAAGCCAATGCGCAAGAAGCGCACGAAGCGATTCGTCCTTCTGATGTCAATGTGCTCGATAGCCAAATTGAAGGTGTGGACGCAGATGCGGTTAAACTTTATCAATTAATTTGGCGTCAATTTGTGGCATGTCAAATGACAGCCGCTGAGTATGACTCCACTACCATTACCGCGAAAGCGGGTGAGTTTACCCTGAAAGCCAAAGGTCGCACGCTACGTTTTGATGGTTGGACACGTGTCCAACGTCCACTGGGCAAAAACGAAGATATCATTTTGCCAATGGTTGCTGTGGGTGACACATTGGCACTTGAGCAGCTTGATCCAAAGCAGCACTTTACTAAGCCACCTGCGCGCTTTACTGAAGCGGCGCTTGTCAAAGAGCTTGAAAAGCGTGGTATTGGTCGCCCATCGACCTACGCATCAATCATCTCAACGATTCAAGATCGTGGCTATGTGCGTGTTGAACAGCGCCGTTTCTACGCTGAAAAGATGGGTGAGATCGTCACCGATCGTCTCGATGAGAGCTTTAACGATCTGCTCGATTACAGCTTTACCGCGCGTATGGAGCAGCGTCTTGATGAAGTGGCTGATGGCGAAGCCAATTGGAAAGATGTACTCGATCAGTTCTTTGGTGATTTCTCAAAAGATTTAGAAAAAGCGGAAGGCGAAGAGAGCGATGGTGGCATGAAGCCAAACCATATCGTGATCACCGATATCGCTTGCCCAACCTGCGCGCGTCCAATGGGCATTCGCACGGCATCCACTGGGGTTTTCCTCGGTTGTACGGGTTATGCATTGCCACCGAAAGAGCGCTGCAAAACCACCATCAACTTGATGGATGAGGAAGGGGTGATCAACATTCTTGAAGAAGATGTTGAAACCGCAGCACTTCGCGCGAAAAAACGTTGCCCTATCTGTGATATGGCGATGGATGCTTATTTGATCGACCAGCAGCGCAAACTGCACGTGTGTGGTAACAATCCAAGCTGTGAAGGCTATGTGATTGAGCAAGGTCAATTCCAGCTCAAGGGTTATGATGGCCCCGTGGTGGAGTGTGATAAGTGCGGCGCAGATATGGTGCTGAAAAATGGTCGTTTCGGTAAATACATGGATTGCACCAGCGATACTTGCAAAAACACCCGTAAGATCCTGAAAAATGGTGAAGTTGCACCGCCAAAAGAAGATCCAGTGCATTTCCCTGAATTACCATGCGAAAACTCGGATGCATATTTTGTGCTACGCGATGGGGCTTCTGGCCTGTTTATGGCAGCGCATAATTTCCCGAAATCGCGTGAAACCCGCGCACCATTAGTGTCTGAGTTGGCTCGCTTTGTTGACCGTTTGCCTGAGAAATATCAGTATCTCGCAACCGCGCCAGCCAAGGATCCTGATGGTCGTCCTGCTGTTGTTCGCTTTAGCCGTAAGAGCAAAGAGAACTATGTGCGCACTGAAGATGATGGTAAGCCTTCAGGTTGGACTGCGCTCTATGTCGATGGCCAATGGCAAGTGACAGACAAGCGTAAAAAAGCCAAAGCCTAATTGGTTTTGATTGAAAAACGCCGCATCTGATATGCGGCGTTTTTTTATGGCGCTATGCTCATCGGGTTCGTGGCTGAACTCGCGCTTTTCTTAACAAAGGCTGGATATTTATCCAGTCCTTGATTATTCTTAGCCGCAATTGTGTAACTCCAGAAGAGAAAGAATGTGATTGGTCGACTACGCGGTGAACTACTCGAAAAACAGCCCCCTGAAGTATTAATTGATGTGGGTGGGGTTGGTTATGAAGTCCAGCTTCCCATGAGCTGTTTCTATTCATTGCCTGAGTGTGGTCAGCCTGTGGTGATCTATACCCATTTTGTGGTGCGCGAAGATGCACAGCTGCTTTTTGGCTTTAACCACAAGCAAGAGCGCGCACTTTTTCGTGAGTTGATCAAAGCCAATGGTGTGGGACCGAAATTGGCATTAGCCATTTTATCGGCGATGAATGCCAGCCAATTTGTGCAATGTGTCGAGCGCGAAGATACCTCCGCTTTGGTAAAAATTCCAGGTGTCGGCAAAAAAACGGCAGAGCGTTTGGTGGTTGAGCTAAAAGACCGTCTAAAAGGTTGGGGCGGCGTTGACCTCTTTACCCCAGCTGCGGATATGGCAGGTTTTGCCGGTCATGATGACCCATTGATGCTTGATAGTGCAGAGCAAGAAGCGATCAGCGCTTTGGTCGCCTTAGGCTATAAGCCAGCACAAGCTGAAAAAGTGGTGAAAGCCGTGGCGAAAGACGATATGCGCAGCGAAGATCTGATTCGCGAAGCATTGCGTTCTATGGTTTAAAGGGAAGGGTTAGATTTATTCCATGATTGAAGCGGATCGTATTATTTCAGCAGCACCTCGCATTGATGAAGAGGTGATTGACCGCGCTATTCGGCCAAAGCTATTGGCCGATTATCAAGGTCAAGATCACGTTCGTGAGCAGATGGAGATCTTTATTAAGGCTGCCCAGCTTCGTCATGAAGCGCTGGATCATCTACTGATTTTTGGTCCGCCAGGATTGGGTAAAACCACGTTGGCGAATATCGTCGCCAATGAGATGGGGGTGAATATTCGAACCACCTCTGGACCAGTGCTTGAAAAGGCGGGGGATCTGGCCGCTTTACTTACCAATCTTGAAGCCAATGACGTGCTGTTTATTGATGAAATCCATCGTCTTAGTCCAGCGGTGGAAGAGGTGCTCTATCCCGCCATGGAAGATTATCAGCTTGATATTATGATTGGCGAAGGCCCTGCAGCGCGCTCCATTAAAATTGATCTGCCACCCTTTACCTTGATTGGCGCGACGACGCGAGCAGGCTCTCTTACTTCGCCGCTTCGCGATCGTTTTGGGATTGTGCAGCGCTTGGAGTACTACAAGGTTGAGGATCTGCAATTTATTGTGGAACGTAGCGGCCGCTGCTTAAATTTGAACATGAACGAGGATGCGGCATTAGAGATTGCCCGTCGTGCCCGCGGTACGCCGCGTATTGCCAACCGACTTTTGCGTCGTGTTCGCGACTTTGCTGAGGTGAAAAACCAAGGGGTAATTGATCAGCATGTGGCTGCGCAAGCGCTAGGGATGCTTGATGTGGATCCCTGCGGTTTTGATTATATGGACCGTAAGCTACTGATGGCGATCATCGATAAATTTATGGGTGGCCCCGTGGGTTTGGATAACGTTGCCGCCGCTATTGGTGAAGAGAAAGAAACCATTGAAGATGTGCTAGAGCCTTATTTGATTCAGCAAGGCTTTTTACAGCGTACTCCGCGCGGGCGTATCGCGACGCCTCGTGCTTATCTGCATTTTGGTATCACGCAACCTGATAGCAAATAACCCATTAATCAGATCAATGCGGGAATGTCATCATTCCCGTTTTTTTGGTCGATAACCTTGCGGCTATGATGCCTGCTTCTGCTTCTGCTTCTGCTTCTGCTTCTGCTTCTGCTTCTGCTTCTGCTTCTGCTTCTGCTTCTGTAATTGCGTGCCATATTTTCTTAAATTTAAGAGATACCTTCATAAATTGTTATCGACACAATGAGGGCGAGGCATAAAGCAAAAGAAATTCATGCAAATAGCGCTGAAATTAGTATGATATAGTAGGCATTCCTTAAGTTTGGCATTGGCTTGTTGGTCAATTTAAAATTTAATTTTGCTTTTTTGTATCTAATTGATAGAAAAATAACTTGCTATTTTAACGCCATCCTCGCTTTGTAAAATCCTCCTATCAATATTTTCCTCATTAGTTCTGTAAAATAGCACAGGCCTCAAATTGATTTAGATCAAGTGTTTGGTTGAATGTCACATTTCTCTCGAGTGATTTTTGATTTTTATCATGGAAATTTGTGTGGCAAATGCTTTGCCGCTGCCTTTGAAAGGCGGTAAGATGAGGCGTAAATTGAATCGCGTTTTGTAACGGTTTTTTAACAAAAATTGGTGAGTGTGAACTTTGCGTTTACAAAAACAACCAAACTGTTATCTCCTTAACTGCTACAAAATATTTTCTTAGCTACGGTGTTTATTGATAAAGCATCTAGGCGTCAGTCAGCTGACAATTAAGGAGTCGCAATGATGAGTGAAATCGTAGAGCTGTCACGGCTGCAGTTTGCCATGACCGCCATGTATCACTTTCTATTTGTTCCCCTGACTCTGGGTATGGCATTTCTACTTGCCATTATGGAGTCGGTCTATGTAATGACCGGGAAGCAAGTCTATAAGGACATGACTAAATTCTGGGGCAAGCTATTTGGGATTAACTTCGCACTGGGCGTTGCTACCGGCTTGACCATGGAGTTCCAATTCGGGACTAACTGGTCATACTATTCACACTATGTGGGTGACATCTTTGGTGCCCCGCTCGCCATCGAAGGCTTAATGGCTTTCTTCCTTGAATCAACTTTTGTTGGCCTATTCTTCTTTGGTTGGGATCGTCTGTCTAAACGTCAACACTTGGCGGTGACATGGCTTGTGGCACTCGGCTCAAACTTCTCTGCATTGTGGATTTTGATTGCCAACGGCTGGATGCAACATCCAGTGGGCGCAGAGTTCAACTTTGAAACCATGCGTATGGAGATGGTGAGCTTTGCTGAGGTGATCTTTAACCCAGTGGCACAGGTGAAATTCGTTCACACCGTGGCTTCTGGTTACACCACTGGTGCCATGTTCATTCTTGGTATCAGCTCATACTATATGTTGAAAGGCCGTGACCTTGCGTTTGCGCGTCGCTCTTTTGCCATTGCCGCATCTTTTGGTATGGCTGCCATTCTTTCAACTATCGTGCTGGGTGATGAATCTGGCTACGAGTTGGGTGATGTGCAAAAAACCAAACTTGCAGCGATTGAAGCTGAGTGGCACACAGAGCCTGCTCCAGCTGCCTTTACTCTGGTTGGTTTCCCGAACCAAGAGACCATGGAAACCGATTATGCGATTAAGATTCCTTATTTGATGGGTATCATCGCAACGCGTTCTTTGGATACCCAAGTAACAGGTTTACGTGATCTTGTGACTGAGCATGAAGGTCGTATTCGTAATGGTATCGTTGCCTATGATTTGCTTGAGAAGCTTCGCGCTGGTGAGCGCACACCTGAAAACATCGCTGCATTTAACAATGTAAAAGATGATTTGGGTTACGGCTTCTTGCTCAAGGCTTACACCGATAAGGTGGTAGATGCTACTGACGCACAAATTCAAGCCGCAGCAAAAGATTCGATTCCACATGTTGCACCATTGTTCTGGAGCTTCCGTATCATGGTGGGCTGTGGTTTCTTGATGCTCGGTATCTTTGGCGCAGCCTTTATTCAGACTTGTCGTCACCGTATTGGTGATAAAAAATGGCTGCTTAAAGCTGCGCTATACGGCATTCCATTGCCATGGATTGCGATTGAAGCTGGTTGGTTTGTTGCCGAATATGGCCGTCAGCCATGGGCCGTAGGTGAGGTGCTGCCTGTACATCTAGCTGCATCACAGCTGGCGAAAGGCGACATCATCTTCTCCATCGTGGCGATCTGTAGCCTTTACACCTTGTTCTTAATTGCCGAACTCTACTTGATGTTCAAGTTTGCACGCCTAGGTCCAAGTAGCCTAAAAACAGGGCGTTATCACTTTGAACAAGAAGCGGCGAAGCGTCAGCAATCTGGTGCTGATCGCACAGTAGAAGCTTAATCAAGGAGAGACAGCATGTTTGATTATGAAATTTTACGCTTTATCTGGTGGGTACTGGTTGGTGTCCTACTGATTGGTTTCGCTGTGACTGATGGCTTTGATATGGGGGTGGGTGCTCTCATCCCTGTGATTGGCAAAAGTGACAATGAACGCCGCGTGATGATTAACTCAGTGGCACCGCACTGGGATGGTAACCAAGTTTGGTTGATCACCGCAGGTGGTGCACTATTTGCCGCTTGGCCTTTGGTCTACGCAACAGCGTTCTCAGGCTTCTATGTAGCGATGATTCTAACCTTGGCGGCATTATTCTTCCGTCCAATTGGTTTTGATTACCGCTCTAAAATTGAAGATCCACGCTGGCGTAACATGTGGGACTGGGGTCTGTTTGTTGGTGGTTTTGTACCACCAGTGATCTTCGGTGTTGCTTTTGGCAACCTGATGCAAGGCGTTCCGTTCCAGTTGAGTGAATTGTTGATTCCAAAATACACGGGCAGCTTCTTTGGTTTGCTTAATCCATTTGCATTGTTGTGCGGTGTGGTGAGCTTGCTGATGATTGTGACCCAAGGTGCAACTTGGCTACAGATGAAAACCACAGATGCGCTACACAGCCGTGCACGTACAGTGGCTCAACTAACTGCGCTAGGTACCGCGGTGTGCTTTGCATTGGCTGGTGTTTGGGCATATCACTTGGAAGCTTTCCGCATTGTTGGTGAGTTAGACCTAAATGCTGCATCAAACCCACTACTGAAAGAAGTCACCATGGCTAAAGGCGCGTTGTTTGATAATTTCAATGCCATGCCTGCACTGTGGATTGCGCCAGCACTGGGCGTAGTGATGCCACTACTAACAGTTGTGCTATCACGCTTTGAGCGTTGTGGTTGGAGCTTCCTGACTTCAAGCTTGGCACTTGCTGGGATTATTTTGACGGCTGGTTTTGCAATGTTCCCATTTGTGATGCCATCAATCACTTTCCCGAACCACAGCTTGACTATGTGGGATGCAACCTCAAGTCAGCTCACTTTGAGCATCATGACGATTGCGGCTGCTATCTTTGTGCCAATCATTCTTGGTTACACCACTTGGTGTTACGCCAAAATGTTTGGTCGTTTGGATAACAAGTTTATCGAAGACAATAAAACGTCATTGTACTAAGCCAAAGGAGACGAAACGATGTGGTATTTTGCATGGATTTTGGGCGTACTATTGGCTTGCTCATTTGGTATTATCAACGCACTTTGGCTAGAGCAAAGTGAAGCGATGGACAAAGACGAGCAATCTGGCAATGACGCCTAATGCCTTTACAAATCGGCTCGATGATTATCATCGAGCCATTTCTGCCTTTCCATGGCGGATAATTTCATTTATCGGCGCTACTGTATTTATGGCGCTGGTGATGTGGGATCCCGTCGCGTTTGCAGAATCGATCGGTGGTTTTAATGTGATACGTGGTATTGGCCTGATTTGGGCTGTCTGTATCGGTATGATCCACGCCGTCGGTTTTTTTCCGCAGCGCTGGTATTGGCAACTTATTTTTTCTCCTTTCATTGCATGGCCTGTGTATCTTTGCTTCACATGCCTGTACTTTTTGTAATTGGATGAAAATACTGCAAGCGGTCATAAAAGAGTGACCGCTTGCGCTATTTCTCGGCAACTACAACGCTTTCCCGCCTAGATTCTTTACCAATTATTGCCAACTTAGGTATAGTATGAGCCCAATTTACATAGGGATATCAATAGGCTTATGGCAATTCCTTCATTTTCTTGGCCGGTGCGTGTCTATTATGAAGACACAGATGCCGGAGGTGTGGTTTACCATGCCAATTACCTTAAGTTCTTTGAGCGTGCGCGAACTGAATTTTTACGCGCAAAAGGTGTCACACAAGAGCCGCTCCTAGCACAGGATATCGCTTTTGTGGTCAATCATATGTCGATTGATTTCATCCAACCCGCGCGTTTAGATGATGCGTTGGAAGTTGTTACTGAAGTAACCCATATGCGCCGAGTTGCCATTGAATTTTGTCAAACTTTGGTTAATTCTGCTGGCCAGTGCTTGTGTCGCGCCAATGTTCAGGTAGCCTGCATTAACCCCAAAAAGACCAAACCTGTTGCCATACCTACAACGATTATTGCGGAGTTGAATCGTGAATCCTGAACCAACCGGTGAACTATCCATTATCAAACTGATCTTTGAAGCCAGCTTGCTTGTGCAGTTGGTGATGTTGATTTTGGTCCTTTTTTCGATTGTCTCTTGGGCAATGATTATTAAGCGAAGCCAAGCACTCGGCGAAGCGAAGCGTCGTAGCGAGCGTTTTGATGAACGTTTTTGGTCTGGCATTGATCTTGCGCAGTTATACCAAGAAGTGAATGCACGTAGTAATCACATTACGGGCGCTGAGAAAATTTTCCACGCAGGCTTTAAAGAGTTTGCCCGTCTGCATCGTCATAATAGTCAATCACCTGAATATGTGATGGAAGGGACTAGCCGCGCCATGCGTGTTGCTTTTTCTCGTGAGGTTGAAAAGCTGGAAGCTGGCCTGCCATTTTTAGCCACCGTCGGCTCTATCAGTCCATATATCGGTCTATTTGGTACCGTATGGGGCATCATGCACTCCTTTGTTGCGCTGGGCGCAGTGAAACAAGCGACCCTAAACATGGTTGCACCAGGGATTGCAGAAGCCTTGATTGCAACTGCGATGGGTCTATTTGCGGCGATTCCTGCCGTGATGTTCTATAACCGTCTCACCGTGAAAGTGACTCATCTTGAGCATGCTTATGGCACCTTTATGGAAGAGTTCGCAAGTATTCTTCACCGCCAAGCATCCTCTGTTCAGGAGTAAGTCATGGGGTATCAATATAAGCGTCGTAAGATGACCGCAGAGATCAATGTGGTGCCCTACATCGATGTGATGTTGGTACTGCTCATTATCTTTATGGTGACAGCGCCATTTATTACCCAAGGTGTGGACGTACAACTACCCACCTCTAGTGATGCAAAAACAGCCGCAGATATTGCCGATAAAAGTGGTGAAAGTAGCTTTATTATTGTGGAAGTTTCTGCCGATGGTCGCTATCGCATCAGTATTGATGGCGGCGATAAAATCCCTGTGACTGCCCAGGAGATGGCGCTGCAAGTGAAAGCGGCTTTGTCGCTGAAACCTAAATCCAATGTGATGGTAGGTGGTGATGTAAACACCCCTTATCAAGGCATTATTGATGCACTGAATATTTTGACTCAAGCGGGTGTCGAGTCCGTGGGATTGATGACGGAGCCTGCAGCTTAAAGCATGGATAAAGACAACAATCTGACCTTTGCCATTATTCTCTCAGTATTGCTGCATGCTGGGCTGGCGCTTGCGCTGTTTTTAGCCTCTTATTTTAATGCGGAGCAAAAACATACATTGCTCGCAGGCGAGAATGTCAAAGCCGTGGTGATTTCGCGTGCTGATGTTGAGCGCCAAGCGCGTGAAATTCAGCAAAAACGAACGGCGGCAGAGCGAAAAGAGAAGGCAAGGATTAAAGAGCTTGAAAACCAATCGGCTGCTTTAGAGCAAAAACGCAAAGCGGCAGAGGAAGAAACCAAGCGCCTTGAGAAAGAGCGCCTAAAAGCAGAGCGTGATGCACGTGAAGCACAAAAGCGTAAAAAAGAACAGTTAGCGGAAGAAAAACGCGCGCAAGAAGCCGCTAAAATAGCTGAACAGAAAAGACAAAAAGAGATCGCAGTACAGCAAGCTGCGAAACAAAAAGCAGACGCAGAACGAAAAGCTGCTGAGCAAGCAAAACGTAAAGCTGAAGCTGAACAAAAAGCGGCAGAAGCAGCCAAACGTAAAGCTGAGACTGAGCGAAAAGCTGCGGAAAAAGCCAAGCGAAAAGCTGAAGCAGAGCGTAAAGCAGCAGAAAAACGCAAAGCCGAAGCTAAACGTAAAGCAGCCGAGGCTGCGCGCAAACAAAAAGAGCAAGATGCCGCACTGGCAGCCATGATGGAAGGACTCGAGACCGAGCAAGCGGGGCGAAACCAAGCGCGCGGTCAACAGGTCAACAGTGAAATTGCACGTTATGCGGCTATCTACCGTGACCTCATCATGAATAATCTCTTGATTGAAGAGCGTTTTCGCGGACAAGAATGTAAAATCCGTTTGCGATTAGCAAAGAATGGTTTGATGACGGATATGCAAGTTCGTGGTGGCAATGATTCTTTATGTCGTGCGACGCAAGCGGCCGTATATAAAGTTGGCAGCTTTCCGATGCCAAAAGATCCGAAAGTGATCGAACAACTACGCTCAATTAATTTAACCGTTGAGCCAGAGTAAGAAGGAACCACGATGTTAAAGCATTGGTTAAAACCATGGGTATTGCTGATAAGCATGTTTGCACTTCAAGCCCATGCTGAATTGGAAATCGTCATTACCAAGGGGGTTGATTCAGCGCGTCCTATTGCCGTGGTGCCATTCCAGTTTGAAGGCACCAAGCCGATGACTCAGGACATTGCGAAAATCGTCGCCATGGATCTGCAGCGCAGTGGTTACTTTAGCCCAGTGGCAACAAGTAATTTACCGCGTACTCCATATCCTGATCAGTATATTAATTTTTCCGAGTGGACTGATCGCGGTATTGACGCCATCGTCACGGGTAAAATTACCCAGCAAGCCGATGGTAACTATACCGTGCATTATCAGCTGATTGATGCGGTTCGCGGCAAAAATACCGGCGGGCAAACCACAGAAGTAGCGGCTGATGGCACTACCACTACGGTGCGTGACCATGTTCTGCTCAACAACATTGTGCGCGATTTGCCCAATAAGCAGGCGCGCACCTATGCCCACCGTATTTCGGATCTCGTGTTTGAAGAACTGACAGGCATTCGTGGGGCGTTTCGTACCCATATTGCTTATGTCGTGGTGGATGATCGCGCGCGTTATCCTTACCAATTGCGCGTTGCCGATTATGATGGTTACAACGAGCGTTTGGTGGTGCAATCGCGCGAGCCAATCATGTCACCAGCCTGGTCACCAGATGGTCGAAAATTGGCCTATGTGAGCTTTGAAAACCGCCGCTCACAGCTTTTTATTCAAGACCTCTACAGTGGCAAACGTGAATTGGTTTCATCATTTCCGCGCCACAATGGTTCGCCACAGTTCTCACCAGATGGCAGCAAGCTGGCCATGGTTTTATCTAAAAGTGGGAGCTTGCAAATCTATATTTTAGATTTAAAAACCAAGAAGTTGACCCAAGTCACGCATGGTCGTGCAAACAATACCGAAGCATTTTGGGATCCAGACGGAAAGTCTCTTATCTTCACCTCGGACCGGGGTGGTCAACCTCAAATTTATCAAGTAAATTTAGCGGACGGACAGACCCGTAGATTAACTTGGGAAGGTAGCCAGAACCAAGGCGGTCAGATTACACCTGATGGTCAATATATGGTGATGGTGAATCGTAATGCGGGTGGCTTTAATCTCGCGAAGCAAAGTCTAGACGAAAGTTCAGGCACCAGCGCTGTCCAGATTTTAACTAAGACGCTCTTAGACGAGTCACCAAGTATTGCTCCGAATGGCACTATGATTATCTATAGCTCCGTTTATGGCAAAAACAATGTGCTCTCTTTGGTGTCCATTGATGGACGTTTCAAGGCTCGCTTACCAGCAACCAATGGTCGTGTTCGCGCACCAGCATGGTCACCGTTCTTGTAACGTATCGCGTTTAAAGCAATATAAGGAAACAACATGCAACTTTCTAAATTTTTCAAGGGATTGGCGATTGCGCTACCAGTATTGGCACTAGCAGCTTGTACTAACACTGAGAAACCTGAAGAGCAGCCACCAGTGGTTGACACTCCTAAAACTGAGATTGTACAACAGCCAACTAAGCAAGAGCTTATCGAGCAACTATCTCAAACCAATACAGTATTTTTTGCATTTGACAATGCAGAAATTCAGCCAGAATATGCAAATATGCTTGCAGCGCACGCTGATTTTTTGAAAGCATATCCAGATGTGAATGTTATCATTGAAGGTCACGCTGATGAGCGCGGCACCCCTGAGTACAATGTTGCCCTTGGCGAGCGCCGTGCAAAAGCCGTTGTTGCATACCTTCAAAGCCTCGGTGTACCAAGTGCGCAGCTTTCAATCGTAAGCTATGGTGAATTGAAGCCGCTAGTTCTAGGTCAAGGCGATGCAGCATACGCGAAAAACCGTCGCGGTGTGATTGCATACTAATCGACGATTAGGCAAAAAGATGAAAAGTAACAAAAGACAGCCGCTTGTCTTGGCGTTACTGATGAGTGCGGCGACCCCTGTGGTCGCCGCACCAGCACCGGTTACGGATGTAACAGGAACGTCAGGCTCAAGCCTTGAGCGCATTGAGCGCTTATTGGAAGCGCGCAATCAAGTTCAACTTGATATGCAGCGTCAACTACAACAGCTTTCCGGCGAAGTGGATCAGCTTCGTGGTATGGTTGAGCAGAACTCTTACCAACTGAAACAAGTGGTGGATCGTCAGCGCGATCTCTACCGTGAGTTGGATCAGCTCAGCCAACAAGCGCCAGCGGCAGCAGCAAAAACTGAAACGCCAGCGGGTAACTACAGCAGTAACTTGTCGGAAAATGAATCCTATGACCATGCGGTTGCATTGGTGCTTGAGAAAAAAGATTTTGATGGTGCAATTCAGGCCTTTAATCAATTTCTAAAGGATTATCCAAAATCAAGCTACAGCAGTAACGCGCACTACTGGTTAGGGCAAATTTACTTTGCCAAAGGTCAGGGGCAGTCTGCGGTTGCGCACTTCCAATCCGTGGTTAATGATGCGCAATCATCCAAACGTGCTGATTCATTATTGAAGCTGGGTTTGATTTATCGCAGTAGTGATAAAGGCAAAGCCAAACAATATTTACAGCAAGTGGTCAGCCAATATCCAGAAAGTGCCACAGCAAAACAAGCAAAAGAAGCGCTCGCTAAACTGAAATAGTGTTGAGTCATTCATTTGCAGCAGGATAGATGGTAAATTTGAGTACAAAATACTGGATAGGTTTATCTAGTATTTTGAATTTTTAAGCCGAATATCGGTGTAGAATAGTGAGCGTTACAAGCGAACTGATTGATGCTTGCAACGAATCGCGTTTAAAGGAATACAAGGAAATATCATGCAACTTTCTAAATTTTTTAAGGGCCTAGCGATTGCGCTACCAGTAATGACGCTTGCAGCTTGTTCAACAACTGAAGATACAACTGCAACTGGCACAACTGAAAACACTGAGCAAGTGACAATTGTTGAAGAGTCAGTTGTACCAACTGAAGCGGAAATGATTGCTGAATTGTCTCAAACCAACACTGTATTCTTTGCGTTCGATAACGCAGAAATTCAACCTGAGTATGCAAACATGCTTGCTGCACACGCTGAATTTTTGAAAGCTTATCCAAACGTAAATGTGACTGTTGAAGGTCACGCAGATGAGCGCGGTACGCCTGAGTACAACATCGCACTTGGCGAGCGTCGTGCAAAAGCAGTTGTTGCCTACCTACAAAGCCTAGGTGTTCCAAGCGCGCAGCTTTCTATCGTTAGCTACGGTGAAGAGAAACCACTCGTTCTTGGTCAAAATGCAAAAGCTTACGCGCAAAACCGTCGCGCAGTAATCGTATACTAATTGCGTATTGAACAATTGAATGAATGTAATGCCTATCCATGGGATGAGGGATTGCAAAAAAACGGTGGCCTGAGGGTCACCGTTTTTGTTTAAACTTGCTGAACTAGCGTGCCTTGCGCAAGGTGCCACGCATTGATGTCGCCTGAACATGAAAGGGGAAATTTGTCGGTAAAACCACCGAGATGGTGAAATTCGCGCCTGAGGCAGTGTATAATCGCACGAGCATCGCTAAAGACCATAGGCAAAGGAATGAGCCAGCACATAGTACCAGCACCATCGCAAACGATTTACCCATTTCCACCAAAACCCGCCAAGCTATCTGAGCAGCAAAAAGCAGAACATATCACCGATATTAAGCGTCTTTTGCTCGAGAAAAATGCAGTTTTAGTTGCCCACTACTACACCGATCCTGAGATTCAAGCGCTTGCCGAAGCTACTGGTGGCTGCGTGGCTGATTCTTTGGAAATGGCGCGTTTTGGTAACGAGCATCCTGCGACCACTTTAATTGTGGCTGGGGTTCGCTTTATGGGGGAAACGGCAAAAATACTAACCCCAGAAAAAACGGTGCTGATGCCAGATTTAGGCGCTGAATGCTCCTTAGATTTGGGCTGTCCTGAAGCGGCGTTCACTGCATTTTGTGATGCGCATCCAGAGCATACCGTGGTGGTTTATGCCAACACTTCTGCAGCGGTTAAAGCGCGCGCAGATTGGATCGTGACTTCAAGCATTGCCCTTGAAATTGTCGAACATCTAGATAGTGAAGAGAAATCGATTATCTGGGGGCCAGATCGCCATCTAGGTAGCTATATAGCAAAACAAACGGGCGCCGACATGCTGCTTTGGCAAGGTGAGTGTGTGGTGCATGATGAATTCTCGGCCAAAGCATTGCGTGAGATGAAAGCGCTACATCCGGATGCTGCCATTTTGGTTCACCCAGAATCGCCAGCCAGTGTGGTGCAAATGGCGGATGCGGTTGGCTCAACCAGCCAGCTCATTGCTGCGGCTAAAGCACTGCCGCAACAAAAGCTGATTGTAGCCACGGATAAAGGCATCTTCTATAAAATGCAGCAAGCGGTGCCTGAAAAAACATTGTATGAAGCGCCAACGGCGGGTAATGGCGCGACTTGTCGAAGCTGTGCGCACTGTCCTTGGATGGCAATGAATGGTCTTAAGGCGATTCAAACAGCGCTTGAGCAGGGTGGTGTGGCGCATGAAATCCATGTTGATGCCAAGCTTCGCGATAAAGCTTTAGTGCCACTTAATCGCATGCTCAACTTTGCAGCTGAACTTAAAATGAAGGTGCAGGGCAACGCCTAAGGTTTTCTCCTCGATAACTTATTTGCATAAAAAAACCGAAGCACAGGCTTCGGTTTTTTTGTGGATGGCTGATGCGATTATTGGTCGCTATCTTGCGCTGCGTCCACCAATTGCTGCCCAAGATAGGTCAGGCCATTGAGCAGCTCTGGCGTGGATTGAAAGAGCTCGTGGAACTGCTCATCCACATTTTCAATGCCTTGGCTTACCAGCTCGTTAATTGCAGCCTGAGGCTCACAAAACAGGCTAAAGGCGAGTAAGCAACCGCCCACCATTTGGTTGGTGGCTTCGCTTTCACCAATGAGGTTATACCAATCATCTTGGCAAATCTGCCAGCCTTGCAAAAAGCCTTCAGCAAAGGCTTGGGTTTCATCGTTGATCAAGGCTTCTTCATCTAAGGCGCAGCTTTCTGGCCACTGCCATTGTCCCTGAAGCAATGTGGCGCGATTTTCATTCCACAATTGCACGATAAGGTTGGCAAACTGCTCAAGCGCTTCACTGGAGGTAAAAGGGGATTGCTCCTCGCCGCCCCATAGTAGAGAAAACCACTCCTGTGGATCAATAGGATGCGGCGCGCAAGCCAGTGCGGTGATCACCCCGTGAATTTGCGATTCGGAAAGCAGCTGTTGTTGTAATTCTGGTTGCTGAACAAAGTCAGAAAGTGTGGTCATGGGATAACTCATTCACAAAATGTTGCGCTAAGTGTAACAGGGCACGGGTTTGGACACGAGGAAAGAAAACACCGAATTAAATGGTGATAAATAACCGATAACTGGATGAAAAATAGAAAAAAGAATAATAAATCAACACCATAAACTGCATGTTTAATGATTTAATTCGTAAAAATATCAATCTCAATTTAGATTGTTAGTTGTTTTATCTAGGGATAGAAAATGACGCAGTTATTCTCTCTTCGTGCGCGTGGCATTGCTGCCGATATGTTTGCCATGGTGGTCTTTTGTTTTGTCACCGGCATGGCGATTGAAGTGCTGATTTCAGGCTTGAGCTTTCAGCAATCTTTGTCGTCGCGATTACTGGCGATCCCTGTGAATTTACTGATTGCTTGGCCCTATGGTTGTTATCGCGATGCCTGGATGCGCCAAGCGAAACATTTTAGCCATCCTTATGCGATGCAAATGGCCGATCTATGTGCTTTTGTCACCTTTCAATCGCCTGTGTATGCCTTGATCTTACTGAGTATCGGCGCAGCGCCGTCGCAGGTGGTGATGGCGGTGCTGATCAACGCGGTAGTTTGTAGCTTGCTTGGCGTGGCCTATGGGCTCTTTTTAGACCGCTGTCGTCGATGGTTTGGTGCATCAGCGCTGCACATTGAACCACTTCACTAAATCAAAAAAATCAGGTAATAAAAAAGCCAAGTTACAAACAACTTGGCTTTTTAGATTGCTGTGATTCGGCTGTTTAGAAGTGAAAGTTTAGAAGCGGAAGCTAAATTTCAAACCGACGAACTCATCGTACTCTTCTACACCCATTTTATAGGCTTGCTCAGCAAACTCTTGGTTGTCAAACCATGGGTTGTATGTCAGTGACACGCTGTTGTCACGCCAAATATCTGTAACCCACCAATGGATATGACCCACAGGGTTTAAGAAGAACAAGCTGGTGCTCCCTAGCCATTCGCTGCCAAGCACTTCACCGCCATTGGCAACAATATCAAGCTCGGTTTGATACATCCATTCACCGACCACGGCACCCCAAAAAGGTGTCACGATAATATCTTGAATAGATGGCACTTCAGCAAAGGACTCAACACCATATTCCCAGAAGAAGGTCGACATGATGAAAGAGTAACCAAAGGATTGGAATTCGTTATAGCCAGCATGGCGGGCGACGGTGTAATAAACACCGCCAAAGTATGGGTGCGCAATATAGTTCAGGACATGGTCATCTTTGTCCCAAACTGGGCCGGCTTTGACGTTATCTTTCCACTTTTTACCTAAGTTGGAAAAAGAGCGATCCTCTGAGTCCCAGTTGGTAAAGCTTTCAGGGAGCAGTGTCATCAAGGCAACAGTGCTCACGCTCAAGCCTAAAATGGTATAGGTCTGTTCTTTGACGTAGTCAAAATCGGTCTCTTCAGAGGTCACAAGATAGCGAGGTAGCGTATCTTGCGGCTCAACCGCCAAGCTATCAATGGTCTCAGGTTGTTCATATTGAAAGCTGGGAAGCTCTGGGCAGTACAAGCTGTAACGGGTGTCACAGTTTTGATCAAGGCGATCATCAACAGAAACCGAGCTATAAGCCATTGTCTGTGGTGCAATAAATGCAGCACACAAAGGCAATAAAAATCGTGCTTTCACAAAAACTCCATCAATAGGAAGGTTAGGCGGGCTAAAAAATGCTCGCGTAAGTATCCAAATTTTCAACGAAATCGCAAGTGGTCTTACATCTTCTCTCTCAATTTTTCTGTCAACTGTGGGGATGGCACAAAAAAAAGTGTGCCAAATGCACACTTTTTATCTCAGACGCACATGAACGATGCGCTACAGCCATTAACCCACGGCAGGAATGAGCTTCGCCATTTGCAATAATTGCGAGCCAACAATCGCAATACCCGCAAGGGTAACGATGATTAATGCCAAGTTGCCACCGCGGACTTGATAACTATCGCAATTGAGTTTTCGCGCTTGGTAAACCAGTGCCACCGGCATAAAAATGGCGAGTATTGCGAGTGCAATCGCGGCGTAGCCCAGCGCCATAGCAAAGCCTTTTGGGTAAAAGAGGGCAAAGCACAGTGGCGGCGCAAAGGTCAGTACAGCAGCTATGGTTCGGCCAAAGCGACGGTTATCGGCACCAATGCGATCGCGAAGAAAATCAAAAAGCCCCAAACTCACACCTAGAAATGAGGTGGCCAGTGCTAAGTCAATAAAAATGCTTACTGCTTGACTGACGCGAGGCGAGGTTAATACAGCGCTCAGCATGGTCACCAGTTCACTGGATGATTTGCTATTCATCAAGTCGTTTTGGCTGAGCACGCCATGGCTGGCCATTTGCCACAATATATACACCACCAAAGGCAACGCAGAGCCACAAATGAAGATGCGTTTCAGGCGCGTCGGCTCAATGCCAACATAGCGCACGATAGATGGAATACTGCCGTGAAAACCAAAAGAGGTGAAAATCACAGGCAGTGAGGCGATGACAAAGCCTTGTGCGACAGGGCGCTCAAGTAGCGCACCTCCGGTGATGTTTGGTGTGAGAAGGCTTAGCATCACCACCAAAGCAATTAATTTGGCTGTAAAGAGAATACGATTGACCCAGTCCACACCTTGCGCGCCACGACTGACAATAGCACCCACCAACAAGGTCACGATGACCGCGCACCATTGCGGCGTAAGTTGCCATTGGCCACTGAGTTTATGGGCGAGTTGATCGCTGCTACCTGCGATATAAGCAGCGCATAGGGCATAAAACAAAAACAGGGTAGCAAATGTTGCAAGCAAGGCACCATAACGGCCTAAAAACTGAGTAGAAAGGGTATGCAGCGTGGCTGTTTGCGGTGCGTGTTGATGCGCCTCAACCATCAGCAGAGCGGTATAGCTGGTGAGGCACCAAAGGCCGAGCATTACTAAACTCGCGGTACCAAAACCAAGGCCAGCGGAGGCGATGGGTAGCGCAACCATTCCTGCGCCTATGGTGGTGCCAGCGATGATCAGGGTACTGCCAAAGGTTTTACTGCTAATCATGAAACATCCTGTCATAAAAAGTGTACATTCTGGTTGGATTGTTTGCTAAAACTGAAATTGTTTAGATAAATCCCTGTGATTGTGCACCTTATGAAAGTTGTAAAAGAAAGTCCACTGTAATTTACGATTTACAAAATAAAATGCTCGTAAATAAATAATTACACGAGATGTATCCTTTAAATTTTATGCATTCATAAAGGGTGATAAGGCGCAGTGAAAAGCATCAGACATGCATGCGCTTTTATGGTAAAAATGGGGTCGTTTTTTTGCTGCAAGGATTCGACATCATGGGACGTTTGGCCATGCTCAGTACCGGTGAAGAGGTACTTCATGGAGATATCACAGATACCAATGCTGCATGGTTAAGTCAGCTGCTCTATGAGTCGGGTTTTCCACTATCACGACGTGTCACTGTGGGGGATGGCTTAAGCGATCTTTCTGCTGTGATGGCGCAGATGGCCACTGAATTTGATGTGGTGATTGTCAATGGTGGTCTTGGGCCAACCAGTGATGACAATAGTACGCTTGCCTTTGCAGAAGCATTTTCCTTACCTTTGCTGCAAAACCAGCATTGGCTAACGACCTTGCGTCAGCGCTATGCTGCGATGGGGCGGGAGATGCCTCCAGCCAATATTAAACAAGCTTTGTTGCCTGAAGGGGCAGAGCTGCTTGATAACCCAGTGGGAACTGCTTGCGGTTATGCTCACTTGGTACAGGGCTGCTGGTTTTTCTTTACCCCGGGTGTACCCCATGAATTTTTTAAAATGGTGGAGCAGCAGGTGCTGCCGCGTTTAAGTCAGAGACTTACCCCAACCAACCATTATTGTTCGCGTTTTTATAGCTTTGGTCTGTCTGAGTCTGGATTGGAGCAAACTTTTTCTGATTTAGGTCTGCCGCCGTCCTATACCTTGGGCTATCGCTCAGCGTTGCCATTTATCGAGGTCAAATTATTTGGTCCTGATGGTCAGGCGCGCACCATTGTGGAGCAGCAAATTGCACGCCGGTTAGGCGATAATTTAGTGGGGCAAAACCATGATTTGCTCACTCAGCTAGCGCTTTTAATTGCCGAAAAACAGCCGCAGTGCCGTCTTGGCGTAGCAGAGCAATTTAGTGGCGGCTACTTAGCCCAGTGGCTGACGAGCCATATTGCGCTGCGTAAAAACCTCAATCAGGCGTGGGTTTTGCCGCAAGATACGCCGCTGACGCTAGCAGAGCAAAATCCACTGGCGGCGGCTTTGGCCTTGGCAACGGCGGCAAAAGAGCGCACCGGCAGTGATATCGGTTTGGCTATCGGTCCATCGCATGAAGGTGATATCACGGTGGCGATCGCAACGCCAACTGGGGATTTTGGTCAACATTTGCAACCGCGTCGTCAGTATGGTTTTGAGGATTGGCGAAAAATGGCGGCGACCGTGGTGCTAGATATGTTGCGCCGCTATTACAGTGAGCGGCCGATGTTTGGGCAGTTTGAGTCGCTGCAACGGATTAATGACATTCATCTACCGCCGGTAGCGCACTGCGATCAATCACCCAACCATATTTGAGCTCCGCAAAGGGCACTTCGTTCTCAATAATGATGCGCTGTCGATGATTGTGATAGCGCATTTTTGTTGAATAATCGCCATTACGATTGAGCTTGAGTGCAAAACCATTTTCTGCAGCGGCAATGGCTTGATGAAAGCGCAGGTAGCCGCGAAAACGCACGATCTGCCCGCAAATCTTTCGTACAGTTTTGATCACTTCTCCCGCGCTTTGACGAAAACCGATACCGGCGCCATAAATGACACTATTGGTGGTTTGCAGAGTCTGTTGATGAAGGGCGCGCAGATCTTGTTTGTCGCGATAGGCCAATAGGATTTGTCGCTGACTGATGCGTTTGAGCTCTTTTAAGCTCACCGCGATATCGGGCTCAAGTGAAAACTCTGCCGCCATCTCAGGGCTCATTTCCGCTTGCCAGATCATCGGGGTGTGATAAAGCAAAATTCCCAATTCATACATGACCACCTCCATTGCTTGTTCTTTGCTTTAGTGTCCATGCTTTTGTTGCGAGCTTCTGTGCGCTTGATAGGGTACGGAATTGATTTTATTGATAAATTAAAAAGTTGCTTTGACCTTCACGTTTTCCTTGGTGAAGGGCCAGTTAAAAAAGGCAGCACATTGCTGCCTTTTTGACGATTTTCGCCAATGCTTTGGCGATTTTTAAAAGTGAATTTGAGTTAACTTACCTTATCGAGCTTTTTACTGAGGGTGCGTTGAAACTGCAAACGCAGCGTGCTTTTGGCACGTGAGATACAGGGCAAAATCTCCCCCGGCATAGTAAATGCTAGGGGTGTTTGCATCAGCTCGACGTCACCTGATTGCAGCTGGCAGCGACAAGCACCGCATACGCCTTCACGGCAGTGGTATTCAAGCTCAAATCCCGCTTGCTCTAAGTTGTCTAAAATCGACAGCTTAGGATTGCTAAGCGCAACAGTCTGCTGCTCAAATTCAATCTTCATTAGAGCTCAAAATCACCGAGATCATCAGAGCTCATATCGGTGTCAATTTGACCCACAAGGTAGGAGCTGATCTCCACTTCTTGCGGTGCAACTTGCACGTTATCAGAGCTCAACCAAGTGTTAATCCAAGGAATTGGATTGCTGGTGGACTCTGGATAAGCAGATTTTAGCCCCACAGCTTGCATGCGCAGGTTGGTGATGTATTCAATGTACTGACACAGAATATTTTTGTTCAGACCAATCATTGAGCCATCTTTGAACAGGTACTCAGCCCACTCTTTTTCCTGCTCTGCGGCATCTTTAAAGAGATCGAAGCATTGCTGCTCGACTTGCGCGGCCACGATAGCCATTTCTGGATCGTCTTGACCGGTGCGCATTAAGTTCAGCATATGCTGGGTACTGGTAAGATGCAGCGCTTCATCACGCGCAATCAGTTTGATGATTTTGGCGTTGCCTTCCATGAGCTCGCGCTCAGCAAAAGCAAAGGAGCAAGCAAAGCTAACGTAGAAGCGAATCGCTTCTAGTGCATTTACCGACATCAAACAAAGATAGAGCTTTTTCTTGAGCTCAAACAGATTGATGCGAACGGTCTCGCCTTTGATTTCGTGTTTGCCTTCACCATAGAGATGGTAGAGGTTGGTGGCTTCAATGAGATCGTCATAGTAGCCCGCAATATCTTTGGCACGCTCAAGAATATGTTCATTGGTGACGATGTCATCAAACACAATGGATGGGTTGTTGACGATGTTACGAATGATATGGGTATAAGAGCGTGAGTGAATGGTCTCAGAGAAAGACCAAGTCTCAATCCAAGTTTCTAGCTCAGGCAGTGATACCAGAGGCAAGAGCGCCACGTTTGGGCTGCGGCCTTGAATGGAATCAAGCAGTGTTTGGTATTTAAGGTTGCTGATGAAAATATGTTTTTCATGATCAGGCAGCGCATTGTAGTCGATGCGATCTTGCGATACATCCACCTCTTCAGGGCGCCAGAAGAAAGATAGTTGTTTTTCAATCAACTTTTCAAAAATAGGGTGTTTTTGTTGATCATAACGGGCGACGTTGACCGATTGGCCAAAGAACATCGGCTCTTTGAGTTGATCGTTTTTAGTGCGAGTAAAGGTGCTGTAAGCCATATCCACCTCAGAAAAAAGCAAGCAAGAATGGGGCATTCGCCCCATTCGAAAAATTAGATTTTACAAGCGCCGCCAGCACAATCGTCGGCTGCAGCTAGGTCGTTTTGTGCATCATCCGCACCATCACGGGTGTTGTGATAGTACAGGGTTTTAACGCCCAATTTATAAGCGGTCAGTAGATCTTTGAGCATCGCTTTCATCGGTACTTTGCCGGTTTCAAAGATGCTTGGGTCGTACGCGGTATTGGCTGAAATCGACTGGTCGACAAATTTTTGCATAATGCCCACAAGTTGGAGGTAACCTTCGTTACTGCCCAGTGACCACAACAATTGGTAGTTGTCTTTATAGCGATTTAGCTCTGGCACTACCTGCTTCAAGATGCCATCTTTTGATGCTTTGACTGACACATAGCCACGTGGTGGCTCAATACCGTTGGTTGCATTTGAGATCTGTGAAGAGGTCTCAGAAGGCATCAGCGCTGTCAATGTTGAGTTACGCAGACCATGGGTTTGAATCTCAGTCCGTAGGGTTTCCCAATCGTAATGCAAGGTATTGTCGCAAATCGCGTCCAAATCCTTCTTATAGGTATCAATTGGCAAAATGCCTTGTGCGTAAGTTGTTTCATTAAACGCAGGACAAGCACCATACTCTTTGGCCAAGGCCACAGAGGCTTTCAATAGGTAGTATTGAATCGCTTCAAAAGCTTGGTGCGTCAGGTTGTTGGCACTGCCATCTGAGTAGCGCACGCCATGTTTCGCTAGGTAGTAGGCGTAGTTGATCACACCCACACCTAAGGTACGGCGATTCATGGTTGCGCGGCGCGCTGCAGCCAATGGATAGTCTTGATAATCCAGTAGTGAATCAAGGGCGCGAACGGTAAGTTCAGCCATCTCTTCAAGCTCGTCCAAGTTTTCAATGGCACCCAAGTTGAACGCAGAAAGCGTACACAGGGCGATTTCGCCATTGGCATCATCAACATTGTTTAGCGGCTTGGTAGGCAGCGCAATTTCCATGCACAGGTTGGATTGACGAATCGGTGCAACCTTGGCATCAAACGGGCTGTGTGTATTACAGTGATCCACGTTTTGAATGTAGATACGGCCAGTTGAAGCGCGCTCTTGCATTAGCAGTGAGAACAACTCAACGGCTTTAATGCTGCGACGACGAATGCTGCTATCTGCTTCATATTGTGCATATAGACGCTCAAATTCAGCTTGATCAGCGAAGAATGCATCATATAGCCCAGGAACATCTGATGGAGAGAACAGAGAAATGTTCTCGCCTTTGATCAGGCGTTGGTACATCAATTTGTTAATTTGAACGCCGTAGTCCATGTGACGTACGCGGTTTTCTTCCACACCACGGTTGTTTTTCAATACCAACAGTGATTCAACTTCACCGTGCCAAATTGGGTAGAACACAGTGGCTGCACCGCCGCGAACGCCGCCTTGAGAGCAACATTTCACTGCTGTTTGGAAGTATTTGTAGAATGGAATACAGCCGGTATGGAAGGCTTCACCACCACGAATTTCACTACCAAGCGCACGAATACGACCCGCATTGATACCAATGCCTGCACGTTGTGAGACATAGCGAACCACTGAGCTGGCAGTGGCATTGATTGAATCGAGGCTGTCGTCACACTCAATCAGTACGCAGGAGCTGAACTGACGGGTTGGGGTGCGCACGCCAGACATAATTGGCGTTGGGAGTGAGATTTTAAATTGTGAAACCGCATCGTAGAAACGTTGAATATAATCAAGGCGCGTTTCTTTTGGATATTTTGCGAATAGGCAAGCGGCAACCAGAATATAAAGGAACTGGGCACTTTCATAAATCTCACCAGTGACGCGGTTTTGTACCAGGTACTTCCCTTCAAGTTGCTTTACTGCGGCGTAGGAGAAGTTCATATCACGCCAATGGTCAATAAAGTTGTCCATGGTCGCGAACTCTTCTTCGCTGTAGTCTTCAAGCAAGTGCGCATCATACTTGCCAGCAGCAACCATTTTGCTGACTTGGTCAAATAGCTTCGGTGGCTCAAATTGGCCGTAGGCTTTTTTGCGAAGGTGGAAAATGGCCAAACGCGCAGCAAGATATTGGTAGTCTGGGCTCTCTTCTGAGATCAAATCTGCCGCGGATTTAATGATGGTTTCATGAATATCTTCGGTTTTAATCCCATCATAAAATTGAATGTGTGATTTAAGTTCAACCTGTGAGACAGAGACATTTTCAAGATCCTCTGCCGCCCAAGTGATCACGCGGTGGATTTTTTCCAGATCGATGGGCTCTTGGCGGCCATCACGTTTGGTTACTGAAAGTTGCTGCATGGACACGTTTCCTATCGCTAGCGACCTATAAACGCGAGGCTTTGCGTTGTGGCGGCTAGCTTCCCTTTGAAGTTGAAAACACTATATGTTGTGTTTTTTCTGTTGATGGGGGACAAGATAGTGTTGTTGGCCGTATTTTTCAAGGGGCTTTTTGACTTGCATCAAAGACATTTTTGTGCCTTCAGGCTAAGGGTGCTGATGTTCTATCCAGTTAGATAAAAATCATCAATCCATGGCTTTTGAACAATCCTAAGCGGGGGCGGACTTTAGCGTAATTTGCCAAGGGCCGTAAACCGAGATCACAAAAAAAAATGTTTGTTGTTACTTTTCAAAAGAAGGGCTCACTTTGGACATCGCTGTGAGCCATTGATTGAGATTGAGAGATGGATCAATCTTGACTGAGGTAGTGCCATACTTGTGCAGGGCTGTTGGCTACTTGCGCTTGATGCCAATGCTGCGCATCATTGAGCGCGCCGTCGGTGTAACCCCAGCCTGCCACGATTGGGGCCATGCCTGCGCCCTTGGCGGCAATAATATCGTTTTGAATATCGCCGACATAAAAGCAATCAGCGGGATTAAGCGCTAATTGCTGACAGACATGGTTGAGCTGGTCGGGGTGTGGTTTGGCACGCGGCAAATCATCGGCACAGACCAAAATATGGTGCTGTGTCAGTGGTAAAAATTGTGCCAATAAAGGCTCAGTGAGATCGCGCGGTTTGTTGGTGACAATGCCCCAGCAGATGTTGGCTTGATTGAGCTGCTCAAGCAGTTCCACAACGCCTTGGTAAAGCTGGGTGCCAACACATAGATTTTGGCTGTAGTAGCGCAAAAATTGTTCGCGAATAATGGTTTCACTGAGCGCTTGCAGTTTGGCTGGCGGCAAGGTCGCAAATCCAGCCCCGAGTAAACCGTGTGGGCCAAGGCTGGTATTGGCTTGAATGTGCTGCTCACTGAGCGGCGGCAAGTCATAATCTGCGAGAACCAAATTCGCCGCGAGCGCCATATCTGGCGCGGTATCCAGTAAGGTGCCATCTAAATCAAAAAAGACTGCGCGTGGCATGCAAGCTCCTTATGCTCAACATAACAAAGGGGAAATGGCGACCTTTAGTCGCGTCGCTCTGTATGCAAAATATAGTTGACGGAGACGTCGTCACCCAAACGATAGGTTTGGCTGAGCGGGTTGTAGTGTAGCCCTGTGATATGGCGCTCGCGCAGTGGGGTTTGATCCACCATCGCCATTAGCTCCGAAGGGCGGATAAACTTGTCATAGTCGTGGGTGCCTTTGGGTACAATCTTGAGCAGATGCTCGGCGCCGGCAATGGCAAAAAGCCAAGATTTTAAATTACGATTGAGGGTGGAGAAAAACACCTGACCGCTGGGTTTGACCAACTGAGCACAGGCGGCAATCACGGAAGCGGGATCTGGGACATGCTCTAACATCTCCATACAGGTCACCACGTCATATTGCGCGGCATGGCTTTGTGCATGTACTTCGACGGGCGATTGAATATAGTCGATGGATAAACCCGCTAACTTGGCATGGGCGCGAGCGACCGTGAGCGGCGCAGCGCCCATATCAAGACCTGTCACCTCAGCGCCAAGTTTGGCCAGGCTTTCCGCCAAAATACCACCACCGCAGCCGACATCGAGCACTTTTTTGCCAGCAAGGCCACCACTTCGCGTTGCAATATAATCACGGCGCAGCGGGTTAATTTGGTGTAGCGGTTTAAATTCCCCATCTAAATCCCACCAAGTACTGGCCATGGCTTCAAATTTAGCGATTTCTTGAGGATCAACATTGTGGGCGTTGGTTTGAGCGGAGGACTGGGTCATCAGTGGGGGTCTCATTTTCTATTTTTGTTCAGCATATATGGCTTTGTAGCAAAAGAAAAACGTGGACATGTAAGTACGCGATTTGTTGCAGGGAATCACCAATGTGATCTATTCGACGCAAATCACTTCAAGCTGCGTCAAATCGCCTTTGTGCGCACTTTTGCCGTGCGTCCTAAGGGTGATTTGTGATATATTCATGCGTCCTGTGGCGACTTGAGACCCAACTGTGCAAAAGCGTGATTTTGACGCTGAACGCGGTTTAAACAGGGATTCATAACGACACCAATAATACGGAAGGAAATTGGCTCTATGAGCGATCTTGCTAGAGAGATCACGCCAGTCAACATTGAGGAAGAGCTGAAAGGTTCATATCTCGACTATGCGATGTCAGTTATCGTTGGTCGTGCTCTTCCTGATGCGCGTGATGGCCTGAAGCCAGTTCACCGTCGCGTTCTATTTGCGATGAATGTACTGGGGAACGATTGGAACAAGGCCTATAAAAAATCAGCCCGTGTGGTGGGCGATGTGATCGGTAAATATCACCCGCATGGTGATAGTGCCGTCTATGACACAATTGTTCGTATGGCGCAGCCATTCTCGCTGCGTTATATGCTGGTCGATGGCCAAGGTAACTTTGGTTCTATCGATGGCGACTCTGCGGCGGCGATGCGTTACACCGAAGTGCGCATGGCGAAAATTGCCCACGAATTGCTTGCTGACCTTGAAAAAGAAACGGTGGACTATGTCCCCAACTATGACGGTACAGAGCAAATTCCTGAGGTACTACCAACGAAGATTCCAAACCTATTGGTGAATGGTTCTTCTGGTATTGCCGTGGGTATGGCGACCAATATTCCGCCGCACAACCTTGGCGAAGTGATCAATGGCTGTTTGGCCTTTATGGACAACGAAGCGATCACCGTTGAAGAGTTGATGACCCATATTCCAGGGCCTGATTTCCCAACTGCGGCAATGATTAACGGCCGTAAAGGGATTGAGGATGCCTATCGCACTGGCCGCGGTAAAATTTACCTCCGTGCCCGTGCTGAAATCGAAGCTGACAAGCATGGTAAAGAAACCATTATTGTCACTGAGATCCCTTACCAAGTGAACAAAGCGCGCTTGATTGAAAAGATCGCCGAGCTTGTGAAAGACAAAAAAGTGGAAGGCATCAGTGCCCTTCGCGATGAGTCTGACAAAGACGGTATGCGTATTGTGATCGAGTGTAAGCGTGATGCTGTGGGTGAAGTTGTACTTAACAACCTGTACGCACAGACTCAGCTACAAACCTCATTTGGTATCAACATGGTGGCGTTGGAAAACAACCAGCCACGCGTGTTTAACCTCAAAGACATGTTGAAGTGCTTCGTCAACCACCGCCGTGAAGTGGTGACACGTCGAACCATTTTTGAATTGCGCAAAGCGCGTGAGCGCGCCCATATCCTTGAAGGTTTGGCAATTGCGCTGGTCAACATTGACGAAATCATTGAATTGGTTCGCAATGCGGCAACACCTGCAGATGCACGCCAAGCGCTGATTGCGCGTGGTTGGGATCTGGGTAATGTTGCGGCGATGCTAGAGCGTGCTGGTGTGGATGCTGCGCGTCCAGAATGGCTCGAAGAAAACTTTGGTATTCGCGATGGTCAGTACTTCCTGACTGAGCAACAAGCACAAGCGATCCTTGATCTGCGTTTGCACAAACTGACAGGTCTTGAGCACGAGAAGATTCTCGACGAGTACAAAGATCTATTGGGTCAAATCGAAGAGCTGTTGAAGATTTTGGGTAGCGCCGTTCGTTTGATGGAAGTGATTCGCGAAGAGCTTGAAGTGGTTCGCGATAGCTTTAACGATGTGCGCCGTACCGAAATTACAGCAGCAACAGCTGATATTGATATCGAAGATCTGATCAACCAAGAAGATGTGGTTGTGACCCTTTCACATGAAGGTTATGTGAAATATCAGCCATTGGCTGATTACGAAGCGCAGCGTCGTGGTGGTAAAGGTAAAGCCGCAACGAAGATGAAGGAAGAAGACTTCATCGAACGTTTGCTGGTGGCCAATACCCATGACACCATTCTTTGCTTCTCAAGCCGTGGTCGACTCTACTGGCTGAAAACTTATCAATTGCCATTGGCATCACGCACCGCGCGTGGTAAGCCGATCGTCAACTTGTTGCCACTTGAAGCGGATGAGCGCGTGACGGCTATTCTGCCGGTTCGCGAATACGAAGCCGATAAGTTTATCTTTATGGCAACCGCTGATGGTACGGTGAAGAAGACGCCTCTGACTGACTTTAGTCGTCCACGTAGCGCCGGCATTATCGCTGTGAATCTTCGTGATGGTGATGAGCTGATTGGTGTGGATATCACCAATGGTGAAAACGACATCATGTTGTTCTCTGCGCAAGGTAAAGTGGTTCGCTTCTTTGAAAGCCCTGTGGTTGATGAAGAAGGCAATAGCAAAGGTGGCGTTCGCGCCATGGGTCGTACTGCTGCCGGTGTGCGTGGTATGAAACTGGCAACGGGCGATCGCGTTGTATCTCTGATCGTGCCTCATAATGAGGGTGATGTGTTGACCGTGACCGAAAATGGTTATGGTAAGCGCACTGCACTGGAAGAGTACCCAGCGAAGAGCCGTGGTACCCAAGGCGTAGTTTCGATCAAGGTTTCTGACCGTAACGGTCTGGTGGTTGGCGCAGTTCAAACCGAAGAAGGTGACGAGTTTATGATGATCACCAACGGCGGTATTTTGGTTCGTACACGTGTTGCTGAAGTCAGCCGTGTTGGCCGTAATACCCAAGGTGTTCGTTTGATTCGCACCACAGGTGATGAAAAAGTGGTGGCGCTTCAGCGCATCGATGAACCAGAAGAGACCGAATTGGTTGAAGGTGAGTTGGATGAAGCTGAAATGACAGCAGCGGCTGACAATGCACTGCCACCTGTTGAAGACCAAGATACATCAGAAGAAGAGTAATTGATTTCTGTAGAAATCAGCTACATTGATGTCGTAAAAAACGCAGCCATAGGCTGCGTTTTTTTATGCCCTGATTTTGAATTTGGCTTCAATGGCTGCTTTGCCTAAGACATATAACAGTCATATAAGCACAAAAAAGCCAGCAAAAATGCTGGCTTTGCTGTCATTTCTAAACAACACCTATGGCATTGGTGGTTGTTTGAAGAAAGACGATGATTGTATTAGCCGAGCGTATCAGCTGCTACTTTATAGCTTGGATCTTCAAGGTGATTGATCTCAACCAAGCTGCCTGCTCTGGTGAGTAGCGCACGACAATCTGGGCTGAGATGGCGAAGGTGCACTTTTTTGCCGAGCTTGGTGTAGCGCTCAGCAAGGGTTTCGATGGCCTCAATCGCGGAAAGATCGGCAACACGAGAGTGCGCAAAATCAATAATCACTTCAGCTGGATCGGTTGGCGCTGAGAAAAGCTCTAGAAAGTTCGCAGTAGAGCCAAAGAACAAAGGACCATGGATTTGGTAGATCTTGATCCCTTTTTCATCGGTGCGACTTGCCGCATAGATATGACGTGCATGATCCCATGCAAACATCAATGCGGATGCAATCACCCCAACGAGTACAGCAATCGCCAAATCCTTATAGACCGTGACCGCAGTGACCAAGATGATCACAAAAAAATCACGCTTAGGAACGCGACGAGCCAATTTGAAAGTGGCCCACTCAAAGGTGCCAATGACCACCATAAACATCACCCCAACCAGTGCGGCAAGCGGAATGCGTTCAATAAAAGCAGAGCCAAACAAAATAAAGGCCAGCAGTGCCAGTGCTGCGGTAACCCCTGATAAGCGTGAGCGACCACCTGAGTTGATGTTAATCATTGACTGACCAATCATGGCGCAGCCGCCCATGGCACCAAAGACAGAGCAGGTTGCGTTTGCAACGCCTTGGCCAATACACTCTTTGTTGCCGCGACCACGGGTGCCCGTCATTTCATCGACGACGGTGAGTGTGAGTAGTGACTCAATCAAACCAACCGCTGCCATCAACACTGCGTAGGGCAAAATCACATAAAGGGTTTCAAAGCTTAGTGGCACGCTTGGAATATGAAAGCTTGGTAGGGAGCCTGCCAGCGTTGCTGCTTCATTGCCGGTCATGCCACGAACAAAATCGATGACGTTGCGGGTATCTAAATCAAAACCAATCACCAGTGCAGTGACCGCTAAAATGGCGACTAAAGATGAAGGGACCGCTTTGGTTAATTTAGGTAGGAAGTAGATGATCGCCATAGTTAAAGCAACCAGTGCCAGCATCAAATAGAGCTGACCATCTTGCAGCCATTGGCCTGCGCCACTGCTGTCTTGCACTTTAAATTGGTCCAGTTGGGCCAAGAAAATCACAATGGCCAAACCATTCACAAAGCCGATCATCACAGGGTGCGGGACGATGCGAATAAATTTCCCTAAGCGGAAAATACCGGCAAAGATTTGTAGAAGACCTGTGAGTGCGACGGCGGCAAAAAGATACTCAACGCCATGGCTTAGCACCAAAGAGGTCATCAGTACGGCCATCGCGCCGGTGGCGCCAGAGATCATGCCTGGGCGGCCACCAATTAATGAGGTCACAAAGCCCATGATAAAAGCCGCATAGAGGCCAATCATAGGATCAACTTTGGCAACAAAGGCAAATGCAACGGCTTCCGGAACCAATGCGAGGGCAACGGTAAGTCCGGACAAAACGTCGTTTTTCACCGATTGTCGTGAAAAGGTAGGGGATTCAAACATGCAACTTTATCCCTGCTGTAAGCAAATTGTTGAAAGGGTGTTCAATTTATGAAGGGGCGAATACTACCGAAACATGTGAGCCAGTTCAAATCTTTCGAGTTCAAATTAATTATCTAACTGTTTGAAAAATGGGAATTGCATGCAGTTTTATTGGTCTTTAAGGAAAAATAAAAAAGCCACGCATTGCGTGGCTTTTTTGTTATATCAATTCAGTGATGGAATGGTTACATCACGAATATTATTCTGCACTAACAGCTTTGGTCATTACCGCTGTAGCATGGTGCGTCGCACTATGGCTGCCAGCAGCGTTGGCTTGCGCTGGTTCGCGGAAGGCTGCTGTTGCAACAGCGAGTTCTTCTGATGCTTCAGCAGGTGCTTGCGCTTTTGCCATATCAGCTTGCGCATGTAGCGTCGCAGCTTGACTACCAGCAACCAAAGTCACTTGCGGCGTACGGAACGCTGCATGTGCCACTTCAATCACTTGGGCATCGGCTTCTGGCGCACTTGCTTTGGTCATTGCTGCGGTTGCGTAACCTTTGATCACTTGCGCAGGTTTTACAGTTTCCTGTGCAGTCTCTGTCACTGGGTTAACCGTGACATCGGCTTGCTTTTCTGGCACCGCATTTTCAACGCGAGTGCTCTCAGCAACAGGAGCTTGAACCACAGGTGTTTCAGCTACAGCTGTTTCTACGACCGATGCGGCAACTTCTGCAGTTTCGATAATTGGTGCAGGTGCCATCATCGGTGCGCTGGCTTGAGCCTGAACACGCGCTTTTGCTTCTGCAAGCTTCGCTTCAACAACTTTGTCAGCAACAGGTTTTGCTTCAGTTGCAACCTTGGCTGGCGCTTTCATGACAGGCGCATCCACAGTGGTTTCAGTGACAATCGCTTTGCTGGTACGAAGTGGTTGTACTTTACCCATGGCCATTTCAGGCATCGCAACACCGCTTAGCATTGTATTTTGCTTCGCGATAGGCGCTTCAATTGCTACTGGTGTATCAACAACAGCTGGCGCAGCAATTTCAATAGACGTTTCAACTGGCAAACTTGGCGCAACACGGCTCCACACTTTACCCATTGCCATTTCAGGGCTTGCAACACCGCCTAGCATTGGACGTTGTGGACGACGTTCACGACGACGACGTTGACCACTTGCACGCAAATGACGTGGTGTACGACGGTTGCGACGTTGGCCTTGCTCTTTTGGCTGTTCGTTGCCTTGAACTGCATTGTTTTGTACCGATTGGTTTTCACCTGCGGCATTGTCTAGCTCACGACTTTCGTCTGCTGGCGCAAATTGACGGGTGTCATTTGGACGAACTGGTTTTTCAAGTTGACGACGTTGACGACGCTGTTTTGGTACCGCTTTCTCTGCTTTAACTGGTGCTTCTTTGCGTTTGTTTTCTACCGCTTTGGTTTCAACAACTTCAGTTGCAACAGTTGCAGTTTCAACCGCAGCTTCTTGCTGAGGACGTTTGCCTCGGCGATCTTTACGCTCGTTTGGACGATCAGTGTTACGTTGACGGTCATTGCGACGACGATCTTGACGCTCAGGTTTTTGCGTTTGTTGTGCGTCTTGTGGTTGCTCATTAACCAACTCTTTTTCATCACGTTGGCGATTTTGCTGACCACGACGGCGACGATTGTCACGGTTGTTGCGGCGATTATCACGGCCATTGCGATTATCACGACCTTGACGGTTTTGACGCTGTTTGTTGTTGCTCTCTTCCTCTTTGCTGCCAAAGAGCGAAGCGAAGAAGGCACCAATGCGGCTCAATAGGCCTGGTTGTTTCTTCTCTTGTTTGTTGTTTTGCGCAACTTTCTTCTCTGGGCGTGGCGCTTGGGCGATCACTGGCGCAGGGGTTGATGGCGCAGCAAAACCAGACAACGCAGGCTCTTCACGTTTGCGCGCCGCAGTACGTGCTTTGGCTTCTTCCTGCGGCTGCTCTGCTTCTTTCAGAGAGTCCACATGTTGCGGCAGCATGTATGACAGGAGATCAAGCTGCTCACCATCACGAACGCGAATGACTTCAAAGTTCGGTGTTTCTTTATCAGCGCTTGGTACCACAATCACACGGGTGTTTTGGTATTTACGCTCGATATATTGAATCGCGCGACGTTTTTCGTTGAGTAGGTACGAGGCGATGGCCACTGGCACAATCGCAACGACTTGCGCCGTGTTTTCTTTGAGCGCTTCCTCTTCAATCAAACGAAGGACAGACAATGACAAAGATTCGTTATCACGAACCACACCGGTACCGCTACAGCGAGGACAGATATGGTGGCTGGCTTCTTGAAGTGATGGGCTCAAACGCTCACGTGACATTTCAAGCAAACCAAAGCGTGAAATACGGCCGATGCGCACTTTTGCTCGATCTTGGCGAACGGCTTCGTGTAGACGACGTTCTACTTCACGTTGGTTACGCACTGGGTTCATATCGATAAAATCGATCACCACCAAGCCACCGAGGTCGCGCAAACGCAATTGACGTGCAATTTCGTCGGCTGCTTCAAGGTTGGTATGTAGCGCAGTTTCTTCGATATCTTTGCCTTTGGTGGCGCGTGATGAGTTGATATCAATTGAAGTCAACGCTTCAGTTGGATCGATCACAATGGAGCCGCCAGATGGTAGGCGAACTTCACGCTGGAAAGCAGATTCGATTTGGCTTTCAATCTGGTAGTGATTGAACAGCGGCGTATCAAATTCGTGACGTTTGACGCGATCGGCGAAATCAGGACGCACCAATTGGATATGCTTCAAAATACGGTCGTATGCTTTTGGACTATCGATGATGATTTCACCGATATCGTGGCGTAGATAATCACGTACGGAGCGAACAATCACATTACTTTCTTGGTGAATCAAGAAAGGTGCTTGTTTCTTATCGGCTTCTTCTTTAATCGCATACCAATGGTTGAGCAGTAGTTTTAAATCCCACTCAAGCTCTTCTTGGGTTTTACCCACACAGGCAGTGCGAACAATCAAACCCATGCCCTGTGGCACTTCAAGGTTGTTCACAATCTCTTTTAGTTGGGTGCGATCTTCGCCTTCGATACGGCGTGAGATACCACTTGAGCTAGGTTTATTTGGCATCAATACCAAATAGCTACCTGCCAGTGAGATATGAGTGTTCAGTGCGGCCCCTTTGTTCCCGCGCTCCTCTTTTTCGATTTGCACGATCACTTCTTGCCCTTCAGTCAAAATATCTTTGATATTTGGACGTTGGTTGCGATGACCATGAAGTTTTTGCAATAGCTCTTCTGGGTAGTATTCGCGGGCAATCTCTTTCAGGGGAAGGAAGCCGTGGCGTTCTGCACCATAGTCCACAAATGCTGCTTCTAGACTTGGTTCGATGCGTGTGACGCGGCCTTTATAGATGTTTGATTTTTTAGAATCATGGCCTGGGCTTTCGATATCAAGATCGTATAAGCGCTGACCATCGACTAATGCGACGCGCAACTCCTCTTTTTGAGTTGCGTTGATCAACATTCTTTTCATTGTGTATTTTTCTCGTTGTCATTGTTTCGCTTTGCAAGCGCAACGAGAGCAGCTTATAAGTGTGCCAGGCCTCGAGTCTGAATCGGTGCAGCCTCCCGGCTGGAAATACAGAGGCGCGCTAGGGCGGCGGTAATCTACCGTTCGACCAGGTCGCATCACATTGTTGAGCGTATTTTGTATTACGCTAAGTCATGGGTTAAGCGGTCTGTGGCCATAAAATAATCGGCAACCGTTAACACTTATAAATCTGTTCGTTGAGTTGCAAAAGCATGGGCCACTGATCTGTCGTCTTACGCCCTGTGCTGCGCATTATCAGTGGTGGTATTTTTCTGTTGCTTTTGCTGTGAGTAAGATGTGTGTACCTTATTCACAAAAATAACTGTAGGTGGTCATCCACCCAAGGCGCAATAATAGCAGGGACACTTTTTTGCGGCAATGCACTTTGTTGCCATGTTAGACTTTAATTTATGAATCAAGATAAGCCTCACGTTCAATTCGTCGATATTGACGAAGATATGGCCGGTCAACGAATTGATAACTTTCTTCGTAACCAGCTTAAACAGGTCCCAAAAAGCATGATTTATCGAATTGTGCGTAAGGGTGAAGTTCGGGTGAACAAAAAAAGAATTAAACCTGAATATAAATTAGCCGCTGGAGATTGTGTCCGAATTCCGCCGGTGCATGTACCGGAGCAAGAACAAGTCGCGCCTGTAAGTACCAAACTCAATCAAGTGGCCAAGCTTGAACACTGCATTGTTTATGAAGATGAGCATCTGCTGATTTTAAATAAACCATCAGGTATTGCCGTGCATGGTGGTAGTGGTTTGAAATTTGGTGCCATTGAAGCGATGCGTGCACTGCGTCCAGAGCAAAAATTTTTAGAGTTGGTACACCGCATCGACCGCGATACATCAGGATTGCTATTGATTGCTAAAAAACGTTCAGCACTACGCCATCTACAAGCGCAATTTCGTGAAAAAACAGTGCGTAAATTTTATTACGCCTTAGTCGCTGGTGAATGGCTGAGCAAATGGCGACAAGTGGATGCACCGCTTTTGAAAAATGAAGTGAACAGTATTGTGCGTGTGAATCGTCAGGGTAAGCCTTCAAAAACACTATTTAAAGTGATTGAAGCCTTTGGCAAAAAAGCGACCTTACTTGAAGCAAGCCCAGTGACGGGCCGAACCCATCAAATTCGTGTGCATACCCAGTATCAGGGACATCCCATTGCATGGGATGACCGCTACGGCGACCCTCGGTTTGATGCCTTGGTGGGGCCAAGTGGTTTGAATCGTTTATTTTTGCATGCGCATCGCATCAATTTTGTGCATCCAGCAACGGGCGAGTCACAAACAGTTGACGCACCGATGGATGCAATGTTGCAGGCAGCATTGACCTATTTACGCTAAATCAAGTAGTTTGGCTGCATCGTAGTCAAGGAGAAAGACAATGGCATTGCCGTATAAAGCCGTTATTTTTGATTGGGATGGTACTTTGATGAACTCAGTACCACGAATTGTTGCATGCCTTGCAGCTGCTAGTGAGGTTGCTGGTTTAGCCAAGCATTCTGATGCTGAGTTACAGTCTGGTATTGGTTTGAGTTTGGATCGCATCTTCTCCCGTCTTTTTCCATCTGCTGATGAGTCGCAACGTGATGCATGGCTGCGTGAATATCGTGAGCAATTTAATCATCGTTGTGAAGTCCCTGCAGTATTATTTCCACCGTCAGAAAGCCTGCTTCAGCATTTGCTAGAGGCACGTTTAACTATGGCTGTGGCGACCGGTAAATCCCGTTTGGGGCTCAACCGTGCATTTGTTGAAACCGGGATTGGTCACTACTTTGATGCATCTCGCTGCGGTGATGAAACAGCGTCAAAACCAGATCCTCGAATGATTGAAGAGCTATTAAAAGAGCTCAATTTAAATCGTTCAGATGTGGTACTGGTGGGCGATAGTGTGCACGATATGGCGCTTGGAAAAAATGCTGGCATGGATACCATTGCGGTGACCTGGGGCATTGATAGCGCTGAAGCACTGGCTGATTTTTCACCTAAGGCGATTGTCGATGATATGGAACAGCTGCAGGCTTTGCTGCTGGGCCAGCCTTGATATTTCGCTACTTTATTGCATGAGTCATCAAACACAAAAAGCACGCTTTGGCGTGCTTTTTGTGTTTTGTTGAATTGCTATCTATTGCTTATCTATTTATAGATTTATCTAGCTAGGGCTGACGCTTCAGGCGCTAAAGGATCGACGCCCATTTTTGCCAAAAGCTCAACTAGTGCAATTAATGGCAGACCGATCAGCGCATTGGGATCGCGGCCTTCTAAACGCTCAAAAAGCGCAATGCCCAAACCTTCCATCATAAAGCTACCCGCGCAATAGAGGGGCTGCTCAATCTCGACATAACGACTAATTTGCGCTTTTGTTAGTGTGCGAAAATGCACAGTAAAGGGCTCAACTAGGCTCAGCATTCTATTTTGCTCACTTTGATAAAGCGCCAAGCCGGTATAAAAGGTGACGGATTTTCCATTGGCCCGCATCAATTGAGTAACCGCATTGTCTGATGTGAGCGGCTTACCAAGAATTTCGCCATCAATAACGCACACTTGATCGCTCCCAATGACCAAGGCGGGTTGCCCATAGAGTGTTGCACCCGCTTTTGCTTTTTCCTGTGCTAGGCGCTCAACCAATTGAATGGCGTTTTCATGAGGTTTGGCACTTTCATCAATATCAGGCGCACAAAAGTCAAAGGGGATCTGCAGTCTTTCAAGTAAAGCGCGGCGGTAGGGTGAGCTAGATGCAAGCAGTAGTGGCAGAGTCATAGGCCTAATTGAGTGATTCAAATGTCGACAAATATGAGGAATCTGGCTAGCTTAGGGAGACGGAAGAAAAATGCAAAGATTTTGTCGCATTTTCTTTGACTCTTTTTACCACGACAGGTAAGATTCGCGCCCTATGCAAAAGGTAAAATTACCACTACGTGTTGACCCAGTACGAGCCGCCCAGAAGCGTCTTGACTACGATGGTATCATCGAAGCCAAAGCAATGACGCGCTTGTCTGACTCGACACAAGGTGTGAAAGACGATGTCTCAATTTACTTATCTTTTGCGGTGGATGAGCAGGGTTTAACTGTGTTGTATGGTAAAGCAACCGCAAATGTTGAACTCCAATGCCAACGCTGCAACGATAATTTTGAGCATGGTTTAGAAGTCGAATTCTGTTATAGCCCGCTTGGTCGCCGAGCGCAGGCTAAGGATTTTCCGGAAGCTTATGAGCCGGTCGATGTCGATGAAAATGGTGAGATCGACCTTTATCAACTGATCGAAGATGAGTTGATTTTGGCACTACCTCAAGTTGCCATGCATGACGAAGCTGATTGCAACGTTGCTGCACAAGACTTGGTGTTTGGTGAGATCCCACTTGCTGATGAGCGCCCGAATCCATTCGCAGTTTTGGAAAGTTTAAAGAACAAGTAACGAGGAGTAGGGCAATGGCCGTACAACAGAACCGTAAAACCCGTTCAAAGCGTGGCATGCGTCGCTCTCACGATGCGTTGTCTACTGACGTAGCAAAAAGCGTTGACGCTGTAACTGGTGAAACTCACCGCAGCCACAACATGACCGCTGACGGTTTCTACCGTGGTCGCAAGGTAGTTGACAAATAAGGTCAACCCTTGACAGGTCTAACCGTTGCACTTGATGCAATGGGAGGGGATCTCGGTCCCCAAGCCACAGTGCCTGCCGCCGTGCAGGCATTGTCGCAATTCCCATCCTTAAAAATCACACTGGTGGGTGATCAATCTCAGATCACCGAGCAGCTTATTACCCTCAATCTCGCTTCCGATACCTCTGTGCATGAGCCTCGTTTGAGCATTATGCATTGTGATCACGTGATCGCCTCAGATACCAAACCATCAAGCGCGCTGCGTCATGGCGCAGGTAGCTCCATGCGTACAGCACTTGAGCTGGTCGCCGCTGGTCAGGCGGATGCCTGTGTATCAGCAGGGAATACTGGCGCATTGATGGCGCTTTCTCGCTATATCCTTAAATTACAACCGGGCATTGATCGCCCCGCTTTGGTCACAAGTATGCCAAGCTTAAATGGTCAGCCATTTTGGTTGTTGGATTTAGGTGCGAATGTTGGCATTGATGCCGATACATTATTCCAATTTGCGGTGATGGGCGCGGTGCTGGCAGAGCAGCAACTTGGCCGTCCGGCAAAAGTGGCACTGCTGAATATCGGCGAAGAAGCGATTAAGGGCAATGATCTGGTTCGCCAATGTGCGCATCTACTACAAGCCAGTGACGCCGTTCACTATGTTGGTTTTGTTGAAGGCGACCGCCTTTATCATGGCGATGCAGATGTCATCGTCTGCGATGGTTTTGTTGGAAACGTCGCTTTAAAAACCAGTGAAGGTGTTGCATCACTCTTTATCAACCGCTTTAAACGATCGCTACAGGGCAGCAAAATTAAGCAATTGATCGCGAAATGGTTATTTTCCGATCTAATGTTGCAACTCAATGAGCTGAACCCCGACCAGTATAACGGCGCAAGTTTGTTAGGATTGCGCGGCATCGTGGTAAAAAGCCATGGCCGCGCCGATACTCAGGCGCTTTCCCAGGCCATAAGCGAAGCAGTATACGAGGTTAAACGGCAAATCCCTGACAAGATCAGTGGTCGTTTAGAAGCAGTTTTACTCGAGAGGCATTATTAGTCTTTTATGTTTAGCAGAATTCTTGGCACTGGCAGCTACTTGCCAGCACAGGTGCGTACCAACGCAGATTTAGAAAAAATGGTCGACACCAGTGATGAGTGGATTGTCGCTCGTACTGGTATTAAAGAGCGCCGAATTGCTGCTGCCGATGAGACCGTTGCAGAAATGGCTTATAAAGCTGCGCGCAACGCATTAGAGATGGCTCAGCTCCAAGCAACCGATCTCGACATGATTGTGTTTGCAACAACCTCGGCAACGCACGCATTTCCTTCGGCTGCATGTCAGCTGCAAGGCCTTCTTCAAGCACCGGGTATTCCAGCATTTGATGTTGCCGCCGCATGCGCAGGCTTTAGCTATGCGCTGAGCATTGCAGATCAATATGTGAAAACGGGTGCGGCGAAAAATGTTTTGGTGATTGGTGCGGATAAGTTATCACACACCTGTGATCCTGAAGATCGTGGCACCATTATCCTATTTGGTGATGGCGCAGGTGCCTGCATTGTTGGCGCCAGTGAAGAGCCGGGTATTCTTTCAACCCATCTTCATGCCGATGGCCAATATGGCGAACTCCTGAGCCTGCCTTACCCAAGCCGTCATGATCGCGCAAGTTGCGATGCATGGCTGAAAATGGCGGGCAACGAAGTGTTTAAAGTCGCAGTGACGCAACTTGCTGGTATTGTGACTGAAACCCTCGAAGCCAATGGTTTGGATAAAACTGAACTGGATTGGCTGGTGCCACACCAAGCGAACCTTCGCATTATTACAGCCACTGCCAAGAAATTGCGCATGGGGCTTGATCAAGTGGTCGTCACCCTTGATCGCCACGGCAACACTTCTGCTGCATCAGTGCCAAGCGCGCTTGATGAAGCGGTTCGTGATGGCCGTATCCAACGTGGACAAACCATTTTGCTAGAAGCCTTTGGTGGTGGTTTCACCTGGGGTTCTGCGCTGGTCAGATTTTAATAAAGGATAACGACATGAGTAATTTTGCCATTGTTTTCCCTGGTCAAGGCTCACAAGCCGTTGGCATGTTGGCAGAACTTGCAGAGCAGCATTCAGTAGTGACTGAAACTTTTGCTGAGGCATCTGAAGTACTAGGTTATGACCTCTGGGCCCTTGTTCAAAATGGCCCAACTGAAGATTTGAACCAAACACAACGCACTCAGCCTGCGTTACTAGCAGCATCAGTTGCAATTTGGCGCGTATGGCAGCAGCAAGGCGGCGCGATGCCAAGTGTTATGGCGGGTCATAGCTTGGGTGAATACTCAGCACTCGTTTGTGCTGGCGTGATTGATTTTAAAGCGGCAATCCAATTGGTTGAGCTTCGTGGTCAATTGATGCAGCAAGCTGTACCTGCAGGTGTGGGTGCCATGTCTGCGATCATCGGTCTTGAAAACGACGTGATTGCAAAAGCCTGTGAAGAAGCGGCGCAAGGCCAAGTTGTTTCTCCAGTGAACTTTAACTCACCAGGCCAAGTTGTGATTGCTGGCAATGCAGAAGCCGTTGCACGCGCGAATGAGCTTTGTAAAGAAGCGGGCGCAAAACGTGCATTGCCACTTCCAGTCTCTGTACCATCACACTGTGCATTAATGAAACCTGCTGCTGATGAGCTGGCAAAAGCGTTGGAAAATATCGAATTTAACGCGCCGCAAGTGGCTGTGATCAACAACGTTGATGTGGCGGCAGAAACTGCACCTGCAGCGATTAAAGATGCATTGGTTCGTCAGCTTTACGGTCCTGTTCGTTGGACCGAAGTGGTTGAGAAAATGGCAGCGCAAGGCGTTGAAAATCTGATTGAAATGGGTCCAGGTAAAGTATTGTCTGGTCTCACTAAGCGTATTGATCGCAATCTAGCATCAACATCTGTTAATGATGTTGCTTCGCTTGAAGCTGCGAAATAAGGGAGAAAGGAATGATGAATCTGCAAGGTAAAATTGCACTGGTCACTGGCGCAAGCCGTGGTATTGGCCGCGCAATCGCAGAGCTTTTGGTTGCCCGTGGTGCCACAGTTGTGGGTACGGCAACCAGCGAGTCTGGCGCGCAAGCCATCAGCGAATATTTAGGTGCAAACGGTAAAGGTTTGGCACTGAACGTGACCTCTACTGAGTCCATTGAAGCGGTTCTTGCAACCATCAAAGCTGAGTTTGGTGACATCGATATTTTGGTGAACAACGCCGGTATCACTCGTGATAACTTGTTGATGCGTATGAAAGATGACGAGTGGCAAGATATCATGGATACCAACTTGACCTCGATCTTCCGTCTATCAAAAGCGGTGCTGCGCGCAATGATGAAAAAACGTTGTGGTCGCATCATTAACGTGGGCTCTGTTGTGGGCACCATGGGTAATGCAGGTCAAACTAACTATGCTGCAGCGAAAGCCGGCGTGATTGGTTTTACCAAATCAATGGCGCGTGAAGTGGCTTCACGCGGCATTACTGTAAACACAGTGGCACCGGGCTTTATCGAAACCGATATGACCAAAGCATTGACGGATGACCAACGCGCAGCTACCTTGGCACAAGTGCCTGCAGGTCGCCTGGGCGATCCAAAAGAGATCGCATTTGCGGTGGGCTTCCTTGCTTCTGATGAAGCGGCTTACATTAACGGCGAAACTTTGCACGTTAATGGCGGCATGTATATGGTTTAATCAAAATCGTTGCAAATTTTAACCGTTAGGATCAAGACAGGTCACGATTTACACCATTTCGTGGTTTGACCAGCCTTGATAACCTTGCAACTTTTTTGCGATTGAATAAACTAACGCAACTATCGCATCTGCGAATCTTGAAGGAAATATATTAGCTATGAGCAACATCGAAGAACGCGTAAAGAAAATCATCGTTGAACAACTAGGTGTTAAAGAAGAAGAAGTGAAAAACGAAGCTTCTTTCGTTGACGACCTAGGTGCTGACTCTCTTGACACTGTAGAGCTAGTTATGGCTCTAGAAGAAGAATTCGATACTGAAATTCCAGACGAAGAAGCAGAGAAAATCACTACTGTTCAAGCGGCGATTGACTACGTTAACAGCCAACAGTAATGAACACCCCCAGGCGGTCTCCCAGACCGCCTGACTTTTTTCAAGCAATCTAAGAATCCCCTTCCGGAGAATAAAATCGTGTCCAAACGTCGCGTTGTCGTCACAGGCATGGGTATGTTGACGCCAGTAGGTAATACTGTTGAGTCTTCATGGAACGCCCTACTTGCTGGTACTAGCGGTATTAGCAATATCGAACATTTTGATACAACTAACTTCGCCACGCGTTTTGCCGGCATGCTGAAAGACTTCAATTGTGAAGATTACATGTCGAAGAAAGATGCACGTAAAATGGATTTGTTTATCCAATACGGTGTCGCTGCCGGCGTGCAAGCATTGAAAGACTCTGGCGTTGAGATCACCGAAGCAAATGCGGCCCGTGCGGGTGTTGCAATTGGTTCAGGTATTGGCGGTCTTGGTTTGATTGAAGCAAACCACCAGAGTTTGCTTGAAAAAGGTCCTCGCAAAATTAGTCCTTTCTTTGTGCCATCAACCATCGTGAACATGATTGCAGGTCATCTGTCGATTATGCACGGTCTTCGTGGTCCAAATATCGCGATCTCTACTGCATGTACCACAGGTTTGCATAACATCGGCCATGCGGCACGTATGATTGCATATGGCGATGCTGACATTATGGTTGCGGGTGGTGCAGAAAAAGCATCAACCGAGCTAGGTATCGGTGGTTTTGCGGCGGCAAAAGCGCTATCAACTCGCAATGATGATCCACAGCGCGCATCACGTCCATGGGACAAAGATCGCGATGGTTTCGTATTGGGCGATGGTGCAGGCATGATGGTGCTTGAAGAGTACGAACACGCAAAAGCACGTGGCGCGAAAATCTACTGTGAGCTTGTTGGCTTTGGTATGAGCGGTGATGCGTACCACATGACTTCACCAAGTGCTGACGGTTCAGGCGGTGCGCTAGCAATGGAAGCCGCCATTCGCGACGCAGGTATCAATGCGGATCAAATCGGCTATGTGAACGCACATGGCACATCAACGCCTGCGGGTGACTTGGCTGAAACCCTTGGTATTAAACGTGCTATGGGCGCAGCTGCAGACAAAGTGATGGTATCTTCAACTAAATCGATGACAGGTCACCTATTGGGTGCGGCAGGTTCAGTTGAATCAATCATTACTGCGTTGACCTTGGTAGAGCAAGCGGTGCCACCAACGATTAACCTTGAAAATCCTGATGAAGGCTGTGACTTGGATTATGTTCCAGGTGAAGCGCGTCAAGTGTCTCTTGAGTATGCAATTTGTAACTCATTCGGCTTTGGCGGCACCAACGGCTCATTGCTATTTAAGAAGATTTAATCGCAAAAAATTAAATAGCTTTAGCGACTCATCGCATCTTCTATTTTAGAGATCCAATGTTCGCTTGAAGCTTGCTATCATAACGGCTCGATTTATCGAGCCGTTTTTTTATTCAAGTAATTGAAAAATAAATATGTTCATCAATGAGATAAGGAGCTGCTGTGCAATGGATTAATGGTCAGCCAGCGTCACAAGTGAATGCACGCGATCGAGCGTTGCACTATGGTGATGGCTGTTTTACCACAGCGCAAATGTGTCATGGGACAATCCTAGATTGGTCATCTCATCTCGCACGTTTGCAAGATCATTGTCAGCGACTTTGGATTTCATTTGATGAGTGGTCTGCGCTTGAATCCTGTTGCCAGCGTATTGCTCATGAGCGGCAACAAGGTGTATTGAAAGTATTGATTAGTCGAGGCTCGGGTGGTCGCGGTTATAGTCCACAAGGCTGTGATGCACCGATGTGGCTGGTACAAACCAGCGAGCTCCCTAGTCATTATGAGCAGTGGCGACAGCAGGGCGTACGTCTTGGCTTAAGTGAGGTGAGCTTAGCAAGGCAGCCTTTACTGGCTGGCATCAAGCATCTCAATCGGCTTGAGCAAGTACTGATTAAGCAAGCACTGCTAGCGACGGATTGGGATGATGCACTGGTTTGTGACACGGTAGGGCACATCATTGAAACCAGTATGGCTAATGTTTTTTGGCGCATTGGCAACATTCTCTATACACCAAAGCTAGACCAAGCCGGTGTTGCTGGTATTATGCGCGCCAAAGTGCTTGGTCAATGTGCTTTCTTAGGCGTGGAATGTCAGCAAGTTTGCGAGCCGATTTCGGCCTTGACCATGGCTGATGAACTGATGATTTGTAATGCATTGCTGGGGGTGGCCCCTGTCCAGCAGTTTGAACAACGGATGTATCGCGATTTTTCGATGACGCGACAATTACAGGAGACACTTCGCTCGTGTTAAAGAAGTTATTTATTGCCGCCATTTTAGGTCTAGTTGCAGTGGCTGCTGCAGCTGGCTATGTATACCAACAGGCAACGGGCTATTTGGATCAAACCAATCAGCTTTCCGAGCCTTCACTCTTTGAAGTGAAGCGTGGTATGAGTTTTGCTGCGGTGACAGCAGCGCTACAAGCGCAAGGGATTGCAACGAATAATCCATGGACGCGTTTGATTCCGAAATTAGACCCCAAGCTTGCCAAAATCAAAGTGGGTGTTTACCAAATTGCGCCAAAATTGACTGTGCGTCAGGTTTTGGAAGTGCTGGTCGCTGGGAAAGAGCATCAATTCTCCATCACCTTAATTGAAGGTGAGCGCTTTACTGATTGGCGCAAACGGCTTGAAGCTGCGCCTTATCTTAAGCAAACCATGGCTGAGATGAGCGAGGCAGAGATAGCTACCGCCATCGGTGCTGATCGCACTAAGCTTGAGGGCTTACTGCTGCCTGAAACTTATAATTATGCGCACGGCAGTACGGATATCGCGCTACTCAAACGTGCCTATGATGACATGCAGGCCTTAATGGTCGCATCATGGCCTAAGCGCGCGAAAGCCAGTGAGCTGGATACGCCCTATGAAGCGTTAATTTTGGCATCGATCATTGAAAAAGAGACCGCTGTCGCCAATGAGCGTGGTAAGGTGGCCTCTGTATTTAATAACCGTTTGATCAAAGGTATGCGTTTGCAAACGGATCCAACGGTGATTTACGGCATGGGCGATAAATATGATGGCAATATTCGTCGCAAAGATTTGCGCACGCCAACGCCTTATAACACCTATGTGATTTATGGCTTGCCACCAACGCCGATTGCCATGGCAAGTAAGGAGTCAGTCCTTGCGGCGCTCAATCCTGATAAAACGCCATACTACTATTTTGTAGCTGATGGTACGGGCGGTCATAAATTCTCACGCACGCTGCGTGAGCATAATCGCGCAGTGCAGGCTTACTTAAGAACCTTACGACAGAATAAATAATGCTTGGAAAATTTATTGTAATTGAAGGCCTAGAAGGTGCTGGTAAATCTACTGCTATCGCCTTTGTAAAAGCCAAACTTGCTGAGCGGGGCATCGAACCAACTTGTACTCGTGAGCCAGGCGGTACGCCGCTGGCTGAAAAAATGCGCGCTCTGGTTAAAAGTGCGGATGAATCAGAGCCACTCACTGATATGGCTGAGCTACTGCTGCTTTATGCGGCGCGTAGTCAATTGGTTGAAAATGTCATTCGCCCAGCACTGTCGCGTGGTGAATGGGTACTGGGTGATCGTCATGATCTCTCATCACAAGCATATCAAGGTGGCGGTCGTGGCATTGACGCTGCCTTGATGCAAAATTTAAAGCAGACAGTGCTTGGTGATTTTGCGCCGAACCTAACGCTTTATCTGGATATTGAGCCGGCGCGAGGCCTCGCACGTGCGCGTGCGCGTGGTGAATTGGATCGTATTGAACAGATGGCTCTGGATTTCTTTGAGCGCACGCGTGAGCGTTATTTAACGCTGGCAAAAGCGGATGCCAATACAGTGATCATCGATGCCAATGTTGAATTGGAACAAGTACAAGCGCAACTGGATCAAGCCTTAACGACTTGGTTGGATGACAATGTCTGATTGGCGTGAACTGCAGCCGCAGATCTATCCATGGCAGCAACCGCTTTGGCAGCAGTGGCAGCAATTATGGCAAAGCCAACGTTGGCACCATGCTTTATTGCTGCTTGGCGATCAAGGCTTTGGTGCGCCGCAACTTGCAGCGTATTTAGCGCAAGCGTTGCTGTGTCAGCATCAAGGCTCAAATCCGCTCAATCTTGAAAGCTGTGAGTTATGCCATAGCTGTCGATTGTTTCAAGCGAAAAACCACCCTGATATTCACTGGCTTGCACCGCTAGAAGGCAAACGGATTGGCGTTGAGGCTGTGCGTGAAGCCAATCGTTGGGCGTTAGAAACCGCGCAGCTCGGTGGCCAAAGGGTGATCGTCATTGAAGGCGCGGATCGCCTCGGTGAAAGCGCGGCCAACGCCCTGCTCAAAACCTTGGAAGAGCCACCGGCCAATTGCCAATTTATTTTGCTGGCTGAGCGACAAAATTTGGTATTACCTACTATTTTAAGTCGTTGTAGTTTATGGCGAATGACAACCATCAATGAATCATCATTAATGCAATGGGGGCAGGCCCAGGGGATTAATGGCAATCTTGAGCACCTGCGTTTGTCGCATCAAGCACCGTTGTTGTGGGCGCAATTTGATGCTCAGCAGCAAGCGCAGCATCAACAGCTGATTGCGGCGTTTAGCGCATTTGTGCGTGGGCCGCTGCTAGGCGATTGGATGGCATTGGCACAGCAAATCAGTGAAAGCACGCCGCAAAGTTTTGATTGGCTGAGCTATCTATTGCTCGATGGGCAAAAATATCAGCGCGGCGCAATGCAACATATTGTGCATTGTCATCATCAAGACAGCGTTGCCGCTGTGGCTTTGCTACCTTCATCATTATTGATATCACAACAAAAAGCGCTGCATCAGCTGAAATTTAAACTCACGCAACCCCTTGGGTTGAATGCATCGCTGTTGATCAGTGATTGGCTGATGGCCTTTATTCCATCTTAATCTAAAGCGGTATGGTGGCTTGCCATGCCGTTCATTTCCTTTCGGAGTCTAAAGTGTTTGTTGATTCCCACTGTCATCTTGACCGTTTGAACTATCCAGAACTACACCAAAATATTGAAGCGGTGATCGCTAAAGCTAAGGCAGCAAAGGTTGAGCAGTTACTGAGCGTTGGTGTGACTTTGGCTGATTTTCCTGCGATGTACCAAAAAATTGAACCCTTTGCTGGCGTTTATGCCAGTTGTGGCGTGCATCCTCTAGATTGTGAAAGCGGTTTTGATCGCCAGCAGTTACTTGAATTTGCAGCTTATGACAAAGTGGTGGCGATTGGTGAAACAGGCCTTGATTATAACTACGCGCCGCAAACCAAAGCATTGCAGCAAGAATTATTTATTGAGCAAGTTGAAGTGGCAAAGGCGGTGAATAAACCACTGATTATTCACACCCGTCAGGCTCGTGAAGACACATTGGCGATTTTGCGCGCGCATCAAGCGGAACAAGTGGGCGGGGTTATTCACTGCTTTACTGAAGATCTTGCCTTTGCAGAGCAAGCCATGGCACTGGGTTTTTACATCTCCATTTCTGGCATTGTCACCTTTAACCAAGCAGCGGAGCTAAAGGCAGTGGTACAACGCTTGCCATTGGAGCGTTTATTGATTGAAACGGACTCACCTTACTTGGCGCCTGCGCCTTATCGTGGCAAGGAAAACCAACCGGCCTATGTTGCGCGAGTGGCTGAATATATAGCGTTATTGAAGGCTGAATCGGTCGAAACCATCGCCGAAGTGACCACGAAAAACTTTGAAACACTTTTTTTGCGACGCCAATAAAATAAAGCAGATTTTTCACAAAAAAGGCCATTTAGCGGTCATTTTAATCGACCAAGACGCGAATTGTTCGCGTCTTTTTATTTGCAACCGATTTCACTGTTGATAAAACGAACATTTAACAGTGAATTTATTTTATGTAATAAAATAAGTGAAATGTCACTTTTTCATAACCCGAGTAAAAATGAGCTATAGTTTGATTTGACTTTAGTATCATAAAGTTGCGTTGCTTTTGCTTTGTTTGCGTCTTTGTTGCGACTGTGATCTCGCTATTGTTTTTACATATAAAGTTAAAGGCCTGTGGTAAATGCGTGGTTTCAAGCGTTAAATACACGGGTTTCATGATGCCAAAGGCGTCATCGCGGTCTGTAACACCAACGCTACGGGGGTATGCGGTTACAGAAAGCAACACAATAACAACTCACTCAGGAGTGGAACATGTTCAAACAACTTTTTGCTAACTTGCAAAAGGTAGGTAAAGCACTGATGCTGCCAGTGTCTGTCCTACCCGTGGCAGGTATTCTACTTGGGGTCGGTGCGGCTAACTTTAGCTGGATTCCGGCAGTTGTCTCAGATGTCATGGAAAAAGCGGGCGGCTCAGTCTTTGGTCAAATGCCATTGCTATTTGCAGTTGGTGTTGCGCTTGGCTTTACCAAAAACGATGGTGTTGCAGGTCTAGCTGCAATCGTTGGTTACGGCATCATGTCTGCGACCATGAGCGTTATGGCCGGTCTTGAAGCAAACAGCGTTATGGCTGCATTGCAACACGTACCAGATATGGCATCGCTTTCTGGCAACCTCGAAACTTTGGTTCAGTCTGCTGCAACCAATATGAATGTTGACCCAAGTGCAGTCTTTGCAAGCCTTTCTGATCCTGCAACTGTGGGCGCGATTAAAGCGACCGTTGCAAAACAATTTGATACTGGCGTACTTGGCGGCATCCTTGTGGGTGGTGTTGCAGGTTGGGCGTTTAACCGCTTCTTCCGCATCGAGCTACCTGCTTACCTAGGTTTCTTCGCTGGTAAGCGTGCTGTGCCAATCATCACTGGTTTTTGTGCAATTGCATTGGCGATTGTGCTTTCATTCATTTGGCCTCCTGTGGGCGCAGCTATTGGCGCGTTCTCTCACTGGGCGGCAGTGCAAAACCCTGAAGTTGCCTTTGGTATCTACGGTGTGGTTGAGCGCTCTTTGATTCCATTTGGTCTACACCACATCTGGAACGTACCTTTCTTCTTTGAAGCGGGTCAATGTGTGGATGGTGACGGCGTTGTTCGTAACGGTATTTTGACTTGTTACCAAGTTGCGACTGAAGCAAGCCGTACTGCTGAAATGGGTTACTTCGGTCAGCTTGCTGGCGGTTACATGTTCAAAATGTACGGCCTACCAGCAGCTGCAATGGCAATCTGGCACACAGCGAAACCAGAAAACCGCGCGAAAGTGGGCGGTATCATGATCTCAGCAGCGCTGACTTCATTCCTAACTGGTATTACTGAGCCGCTTGAGTTTGCCTTCCTATTTGTTGCGCCTGTACTTTACGTGATCCATGCACTACTTGCGGGTTCTGCGTTTGTACTCACCAACATGCTGGGTATGGTTCACGGTACTTCTTTCTCACACGGTTTGATTGACTTTGTGGTTCTATTTGCGAACTCACACAAAGGCTGGCTATTCCCTGTATTGGGTCTAGGTTATGCTGCGGTTTACTACATCATCTTCCGCGTAGCGATCGTGAAACTTGATCTGAAAACACCAGGTCGCGAAGACGAAGAAGTTGAAACAGTGTCTGTTTCTGAGTCTGAAATGGCTGAAAACCTTGTTGCTGCATTTGGTGGTAAAGCCAACATCACCAACTTGGACGCATGTATCACTCGTCTACGTGTTTCAGTGAAAGACACTGACGCGGTTGATAGCGATCGCCTAAAACAATTGGGTGCATCAGGTGTGGTGAAAGTATCAGGTGGCGTGCAAGCTATCTTTGGTACTCGTTCAGACAACCTACGTACTGAAATGGATGAGTGGATGCAATCTCACTAATCCAAGTTCCTTGAACTCGGTTTCCCCCGCAAGGATCAAAAACGCTCACCTAGGTGAGCGTTTTTTTATGTCTAAGGATTATCGCTAAGACTAAGTGACAGAGGCTGACTCATGGTTTCGCACTGGTATTGAACGATGAGAGTCAGCCATAGGGGTTAATCGTGACTTTCCAGCGCATTTTCAAATGTAGAAGATGGACTTGTCAAAAAACGCTGGCAAATGGGACCGATAATCTCAGGCCATTCATTGTGACAGTCATGGCCAGTGAAAGGGATATGGCAAAGCTGCGCATCTGTGATCATCTCACCTAAAGCCATCCATTCTTGCATGCTGAGCAGCGGATCGGCTTGGCCGCGAATCAGCAGCGTAGGGCATTGAATCTCACGGATGGATTGCTTGGGATAACCTGCACCATCAAGCCATAGCGCTTTGACTTGTGCCAGTAATAATGCAAAGTTGGGCTGTGGATTTTGCTGCTGATAGCTGCTAACGCTCTCTGGGAACATCGCTTGCCAGTCTTCAACACTCAGTGATTCTAACATCTCGCGTGAGGCATCATCCGCTTCTAAACGCCACTGAGCACCAATTGTGATAAGGCGGGTGACACGAGAGGGCTGCGTTGCCGCAATGCCATAGCCGGTAATACCACCATCGCTAAAGCCAAGCAGTGCAAATTGATTGATCTGAAGATGATCGAGTAGCGCGAGTATATCTGACTGATATTGTGCATAGCTAAGCGCCATGCTGCCGAGACTCGAGTGGCCATGACCGCGTAGATCTATGCCAATCAAACAGTGGTTTTGCGCAAGGTGGGGCACAAGGCTGTTAAGTTCAGCCATATGGCCAAGGCCACCATGTAACAGTAGGAGCACCGGATCGTTTGTATCACCGATGATCTGATAACTTAAAAATGCATTGTCTTCATGAGGTAAAGGCCAGTGCTGCGCTTGGTCTTTGTGAAAGATCATATTTCATACTCTTAGAAAAAAGAGATGAATAAATACTGTTTGTTTAAACAGTTATCAATTTAATCTATTGAATTTTAAGATAAGTTCACACTTTTATCCGTTTTTAGTGTGCGATAGCCCAAAATGATGCGGGTTGCTGTAGTGAGCCAGCAAAGCGCGCCAAATAGGTAAGCAAGTCGCGCGAAATATTGCGGCATCAGGCAACACAGGACAAAAAAGGCAATGGTTTCGCTTCCTTCTGTCAGGCCACCTAAATAATATAGGGATTTGTGTGGGTAAACGGGACTTTGAATATTGCGTTTGGCTGCCATGATCGCAAAGGCCAAAAAACTGGTGCCCGTACCGATAAAGGCAAACAAAATAAAAGCAGCGGCAAGCGCATTGCTCGTGGGATTGGCGAGAGCAAAGCCAAAGGGCACCAAGGCATAAAAGAGAAAATCCAGCGCAATATCAAGAAATCCACCGGCGTCTGTGGTGCCTCGTCGCCGGGCAAGTGCACCATCCAAGCCATCAAAGAGTCGATTGATCACAATTGCAAGTAGTGCCCATGTATAGAGCTCAAAGGTGAGAAGCGGCAGTGCACACAGGCCGACAATAAAGCCAGTGACTGTGATGCGATTGGCACTGAGCCAAGGCTGATCGCACCAAGCGCTTAAGTTTTGCAGTGGCCTTTTTAGGCGCTGAATAAACCAAGGGTCAAGCATTTGAGTCTCCTAGTTCATGCCATTGAAAACAGCGGCTGTTGGCCGGTATATCTTGTGCGTCATGCGTCACCAGTAGGGTTGGTATATTCGCCTGTATCGCTTGGCTAAAGACAAATTGGCGAAAGGCTTGGCGCAGGTTGATATCTAAAGCACTAAATGGCTCATCTAAGAGTAGCAATTTTGGCTCACTGGCCAAGGTGCGAAGTAGGCTGACTCGCGCTGCCTGACCACCTGAAATACGTAAAACTGATTGCTCAGCAAGATTATCCAGTGTCACCTGCGCCAGAATATCGCGCGCTTGCTGTTCGCGTGCACGGCCATGAACCATGGTGGGCAGCGCAAAGGCGATGTTTTGCCACACATTGAGATGCGGAAATAGCAAAGGGTGCTGCCACTGCAATCCCACCTGGCGTAAATGCGGTGGGAATAGGTTGAGCAAATTGCCATTGAGATAAATCTCACCTTGGCTGTGAAAATCATGCCCAAGCTGTCCTGCAATACTACGCAGCAACGTGCTTTTACCGCAGCCACTGGGGCCCATCACAGTGACGATCTCACCCGGACTGATGGTCATCGATACAGGCGAAAGCAGCACTTGGTGCGGCGCTTTGGCCTGAAAAATAGTGAGCGATTTTAATTCAAGCGGCATAGGACTCCTTGCGCATCAATGCCGATGGCCGGCTGAGTAGCAGTGCTACGGAAAATACGATAAAGGGCAACATGGCTTGAAGCAGTGCATAGATGCCAATCAAACGACGATCATAGCCGCTGGTGACGGCGACGGCCTCGGTCGCTAAAGTTTGAATGCGGCCGCTGCCCAGCATCAAGGTGGGAAGATATTGCGCCAAACTAACGCTTGCACCTACGGCAAAGGCGATGGCTAGAGGCCGCTTGAGTAGCGGCAATGCGACTTTGAGCCAAGCGCGAATCGGTCCATAGCCGAGACTTTGTGCGGTGATCAAATAGCGCTGATCAAAGGCTTGGAGTGGACCGCTGATGCTTAAATACACATAGGGAAAGACAAAGAGTAAGTGGCCCCATGCAACCATCCACCAAAATGGTGGCGCACTGAGTTGGTGAATACTCACTTGAATCCCAAAAAGTAGCGCAAGTTGCGGGATCACCATGGGTAGGGCAATGAGCCATGCCGGCAGTTGACGCTGATAGCGTTGAAGCTGATAAAAAATAATCAGTGCTAAAACCAAGGCTAGGGCACTGGTCAGCATGGCCAAACTAAAACTGGTTTGCAGCAAATCAAATAACGCATCGCTTTGTTGTTGCCACAATCGCGTTTGCCATTGGCTTGGCCACAGCGCGCCGCGTGGCCAGCGCTGAGCAAAGGACCACAGCAGCATTAAGGGCAACGTGAGTAGCGAGAGCAGCGTCAGCGCTGAAAACCAACCGCGTCCTAAGTTCCAGCCCTTTCGCTTGCCTTTAACTTGCCAGCTTGCCGCGGTGCATAGCCATTGGCTGGCTTTTTGCCAAATTAGCATCATCACGCCAAGTGTGAGGCAAAGATGGAGGATACCCACCAGTGCGAGCGCGCCTTGTGTCATCTGCGGATCGCGCAGCCATTGCCAGATCAAAATCGATAAATTAGCAGGACGCGTAGGGCCAATAATCAGGGCCACATCCACCACGCTCAAGCCAAAGCTCAGTACTGCAAAAATGGGAAGGCGCATTAACGGCAGCCATTGTGGCAAAATAAGTCGGCGCCAAGCACTGGCTGGGGTGTAGCCTAAATTTTGCGCGCAATCGATCTGCGCGCGCACGCGTAGCTGTGATATCGCCGCCATACCCATCAAGATAAAGAAGGGTACCTCTTTGACGATCAGCGTCAGTATCATGCCAATGCCCCAAGTATCCTGCACCATAATCGGCCAATGAATATGGGTAAACCACTGCTGAAATAACCGCGCGAGCCAACCTGATGGGGCAAGTAAAAGCACCAAGCCCATGGCCAGCGCCATATGCGGCAAGGACAGAAGTGGTGTGAGCCAGCGCTCAATGCTGCGCCAGCGCCGGCTTAGCGCGTAGGTAGCGATAATTTGAAAGCTAAGCCAAAGTGCACTTAGGGTGCTGAGCAGCGAAATCATGATGGACTGCAACCAAGATTGGGTGAGCCCCGGCCATTGATAAAAGTGGATCAGCGGCTCAAGCCATTGCGTTGGGCTGTGTAAAATCGGCCAAAGCATTGCCATGATGCCCCAAAACATGGGGGCAAAGACCAGAATCAGGGCGATTGATACGACAAGGTGATGCCAGCGCAGCGCTGGCATCCATGAACTACTGACCATAACGTTTGAGCCAAGCCTGCTCCAGTGCACTTTGCCAACTTGGATGAGGTTCATTGATCGCAGGGAATAGCGCCATGGCATATCCTTGATTGTCTGGATCAATGGCATCAGCTCTTAACACCGTAGGGTCACCCCAAATCGACATATCCATTTTGCGTCGCTGGGCCACTGGGCTGAGCAAAAAGTTGATGGTCACTTGCGCTGCTGCGCTGTGGTCGCTGTTCCAAGGAATGGCAAGAAAGTGAATATTGGTCAGTGCGCCTTGTTCAAATGCGTGGGCTTTGGCTGTGGGTGGCAGCGTGCCGCTGACCGCACCAGCAAATGCTGCATTGGGGTTAAAGGCGATGGCCAAGTCGATTTCACCATCATTGAGCAATTGCATGCTTTGGCTGCTGCCTGAGAGGAACTGCTTGCCTTGGCGCCATGCCACTTTATGTAGCAAATCTAAGTATTGCCATAGTGGCGCAGTGACTTGCTCAAAGGTTTTTGGGTCAACTGGCAGATAGAGCGCCTCTGGATTATCGGTCAACTCAAGCAGCGCTGCTTTTAAAAAGCTGGTGCCGTGAAAATCGGGTGGCTGCGGATAGCTAATGGTGCCGGGAAATGCGCTGGCATAGCTGAGCAGCTCAGCAAAATTTTTCGGCGGGTTGTTAAGCTGCTGGTGGTCATAAATAAAGACCAGCTGACCGACGCCCCATGGCGCTTCATAGCCATCGGTTGGCTCGGTGAAATCCAGAGTTACAGGTAAGCTTTGATCCACTAATTGCCAGTTGGGTAAGCGCTCTACAAAAGGGCCAAACAGCAGTTGCTGTTGTTTCATCGCCTTAAAGTTCTCACCATTGATCCAAACCATGTCCACGCTGCCGCCATGATTTTTCCCAGCTTTTTTTTCACTGAGTAGCAGCTGGGTGGTTTCGGCAATATCGCTGACTTTGACATGGATAAAATCGATGCCATATTTCACCTGCAGCTCTTTTTTCACCCAGCGCAGATAAGCGTTGATCTCAGGGCTACCGCCCCAAGCGTGAAAATAGACCGATTGGCCGCGCGCATTTTGCTCCGTTTGTTGCCATGTTTCGGCCCAAAGTTGAGGGCTTAAAAGCAGCAGCAACGCCGCGACAATACCTTTCCATTGCATGTGATTTCCTCTTCTATTTTCGGCTGCTTATTTTTTTCGTCGCCAAGTATGAAAACGCTCAAGCCAAGGCATGAGGCGCTCAGGCGCATGGGCGCGTTTCCACTCACCAGCAACGTATTTATTGGCTTCACTTAAGGTTGGATAGGGGTGCACTGTGGCAAGGATTTTATTGAGCCCAAGGCCATGGCGCATTGCTAAGGTATATTCACACAATAACTCACCTGCGTGAGGACCAACAATAGTCGCGCCTAGGATTTTATCCTTACCTTGTACGGTAAGAACCTTGATTAAACCGTGCTTGTATCGGTCAGCAAGTGCGCGGTCAAGATCGCCAATATCAAAGCGGGTCACTTCAAAGGCAATGCCTTGAGCAAGCGCTTCTTTTTCATTAAGACCCACGCGCGCCAGCTCTGGTGCGGTATAGGTGACCGCCGGCAGCGCTTGATAACTCACCTTAAATTTTTTCACGATGCCAAATAGCGCATTGACTGCAGCATGCCAAGCTTGGTGGCTTGCTGCATGGGTGAGCTGATAAGGACCGGCAACATCGCCCACTGCAAAGATATTAGGAAACTTAGTTTGCAAGTAGTCATTCACCTTGATGGTGCCATTAGCGTTGTAATCAAGTTCGAGATTTTCCAGTCCAAAACCTTGGGTATGTGCGCGACGGCCAATGGCGGCGATCATACAGTCGACCTCAAATGAACTGGTTTGTTCGCCCTGCTGAATATGTACGCGATAGCCTTGCTCAGTCTTTTCGATACGTTGAACTTGGCTACCTAAATGAAGATGAACGCCATCATGGTTGAGCTGTTGCGCGACCATATCACTACAATCTGAGTCCTCACGGATCAGTAATTGCTCAGCAAGTTCTAGCAGATGCACGTCACTGCCTAGGCGGCAAAAGCTTTGTGCTAGCTCGCAACCAATGGGACCACCGCCTAGAAGCAGTAGTTTTTTCGGCTGTGTGGTCATTTTCCAGAGTGTATCTGAGGTATAAAAATCACTGGCTTGAACACCTTCAAACTCCGGAACCCAAGGTGATGCGCCCGTGGCAATGACCATATGTTGGCAGCTCAGCGTTTGATCGTTTACGCGCACATGCCAAGGCGACAAAATTTGTGCATTGCCAGTGATACATTCCACGCCCAATTGGCTATATCGCTCAATGGAGTCATGGGGTTCGATATCTGTAATGGCTTGGTGAACATGTGCCATCACTTGCTCAAAATCGACGCTCACAGGGCCGCTGGTGAGACCAAAGCGTTGGCTTTGGGCAATCTCATGGGCGCAGCCTGCAGCGCGAATAAGCGCTTTTGAGGGGACGCAGCCTGTATTTAGGCAATCACCGCCCATCTTATCCTTTTCAATCAGGGTCACTTTGGCCTTTACCGTTGCGGCGATATAAGCACTCACTAAGCCGCCAGCACCGGCGCCAATAACGATGAGATTGCGGTCAAATTGCTTGGGCTTTTGGTCTTGCCAAGCTTGATAAATACGACGATTTTGCACAAGGCTGATGATTTTTTTTGCCATAAGCGGAAAGAGTCCAAGCAGCGTAAAGGAGATTAAAATAGGGGCGGAGACAATATCGCCCAAAGATTCGATTTGTCCAAGCTGAGTGCCGGCATTGATATAGACGGCGGTACCCAGCAACATCCCAAGTTGGCTGACCCAATAAAAGGTACGGGTTTTCATCTGGGTCAAACCCAGCGCCAAATTAATTAAAAAGAAAGGGAAGATGGGAATCAAGCGCAGGGTCAATAGATAAAAAGGCCCATCTTTTTCTACGCCTTGATTAATTGCCTTAAAGCGTTCGCCAAAGCGCTGGCTGACCCAATCGCGCAGTAAAAATCGGCTGAGTAAAAAGGCTAAGGTTGCGCCGATGCTGCTGGCAAAGGAGACCAAAATTAAAGCCCACCAAAAGCCAAAGAGTGCACCGCTAAGCAGGGTGACAATGGCGGCGCCCGGTAGTGATAGGGCCGTGATCAATACATAAAGCGCAAAATACGCAAGCGAGCTTAAGATGGGCGCATTTTGAATTTGTTCAATCAGTGATTGTTGCTGCGCTTTGGCATTGGCGAGGGTGAAATAATCACCCAAATCAAATATAAACCAGCTGCTAATCACAACAGCTAAGGCGATGACGGTGAATATACGTGCGCGATTCATGGGGTGTTCCTTGGGCTCTTATTGGGAGCATCGATCGCGCAAAAACCTTGCGCTGGTACGTCGAGTGCTGCATTAAAACTGGCGGAGAGACTTTGAAAGCTAATCAGTGCAGTGAGTTCCATCAGCGCGGCATCATCAAACCAAGTGCGTAGCTCGGCAATTTGCGCATCGCTGACTTGTCGGTGGATATCAATGACGGTCTCACAATAGGCAAGAACGGCGCGCTCCTGTTCATTAAATTCAGGGTGTTGCGGCCATTGATGCAGCGCGGTGATTTTATCAAGCTGAGTGCTGCGCTGGGCATATTTGAGTTGGTTGAGATCAATACAAAAATGACACTGATGCAATTGCGCTACACGCAAGCACACCAAGGCGCGAAGCTCTGCTGCAATGGGGCTTTTTTTGCGATCCAGGGTTTGGAAAAAGGCACTGATTAAAAAGAAAAGTTTGGGTCGATAGCCCCAAAATCGCATGGGCTGCAATTCGCTGCCATAGCGGCGCCGTTGCCACCAAGCGAAGGGTTTTAGCCACCATGAGATGGGAGAGACGGGTTTGAGCCGCATCACGCCTCCTTGCATTGAGATCTTGCAGGCTCGCCTAGTCTATGAAGGTTGGCGAGATGCAATAAAATTGTTAACTCAATGTATCCTAACCAAGGCTGTGATTTTACGCCAGCGTAAACTGCGCGGGTTGCTGAATAAATAAAATCAAAAAAAGTAGGATAGGTAAAAGTGCGAGGGTGATGGTGATACCCGTATGGTAGTTGCGATACCAAATTTGTCGCGCCTTCAGGTGCAGGATGATGGCCCAAATCAGCAGCAAGGCATTGAGTAGCGCACACACTGTGGTGGTGAGAAAGGGGCATAAGATGTTGAGATTGAAGGTCTCGCTCAGGTTTAGCCACTCCAGTATAAAGACCAAACAAAGGGCGAAATAGCTCAATAGAACCATGCGCATCAGCAAACGTGGCCAGCGACCAAAATGGTCGACGAACACTCGGTGACTTTGATCGGGAAAGGGAGAGGCGCGGCGCATGCATTCGTTCACTGGATCATCCATGGCGCGTTTGTAGCGCAATTGAATGACAGCGCCAAGTGAGCTTGTGTCTTTTTTTGTGAATTCTCAGTCAGCCTCCCGCTTCAGTGAGAAGCGGGATGAAACTGAAAGCATATCCCTGTGAGATGGGTTCCGAGGATTAAGGTTCGACGGCTTCTTTCAACGCTTGCCTGTGCTCAAGAGAGAGAACGGACCAATGTTTGCCTAAGATGGCCCCTTCAAGCGCCCACAATAACTCAATGTTGAGTGGTGAGTCTTGATGCGCCTCGATGGCCTTATAGGCTTCAATACTGCCCATTTCGTAGAGTTTATCGACGCTATCGATTCCCACTTTTTTAAGCATGCGTTCGGTGCCTAAACGGAGATTCGGTAAATCTTTTAGACGAGATGGGCGCTGGTTTCGCTTTGTTTCTTGATCTTTTTTCGCCGTGAGATAGGCCTGCTCGCCTTCGACAAAAATCTGATTGGGTGTATTCCACCAAGTATCAACGATGGCGAAGTATTTGGTGATAACGGGGAATCCTCGCTTGGTGTAAATATAAGGCGTCATCCCTAGTTGTTCATAGCGAGGCTGAGAAAGGGAGTCTGCACGGAAATGGAGTTTATCGTTTACCACTAAGGCAAACATCACATCGCCGGAAAAAATGCCAAAGCCGCCAAACATCGAGCGGCACTTAATCGCGCCCAATTTCTCAAAGAGATGAAGTGAATTTTTCAGTAAGGGTTTGTCCATGTCACGTTCCGCTGAATCAAAACAAATACTGCGTGATACAAGCCAACGTTCAACGGGATGGCACGCAGTATTGAGCATTCGGTAACGCCGCTGCCATAGTAAAAACCTTAGGCCGGTCGTTTTGCGTCCTGTTCTTTCAAACAGTTTGCCAGTTCGTGCTAATCGGCAAGCTTAACTGAGTCTATCCAATCATCGAGCCATTGGCTGTCAAAATGTGAGCCTAGTTCCGAAAGCCGATTTCACTTGATTAAATCTATCTATATCAAGGAAATAACGATTCAGAACGGGATAAAAAATGTGCAATTTTATCCCGTTATATGACCGTATTTTTGGCTACTTATTCAGCGCCTTTACGGATTGGCGCTCAATCAACTCAGGCGCCATTGCGAAAGTTCGAATCTCGTGCTCTTTATCTTTCATTCGCTTGAATAACAATTCCACGGCAGTTTTGCCTAAACGACGCTTCGGCTGGTGGATGGTGGTTAATGGCGGCGAGAAATATGCTGCCAATTCAATGTTATCATAGCCAATGATAGAAATATCATCAGGTACTCGAATGCCATTCTGATGGAAGCGACTCATGGCAGCAAGCGCCATAATATCGTTAAAAGCAAATAACGCTGTTGGGCGCTCACTTTCTGGCATGTCGATGATCTGTTGCACTGCGTCAACTGTCTTGGCGCACTCAAAATCAGACTCCAGCACCCATTTATCAACTAGGGGTAAATCTGCTTCTGTCAGTGCTTTTTGCATGCCACGTAGACGTTCACGACAGGTCAATTTGTCCATTTGGCCCGTAATGCAGCCAATTTTCTCGTGACCTTGTTCAATCAAATGGCGCACTGCAAGGTAGGCACCTTGCTCGACATTATCGATGATTTTATCGCTATGTGGTGTTTCTGGACCCCAGTCCATGACCACCATCGGGAGCTCAACCATGCGATCTAGGGTATGCCAAAGCTCATCGCTTAAATCGGAGCACATCACAATCAAGCCATCGACACGTTTTTCAGCCAACATACGTAGGTAATCGCGTTGTTTGCTGATGCTGCCTTCGGTGTTACAAAGCACCAAAGTGTAACCATGCTTGTAACAATAATGCTCAACACCGTGAACTACTTCTGAAAAGAAAGTGTTATAGGATTGAGTGACCAACATGCCTATGGTGCGTGTGGTATTACATTTCAAACTGCGAGCAACCGCACTTGGCGCGTAGTTGAGCGTGTTGATCGCCTCCCACACTTTTTCGGTAGTTGCTTCTGCAACGAAACGTGTTTTGTTGATGACATGTGAGACCGTGGTGGTCGACACGCCTGCCATCTTTGCAACATCTTTAATGGTGGCCATATTGTTACCTTATATCGATGGCGCTATGAATCCATGCGCCTTTGATCGAAAACCAAAAGAGCCGATCTTAAGTACACTTGCAACGGTATGCTATGCGCATTCGTGAAAGTGAGACCGGCTCCGCTGTTTTCATGCCGACAAGCTTGTGAGGTACTTGTTATCTTCGGCGATAAATGTGGCGAGCAAATAGCTGGCTGCGCCATAAAATCCAAAATTATCCCAGCGTTGACATTGCTCGGCGAATGTATCGACCCAAGTGCGTAGCAGCTCATTGCTAATTTCAAGCTGACGGACAATAGCGTCACGGCCGGCGTCATCATCTTGTTCACTGCGTACAGCAAGATTGCCCATGAGATCCAAGATCAGGGCAAGGTGATCGCATGGCTCGTTGAAACCAGCTTGTGGGGTCATCTCCAAGGCGTCAAAGTGCTCGCGCATTTTGACCGCAGGCGCGCCATTGAGCAGGCCATCATCACAGAGATAAACCGATGCATAGGGAAGGGCGCCCGTTTTGGGGCTGGTTAAAAATAGGGTACAAAAGTCAGCAGCAAGTTCGAGTTGGCCATCGGTGCGTTTGAGCTGGCGTTGTAATTGTTGCCAAAACTGCTCTGTGGCCGGACGGAGCGCTTCGTTCTCGCCCAGTGATTGTAAAAAGAGACGACAATCATCGCTGCGATAGTTTTCAAGCGCTGCGTCGTCGAGCTCTAGCGCAAAAAGAGTCGATAGCCACCAATAGATGGTTGCGCGCTGCTGTGAATGGGGATCGAGTGTGCTCATCAATGTGCTCTTTACCACCTTTGGGTGGAGTTAAATGGGCGCTCAAAGAGCGCCCATTGTGTCGGCTTGACTATTAGTTTAGTTCCATTGCTGGGAACAGTGGATCTACGCTTTCATCGTAGATTGGGCCACTAAAGCCAGTCAATTCATAAGCTTTGCCTTTGTATTTCTCAACTTCTACCAGTGCGGTGTGGGCTGAGGTTGCTTGTGCAAGCTTTGAACTACCAATATCAAGGGTCAAGACGTTTGGATCGCCATACACACAAAGAGTCCCTGGTTTACCGCCGTGTAGCGGGTTATACCATGCACCCTCATGGATACGACAAACGCCTTGGCTGTAGTCATCAGTCACTACTGCACCAGCCAATACTTGGCCACGGTCGTTGAATACACGAACGATATCGCCAGACTTGATACCACGTGCTTTTGCATCTTCTACGCTGATGTAGAAAGGTTCACGGTTAGCAACGGCATAGCTTTCACGGTGCTTTGTTGATGAGCAAAGTTGTGAGTGCAAGCGTTGGTTCGGGTGACAGCTTTGCAAGTGCAGTGGATAGCGGTTTGATTTTGGACCACCATGGCTACGCTCTTCTTTCTCAAACCACATTGGGTGGCCTTGACAGTCGTCGTAGTGCATATCTGCAATGGTTTTACAGTAGATTTCAATCAAACCTGATGCGGTACCCAGTGGCTCAAGGTCTGGTTCGTTACGGAATGATTCGTGACGGACCCAAGCTTGGCCTTCAGGGAAGCTGACATAGCCTTCGCCTTCCCAGAATTTCTTGAAGGTTGGCATACGTACGCCAAGACCACGGCCTTGTAGACGTGCGCCGTTATAGATCTCTTCAATCCATTCCATTTTGGTTTTGCCGCCAGTGAAGTCTTGTTCACGTTTGAATCGACCACAAAGGCCAGCAAAGATATCGTAATCGTCTTTTGACTCAAACATTGGCTCAACCACTTTACGCATCGCCACGATACCTTTGTTGGAGTGGTTACCAAACTGTTCGATATCGTCACGCTCGTAGCTGGTGGTGGCTGGCAATACGATGTCCGCAAAGCGGCAGGTTGCAGTCCACTGGTGATCAATACTGACCACAGTTTCCAGCTTGCGCCACGCTTTGATCATACGGTTACGATCTTGGTGGTGGTGGAATGGGTTGTTACCACAGAAAATTGCCATTTTCATTAGTGGGAATTTAATTTTGTGACCGTTCCACTCGATGGTTTCGCCTGGGTTTTCAATACAGTCCACAAAACGTGCCACAGGAATGTAGCTGGCATAGCCATTGAAGCTGCCGTTGTGGATTGGTGGTACTGAGGTCGCCGCGCTAAAGCCTGACATCAAAGGACCGTTTGAGGTGATGGTACCCGCATCATTGTAGTGCCAACCAAAACCGAAACCGCCGCCAGGTAGACCGATTTGACCCAACATTGCAGCCACAACAACCAACATCCAAGCATATTGCTCACCGTGTTGCATACGTTGCAAACACCAGCCGCCGATAATTTGGGTACGGCCAGACGCCATTTGACGTGCCATGGCACGAATAGTGTCAGCATCAACGCCAGTGATTTTCGCAGCCCACTCAGGGGTTTTCGCAATGCCGTCGGTTTCACCCAATAGGTATGGCAAGAACTGGTCAAAGCCTGTGGTGTAGTTGGCGATGAAAGAAGCATCGTACAACTTCTCTTGATACAAGGTATAAGCAAGACCTAGCATCAAAGGCACGTCGGTTTGTGGGTTCACTTTAATCTGATCGCCACCGATCATCTTTTGTGTTTCGTTGCGAACTGGATCCACATGGATCACTTTGATTTCGCCACTTTCCACTTTCTTAGCAAGCTCAGCGTAGTAACCGTACACGCTGTGATCTGGCATCAACCAGCCCACTTGTAGGTTCTTCACTGGATCTGAGCCCCAAATCACGATGGTTTTTGCGTGCTCAAGCACCAAAGGCCATGAGGTTTGTTGCTCATACACTTCCATGGCGCCCGCAACGTGTGGCAGAACCACTTGCGCGGCACCAGTTGAGTAGTCACCCGCTTTTGATAGTGATGTACCGTGCAGATTGATACCACGACGCATCATGGTGCCTGCAGAGTGCAATTTACCGCAAGACTGCCAGCCTGAATGACCTGCATATAGGGCACTTGGGCCATAGGTGTTTTGTACACGCTCAAGCTCGAAGTAGAAGAAGTCGAGGGCTTGTGACCAGCTCACACGAACAAAGCGGTTGTCACCACGTTGTTTGGTGTCTGACTTATAGCCATGCTTCAACCAGTCCAAGCGTACCATTGGGTATTTCACACGCGCAGGGTTGTAAACCACTTCACGGACACCCGCGAGCATGGTGGTTGGGCGTGGATCGTGTTCAAAGGGTTTGGTATCTACCCAAACGCCATCTTTTACTTGTGCACGAAATGCGCCCCAGTGGGAGCCAGAAAGCACTTCACCAGTGAAGGCTGGTTGGCTTTTCTCTGCCGCGTGGGCAGATTTTGGTACCAAAAGGCTTGCACCGATAAAGGCGCCAGCAGCGGTCGCTGCAGATCCCTGCAAAAAGCGACGACGCGAGATGGTTTTATCAAATAGAGATTTCGCCATAGGTCAACTCTGTTAATAGTCATGAGGGCGCCCGAAGGCGCCCGGAATCAGGAAAAATTAGTGGTGGCCTGCGCCGCCAGTGTCTTTACCGTGGTTTTGTAGATATTTGAGCAGGGTACGCTCTTCTGTTTTATCCAAACGGTAGTAAGCACTCATCGCACTTAGGCCAGAGATCCAACCGTTCGCAGTGAAGTGCGCTGGATCTGGGGCTGCGTGACAGGCGTTACAGGTAGAGCGATACATATCTGCCGCGTAGTTCCATACTGGTTGGATGCTGGTCAACATGTTGCCTTGCTTCATCCAAGCGGTGACACGAACGTGCTGCCAAACCATATGGGTAGTTGGATCAGTTTCTTCGCCAAGAATCTGCTGGTGCTCTTTCACTTCGCCACGGATGGTTGCTTTGAATACACGTTTACCCATGTATTCAGTCATCACACGGCCTTTACCTTGTTTTTCTAGCCAGCCATCGATCTGTACTTTGATCATGTCGCCTTTGTGCTCAAGCACAGTCACTTGCGATGCAGGAAGGAGCGTACCTTGAACTTCTTTGCTTGCATCATCAGTGGCGTAGAGATCTTTCTCACTGATGGAGAACAGTGTCTTCGCATCAGGGCTCACGTTTGCTGACTGTGTTTCAAGGTCTTGGAATGCTTTCTTAAAGCCGCCTGCCATATTTGGCAGTTCATGGGCGATCCCTTTGTGACACTCGATACAGTTCATATCCGCTGCCGCTGCTTTGTTCATTTCAAAGGCTGCTTTTGCAGATTGTTTGCTGTGATCCATCGCTTCGTAAGAGTGACAGCTCTTACAGGTGGTGGATTTTTGGCGAGACATACGCGCCCAAACCTTTTGTGCCATCTCTAATCGATGCTCTTCGAATTGCTCAGGCGTATCGATTTTCTTGGTCACGAAGTGGTGGTAAAGGTCTTTCGATGCTTCTAGCTTACGAAGGACTTTACGTGGAAAGTCTTTGGCTTGGTGACAGTCAGCACAGGTCGCGCGGACACCAGAGGCGTTCTTAAAGTGAATACTCTCTTTATACTCTGCATAGTTTTGCTGCATGGTATGGCAAGAGGTACAAAATTCGATGCTCGAGGTGTATTCAAAGCCTTTGTGCAAAGCGATGACCCCAGCTAACGTGATACCCGCACCAGCAAGCAGCAAAGCCAAAAGAGAGTACTTGCTGCTCGGCGAGCGGAGAATTCGCCAAAGTTTTTTCATGGTGTTATTTCTCAAAAGTTAAGGAAATTGCGAGAGAATTTTTGATGACACCTAGTTTAAAGTTTGTTTGTAAACAGCATTACAGGAATAAATGAATAAAAGGGGTGTGGTTATGAACGAAATGTGAATAAAATAGAGGGCAAAGCAATAATAAGAGCGAACTATGGCGAACCATATTTTAGTTGTCGAAGATGAGCCCGTGACACGGGCCAAACTGGTGGGATACTTTGAGCATGAAGGATACCGCGTCAGCAGCGCCTCAAACGGCGATGAGATGCGAAATCTGCTTCAATCCGGGGGGATTGATTTGGTCATGCTCGATATTAACTTGCCGGGTGAAGATGGATTGATGCTCACGCGTACGCTGCGCAGCCAAAGTGATATTGGTATCATTCTTGTGACCGGGCGCACAGATAGTATTGACCGTATCGTCGGTTTAGAGATGGGGGCGGATGATTATGTCACCAAACCTTTCGAATTGCGTGAGCTATTGGTGCGGGTGAAAAACCTACTGTGGCGTATTGATCTTGCTCGCCGAGCGCAGGAGCAAGTCTATGCAGAGCTTGATGATGAGAGCGTGATCCGCTTTGGTGATTGGCGCTTTGATATCGACCGTCGTGCTTTGTTGCACAAAGATCAGCCGGTCAAACTCACCAAGGCTGAATATGAGCTATTGGTGGCTTTTGCGACCCATGCGAATCGTGTCCTCAGCCGTGAGCGTATTCTCAATATGATCAGCCATCGTGTTGATGCGCCAAATGATCGCACCATCGATGTGTTGGTGCGCCGTTTGCGTCGTAAAATCGAAAAAGATCCCAAGAACCCACAGCGATTTATCACTGTGCATGGGGAAGGGTATTTATTTGTTGGCGACTGATCATTGTCGCGGATACATGCATTGCCAGTAATCATTAACTGGTTCTTGAACCATCAAAAAAGCTCAGCATATGCTGAGCTTTTTTATTTCATGGCAAGATGCCGTATTACATAATACGCATGCCTGCTTGTGCACCTTCATGCGGCTCAAGAATCCATAGATCTTCACCACCAGGGCCAGCAGCTAGGATCATCCCTTCAGACATACCAAAGCGCATTTTACGAGGTTTGAGGTTGGCAACAATCACAGTGTGTTTGCCAATCAAATCTTCTGGCTCGTAAGCTGATTTAATCCCAGCAAAGATCTGACGGGTTTCACCGCCTAAATCGACGATGATTTTCAGCAATTTCTTCGCTTCAGGCACGGCTTCGGCGCTGATGATTTTTGCCACGCGCAAATCGACTTTGGCAAAGTCATCGAACTCAATCTCATCAGCGATTGGCTCTTTGCTCAGTTCAGTTTCTTGCGCCGGTGCAGCCGCTTGGACTTGTGCCGCTGCAAGCTCTTTTGAGCTTTCTACCATGGCTTCAACATGCGCCGGATCAATGCGGTTAAACAGCGCCTTGAATTTGCTGATTTGATGGCCAAGCAATGGTTGATCGATGCCATCCCAAGTCAAGGTTTCGTTAAGGAAAGCCTCAGTGCGCTCTGCCAAAATTGGTAGCACAGGCTTGAGGTAGGTCATCAATACGCGGAATAGGTTAATGCCCATGCTGCAGATGGCTTGAAGCTCGGCATCTTTGCCTTCTTCTTTTGCCACAACCCAAGGCGCTTTCTCGTCGATATATTGGTTGGCTTTATCCGCAAGCTCAATGATTTCACGGATGGCGCGACCAAATTCGCGATTTTCATAATGCTCAGCAATGCTGCCTTTGGCATCGATAAAGCTTTGGTATAGCGCTGCATCATCACAAGTCGCAGAAAGCATGCCGTCAAAGCGTTTGGCGATAAAGCCTGCGTTACGAGAAGCAAGGTTGACCACCTTGTTTACCACATCGGCGTTGACGCGCTGAACGAAGTCTTCCAAGTTCAAATCGATATCATCGATGCGGCTGTTGAGTTTAGCTGCGTAGTAGTAGCGCAGACACTCAGGATCAAGGTGCTTGAGGTAGGTGCTGGCTTGAATAAAGGTGCCGCGAGATTTTGACATCTTGGCATTATTCACCGTCACATAACCATGTACGAAGACGTTGTCTGGTTTGCGATAGCCTGCGCCATCAAGCATGGCAGGCCAAAATAGGCTGTGGAAATACACGATGTCTTTACCAATAAAGTGGTAAAGCTCGGCATCGCTGTCTTGGCGCCAGTACTCATCAAAGTTCAAATCACCACGCTTGTCGCACAGATTTTTAAATGAGCCCATATAGCCAATTGGTGCATCTAGCCATACATAGAAGTATTTGCCAGGCTCGCCTGGGATCTCAAAGCCAAAGTAAGGCGCATCGCGTGAGATATCCCACTGCTGCAGACCTGACTCAAACCACTCTTGCATTTTGTTTGCGGTTTCTTTTTGTAGCGAGCCAGATTTGGTCCACTCTTTGAGCATGCTTTCAAACTGAGGCAGGTCAAAGAAGAAGTGCACTGAATCTTTCATTACAGGCGTTGCACCAGAAACTGCTGATTTTGGATTGATCAGTTCAGTTGGGCTGTAGGTCGCGCTACATACTTCACAGTTGTCGCCATACTGGTCTTCTGCTTTACATTTAGGACAGGTGCCCTTAACGAAGCGATCCGGTAGGAACATCTCTTTCTCAGGGTCAAACAGCTGAGAAATGGTGCGCGAGGTGATAAAGCCATTGTCTTTTAGTTTGAGGTAGATGTTGCTCGCAAGCTCGCGGTTTTCATCACTATGGGTGCTGTGATAGTTATCAAAGCTGATGTTAAAGCCCGCAAAATCAGTTTGGTGTTCTTGTTGCATCGCCGCAATCATCTGCTCAGGCGCCATTCCCATCTGCTGGGCCTTTAACATGATTGGTGTGCCGTGGGCATCATCCGCACAGATAAAATGAACAGTATTGCCTTGAAGGCGTTGAAAACGTACCCAGATATCCGCTTGGATATGCTCAAGCATGTGGCCGAGGTGAATCGAACCATTTGCGTAAGGTAGGGCACAGGTCACCAGAATTTTTCTTGGGGTTGCCATGATCTATTCGCTCGTAGATGGGATAAAACTAAAGCGCTGATATTACCCGATAGCCTGCTTTCTGCCTAGGGGCGAGGCGTTGAATTCCACCACTAGTTTTTGTTCAAGAATTGAAAAAACAGATACTTTGCCTTTGAAATGTCTCGCTGCTTTTGCGCTATCGCGCATCTTTACTTGCCATTTGCTGTGAAGTGCATCGCGTGAATTTGAGCTGATGGCGAAAATGTGTACTTGGCGATGTTTGTTGATTCACCCCAAATGAAAATTGGTGTTAGGATGGGAGCTTAACGACGGAGGCATTATGAGCTGGCAATTTCCCTTAAAATTTCGCGATGTAGAAGATGTACAAAACTGGCTGATTGGCTTTGAGCATTCGCTGTTGCCGACCATGTGGGCCAGTACGCCAAATTGGGTCGCCCTCAAAGAAGAGCAGCATATTGAGATTCGTTTGCCCTTCGTCAGTCGCGATATTGAATTGACCTTGACTCAGTGGATTGCCGATCAGCGCCAGTGTGGCGTGATCAGCGAAGAGACCCGCGTCGATGTTATGACCAATGTGGAAGCCTTGAAACCGGGCAATGATCAGCTTGTCGTGCCTGGCGTGAAAAACCTGATTGCCGTCAGTTCGGGTAAAGGCGGGGTGGGTAAGTCCACCATGTCGGTCAACCTTGCATTGGCCTTGCAGCATCTCGGTGCGAAAGTCGGTTTGCTTGATGGCGATATCTATGGCCCTTCGGTGCCACTGATGCTGGGTTCACAGGATAAGCGTCCAGTGACGGTCAATGGCAAACAAATGAAGCCGATTACTGCGCATGGCTTGGCCACGCAATCTATCGGTTATTTGGTGGATGCAGAAAAAGCCACGGTTTGGCGTGGGCCAATGGCTGCCAAAGCGCTACAACAAATTTTGCGTGAAACCTTCTGGCCTGATTTGGATTACTTGGTGGTGGACCTACCTCCGGGCACAGGTGATATTCAGTTGACCCTTGCACAGCAGCTTCCGGTTAATGGTGCAGTGGTCGTCACCACGCCGCAAGATCTCGCTTTAGCCGATGCTATTAAAGGTGTGGCGATGTTTGAAAAAGTCGATGTCGCGGTGTTGGGTGTGATTGAAAATATGAGTTATCACATCTGCTCTGAATGCGGTCATCACGATGCGATTTTTGGTGAAGGCGGCGCTGAAAAACTCGCCAAGCAATACCAGTTATCAGTATTGGCACAGGTGCCACTGGCGATGACCATTCGTGAAGACTTAGATAAAGGCACGCCAACTGTGGTGCGTGACCCACAAGATCCACACAGCCAGCGCTTTATTGAATTGGCAGAGCAGGTCGCAAGCCGCTTGTATTGGCAAAGTGAAGCGATTCCTGCCACCTTATCTGTGGCTAAGGTTTAGTTTGATCTGTGGTTAACGTTTGGTTTGTTGGTGTGAATCGCCAGCCCAAGTGGTTTGATTGAAAAGAGCGCGTTAGCGCTCTTTTTCTTTTTGTGACTGTTTTTGATGACAGTTTTTTGCGGTGGCGCTGGCATGTAATATGCGGCGCTCATCTTTGCAGCACTTGGCTGTTGATAGCTTCATTGCTGATTTTGCCTTCTTGGCTGTAAAGCTCACAATGCAACCGATTGCGGTGAAAAAATGCGGCTAAGCGCACATTTTTGCTGGTATCTCAGCGCAGCAATTCCTATAATTTCGCCAATTTGAACCGCGCATGCCGCGGTTCTTTTATATCCTTTATATTGTTGTTCCCCGCTCGTTTATTTAGGTATCAAACGTATGTCTGATCAATCTCATGCTTGTGTAATCGTCGGTATTGCTGGTGCATCTGCATCAGGTAAAAGCTTGATTGCTAATACCATTTTTGAAGAACTCCGTGCCAAAGTAGGCGATGCACAAATTGGGGTGATCACTGAAGATTGCTACTACCGTGACCAAGGTCATTTGACCATGGAAGAGCGTGTGAAAACCAATTATGACCATCCAAGTGCCTTGGATCATGATTTGTTGTGTCAGCACCTTGAAGCGCTGATCGATGGTCAAGCCGTTGAAGTGCCGCAGTACAGCTACTCTGAGCATACTCGCATGCAAGAAACCACTACCATGACGCCGAAAAAAGTGATCATTTTGGAAGGTATTTTGCTGCTGACTGATCCACGTCTTCGCAAATTGATGCACGCGAGTGTATTTATGGACACGCCATTGGATATTTGTTTGCTACGTCGTTTAGAGCGTGATGTGGCTGAACGCGGTCGTACCATGGAGTCTGTATTGGTGCAATATCAGCAAACCGTACGTCCTATGTTTATGCAGTTCATTGAGCCATCTAAACAATATGCGGATATCATTGTACCGCGCGGTGGTAAGAACCGTATTGCCATTGATGTGCTAAAAGCACATATCGGTAAATTGCTTAAACGCAAATAATTGATGACCCGTTTGATTGGAAAAAGCCCTGCATTGCAGGGCTTTTTTGTGTCATCGCCTCAGCGAATGCCATGCCTGCAATCTTTTTCAAGGCTAATATATGGATTGTTTGTTACACACCATCATACGATGTGAATAAAAGCTGCCTTGTAAAATCAATGTTTAAGCCTGAAAAATCTGGCATTTGTTCTCAGTCCGAGTATATAACTGACACATACACTTCAATTTAGGTTGGCACTGCGCAGTCAGTGAGGATTGCGCTTATGCTTAGACCTGAGCGCGATTCAGATCCTAAAGGAGCTCGCATGAAACTGTTGAAATATATATTGGTTGCTGTGGTTGGCGTAGTCTTGCTAGCCATTGTCGCCGTGGTTGGTTTAGTGATGTTTATCAATCCCAACCAATTTAAGCCGATGCTGGAAAAGCAAGTTGCGCAGCATACCGGCATGATCCTTGATATGCCAGGCGATATCGCTTGGCGGGTGTGGCCTTCCATTGGTCTGACTGTGGGCGAAACGGCATTGAAAACACCTGCTGATGCCGGTTTTAGTCAAGATACCGTGGTCAAAATGGGCCAAGCGGATATCGATGTCGCGGTGATGCCGCTATTGAGCCAATCCTTGGTGATTGAGCAGGTGGCACTGAAGAACAGCAAAATTTTTATCGAATACTTAGCCGATGGACGCAGCAATCTTGATGGTTTGACGCAATCGAAAAAAGAGACACCGCCAGAGCCTTCAAAAGATGCATCATCCGCTTCTGAAGGGGCGCAAAGCGCGCAGAATAATTGGCAAGTGAGCCTTGAGTCCTTGCGCTTAGATAACGCCAGTCTCACAGTGAAAGATGATCGCAAATCCACGACACAGCAACTCAATGTTACTTTATTGCATCTGCAGCAATTGGCCTTTGATGCTTGGGGTAAGGCAGAGCTTGTGCTGGCATTTCAAAATGAGCAGCAGCAGTTGAATTTAAGGTTCAATAGTCAGCTGAAATTGGCCAAAGATGTGGCAAAACTGGCATTGAAAGATATCGAGCTTTCTTTAACAGGGCGAAGTGGTGATATCCAACTGGATAAATTGACGCTTAATGCCGCAGATTTTGATTTCTCTGGCGCGCATGCCGTAACGCTAAGTGGTTTGGGACAAATGGCTCAGCAAGCCTTTACCCTTGATTTTTCCACTGAGCTTGAGGTGTCGCCAGATTTTCAACAAGTGACCCTGGCAACCCCTAAATTAGATGCAAGTTTGCAAGGCGCTGAGAAAACCACACTGGCGCTCAGTAGCGAGCAGGCCATTGTGGCCACACCGAAATCGGTGCAAGCCAAGGCGCTGTCCTTGATGCTCAATGAAATTCAAGGGCAAGCGAATGTGGCTGTGAATCTTGCACATAAAACGCCGATGGTGACTGCAAATCTGGTGCTGCCGACACTCAATCTTGACCAATTGATGGGGCAGGGGAAAACAGCCGCTGCACCTGCTGAGTCAACACAATCGGCAGACAAGCCAGCGACCAAAAAACCGTTAAGTAAAACTGAGCCCAATCTTGCTGCGCTTTCATCGGTGAACGCCAATGTGACTTTAGATATCGGTCATTTGATTGCTGACGGCATTGATTTTAAACAGGTGAAAGCGAAAGCCACATTAAACAATGGCGTACTTAAAATCAGCCAGCTGGCTACGCAAGTGTTTGATGGTCAAATCGATATGACCGCGACCTTAGATAGCCGCCAAAAACTACCGAGTTACCAGCTGAGCGGTAAAGTGGTGAACATTGCAACGCAACCCATGCTTAAGCAGCTTGCGAAAATGGATTGGCTAGAGGGCAATGCCAATTTGCAGATTAAGGTGAGCGGACAAGGTTTAAGTCCCTATCGTATCGTCAATGATGCGAAAGCGCAGGTAAATGGCGCTGTGCTTGATGGCGCAGTTCATGGGTATAACATTGCGCAAATGATTCGTGAGGCGAAAGCAAAGTACAGCGGCGGTAATGTCGCAGCGGCTGCAACGGTGCAAAAAACTGATTTTAGTGAATTGACCACCTCGCTTTCCTTAAATCAAGCCGTGCTTACGCTGAACAGTTTGAATATGAAATCACCTTTGCTACGGATTCAAGGCCAAGGGAAAGCGCCGATTAATCAGCAAACCTTGGATATGAATATTACAGCAACCATTGTGGGCAGCTTAAAAGGGCAGGGCGGTGCTTCGCTCAAAGAGCTCAAAGGGTTGCCTATTCCAATTCATCTTTATGGGCCGTGGAGCAAGGTGGATTACAAGCTAGATTACGGTAGCTTGCTCAAAGCCAAAGCAAAAGATGAAGGGCAAAAAGAGATTGATCGTTTTCTTGAGAAAAAACTAGGGGATAAACCCGAAGAGCAAGAAGCTGCAAGAGAGCTGATTAATCAGTTGTTTAAATAATACACTCAGGGAAAAGCGCCATTTGGCGCTTTTTCTTTTTATTGAATAGATAACGATAAAAAACGACGCCTTTCCAATATATTTTTGTCGATTAGAAAATCTAATTCGTTTTCTAAAAATGACTCCTCTACAATGCCGCACAAATACACAAAAACAATGAATGCAGATGTTGATTACTTGCTTGTATCTTGTCGGAATTACCGCTGAGGCGATGACGGGTGCCTTGGCTGCTGGGCGACGCCAAATGGACTGGTTTGGTGTGATGTTGGTGGCGAGTGCAACGGCCATTGGTGGCGGTACGGTGCGCGATATTTTGCTGGGACACTATCCATTGGGTTGGGTGCGTCATCCTGAATATTTGATGATTACCTGCACTGCAGGTGTGCTCACCACACTGATTGCGCCTTGGGTGGCACGCAACCGTCGTCTGTTTATGTGGCTCGATGCCATTGGTCTTGTGGTGTTTAGTATTATCGGCAGCAATGTGGCTTTAGATATGGGATTACCCGTTAGCATTGCCATTGTAGCGGCTGTGGTCACTGGCGTATTTGGTGGGCTACTTCGTGATTTGATCTGCCGTCAATCTCCACTGGTGCTGCATAAAGAGCTCTATGCATCGGTTTCTTTACTCTCTTCTGCTGTGTATATCGGCCTGATGAAAATTGGTTTAGATTCGGTGACCTTGGTGCTCTCGACCATTGTGATTGGGGTGACGATTCGGATGGCCGCGGTGCGTTATTCTTGGCACCTTCCTGTTTTTCATTTTGCAGATGACTCTGCCTTGGTCAAAGCCGAGAAAAAATAGCGCGCGAATAGTGCGCGCTCTTATCGCAGGAAAGTATTAATTCTCTTCAAGATGTTGGTCAAAGGCGCGTAATAGATCGACCTGTGACAGCATGCCTACTAAAGCCCCCTGGTTATCAACAACTGGGGCTGCGCTAATGTGATGGTGCAGAAAGTGATGAATCGCTTGGCGCAGCGTATCTGTTTGCTGCACGGTGATCACAGGCTGGCTCATAATTTGGCGGACTTGTACTTTTTCATCTAGTGGGGTGACAGTGCAGCGCTGCTCGCTATCGCTTAGCCATAAGGGCTGGCGCAATTGACGCTCACTGATAATGCCCACTAACTCGCCATGATCATTGAGTACGGGCAGATGACGAATTTTCGCATCACTCATCAGAATAAAGGCTTCGCGTAAGCCATCATTCTGATGGATGGTGATAAGGGGATGGCTCATGTAATCGACAACGGCGCGATCCATGGATGTCCTCCTGACTCAAAATTGATAAGATTTGAAATAATAGCGCGCTGAGCTGTTTCATCCAGTACTAAGTTTCTAAGATGAAAAGAAGCGAGATGAAACCAACATTTGTCGACTTTTCAGCGTGCAATAAGGAGTAAAGAATGGACTCGATTTCGCAAGCTGTGCTGGGCGCAAGCGTTGCGGGTGCTGTGGCTGGACGCCAGTGCAATGTGAAAGTGCTTTTAGCAGGCGCTGCGCTTGGTACCTTACCTGATCTGGATGTATTGATTGACTATGGTAGTGATATTGCCAATGTGGTCAAACATCGTGGTTTTTCTCACTCGTTATTTGTGTTGACCCTATTCTCGTGGTCACTGACTGCATTGCTCAAGCGCTTTTCGCAATTTGAAGCATGGGGCTTTATGCGCTTGGGGCTGTTAATTTGGCTCTCTTTAATTACCCATCCGCTTTTAGATAGCTTTACCACCTATGGTACTCAGCTATTTTGGCCATTGTCTGTACCCTCTGTGGCGCTTAACAGTGTGTTTATCATCGATCCGCTCTACACCTTGCCCCTAATAATCGGTCTGTGCTTTGCTTGGCGTCGGCGTGCTGTGATGGCGTCCATGGCCAAAGCCTGTCGCATTGGTTTATTTGTATCTTGTGCTTATCTACTTTGGTCACTGGCAGCACAGCAAATGATTATGAGCCGTGTACAAGCGCAGCTGGTGGCGACTCCCTTAGAAAATAGTCGAGTGTTGGTGAGTGCTAGTCCATTCAATACCTTGCTATGGCGCGTTGTGGTGATGGGGGAGGAGCACTATTGGGAGGGGACGGCATCGCTTTTAGATAGCCATGCGCAAATTGATTTTTCCGTGCATCCCATTGGCCGTTGGCCCTTTGACGTGGAGCCGCAATCATTGCGCGCTTTACGCCGATTTACCCATGATTATTTGCGCTTTGAGGTGCGAGAGCAGCAGCTGCTTGCGGTAGATTTGCGCTTAGGGTTTGTCAATTACCACCCCTTTAGCTTTGTCATGGCGACTCAAAATGAGCAAGGCGCGTGGCAAGCGTTGGAGCAGCCTTATCAAATCGCGCGCAATGAGATGGGGCCGCGACCTATCAGTGTGGTGCAGCTTTGGCAGCGTTTGTGGGGTGACCCATTGGCGCTTCACGCAAAGAGCCCTGCATTTGATAGCCAAGATGCAGCGCCCTTTCCTGTGCAATAAGCGAAGTCTTTAAAATAAAAAACGCAGCTCAAGGCTGCGTTTTTTGATATTGCCCTGTGGGGCTAAAAAGTTATTTAACCTTCAAGACCTGCTGAGGCTGATTTGTTTTGAATCAGCTCAATGGCGTAGCCATCTGGATCACGTACAAAAGCGATTTCGGTCGTGCCACCTTTTACTGGGCCTGGTTCACGGGTGATATTGCCCCCTGCTGCGCGAATCGCTTCACAGGTGCTGTAAATATCACCGACGCCAATGGCGATGTGACCAAACGCATTGCCTTGGTCGTAGCTGTCCTTGCCCCAGTTATAGGTCAATTCAATCACAGATCCTTGTGATTCATCACCATAGCCAACAAAGGCAAGGGTATATTCATACTCTTTGTTTTCATTGGTGCGAAGTAGGGTCATGCCCATCACTTCGGTGTAAAAGGCGATTGCGCGGTCAAGATCGCCTACGCGAATCATGGTATGCAAAATGCGTCCATTTGCCATGGTGAGTTCCTCTATCGGTGGATATTTAAATTATTCATCAGGGTAGATCTTGTCTTTGTATTCACAAAGATCTTCGATAATGCAGCTGCCACAGCGCGGTTTACGCGCAATGCAGGTATAACGTCCGTGCAAAATAAGCCAATGATGGACATCGACTTTAAATTCTTTTGGTACAACCTTCAGTAGCTTTTGTTCAACTTCATCGACGTTTTTGCCCACCGCAAATTTAGTGCGATTACTGACGCGAAAGATGTGTGTATCAACGGCGATGGTCGGCCAACCAAAGGCGGTATTGAGCACCACGTTGGCGGTTTTTCTCCCAACCCCAGGGAGCGCTTCCAATGCTTCGCGGTTTTCGGGCACTTCACCACCGTGCAGGTTGATTAAACGCTGGCAGGTTTTGATTACGTTTTCCGCTTTGGAATTAAACAAACCAATGGTTTTGATATAGGACTTGATACCTTCAACCCCTAAATCCAGCATGGCTTGCGGTGTATTGGCCACCGGATAAAGTTTGGCCGTGGCTTTATTGACACTAACATCCGTGGCTTGCGCTGAAAGCAGCACCGCGATTAGAAGCTCAAAAGGTGTATTCCAGTGCAGCTCGGTCTGTGGGTGGGGATTCTCATCTCGAAGCCGAGTGAGGATCGCCAAGCGTTTCTCTTTATTCATGGGCTGACATGCTCTGTGTTTTGCTGCGGTCTGTATTTTGCACGGTCTGTATTATGCTATGGATTAGTCCGTTACGCGTGCGCGTGCGATGACCTTAGTTGGATCGCTTGATTGTTGTTTTTTATTGCGCTGATCAAGGACGTTTTTGCCTGCTATTAAAAAGCCAACGGCGATAAACGCACCCGGTGGCAGCATTGCAAGCAGTAAACTGCTGTCAAAATGAATGACTTGAATGGTGAGCGCGCTGGCCCAATCGCCCAGCAAACGGTCTGCGCCGTCAAATAGCGTGCCATTGCCAAGCAGTTCGCGGATCGCGCCAAGGACAGAAAGAACAGATGTCATGCCAAGCCCCATCCATAGGCCATCAAGGGCGGAAGGAAGGGCATCATTTTTTGAGGCAAAGGCTTCCGCACGACCGATGATGATACAGTTGGTCACAATCAGAGGAATAAAGATCCCAAGTGATTGATACAAACCAAATGCGTAGGCATTCATCAGCAGTTGTACGCAGGTCACCAAGGCGGCAATGATCATCACAAATACAGGAATGCGAATTTCATTGGGTACCCAGCGACGAATCAAAGAGATGGTGACATTGGAACTGACCAAAACCAAGGTGGTTGCCAGTCCTAAGCCCAAGGCGTTAATCACTGTGGCAGAAACGGCTAGAAGCGGACAGAGCCCCAATAACTGAACCAGTGCTGGGTTGTTGTGCCACATCCCGTTTTTCATCAGGGTGAGATTACTCATGTGCGTCTCCTTGATGACAGTTGTTTGGCCAAGTGGCGATTTCAGCTTGATGCTTTTGATAATAAATCACTGCGCGTTTTACTGCGCCAACCACAGCGCGTGGGGTAATGGTGGCGCCAGTAAACTGGTCAAATTGACCGCCATCTTTGCGCACAGCCCAGCGGCTGTCAGCCTCGCCAACCACGGTCATGCCATCAAAAGAGAGAACCCAGTTGGAGACTTTTAGATCAATTTTATCGCCAAGCCCAGGGGTTTCGTTGTGGCCTAAAATACGCACGCCGGTAATTTTGGCGGCGTTATCTAAGGCGACCACAATATGAATATCACCGTTGTAGCCATCGGGGGCGACGACTTCAAGTGCCGCGCCATTGGCTTGACCTGCTTTTAAGGCGCGATAAACAGGCATGGGTTGCTTACCTAAGCTCGAATCAGAGGCGAGGGTACAGCTTTGGTACAAATTATTGTCATGACTGCTGGCAGGTACAATTTGACTGAGCACCTTGAGCAGTTGCTTTTCTTGCTGAACAGAAATTGCATCTTTGGTCAGCAGATAGGTGAGACTCACCACGGCGGTCGATGCTAGGGCAAATAGCCCCAATAGCAGACCATTTTTACTCATTGCGCGAATCATTGTGATGCTCCGTGGCCGTAGGTGCGTGGTTTGGTATAGGTGTCAATCAGGGGCACCGTGAGGTTTGCCAGCAGTACGGCAAAGGCGACGCCATCTGGAAAACCGCCAAAACTGCGAATTAAATAAACCAGCAGGCCAATTAACGCGCCATAGATGAGGCGACCTTTATTGGTGGTTGAGGCTGACACTGGATCGGTCGCAATAAAGAAGGCACCGAGCATGGTGGCACCTGAGAGCAGGTGAACCCATAAACCGGCTTGATGGGCTGGCGCAATGAGATCGCCCATGAGTGCGCATAGTGCCAGTGTGCTCAACATAGCGACAGGAATGTGCCAAGCGATTGCACGTCGCCAAATCATGATCAAACCGCCCAATAAAAAGCCAAGATTGACCCATTGCCAACCACGACCCGCTAGACCAGAAAACACATGGCTTTGCATCAAGGTGTAGCGATCAGCGCCGGTGGTAAACCCAGTTTTAAGGGTATCAAGAGGCGTTGCCATGGTGCTGCCATCAACGGCCAAGCGTAGCTGATTGGCACTAAAACCGTCATGGGTAAAACCGGAGAAAATCGTTGAAAGCACATCTGCAAAAGAGAGTGGCTCAAGCATAATCGATTTCGCTGGCAGCCAAGTGGTCATTTGCACCGGAAAAGAGATCAGCAGTACGACATAGGCCACCATGGCTGGGTTGAGCAAATTTTGTCCCAAGCCACCATAGAGCTGTTTGGCAATCACAATGGCAAAAAAGCTACCAATTACCACGATCCACCAAGGAGCCAATGGTGGCACAGCAATACCAATCAATAGACCTGTGAGTAGGGCGCTATTGTCTTTGAGCGTGCGTAGCATGGGTCGGCGGCGAAGCGCAATACAGAAAGCTTCAAAAAACAAACAACTGGCAATGGCTAAACCAATTTGGATGAGGTTGCCATAACCAAAACCATAGACTTGCGCAGCAATGCCGGGAAGGGCACAAAGCACCACGGTGAGCATCAGTGTGCTGGTGCGCATTTTGCTGCGAGCATGGGGAGAACTTGCGCGATAGAACATTAGGCATCATCCTCCAAAGAATTTGATGATTGAGCTTTTTGTTGAGCGGCTTTACGCGCTTTGGCGCGCGCAATGGCTGCTGCGACCGCTGCTTTTTTCGCATCGGCTGGATGGTCAGCGCTTTCTGCATTTACGGATGCTGCATGGCTTGGGGGGCTTTCGTCTAGACCCTCTGCTTCAACTGGCTTATCTGCTTCAGCGTGCGTTTCCGTTGATGTTAACTGCGCATCAGCTGTTGAGGCTTGCTGCGCCGCTTTACGTGCTTTGGCGCGCGCCACGGCAGCGGCGACCGCTGCTTTTTTTGCATCAGCTGGGTGGTCAGCACTTTCTGCATTTACAGATGCTGCATGGCTTGGGGGGCTTTGGTTTAGACCCTCAGCTTCCGCTGGTTTATCCGTTTCAGTGTGTGTTTCTGTTGATGTTAATTGCGCCTCAACTGTTGATGCTTGCTGCGCCGCTTTACGTGCTTTCGCGCGCGCTACGGCCGCGGCCACTGCGGATTTTTTACTATCAGCAGCATTTACATCATTGGATTTGGTATCAGTCTCTAGCGCGGGCTGTTGGCTTTGTGCGGCTTTGCGGGCTTTGGCGCGGGCGACAGCGGCAGCCACAGCTGCTTGTTTTGCATCGGTTTCATGATTTGAGCTAACTTTTTGTTCTTGTTCTTGTTCTTGTTCTTGTTCTTGTTGCGCTTTTTTCGCCTTGGCGCGCGCAATCGCTGCTGCGACGGCAGCATTTTTAGCCGCTGGTTTATCTGTGATGTCTGTGGGCTCACTTGATTGTGGGCTTTCAGTCACAGTCATTGCTGCTTTTTGCGCTTTGCGTGCGCGGGCTTCCGCTTTACGCGCTTCACGTTTTGCGGCCATATCATTGGCTGCATTTTGCGTGCTTGCATCTTGTTCGGATGGCGCTTCAGATAACTGCGCTTGTTTGGCTTTAGCGCGTGCAATGGCTGCGGCAACAGCGGGTTTTACATCAGAGCTTGGCGTCAGTTTTACGGTTTTAGCACGTGCAATTGCAGCTGCGATGGCGGCGCTATCTTGGCTGGACTGCTGGCGTGTTTGCGCCGCTTGACCAAAGCGCTCAGCGCGCGCTGCCTTTTCACGTTCTACACGTGCTTTTTTCGCTTCAAAACGCTGTTTCGCGCGATCTGATTTATCGGCATCAACTTTACGCTGTTTGATTTCGGCTTTGGCTTGGCGATAGTACTGGACCAGTGGAATTTCACTGGGGCAGACATAGGCGCAAGCGCCGCATTCGATACAGTCGTTGAGGTTGTAGCTTTCGCACTTATCGTAATCTTGCGATTTACTGTACCAATAAAGCTGTTGTGGCAGCAGAGACTGCGGGCATGCATCAGCACAACTTGAGCAGCGAATACAGCTGAGCTCAGCATTGTGCTCTGGCAGCTCTTTTCTCTTCGGCGCCAAAATACAGTTGCTGGTTTTACTGATGGGGGCCATCACATCATTGAGGGTAAAACCCATCATCGGGCCACCTAAAATGAGGCGGGCTTGTTTCTTCTCTGGACGATAGAAAAAGCGTTGTAGCAGGTGTTCGACTGGGGTGCCAATACGCGCCCACACGTTCCCCGGCTTGCCCATGCTATTGCCGGTAAGCGTGACTACGCGCTCAATAAGGGGCTCGCCATCAATAATGGCGCGTTTAATCGCAAACGCTGTACCGACGTTTTGTACCAAGACACCGATATCAGCTGGAATACCGCCGCTTGGCACCTCTTTATTGGTGAGGATCTTAATCAGCTGTTTTTCACCACCTGATGGGTATTTCGTCGGGATCACGCGAATCATGATCCCTTCATATTGGCCTAAGGCGTGGTGCAGTGCATGAATGGCCTCAGGTTTGTTGTCTTCAATGGCGATGACGCACAGGCTGGGTTTCAAAATCCACTGTAAAATGCGCACTCCCTCAATGACCTCTTGCGCATAATCTTGCATTAAGCGGTCATCAGCGGTGATATAGGGTTCACACTCAGCGGCATTGATGATCAATAGGTCCGTTTGTGCAATGGCACTTTGCAATTTGCGAGCAGTTGGAAATCCAGCGCCGCCTAAGCCGGCAATACCCGCTTGGCGAATATGCTCAATGAGAGCGGTAGGCTCTTGTGATTTGTAATCGGTCAGCGCATGTTTTTCACCCCAGCGATCGCAGTTATCAGGGGTGATCACCACGCAGAGATCTTTTAGGCCCGATGGGTGCGCAATGACGCGCGGCTCAATGGCACTGACCACTCCGGATGTTGATGCGTGTACTGGGACAATCATTGAGAGGTCGGCGCGGGTGAGCGGCTGACCTTTTTGCACTGTGTCGCCCACTTGGACCAGCAATTCGCCTTGCTGACCAATGTGTTGTTTGACCGGAATGATCACCTCAAATGGGATGGAAGCCGGTTCAATTGGCGTTTGATTAGACTGGTGCTTATTTTCTGGCGGATGAATACCGCCCGGGAAATCCCACATAGCACCAAGTTTGAGTTGTTCGATCAGGGCCAGCATTATGACTCCTTTGCTGACGCCGAGGCATCAATTTGGTGAACGGGAATTTGATTGAGTTGCCACTTCCATGTCTCTGGCGTGTCAGTGAGTGGAATCATTTCAATACAATCAGTTGGACAAGGATCAACACAGAGATCGCAGCCAGTACACTCTTTGGCAATTACCGTGTGTACTGCTTTGGTCGAGCCGACGATGGCATCGACAGGGCAGGCTTGAATACATTTGGTACAGCCAATGCACATATCTTCATGAATAAAGGCGACGCGTGGAATGCTGTTGGCTGCCTCTTGACCTTCGGCTGGCACATCCACACCCATTAAATCAGCGAGCTTTTCAATGGTCGCTTGGCCGCCTGGCGGGCATTTATTGATCACATCGCCATTGGCGATGGCTTCGGCATAGGGACGACAGCCCGGATAGCCGCATTGACCACATTGCGTTTGCGGCAAAATAGCATCGATTTGATCGACGATTGGATCGGCATCGACACGAAAATAGATCGATGCAAAACCGAGTAGCAGGCCAAATACTAAGGCCAGCGCTGCGATAACAAGGATCGCGATCATCACACCACTCACAGCTTCACCAATCCAGTAAAGCCCATAAAGGCGAGAGACATCAAACCTGCGGTGATCATCGCAATGGCTGCGCCGCGAAATGGAACAGGGACATCCGCTGCATTAATGCGTTCGCGCATGGCGGCAAAGAGGATCAGCACCAAAGAGAAACCCACGGCAGCGCCAAAGCCATAAACAATGGATTGGATAAAATTATGGTTTTCATTGATGTTGAGCAAGGCCACACCGAGTACGGCACAGTTGGTGGTGATCAAGGGTAAAAAGATACCCAACAAGCGGTATAGCGTTGGGCTGGTGCGGTGTACCACCATTTCGGTAAATTGCACAACCACAGCAATGACCAAAATAAAGGCCATGGTGCGAAGATATTGAAGCCCAAGCGGTGCAAGAATGTAAGTTTCGACGAGATACGCGCAAACAGAGGCGAGTGTCAGGACAAATGTTGTCGCTAGACCCATGCCAATTGCGGTTTCTAATTTTTTCGACACGCCCATAAAGGGACAAAGGCCAAGGAACTTTACAAGTACAAAGTTATTGACCAGAACAGTGCCCACGAGAAGTAATAGGTATTCGGTCATACCAGACTGATTTCGTTATTGTGATAGCACTATTATCGGCGCTTGCGGCCCAAGACACAACCACCCATCTTTTGTGGAGATGGGTGGTTGTGTTTTTTTGAATGATTGTTGCGCAATTTGCGACTTAGTTGGCCATTGCGTAGCCAGGTAATTCCGCTGGATGAGAGAGAATAAAGCCCTGCATACCGTCGATACGCAGTTCTTCTAATGCCTCTTTTTGTTCAATCTCTTCAACGTTTTCGGCGATTACTTTCACTGATTGACGTTGCGCTGTATCAATAAGTGTACGCGCATAGTGGGTTGCCGCTGAATCATCTGGAATTTGACTGGTAATACTGGTACTGATTTTTACAAAATCAAATTTCAATGTGTGGATGAGTCTAAAGGAGTGCAGGCCACTACCAAAATCACTGACACAGATATGTGCCCCATAGGCACGCATCAATGTGAGTAACTCCTCACTCATTTCAATATTGCTGCTGATAAGTTTTTCAGGCATCTCAAAGACCACCTGTGATAGCGCTTGTTTGTGTGACTTGGCCACACCATCAAACCATTCGATAAACTCTTTGGTCAGGGCTTTATCTGAGGTGATGTTAATCCCTTTAAGGCGATCCGCTTCGATACCAGTCATACGGCAAAGCGCGCTTTCGACCAGATATTGCTCAAGTTGACGATCAAGCTCGTAGTGTTTGGCATGCTCAAAGAGTTCAATGTTATCTACTTCGTTATTGTTGGCATCGTTTAGACGCAGCAACATCTCTTCGTAAGGCATAAAGTTTGCCGAGAATGGACGAATACTTTGCTCAACAAAACGCGCTTTATCAAATTCAATGGTTTGCTCAATCAATTGTTGCCAGCTGTCCTTGGCTGGTAGCTCTGGCTCTGGGGCTTTGGCCGCAGGTGCAGGTTGTGCTGGCGCTGTTTCTTGCGCAGCTTCTGGCAGTTCAAGGACTGTAAGGTGCCATTGTTGGGTGCGAGAGCGCGCGGCTTTATCCTGCGCAATATCAACTTGGCTTAAAATCTCATCGTGGCTTTGTTTACCTGCGAGTACCACACCAAGACTGGCTGGGGTGGCTAATTGGTGATGGTGGCGAAGGAGCTCAGTTTCACTTTCAAAGCGAATGGCTAAGCTGCGAATCTTCTTCTCATCAGCAAGCTTGTGAATGATGTAATAGTCAGTATCGCTGAGGCGGAAATGGTGCAATGCTTCTTCAAATGTGCTGCGAATCGCCTGATAGAGCTCATCAAGGTATTTATCGACTTTGGCTTTGCCATCGCGATCATAGGCTTCAGGTACACCTGCAACATGAATGGCGTAAACCGAGAAAGCATCGTAATCGTTATTACGGCAAATGCTTTCAAGCTCCATATTAAAGCGATATTGCACCGCCATGGTCGCTTTATCTGTTTTATCGGCGGCACTTTCAGATTTCTCAGCTTTGGCTTTTTCTGATTTACTTGCTTTGCTTTTCTCTTTTTTCGTAGCAGCTTTTGGTGCAGGCGCTTGATATGTATCCTCATCGTCATCATCACTGAGAAGTGAATCAGCGATAGCTTTCGCTTTAATGCCGGAAAGGGTGATCCCTTCGGCATCACGGCGGGCTTTTTCTTCAGCCTCAAGACGTGCTTTTTCTTCAGCTTCAAGGCGGGCTTTTTCTTCAGCCTCAAGACGTGCTTGTTCTTCTGCTGCTTTTAGGCGAGCCTTCTCTTCAGCCTCTAATCGTGCTTTTTCTTCAGCTTCTAAACGCGCTTGCTCTTCTGCCGCTTTTTTCTCTGCTGCGATGCGCTCTTTTTCAAGACGCTCTTGCTCTTTTGCTGCGAGTTTAGCGGCTTTTTCTTCCTCTTTTAGCCGTGCTTTTTCAGCTTTTTCCGCTTCTTTACGTGCTTTTTCTTCCGCAATGGCTTGCTCTTTGGCTTCACGAGCAAGGCGTTTTTCTTCCTCTGCTTGCTCTTTAGCTGCCTGTGCTTTTTCTTTTTCCATTTGCGCGAGCAGAGCAAAGTCATCAGCTGCATGGTCTACGTCATCATTATCTGCATAGTGTTGTGCAGAAGCTGCTTGATGGCGCGGTTTCTCTTTATGATGTAGTTCACGGCCGTCGCGCATGGCAACGAGTTGATCAATAATATCCAGTGAGAGTGGTAGACGAGAGGCGTCGCCACCGTTTAGAAAACGTTCAAAATACTCTTCTTGTTTATTTCGGTCGTAGTAACGCTTGGCGGTCCACAAACCGACGAAAATGGTCGACATCACACCGAGTAACACCAGTGCCATGACTACGGCATAGCTTGAGATCTCCATGGCGAGAATATTATCAAGCGAGAAGTTGCCGAGAATATCGCCAAGACCTGCATTTGTCGCCGCTGCGGTCGCATTGGCTGCTTGTTCTGGATGATTGATTGCTGCTGTTGGGTCTTGATAAGTGACGCGACTAGAAAGGCTGATTAAGGCACAAACTGGGGCAATCAGAAGAAGCCAGCAACTAACGAGAATACGTAGGCTGGTTTGCCAAATGCGTTCTTGCATGAATGAATTTCCTTCGCGAAAAAGATTGAGCACAGTATAAACTTGCCAATTCAAGGCGTTATATTTGATAGAGCCAAACAAGATATGAGTCAAAAATGAATTTCTAGTTTGTGTACTATTTCGAAAAAACTGAGATCTAAGTTGCTTGTGATGGAAAAAGCAGCATGCAATCTGTTGAATGTAAAACCAATCACCATGCTGTTTATCTTGATATGAGCGCTGATCTGCTGGCTGGATTTTGATCTGAAGATTATTTAGACAAGCAATCTCTGCCGGTGTGCGCAATCGTTGACAAAATTAGACAGAGTTCGTAGTATGCGATGCGTTAGTTCTTTGAACTTTCATCGGCTTGTAGCGCAGCCTGGTAGCGCACTGTCATGGGGTGTCAGGGGTCGCTGGTTCAAATCCAGTCAAGCCGACCATCTTACAAAAGCCCAGCCAATTGGCTGGGCTTTTTAGTCTCTGCAATTTAGTTTTCCTGTTTTCTGGCCTAGCGTTTGATTCAATTCGGGCACAAAAAAAAAGCAGCGATTGCGCTGCTTTTTGTTTACCTGCGAATTAAGAATCGCTGGGTTGGCGATAAAAACGTTTCAGCTCAGCCATCACTTGTGATAACACCGAGAGTGGCGCTTTATCATTGATTGGCTGGTACTCGGCATCAAATAGGTTGTGATTGCCAAACTTATCGACCACTGTAGTGCGATGCGGCTCAATGACCACCACATCTCGACTATCCCCAGCAATCAGCCAGCGACGCGCGTTGTCACTATCTAGTAGGTTGAGCCCGCTGCTATACACTTTCGCCGGTGTGGCGATATGTAATAGCTCTTCCATTAAAGTTGGCACGATGTCCAAGTGTGATGTCGGACGTTCTACAACTAAGGGTGCATGGCCGGGAAGGTGCATAACCAGTGGTACTTGAATCTGGTAACGACTGTAGTTGCTGTTTGCGCCCCAGCTATTGGTTCCCGTCTCATTAAACTCAAGACCATGGTCTGAGGTGATAATCACTAAGGTGTTTTCAAGCTGGTTAGAGGCACGCAGTTGCGCCAATACTTGCGCAATATAACCGTCTGCGCGGTATGCCGCTGCGCGATAATGATTGAGCAAGGTTGCTTCTGGATGGTTTTGCACCTTCGCTTGCGCAGCATCAGTTTGGCTAAATGGTGTATTGGCCGCTGGCTTGTTTTCATAATCAAGCACAGAGGTTAGCTCTAAATAACTAAACCAAGGTGAACTTTGTGTCTTTTCCCACGCTATCCAAGCTTGTGTGGCTTTTGCATCATCATAGGCGGTTGCCGTTTGCGCGAGCACTTCTGGGCGATTAAAGATCGCTTGATAGTAAAGTGGCTCAGCAAATTGATTGCCGCTAAAAAGTCCAAAGTGGTATTGGCGCTTGGTCAGGGTATCGACAAGTAGCGGTTTGGCACCATCTTGGCGCACGCTATCAACATAGTTGCCTGGCAGGCCATAGAACAAACCAAAGAGGCCGACCATGGTGTCATTGCTGGCACTGTGGTGCTTGGTGAAATTGAGATTTTGTGCGGCAAAAGCGGTGGTATTTGGCATGGTTTCATGGTTGAGCATATCACTGCGCAGACCATTGACCATGATGATCAATAAATTTTGCTCGCTGCCTTGATCGCGAAATGTGACCGCTTCCAAGGGGTAGTTGATCAAATGGTTTTCAAGCTCGCCTTGTTCCGCTCGTTTTTTAGCGTAGCTGGCGCGATCCAGTAAACCATGGCGCTCCATAAATGATTTGGCCGTCATTGGATAGGAGAGCGGGAAATTTGATTTTTGCACGGTAATTGGGCGGTACAAATTGGCGTCCGCCCAAATATGAATCAGGTGGCTGCTGATAAAGCAAAGGCCAAAGACCATTGCTAGCGTGCCGCCAATATTTTTACGCGCTAATTTGCGTTGCTTACGCCAGGTCCATTCTGCCAACGCGAGCTCAAGCAAAAAGAAAATAGGCATCACAGTGAACAGATATTGCCATGTGGCATTGCTGTCACTTTTCTCGCCGCTGAGTAGTAATTCCCAAACCAGCGGACTTAAATGAAGTTGATGCTGTTCGTAGGCTTGCGTATCAAGAAGCAGTAAGGTCATTCCCACCGTACTAAATAGCACGGCAAATAGACGCAATGCCCGCTGCGATGGCAGGAGAAAGGTCAGTGGGAAAAGAACCAGTAAATAAAGCGCAAAGACTAAAAAGCTAAAATGGCCGATCCAGCTTAGCCCAAGGTAAAACTGTCCCAATAGGGTCGCTGGCCACTCGGATTCGGTGATATAGCGGGTCCCCAGCAACATCGCTGCGATAATATTGAAAAAGGCAAACCAATGCCCCCAACCAATCAGTTGCGATACTTTCTCGCGATATGTATGTCCGTTTACCATAGGTAGCTTGTCTTTAGTCACTGTTCGGCCGAAAAATACGCAGGATTAGTGAGTTGGTTTCTCATCAATGGAGCGCATTAATGCTTGCGCGAATTTTTCTGCAATGGCTTTACGTTGGCTCAATGGTACATTGCAATTGATCAAATTCGTAGCGATATTGCCCAAACACATCAAAGATAATTCAGTTGAAGCTTCATTTTTTTCAAGGGCTTGGACAAGGTCACTTAGGATTTGTTCAACTTTTTCATCGCTGAACTTAGAAGTAATTGGCATAGTTGTAATGGTTCACTAATCAACAAAGCGGCTTATAATACCTTACACTTTAGCCCGATAGGTAATTTTTTCCGCCATGAGTCTTGAGCTTTCTAACCTGATCCTTCATCAAATCACTAAAAATAGTGATGAAACATTTTCTGTGGTTCGTCGTAACAACCCTCTTAACCTTGATGATTCAAGCCAGCACTTTGTGGCTGAACTGCATCGCGTTTATAGCGCCAAGGCTGGGAAAGGGTTTGCTGGATTTAAAACGGAGAGCGCCTGCCAGCAGTGGTTGGGACAGTTACTGAAAAATGAACTGCCATTTTACGATTTTTCGGTGCAATGCGCTGAGCGCCTGTATCAAGAGCTCAGTAAATATCCTTTTGCACAAGCGGGTATTTTGGTTTTAGCGCAATATCGTTCTTTGGCGACGGATTATCTCTTTATTGGTCTTTTAAACCGCTGTGATAGTTTGAAGGTCACTGACGATTTGGATATCCATAACAGCGATTATTTAGATGTGGCAAAAATGGATATTGCCGCACGCATCGATCTTTCTAGCTGGCAAACAGAGCCAGAATCCAACCGTTATCTGACCTTTATTAAAGGTCGAGTGGGTCGCAAAGTGGGTGATTTCTTCCTTGATTTTCTTGAGGCGGAAAACGGCATGGATACCAAAGTGCAAAACCAAGTGTTACTGCAAGCGGTGGAAGATTTTTGTACCGATGCACGCATTGAGTCCAATGAGCGACAAGATGTGCGCAAACAAGTGTATGAATACTGCAATGGCCAACTCAAAGCAGGCGAAGAGGTGGATCTCAAAGAGCTATCAGATAGCCTGCCAGATTCTCCTGAAGGCAGTGATTTTGCACAGTTTACCGCTGCGCAAGGTTATGAGTTGGAAGAGAGTTTTCCAGCCGATCGCTCAACCATTCGCAAATTAACTAAATTTGTCGGTGCTGGCGGTGGTATCTCTATTAACTTTGATAGCATGCTGCTTGGCGATCGTATCTTTTATGATCCAAAAACCGACACCCTAACCATTCAAGGGACACCACCAAATTTGCGCGATCAGCTTCAGCGCCGCCAAAATTTGGATGACTAGGTCGTTTGAATGATGCGACCTTGTCGCACAGAAAATGCCACCGCTTAGGTGGCATTTTTGTCTTCGCCATTTTGTATCTGCCTTGGTTTTCAACTAACTTCGAAAAGAGAAATCACAGGAGTTAGGGACGACTATGGCTGCACACGAACAACCTTCATCGGACACTTTGACCATCAGCAGTCATCGTAAGCGTTCTTGGCGACAAAGGCTGACCTTGCTATTGGCCCTAGTTGCGCTCTGTGCTGCGCTAGCTATCACCGCACTATATCTTTATCGCGCCAAGCAGTATCAGGGCATGATTGATCTGTTATCGCCCATGCAAAGCCAAAGTGATGCGCTCTATTTTAGTTTGTCGCGCACCGTGGTTCGCGGTGATTTGGCCCTTGCCAATCTGGCAACATCAACTTTGGCATTTCGCCAGCAAGCGCTCGCCCTGACTCAGCTGGGACTTTCGAATGAGCAGCGATTACCCGGGCTACAAAGCGCAGCGGTATCTGCCAATTTACTGGTCGATCAGGCCGACAATCTTTATGCTAATTTTGTCGCGCATCACAATATGGCTGTGTTATTGCAACGTGCTATGCAGCAACCTATATCCGCACGCTTGATGGATGAATATCTGCATTTTGCATCCTTGCTGTTATTTGCACAGATAGATGGCGATCATCGCGATATCCTTCAATATTTTTCTCAGCTTGAGCAGCGAAGTGCACTTTGGTCAGCAGAAGAGCGCCAACAGATTCAAGCCTTAGTACAGCAAATTTCCCCTTTGGTTGCGCGCAAAAAAGTCTATCAAGCCATGACCAATGCGCTGTTTGAAAATCATTTTATGGGCGAGCTCAGAGCATTAATTTTGTCGGCTTACGATCGTCGTAATCAAGCGGTGATGCGAGCAAGTCTTGCCGGATTAATTGCGATATTTGCACTTTGGGGGGCGATGGCTTTGCGCCGTTCATCTGCATCTCGTCATACCGCTTCATCGCAGGGCTGCGCCGCGCCAGTCATAAGACAAGGTGATGATGCGCCTCAATCAGTCAATGACGCGGAGCCAACAGCAAAACCAACTAAGGCGGATTCAAATCGCCATGGAGCTAGCGTTTGCACAGCACAAACACCTAAACATTCATCGCCAATATCGTCGCAAACATCGCCGCATGAATCGCCGAATCATTTACCTTCCTCGCAAGCTGATATGCAGCAAACTGCGGCCTCAAAATCTGACCTGGCACAAGCGGATGCAGCGTCAGCGTATAGGTCGCAAACGCAGGCTCCCTTTGGTTTGCAGTATATGATGAGCTGTTTTGATGATGATATAGCGTCGGTGAATATGTTATTGCGTATTTTTGCGACAGATCATCGTGAAGATATGACAAAAATTGAGCAGCTTTTAGCCAAGCAGCAGTGGGAAGAGGCGCAGCGCTGTGCCCATAGCCTAAAAGGCGTTGCTGGAAGCTTGGCTGCGGAATCTTTGAAAGCGGCTGCAGCGCAGGTCGAACAAAGTTTACGACAGCAAGAGCCACCCAGTGCCATTTTACTTGATGCGCTGAGTGCGGCACTGCAAGATACCATTCAGGCGGTTGATCAGCACCTTGCCATGCAACCTGAGGTGTCAGCTGAATGAGTCGCCGTTCCATTCCTATTACGCAGTCATTAAGTGTTCGTGGGTTAGTACTGCTATTGGCATTGCTGGCCACCATGACGCTAGCGATTATGCTGGTGCTCAATACCACAGGTCGTGATTTGGCAATACAAGGTGCGGCCAAGCAGGCTGAGGCCAACGCCCGTGTGGTCTCAAAAGAGTTGGGGCAGCTGACCGAGAATATTGAAGGTATTGCCATTGGTATCGCCGAGCTTGCAGCAAATGCGGTGGGGGATGAGAGCTTGATGGTTTATGTGCCAGCCATGCTCAATCATCCTCAGCAGCAACAATTAATTGCGGGCGGCGGGATTTGGCCTGAGCCTCATGTGGTCAATCGAAATCGAAGTCGAGCTAGTTTATTTTGGGCACGCGATCGCAGTGGCCGACTGCAATTTAATGCAGCTTATAACCGAATGGATACGCCTGCCTATCATCATGCGGCTTGGTATGTGCCGGGTCGCTGGTTGTCGCAGGGGGAGGCGCATTGGTCGCAGTCCTATGTGGATCCGGTCACCCAAGAGCCCATGGTTACTTGCACCATGCCCTATTATGTGGATGGTCAGTTTGCAGGGGTGGTGACCATTGATGTGATGCTCAAAGGGCTTGAGCGTTATCTTGCGAATAAAGGGAAAACTATTGGTGGCTATTTTATATTGCTTGATCGCGCAGGCCATTTTGTGTCCTATCCCAAAGAGAGCGGTGAATTTACGCAGTTAGCATCACTCACCCAAACTCAAGCCCAATCAACGGCAGCACCTTTATCTAAAACATCGCTCACGGGAACGCCAGCGCAGTCAGTGGCGATTGCGCCAGTGGCGGTGGCTGAGCTTGCTAAAATTTCGCCTGATTATGCGCCTTTGGCACTTAAAGTGATGGAAGCGATTGAGCGCGCGCAGCTTTTAGTGAAAGAGGACAAGCGGCTCAACGCTGTGGCGATGCAGCTGGTGGCGCAATCGCGTGATTTAGATTTAGCTTCTGCGTTAATCACAGTGGCAACCATGCCGATGACGGCACAATCAATCTCTGGTTTGCATGACTTTGATTTGTGGCTTGAGCGAGATCCCATCTGGCAGGGGAGTAGTTATCTTGCTGGCTTGGTGATCCAAGGCACTGATTGGATTTTACTCTTTTCCATGCCCAAATCAGAAATGTTGGCGCAAGCCTTTGTGTTGGAGTCGCAACTATTGTGGGTTTTGTTGCCAGTCGCGTTATTTATTTTGTTTTTAAGCTATGCCGGTATTCACTATCAGTTGGTATCACCGCTGATTAAGCTGCGGCGAGAGTTAAATCAAAATAAACATACTGGGGAGTTTCAGCCGCTGACTATTTACCATCAAGATGAACTTGGGGTACTGGTCTCTGAATTTAATCATCGCAGTCGTTCGCTGCAAAAAGCGCAAAAACAAGCGCAGGCCGCCGCAGAGGCGAAGCAATTATTTATGGCCAATATGAGCCATGAAATACGCACGCCGATGAATGGCATTATTGGCGCGGCCAATTTATTAAAAGATGGACGCTTAAGCGAGGAAGACAAAAAACTGGTTCATGTGATTGATCGCAGCGCGAATACCCTGCTGCTGCTGATCAATGACATTCTTGATTTTAGTAAGCTCGAATCCAACCATATTGTGCTGGAAAATAATTCGCTCGATTTTGAAGATTTATGCCAACATATTTTTTCTTTGGTGACTCCCGTGCCATTGCTGGAAGGGGAAGCGCCGGCGGTCGATTATCAATTTATCTATCAGACAGGGACGCCTAAACGTATCTTTGGCGATGCGCTGCGCCTACAGCAAGTGATCACCAACTTACTGGGTAATGCGGTGAAATTTACCAGTTCAGGTAAGGTGGTGCTGACGATTTCAGCGCAGTTACAGGATGATGAATACGCCAATTTCACCATCCAAGTTGCTGATAGTGGTATTGGCATTGCACAACATCAAATCGATGCCATTTTCGATAAATTCTCACAAGCCGATGCCAGCACCAGCCGTAAATATGGCGGTACGGGTTTAGGGTTGGCGATCACCAAGCAATTGGTGGCATTGATGCGTGGTGATATTTCGGTATTTAGCCAGTATGGCGTGGGATCTTGTTTTACCGTGACGTTACCGTTGAAGCTCGATTTGGCTTATGCGCAGCGCCAAGGCCCTGCAATCAACAAAGTCGCAAGTCCATTTCAGCGGCGTCATTGTCTATTGGTGGAAGATAGCCAAGTGAATTTGATGCTGGCGCGAAAGTTACTGGAAAAAATGGGCTTTGAAGTTAGCGTAGCGCTTGATGGTCAAGCCGCTTGTGACAGCGCGCAGCTACAACGCTTTGATATTATCTATATGGATATGCAGATGCCGGTGATGGATGGTTTAACAGCGACCCATCAGATTCGCCAGCAACAAGGGCCAAATCAGTACACGCCGATTGTCGCCATGACCGCCAATGTGATGGCCAGTGATGTTGAGCGTTGTTTACAAGCGGGAATGCAAGGGCATATTAGTAAGCCCGTTATTGAACAAGAAGTGTTCGATGTGACGCAAGAATTGCTCAACCCGATGCATAGCAGTGTTTAAAAATTTGATCTGTGTCATAGGAATTGGCTGAGAAGTAACGATAATGAGCCGCCTATGTGTGTTGTAAATACAGATTCCGCTCGATTGCGACGAGAGCGGAAGACCATAGACACTATGGTTCGCTTCTATTGTCATTCGTTGCACCGGAGTGGTTCATTGTGCCCTGATTGTGAAAGCCACTTGGCTTATGCAATGGCGCGTTTGGACCAATGTCGATTAGGTGATCAAAAACCAACATGTGGCCGCTGTGCGGTGAGTTGCTATCAAGCTGCAAATCGATTGGCAATTCAACATATCATTCGCTGGGCAATGCCCCGCTTGGCTTGGCGCTACCCATGGCTCTATCTCAGCGCAAAATGGGATGAATTTAGCTCTAGCCAATCCAAATATTGCGGAAAAGGTCATGCCACCGGCATGGACAAAGTCTCCTATAAGCAGGGCTCTGTCACTAGATAAAAACACGAGATAATAAAAAAAGAAGGCGCTTGCCTTCTTTTTTATGGTTGTTTTTTACGGTGTTGCATGATTACCAATCAATGCCTTGCCGTGCTTTTAATCCGGCTTCAAACCCATGTTTGACATTTTTCACCTCAGAGACGGTATCTGCTATCTCCAGTAGTCGGCGATGACAGGCGCGACCTGTGATCACCACGGATTGATGTGCTGGGCGTTGGCTTAGCGCTTGGCACAGTTCCTCAAGGTCGATATAGCCAAAATTGACCATATAGGTCATCTCATCAAGTAGCACTACATCAATGCTTTCATCGGTGAGCAGCTGTTTACAATTCTGCCAAACGACTTGCGCAGCTTGGGTATCACTGTCTTTATTTTGCGTTTCCCAAGTAAAACCCGTGGCCATGACATAAAAAGGCACACCATGTTGGCTAAGTAAATTGCGTTCACCGCAGGCCCAGTTTCCTTTAATAAACTGAGCGACCGCGCAGCGTTGGCCATGACCCGTAGCGCGGGTGATCACGCCAAATCCCGCGGTGCTTTTGCCTTTACCATTACCAGTGATCACCAAAATTTGGCCGCGCTCAATGTTGGCCTGATCGATACGCGCGTCAACTTGCGCTTTGATTTTTTGTTGTCGCTGCTGATAGCGATCTTCCTTGCTGTGCTCAGTCATTTCGTTCCTTTTGCGCTGTATGTTTTGATTATTATTATCCGATGAATAGGGCGGTGAGTAGCAGATAGCAGCTGACTTCGCAGACTTGCTGTACGGCGCCTAAACAGTCACCAGTATAACCGCCGAGTTGACACATTAAAAACCAGCCACTGATTTGGCGAATCAATAGTGCCCCGCATGCGATGGCTAAGGCTGCGATATAAGGCAGTAGTAATAGTGCCAATGCAGCGGTGACGATCACGATGAGTAACTCGCGCATGCTTTGCTGCTGAGCGAGTGGTTTGACTTTGCTGGCTTGATCGAGCTGCACATAGGGGTAGCTAAAAATCAATGAAGCGGAAACTGCGCGGCTGACACAATGAATCGAAACAAGACTCAATAAGGTGAGGTTCAATTGGTGCTGTGCAAGCGTACTGAGTGCTAAATATTTTAACCCGAGAGCCAAGCTTAAACCCAGTAAACCATAGGTTCCGAGCCGAGAGTCTTTCATGATGTTGAGCTTTTGTTCCACTTGCCAGCCACCGCCGAGCCCATCACAAAGATCAGCCAAGCCATCTTCATGAAATGCGCCAGTGAGCAAGATACCAAAAGCGATACTGAGCAATACAGCGATAGAGAGCGGAAAAACGAGCTGTGCCAGATAGAGAATCAAAGCGCATAAGGTGCCGACCAATAAGCCGACCAAGGCAAAATAGCGATTGGCTTGATTGAGTAATGTCTTTGAAAAGGGCACGGTTGTTGAAATGGGAATACGGGTAAAAAAACCGATGGCAATCAGCAGTAGTATCCACTGACGACGACATCCACTAAGTTGGTCAGGCACAATGATCTCTCCTGGTCGATTGTGCCTGCAGTGTACGATGCTTTACTGAGGATGTCAGCTCACTGGCGTCGGCTGATTCTTACTGACCTCAAGCCACACAACGCCATCAAAGGTAAATGGATAGGCGCCGCCTTTTTGCGGGATCAGCATATATTTTTCGATATGAAAATCGGTAATGGCATAGCCCTGATTGTGTAGTTCTTGGCGCACACTTTGAAATGCCGCACTGTGGCGGATCGCCGGTTTGAGATAAGCCCGAAGCGCAAGGGCGGTGGCGCTATTTCGCTTTTTCTTGACGGCGTTATATTGCAGCGCATGGTGCTGGGAAAAATAGTGATGGAGCTGTGTTTGCAGGTTGGGGTCCTGAAATTTTGCCAATCGGCCAAAGCCAACATGCGCCAATTGCTGATGCGCAGGAAATAGATTCAAGGCTTGGGTCAGGGTTTGTGGTTGTGCATCATGTCGAAAGCGCACCAGTGTTTGTTGCTTATCGATGGGATCAATGATCCACCCAGCATAGCTCGATGCACTTGACGATAATGCCATGATAAATAAAAGAATATTTTTCATTTTTAGCCTCCATTCAATGATGCAGCTGTTATACAGTAATGACTCATTAATGGTCAAATATTGATTTAATTCATATGCTTATCTTCATTTTTAGTGCGCTAGGTGTTGGGCGCCGAATACTGCATTGAATCTTGGCTTAATCTCAATGAAATCCATGATTGGTTGCTGTATTCTTGGTTTTTTGTGTTGTATCGAGTTGTATTTATGAACATTCAATCTGATCGCTTGATTGAGCATTTTCTTTCTTTGATTCAAATCGACAGTGAGTCTGGGAATGAAAAAGTGATGGCTGAACAGTTGCAAGCGCAACTTTCTGCGCTTGGCTTTGAAGTCACGCCGCAAGCCGTGGATCCTGCGCTATCCAATGGTTTTAATCTCTATGCAAAATTACCGGGTACCTTGCCAGGGCACACGGTGATGAGTTGCCATATGGATACCGTCACGCCGGGGAATGGCATCGAGCCAGAAATCGTTGATGGCATGATTCGCTCTAAGGGCAATACCATTTTGGGTGGTGATGATAAATCAGGCATTGCTGCCATTATGGAAGCGGTGCGCAGTCTGCAAGAGCAAGGCATTGCACACCACACCATTGAGTTGGCGTTTACCGTCTATGAAGAGGGCGGTTTGTGTGGTTCAAAATGCTTTGATGTGAGCATGATTGAAGCCAAGCAAGGTGTGGTTTTGGACTCAGGCGGTCCGATTGGCACCATTATTACGCAAGCGCCGGGGCAGCAAAATATTGAGCTTGAGATGATTGGCCGCCCTGCGCATGCCGGTCTTGCACCTGAAGATGGGATTAACGCGTTAACCGTGGTAGCCGATGCTATTAGCCAGATGAAATTATCACGCATTGACCATGAAACCACCGCCAATATTGGTGTCGTGCAAGGCGGTCAAGCGACCAATATTGTGATGCCAAGTTTGACCCTGAAAGCTGAAGCCCGCTCTTTGGATGATGCCAAGCTAGAAGCGCAAGTAGCGCATATGGTGCAAACCTTTGAGCAAGCCGCGGCCAAGCATGGCGCAACGGCCAATATCAAAGTTAGCCCTGCCTATGGCGCATATCGTATTAGCGACGACGATCCTTTGGTGCAATTGGTGAGCCAAGCATTTGGCGCAGTAAATTTGCCAGCTAAAACCAGTACGACAGGTGGCGGTAGTGATGCCAACATCTTTAACCAAAAAGGGATTAAGATGGTGAACCTATCCACTGGGATGTCAAAAGTGCATACCTGTGAAGAGTTTATTGCGGTGCAAGATATGATTGATATTACCCGCGCACTTACCGCTTATATGGCAGCGCCAGGCCTCTAAGGTCAAGCGAGTTCGAAAAGCCACGATTGCGGATGCGATGGTGGCTTTTTTATTGTTTTCAGCATGGTGCTAGGGGGGATTTAGCGCTAGCATAGAGCCTCAATCAAGGATGGAGGCAAGGGAATGAGTGCAATCAATTCAGTGCTGGTGGTGTGTACGGGCAATATCTGTCGCTCTCCAACAGGAGAAGCTGTGCTTCGCGCCAAGGCGCAGCAGCATCAGTTGGCATTGCAAGTGGACTCTGCGGGTATTGAAGCCTTTCACCAAGGTGAGTCGCCAGATGCACGCAGTGCTGCCGCAGCGGCTTTGCGTGGTTACACTTTCCAAGGAATGCATTCACGTCCCATCTGCCTTCAAGATTACCAACATTTCGATTTGATCCTCGCCGCAGACCGCGGTCATCTGGCAGCCATGCAGCGTCAATGTCCTGTCGAACATCTTCATAAACTCAAATGCTTTATGGCGGTTTTACCGCACCTTCATCAAGATATTGCTGACCCCTATTATGGTGGCTCGGCGGGTTTTGAGCGGGTGCTTGATCAAATTGAAATGGCGGCAGAGGCTTGGTGCCAAGCCTTTGCGCAAGGGAAGGATTCACAATAACTTGGCGTTTTTCGCCGAACCATGAGGAGTGGTATATACATGGAGCAGGTGTTTAATTTTAGTGCCGGTCCTGCAATGTTACCGGAACCTGTTTTAGCGCAGGCCAAAGATGAGTTGCAAAACTGGCGTGGCCTTGGCACCTCTGTGATGGAAGTGAGCCATCGCGGTAAAGATTTTATGGAAATTGCGGCAAAGGCTGAGCAAGATTTACGCGATCTTTTAGCAATTCCAACTAACTACAAAGTGCTCTTTTGCCAAGGCGGTGCGCGTGCGCAATTTGCTGCCGTGCCACTCAACCTATTGGGTCAAAAGACCCAAGCAGATTATATGGATGGCGGTTTTTGGGCGCATAGCGCCGTTGAAGAAGCGCTTAAATATGGTCAGCCTCGCGTGACCGATATCACCTGTGAGCGTGATGGCAAACGTGCCATTGTGCCAGCCAGTCAATGGCAGCTTGATAGCAACAGCGCTTATGTGCATTTTTGTCCTAACGAAACCATCGATGGGATTGAAATTCGCGATTTGCCAACCACCGATCTGCCCATTGTGGCGGATATGTCCTCCAATATTCTTTCTCGTCCTATCGACGTGTCGCGCTATGGCGTGATCTATGCGGGCGCCCAAAAAAATATTGGTCCAGCGGGTCTGGCTATTGCGATTGTTCGCGATGATTTGCTCGATCGCGCGCATACCATGACGCCAAGTGTGCTGCACTATAAAACCCTGTTTGAAAAAGAGTCGATGTTTAATACCCCACCGACCTTTGCTTGGTATCTTTCTGGTTTAGTATTTGAATGGCTGAAAGCGCAAGGCGGCCTAAGTGCGATGCAAGCACACAACGAAAGCAAAGCCGCGCTCTTGTATCAAGCCATTGATAGCTCAGATTTTTATCGCAACCAAGTGCATTCGGATAACCGCTCGCAGATGAACGTGCCGTTCCAATTGGCCGATGCCAAACTTGATGCCTTGTTCCTTGAGCAAGCGGAAGCGGCTGGCATGCGTGCGCTTAAAGGTCACCGCGCTGTGGGTGGCATGCGTGCTTCTATTTACAATGCGATGCCAAAAGCTGGTGTTGAGGCATTGGTAGCCTTTATGCAAGAGTTTGAACGCACGCATGGTTAACATTTGAATGCTTTAATCAAGCGTTTTGACTACGTGAATTGGTCACAAAAAAGCCTGCCTTGTTGCAGGCTTTTTTATGCGTTGAAAGCCAAGAAAACAGTCTGTGAAAATGGTCACAAATATGAAGGGAGTGGCGTCAAATTCTTACTCAATTTGCCGATAACCTCGGTATGCTCGCGGCCGAAAATAATTTTTGCGATGCATATCAAAAGCAGGCTGCAATGCAACGGCCTGCAGATGGCTGCGAACATTAAGAACCGTGCGTCTTCATGGATTGACTACGCAAACACAACAAACTTCACTGTCGAGGAATCTATGAAGTTAAAGACCCAATCTTATTTGCTGTCGGTGATCATTCTGGTGGCTTTGGTCTGTATGACCGCCATTGGTCTATGGACCCTACGTGTCGCGAGTATTCAAGACAATAAAACCCGCGTCACCCAGCTTTTTACCAGCACCTATAACATGGTTCGCGAAATGGAAAAATTGGCTGCGGATGGCACCCTGCCAGAGGCTGAAGCGAAAGCCATTGCGGTTCAATTGCTGCGTAATAATATCTACAGCGACAGCGAATATGTCTATGTCGCTGACGAGAATTTAGACTTTTTGGCCACTCCGCTTGATCCCCATTTTCACGGCACCACTTTCCATCAGCTGACGCAACCTGATGGCTCAAGTGTCGGTAACATTTTGATTCAAGCCCTATCTAAAGGTCAGCCTAACCAAATTGTCGAGTATGAGTGGTATCAGCAAACCGATAATGGACCGGAGAAAAAGTTGTCTATTGCTCAGCGCAGCCCGCGCTGGAACTGGGTGGTAGGTACGGGCATCGGCTTTCATGAAGTGAACGCACGCTTTTGGTCAACCGCAAGCTGGCAGCTGACCTTATGTGTGGTGATGGCTGGATTGATTTTCGCCATTTTGATTTTAGCTTTGGGCCGCATGCGACGATTACTTGGTGGTGAGCCGGCAGATGTTCGCGCAGCGGTGCAAGCGGTAGCTAGTGGCCATATCCAAACCCAATTTGCGACAAAAGCTGAGCCTGACAGTATCTATGAAGCGGTGCAGCAGATGAGCGTGTCTTTGGCACAGCTAGTGGATAACCTTGAGCGTTCAACCAAAGCCTTGCGTGAAGAGTTGATGCATGTCGAAGATCGCGCCGGCGCGATTGCGGCGCTGACCGAGACTCAGCAGCAATCAACAGCGATGATCGCAACGGCGATGACTGAAATGGCAAGCTCGGCCAATAATGTTGCTGAATCGACCCGCGAAACGGCGCACAGCACGGATGAAGCCGATCAGCAAAGTCAGCGCACCCAGCAAATGATTCATCACGCCGTAGACAATATTGAAGGCTTGGCGGGTGCGTTGCACACTGCGAGTACGGCGGTGGCGGCACTTGATAGCGAAGTGAATTCGATTGTCAAAGTGTTGGATGTTATTGGTGATATTGCAGAGCAGACCAATTTGCTGGCATTGAACGCAGCCATTGAAGCGGCACGCGCCGGCGAGCAAGGTCGCGGTTTTGCGGTGGTTGCTGATGAAGTACGTAATCTTGCTGGTCGCACCCAAGGCAGCACGAAAGAGATTCAGCAGATGATCACTAAGCTGCAAGAGGGCTCGCGTAACGCCATTGAAACCATGGAAGTGTGCGCGCAAACCAGCCAGAGCACCGTTGAAGAGTCGCGCAATGCCTCTGAAGCTTTGCAAATGATCGTGACAGCGCTAGAGGCGATTTCAAGTATGAGCCATCAGATCGCAACGGCCGCGGCAGAGCAAACACAGGTAAGTGATGATATCTCTCAGCGTATCAATTTGATTGAAAACAGTGGTAACCAGCTCAGTGACGTGGTTTCAAGCAGTCATCAGAGCACCCAAACCCTGACCACACTTGCCAATGAGTTGGACAATTGGGTGGCGAAATTCTCAGTCAATCGTGTCTAATCTTCGTTTCTAACGCTGTGTTAGATTTCATTGTGAATTGAAAAGAGAGCCCAAGGCTCTCTTTTTTCTCTTTTTTTAAGGCAAACAACCCGCCCTTGGTTAGCGTTCTTGGTTTGCACATTTGGTTAGTGCCTTTGGTTAGAGCTGTTAGAACCACGGGTTCAATCATTTTCTATGCAGACTGATTGGCGCAATAGGCAGGCGATGGATTGTCGGCTGGCATCAAAATGTGGCTCGGGAAGATTGTTGGGATCGCACCAAATCCAGCCTTCGCACTTGTTTGGTTCGCGATTTTCTAAGTTGCCACGGTAAGCCAATGCTTCGACCACCACACTTACGTAATGCAAGCCGCTTTCTTGGTAGGTTTCAAGGTTATTGGTGATGGCGATGACTTGGCCTTGTTCTAATATCAGCCCCGTTTCCTCTTCAAGCTCACGCCTTGCTGTGGCTAAAAAAGTTTCGCCAATCTCCATATGGCCACCTGGAATTGAGTAGTAGGGGGCGTGGCTGTTTTTTCGTCGACCCACAAGAATCTGCTGCTTTTCATTGCGAAGGATAATGCCAATACCAACATAGGGTGTTTTTGCCATCAGATCATGCCATATATATGCCTCAGGAAAGGCATTTAGCCTATCTTGTTTTATCTGTGCAGTAAAATCAGGACTGGTGCGAACGCACGCTTTTCGATAGAGTCAAAGCACTTAATTTGACGTAAACATTTCAAGGATGGAATTGTGCCAATGAACCAATTTTTCCTGACGTTGGCCAATGCCGGTGTGCGTGGCCTATCGCCATATCAAGCTGGTAAACCGATTGATGAGCTAAAACGCGAGCTGGGCCTTACGGATGTGGTCAAACTGGCGTCAAACGAAAATCCATTAGGCCTTTCGGCCAAAGCGGAAGTGGCGATGGTCAAAGCCATGGCCGATCTCACTCGCTACCCTGATGCCAATGGCTTTACCCTGAAGCAGCGCATTAGCCAAATTTATGGTGTTGATGCCAAGCAAGTGACTTTGGGCAATGGCTCTAATGATCTACTGGAGCTTATCGCGCACACCTTTGCTAGCAGCGACGATGAAATCATTTTTTCGCAATATGCTTTTGTGGTTTACCAATTGGCAACCCAAGCTATTGGTGCTAAAGCCGTGGTCACCCCCGCGAAAGATTGGGGCAATGATCTTGATGCCATGCTGGCGGCGATCACTGAGCGCACCAAGTTGATCTTTATCGCCAACCCGAACAATCCAACAGGCACCTATTTGCAGCCTGAGCAGCTGGCTAACTTTTTAGCCAAAGTGCCTGAAAATGTTTTAGTGGTTCTCGACGAAGCTTATATTGAATATCTTGCTGATGATGAAAATCCACAGCAAAGCATCGCGTGGACACAAGATTATCCAAACTTGTTGGTCACTCGTACCTTTTCAAAAGCATTTGGCTTAGCTGGTTTGCGTGTTGGTTTTTGCGTGGCGCACCCAGCCGTTACTGATTTACTTAATCGCGTGCGTCAACCCTTTAATTGCAGCGCATTAGCACTTGCTGCGGCTACTGCCGTGCTTGATGATCATGAATATCTAAAACGTACGCGCGCAATGAATGATGCCGGCATGACGCAGCTTTGCGCAGAATTTGATGCCCAAGGCTTGGCCTATATTCCATCCAAGGGCAATTTTGTGACTGTTGATTTTGGTAAACCGGCAGCGGCGATTAATCAGGCGCTACTTGAGCGTGGCGTGATTGTCCGTCCTTTAGCACCTTATCAAATGCCCAATCATCTGCGCGTGAGTATTGGTACGCAAGCAGAGAACGACACCTTTATTACGGCGCTGCGCGCTGTGTTGGCCACCCAATAGAGAAGTATTGAATTCATGGAGCAGTTAACCCTGAATCCGGTTCGTTGTTTTGATGGTGAAATCAACTTACCTGGCTCGAAAAGTGTCTCAAATCGCGTTTTGCTACTAGCAGCGTTGGCACAAGGCACCACCCATGTCACCAATTTGCTTGATAGTGATGATATTCGTCATATGCTCAATGCACTGAAAGCATTGGGGATTGAATATCAGCTATCGGAAAATAAAACCGAATGTACCATTCAAGGCAATGGTGGTTTGTTTGAGGTAAGTGAGCCGCTTGAACTCTATTTGGGCAATGCGGGAACGGCCATGCGACCACTTGCAGCGGCGCTGTGTGCATCGCGCGGTGAGTTTATTTTGACGGGTGAGCCGCGGATGAAAGAGCGCCCGATTGGTCATTTGATTGATGCGCTGCGGCCTCTTGGCGCCAAGGTACAATATCTTGAAAATGAGCATTATCCACCGCTGGCCATTTCAGGTGTCGCGCTGCAAGGTGGCAAGGTTAAAATTGATGGTTCGATTTCCAGCCAGTTTTTAACCGCATTGCTCATGGTTGCCCCCTTGGCTGCGGGCGATATCGAGATTGAAATTGACGGTGATTTGGTGTCGAAACCCTATATCGATATCACCTTGGCGATCATGAGTCGCTTTGGTATTGATGTGTCCCATGACAACTACCAAGTGTTTCATGTACAAGGCGGTCAAACCTACAGCGCACCTGGTGATTTTTTGGTTGAAGGTGATGCGTCTTCAGCATCTTACTTTCTTGCGGCGGGCGCAATTAAAGGCGGCCGAGTGAAAGTGACCGGGGTAGGTAAGCAAAGCATTCAAGGTGATGTGCAGTTTGCTGATGCGTTGGCGGCCATGGGCGCTCAAATTGAGTGGGGCGAGGATTATATTATTGCCAGCCCTGGCGAGCTTAAAGGCGTGGATTTGGACTTTAACCATATTCCTGATGCGGCAATGACCATTGCCACCACGGCGCTTTTTGCCAAAGGTCCAACACGTATTCGTAACGTTTATAACTGGCGTGTCAAAGAAACGGATCGCTTAGCGGCGATGGCCACAGAGCTTCGCAAAGTGGGCGCTCAAGTGGAAGAGGGTGAGGATTATATCTATATCGAGCCGCCACAAACGCTGACCCATGCCGGCATTGATACCTACAATGATCACCGTATGGCGATGTGTTTTTCCTTGGTGGCTTTGAGCGATACCCCGGTAACCATTCATGATCCCAAGTGTACGGCCAAAACATTTCCTGATTATTTTGAGCAGTTTGCGCGACTAAGCTCGAATTAAGATGATGATTTAAAGACAATTATTTGCATTTGAATCACACGTTTTTAGTACATACAAGCTGGCTTAATGCCAGCTTTTTTTATCTGAAGGTGCATGCCTCTCACAGAGACAATGGCTGAACATTGAGATGTCTCTCCTTTGCATCAAGCGATTGAGAAAATGATCATTTTACCTCACAGCTATGCGGGAATATGCGTATAATACCCCCCGATTTTCGCACCAAGGCGTGCGAGGGAATGATGCATGCTCGCATGCAGCAACATGTAACGATTTGGAGAAAGGCTATGTCGACGGCTCCCGTCATTACCGTGGATGGACCAAGTGGTGCAGGCAAAGGAACCTTGTGCATGCTTCTTGCGCGCACATTAAATCTGCCGCTATTGGACTCTGGTGCAATTTATCGCGTGCTTTCATTGGCCGCATTGCATCATGATGTCGACCTCGATAATGAAGACGCCTTGGTGGTACTTGCAGCCAATCTGGATGTGGAATTTATTGCTGAAGGCGATTTAGTCAAAGTAATCCTTGAAGGTGAAGATGTATCGTCTACCCTTCGTACAGAAAAAGTTGGCAATACCGCATCGAAAATTGCCGCGTTGCCGCGTGTTCGTGAAGCGCTTTTGCGCCGTCAACGTGGCTTTGCTGGTGAGCGAGGTTTGGTTGCTGATGGCCGTGATATGGGCACAGTGGTCTTTCCACAGGCGAATGTTAAAATTTTTCTCGATGCCAGTGCTGAAGAGCGCGCTTCACGCCGCTTCAAGCAGTTGCAAGACAAGGGCTTTGATGTTAAATTCGACAGCCTTTTAAGCGAGATCAAAGAGCGTGATGACCGCGACCGCAACCGAGCGGTGGCGCCATTAAAAGCTGCTGATGACGCTTTACTGCTTGATTCTACATCACTTTCTATTGAAGAAGTGGTGCAACAAGCACTGAATTATATTGAATCCAAGCTTGCTAGTTAGTTGTATTTGGCTGGTAAGTAGAGTCGGTGATAAGGATTGTTACTGACTATGTCCTCAACCCCACGCGGAAGGATTCCCGTGGTAGTTAAATAAAGTGAAGATTATTTCTAATGACTGAATCTTTTGCTCAACTCTTTGAAGAGTCGCTAAACGAACTAGAAACTCGCCCTGGTGCGATTGTTAAAGGTACTGTAGTTGCTATCGCAAACGGCTACGTACTTGTTGACGCAGGCCTAAAATCTGAGTCTTCTATCCCTGCTGAACAGTTCAAAAATGCTGCTGGCGAACTAGAAATTGAAGTTGGTTCTGAAGTTGACGTAGCGCTAGACGCGATCGAAGACGGCTTCGGCGAAACTCAACTTTCTCGTGAGAAAGCGAAACGCCACGAAGCTTGGATCGTTCTTGAAAAAGCTTACGAAGAAGCTGCAACTGTTGTTGGTATCATCAATGGTAAAGTGAAAGGCGGTTTCACTGTTGAACTTAACGGTATCCGTGCATTCCTACCTGGTTCTCTAGTAGACGTACGTCCAGTTCGTGACACTGCGCACCTAGAAAACAAAGAGCTTGAGTTCAAAGTAATCAAGCTTGACCAAAAACGTAACAACGTTGTTGTTTCACGCCGTGCAGTTATCGAAACTGAAAACAGCGTTGAGCGCGACGAGCTTCTAGCGTCTCTACAAGAAGGCATGGAAGTGAAGGGTATCGTTAAGAACCTAACTGACTACGGTGCATTCGTAGATCTAGGTGGTGTTGACGGTCTTCTACACATCACTGACATGGCTTGGAAACGCGTTAAGCACCCATCTGAAATCGTTAACGTTGGTGACGAGATCCTTGTTAAAGTTCTTAAATTCGACCGTGATCGCACTCGTGTATCTCTTGGTCTTAAGCAACTTGGCGAAGATCCATGGGTATCAATCGCGAAACGTTACCCAGAAGGTCACAAACTTTCTGGCCGCGTAACTAACCTAACTGATTACGGCTGCTTCGTAGAAATCGAAGAAGGCGTTGAAGGTCTAGTACACGTTTCTGAAATGGATTGGACTAACAAGAACATCCACCCATCTAAAGTTGTTAATGTTGGCGACGAAGTTGAGGTTATGGTTCTTGAGATCGACGAAGAGCGTCGTCGCATCAGCCTAGGTTTGAAACAATGTAAAGCAAACCCATGGCAGTCTTTCGCTGAAGCACAAGCTAAAGGCGATAAAGTAACTGGTAAGATCAAGTCTATCACTGACTTCGGTATCTTCATCGGTCTAGACGGCGGCATCGACGGTCTTGTTCACCTATCTGACATTTCTTGGAATGTTGCAGGTGAAGACGCAGTTCGCGAGTTCAAGAAAGGCGACGAAATCACTGCAGTTGTACTACAAGTCGACGCAGAGCGTGAGCGCATCTCTCTTGGCATCAAACAAATGGAAAGCGATCCATTCAATAACTTCATCGCAGACACCAAAAAAGGTGCGCTTGTAAACGGTAAAGTTATCGCTGTTGATGCGAAAGGCGCAACTGTTGAGCTATCAGAAGGCGTTGAAGGTTACATTCGCGTTTCTGAAATCTCACGTGACCGCGTAGAAGACGCTTCTCTAATCCTAAGCGTTGGCGACGACGTTGAAGCGAAATTCACCGGTGTTGACCGTAAGAACCGTATGCTAAACCTTTCTATCAAAGCGAAAGATGAAGCAGACGAGCAAGAAGCAATGGCATCTATCAACAAACAAGATGACGCTGCATTCGGCAACGCAATGGCTGACGCGTTTAAAGCAGCTAAAGGCGAATAATTTCGCATAAGGGGGAAGCAATTCCCCCTTAAACGGTTATACTACTGAGAAAGTTACTAAATTCGGAGTGGTTATGACAAAGTCAGAACTCATTGAGCGCCTATGTAGCGCACAACCTCATCTTTCAGCAAAACACGTTGAAGATGGCGTGAAAGAAGTCCTCGATCATATGGCGTCTACCCTTGAGGAAGGCGATCGTATTGAAATTCGTGGTTTCGGTAGCTTCTCACTACATTTCCGTGCGCCACGCGTTGGTCGCAATCCGAAGACAGGTGAGAAAGTTGAGTTGGACGGTAAATACGTTCCTCACTTCAAACCAGGTAAAGAGCTTCGTGAACGCGTTGATTTCTAACGCTGGTTGAACGAAAAAACGGCATCCAATTCGGTTGCCGTTTTTTTATGCCTGCGAATCATGGTGCGTTAGGCAAATTTCCTGCATAATTCAAAGAGTGTCTCAAGGAGAGGGGAATTAAAGTGCGAATTATTCTAACCATTGCGATTGTGATCTGTTTAGTGATTGCCGTGATGCTGGGCGCTGAAAACCATAGTGAAGTGACCTTCAACTATTTGGTCGCGCAGGATCAATTCAACCTATCAACCTTGCTTGGCGGTGCCTTTGCGCTGGGGTTGCTGGTTGGTCTGGCACTTTTTGGCCTCAAATATTTGGCCTTGCTCTTTACCAAGCGTCGACTTGAGAAGCAATTTAAAAAACAACAAGCAGAGCTTGCCACATTACGTGACAAAGCTGCTGCAACCCCATTAACGGATAGCAAAAAAGCGTCTCGTTAAGACCTGAATAGCAAGAGAGAAAGGTTTCACGTATGTTGGAACTGTTGTTTCTGCTCCTCCCTGTTGCTGCTGCCTATGGCTGGTATATGGGGAACAGAAGCGCGCGTCAGCAAAAACAGCAAAAATCCCACCACCTGTCACGACAATATGTGACGGGCTTGAACCTTTTACTCTCAGATCAACCAGACAAAGCGGTAGATCTCTTTATTGATTTGCTACAAGTCGATGAAGAAACCATCGATACACACCTTGCCCTTGGTAACCTCTTTCGTAGTCGCGGTGAAGTGGATCGGGCTATCAAAATTCACCAAAACCTCATGGCTCGAAGTAACCTCACCATTGAGCAGCGCAATTTAGCGTTGCAGCAACTGGGTAAGGATTACATGTTGGCCGGTTTCCTTGATCGCGCTGAAACCATTTTTGTTCAGCTGCTTGATGAGCCTGAGCACCGTGAGGCTGCGCTGCGCCAATTGTTGCAAATTTACCAACAAACCCGTGAGTGGGATAAGGCAATTGAGATTGCCCATGCCTTGGTGAAGTTAGGCAAGCCGAAGCTGAAACGCGATATCGCGCATTACTACTGTGAGCTGGCTAATTTAGAGTTGGCAGAATCTCATACGGATCAAGCCAAGAGTTATCTAAAAAAAGCGCTGCAACACGACAAAAACTGCGCGCGTGCTAGCTTGATGCAAGCGCAATTGGCGCACCAAGCACAGGATTACAAAGGCGCGATTAAAGCGCTGTCAGCGATTCCAGAGCAAGACCTCGATTTTGTCAGTGAAGCCTTACCCATTTTATCTGAAAGCTATATTGCATTGGGCCAAGAGCACGAGCTTTTCGCTTTCTTACAACATTGTATTAGTTTGAAAGCAGGCGTTAGTGCTGAGCTGATGCTGGCGGATGTGGTTGCCAAACAAGAAGGCAACGAGCTGGCGCAAACTTTCCTCACCAAACAGCTAATGAAAAACCCAACCATGAAAGGCTTCTACCAATTGATGGATTACCATCTACGTGAGGCGGAAGAGGGGCGTGCGAAAGAGAGTCTTGAGACCTTGCGCGCGCTGGTGGGTGAGCAGCTGAAAATCAAACCGAATTATCGTTGTCGCCACTGCGGCTTTTCAACCCACGCGCTTTATTGGCATTGTCCATCTTGTAAGAAGTGGGGGAAAATCAAGCCGATTCGCGGATTGGATGGCGAATAACTGCGACACGCTTTCTGCATTTTATTGAAGTTCTTAACTCTGGCGAAAAGGAGCCCGCATGCAAACCGACGCAAAAGTAATCGTCGCGCTCGATTATCAAACTCAAAGCGATGCCTTTGCTTTTATTGACCGTATTGAACCGGGCAGTTGCCGCCTTAAAGTCGGCAAAGAGATGTTTACCTACTTTGGTCCTGAATTTGTTCGTCAGTTGCACCAGCGTGGTTTTGAAGTCTTTCTTGACCTTAAATTTCATGATATTCCAAACACAGTTGCCAAGGCGGTTGCCGCTTCAGCAGATTTAGGTGTGTGGATGGTGAACGTTCATGCCAGTGGTGGTGAGCGCATGATGGTTGCTGCTAAAGAAGCATTGCAACCTTTTGGCTTGCAAGCGCCAAAACTGATTGCCGTGACCGTACTAACTAGCATGACCGAAGCTGATTTGCAGGGTGTGGGTATTACCCGTACACCGCAAGAGCAAGTGATGCATCTTGCTCGCTTAACCCAGCAAAGTGGCCTTGATGGTGTGGTGTGCTCAGCGCAAGAAGCCAATATGTTAAAAACTGAGTTGGGCCAAGCCTTCCAGTTGGTGACCCCAGGGATTCGACCAGCCGGTAGTGATGCAGGCGATCAGCGCCGAATCATGACGCCAGTGGACGCAGTGGCTGCGGGCTCTGATTATTTGGTCATTGGTCGTCCAATTACCCAAGCGGCCGATCCTGCCAAGGTGCTGGCTGAGATTAACGCGTCATTAGCGTGATAACTCAGGCATGAGATCATTGAGATAAGAAAAGCCAGCGTTTGCTGGCTTTTTTATAGGCTGAAATCTACATAAATAACGGACGCCGAGGCGTCCGTTTTGGTGTTCACGCTGTGAGTTTTTGGTAAAGATTATTTCCCTGCAGGAATAATCTCACCGTTGTCATCAAAGGTGGTGACGTTAAAGAAGTGCTTCACACAATTTTCGTAATCGCCTTGGCGCAGTGCGCTGTAGGCATATTGGTAAGGTACCAATTTACACGCAAAGGTCGCACCACCTGGATTGTTGGCATCATAGCCCCAATCTTTATCCCAAGTGATTTCGAGTGCGCCAGCGCCATCAGTGTTAAATGGTTTCATATTGGCGCAGCCAAGCGTTTCACCTGTGATATCAAGATTCAGAAGCTCAGCAATCTTGCGATAGTAGTTGATGCGGTTTTGCGCGCGATAATCTTCCGCGCCTTTGCCACATTCAAAAGCACCATTGATGATTTGAATGGTCGCGCCAAAGCCAAGCTCGAGTCCTGCGGCTTTATCAGCCGCATTAGGCTGCCAAGTACCATCAATCACATGTAGCATGCTTGGTTTTGGTGGCTGCGGGTAGACATAGAAGAACACTGCAGAGGCAAGGTTAAGCCAAGTATCAGCAACCAAAGCTGGGTTTTGCAATAAAACGTGTTTGTCACCAAACATCGCTTCAGAGAACGCGCCATAGTTGTAGTTCCAGCTTAGCTGCTTAGCACCACGGCCAAAATAGCTCTTACCTGGGGCACAAGGCCATGCTTCACCTTGCCAGCTACCACAAGCGCTATAGGCGCCATTTTGGCTGGTTTCTGTATTGCCCATTTCACGAAGGTACCACAGTCCTTGACGCCATACTGGCACGCCCTTACTGGCTTCCCAGTTTGGTGCATTGGCACCCGTTTCTTGAATAAAGTGGGCAAACATAGTGGCCAGTGAGCGCTTACAGATTTCATCTGAGTTGCGACCATCGGTATAGGTTCGACAAAACGCAGGGAATTTGGCAATCGACTGCAAGAAGCGGGTATAGGTGTAGGCTTCATTGCGCAGTGGGAACAGGTAGTTCCAAGTCACTTCATCGACGATCATCTCAGCGCGCTGCACGTTTTCAGGATTGGTCGCTAAATTTGGCGCAACGGCTTCAACAATCGCGTTATCCGCTGTTTCGATGTCAGAGCGTACCAAGGCAAAGAGTGGGGTATTGGTCAGCGTGGTTTCCACATTGGATAACTCGCTGCGCGACATCAAAAAGCCGCCGTTGCCATCAGGAATGATGGTCATTTCACCCGGAGGGGTGACAGGTGGTTCGATTGGTGGTGGGGTAATCGGTGGTTCAGGTTTTATTGGCGGCTCCACCGGTGGTTCTACAGGACCGCTTGGACAATCGACTGGGGTCCAGAACCAACTATTTGCTGATGGACTTTCCCAAAGACCCGGATTGTTTTTTGCTTCAAAACATTGGTTGTTGAAGCTCACAATATCGCCATTGCTGACCTTGGTTTGACCCGGTTGCCAAACAATGACATCGCCTGCAGGTGGGGTTACCGGCGGCTCTGGATTCACAGGTGGCTCTGGATTTATAGGGGGTTCGGGCTTCACGGGTGGCTCTGGCGTGACCGGTGGTGTGGTGGTGCCATCACAGGTAGTTTGTTGCCAAAACCAGCTGGATGCCGCGCTTGGGGTTTCCCAAACTCCCGGATTGTTTTGAGCAATATAGCAAGCCTCTTGATAGACAACGGTATCACCATTGCTCACCTTGGTTTTGCCTTGCTCCCATGTGATTGCGGCACTGGCTGTGCTGCTCACAAATAGGGTTGCCAGAATCACTGACAAGGGCGTGAGTGTACGCATAACTAAGCTCCATTTCGTTTGTCGTCTTACTCTCGAATCTCAGTTAGAGCCACGAAATTTCCAATCTCGCTGGCAGTTTCCCACCTAGTGTTGATAGCTCGCACGCCTTGTCAGTGACTCAAATTTCATGAGGTACAGAGTTTCAATGGGCATTATTCATGGCTTGCGCTAAGGGCTACAGTAAAAAGCGCGAAGGCCTCGCATTCCTACGAAGGATCTCCACAGCAAGGCTGTAAATTTGTATGCGTGGTTTCACAACTTTGAACTGGGTTCAAAGCTGACACTTAAAATTGGCGTGAAAAATAGCCTTGAAAATGGCTAGAGAATTTCGGGGTAACCATAACGCGGTCACAGAGAAATCAAGGTGCATGACATAGAATGAGTGCCGGTAAACAATAAGATTTGTCTCAGGAGTAAAGGATGATTGCGGTGATTTTTGAGGTCGAGGTAGCAGCGGGAAAACAGGACGATTATTTGCAAAGTGCCAGTGATCTTCGGCCTTTACTTGAGGGTGTCGATGGTTTTATCTCCATTGAGCGTTTTCAAAGCCTCAGTCAGCCCGGTAAGGTACTGTCTTTGTCATTTTGGCGTGATGAAATGGCGGTTGAAGTGTGGCGTAATGAATTTGCGCATCGATGTGCACAAAGCCAAGGGCGTGCCAGTACTTTCCAGCATTATCGTCTGCGGGTTGCTGAAGTGATTCGTGATTATGGGCTTGATACACGTGCGCAAGCGCCACAGGATAGCCAACAGATCCATGCGTAAATGGTGAGATAAAGACGGTGATGCCTAAAGGGCTCACGTTCAATGAGATCCATATTCAGCTGCCATTTACCCCGAATATGCGATGTTTCACCCATAACTAGCGCAGTTGTCACTCGCTTTGAGAATATTTGCTTGGTGCTGACCTGACGTTGTCCAAGGTCTTGCACTTTATTTTCAAAATAGAGCGAGATGAGCGCATTGATATGAGTGTGAAATGAAAGCCAAATTACTTCTAAGCAGCCTTTGTGTGTTGCTTTCTGCCTGTGCTAGCCATGATCCAGAAGATGGCTATCGCGGGATCTATACCTATGGTCAGGATGTCTCCAATTTTCGTCTTTGCAATACCAATCAAGTGTATTGGCTTCGTGGTGAGCCAAAGGCGATGCAAAGCATTCAAAGTGAGATTGCCATGCAATCTGCACTCAATGACGACCCATATCCATCCATTTATCTGCATTTTTCTGGAGAAATTGACGCGCCGCCAGCTCAGGGTGTCGCCGCTGATTATGATGGGGTGATCCATCTTGAAGCGCTGCACATTTCATTGATGAAAGCGCCCTCTAACTGTCAGTAATCGGCATTCCTAAAGGCTCATCTTTCTTTTTCGATGGCAAAGCTTTTTCGATGACAAAGATTTTTCGATGACAAAGACAAGCTCACACTCTGGTTGTGGCTGTCTTTGCATCATCTCTTGGAATCGGTACACTCACGGTGAAATCGATAGCTAAGGGATTGAGATGAGACGATTTTTTCCAAAATTAAAGCAAGCAGCATGGCTGTCAGCCGCCTTGGTGATGGCACCGACTGCGCAAGCGGATATCGCCAGCACACCGGTGATCGGTGGCATGATCAATAGCAGCGCCATTCTTAAAGACCAAGTGTTTGGTGGGCTGCAATTCTCAACTCGAGCCACTCGCGATCTCACTTTGTTTACCGTCGCGGGCCTCTCGCTAGATAGTTATATTCTGACCCTTCCCTTGGATGCAAAGGTCAAAGCGCGGGTGGTAGGACAGCTTTCTAATCCAGCCTATGCCATTCCTTTGGGCTATTTTCTGCATACCTTTTACGATCGCTACACGGGCAGCGATGCACGTATTGTTGAAGGCGATCAGTTCAAGGCCTATTTGCAAACGCAATATAGCCAAGCACAGCTGGCACAGTGGCAACATGATTTGTTTTCCCTTGATGATGGCAGCCAAGCTTCGACAACCACAGAAGAGACAGCCACCGCTGAAAAACTGGAAGATACCAGCCATCATCATAATGGCTTAACCGTCAATCGTGAGATGATCGCCGCCTTGGTGGTGGTTTATGACGCGCTGGTGGAGATTGATGATTGGCGCAAGCAAGATTACTTACCAGACCACTATCGCTATTTATCCAACAGTCCAGAAGATAAGGCCTTGGTGGCCAAAATCCAGCCCATCGTCATTGGCTTTTTTGAGCAGTTGGCTCCGACCTTAGCGCCGGGCGATACGCGCGCAGCCATTGAGACGGTCATTGCTGATCACGCGCCAGATGCGCAAAACAAGGTCAACAATAAAGCGCAAGCTGTGACCATCACGCTGATCGATTTTGTGCGGCTCAATGTGCTGAAAAACTACCGTCAATTTTCCATGTCGCAAACACGCATTGATACCTATGGCGACTGGCTCGAAGCGCAATTTGATGACAACCCACAGCAGCTTGTTGCCTTTTTAACGGCGCGCGTCAATCGCCCCTTGGCGGTGCAGATCGTGGTTGATGGTTTGCAACAAGGGATGATGGAAGGGCTCGTGACTCCGGGGCATCCTTATTTGCAAACCGCCTATGGCGATCATTTAGCCGGCCTTAAGCGCGCGCAGCAATTTTCACCCGCAAATCCTCCAAGCGGCGAGCAACATCGCACTTGGCTAAAAGCCTTGGCAAGCGATCCGAAAGCGCATCAAGCACTGCTTGCAGATAAGCATTATTTGCCCTTTTTTAAAGCGCTATATCGTGATTACGAGCCTGCCATTGTGGATATAGGCGTGGCGTCAACACCAACCATTAGTGTGCGTAATTTGCCCATTGTGAAAACGGGCGCTGCAGTGGCAGGGGCGCAGGGTACGGGGATCCCTAATTTTCACTTTGTTGCCCGCGATGAAGATCGCGCCTATTACTTCTTTGGTAATGATGCCTTAGCGCTTGATAAGCTGCTGGCGCAAAACAAAGTGCCCACCATGTTTGAGCGCTTGGATCATCTCACCACCTTAAACTGTAATGCACAGTATGATTGGCATGCCCATGTCAGTTATGACGGCTTGGTTAATTTAGGTCTGGGTGAGGCGATGCGTGACTATGGCGAAAAACGCTGCGTGCGTGAATTGTCGATGCGCAGCCAAGTGGAGCAAAAAGCGCAGGCGCTGCGCTTGCAGCTCATTGATGACATTCGCCAATATCAACAAATTCATGGCATTTGGTTTTATACCAAGGTGACGCTGGGTTGGCGCATTGAAGAAAATCTGCGCCAGCTTGCAGCGCTGAGCGAGCAAGGCATGCCTGATTTCACCTTGATCTATAACCCATGGCCGGATCATTTCGCGCACTTTACGGGGCCGCTGGCCGATGAAATTATCGCGCCTACCGGAGAGCTCAATCGTTTGGATTACTGGCTCTCGCAAATTACAGCTGTGTATCAAGAAGCCGGCGTTTATTCGCGCACCCTCTGGGGAATGGCTGGGGATCATGGTTTAGCGCCGGTGTATCACACCCTAAATCCTGAAATTACTGTATTTGAACAGCTCAAAGCGCGCTATGGCCATGAAATTGTGGTCAAGAAAATCTCTTCTGATGAAGGGGAAGGGCCGAAGATCACCCATGCGCTGAATCCGCCAAGCATGCAAAACATTGATGTGGTGGTGGCCTCAACGGCTGGCGGCAACTTGATGTTTGATTTTTTTAACGCACGCCAAGGCTGGGCGGTACAACCCGTGTATCAAGATTTAATTGCCTGGCGACCGCAGGCTGCGCCTGCTGATTTTGCCATCGATTTAGTGGATGAAATTAGCACTCAGCTGGCCGATAGTTTGGATTATTTAGCGCTGCGACAAAGTCATTGCGATACGCAAGTGTGCCAAGTGCGCTTGGTGGGTTATCGCGATGGTAAACGCCGCGATGAGCTGGTCATGCGCCAAGGCGAACGCCTCTATTATGGTGTGCTGAGCTTAAGTACAGCTAAGGCAAATGCCGTGACTTTTGCAAAAGACAAATCGCCGATTTTATTAGCGCTGAGAGAAGCCAATCCATATCTGCCTCAACCAACTGCTGTGCAGCTTCGCGCGCGCGATGCCGAACTTGATCGTTGTTTGGTCAAAGCTGATCCCGCTCAGCCAAATACTTGGTGTGATAGTCAGTCTTGGCGCGAGCTGACGCGCTATTCGGCGAAGCCTGATGCGGTGAATCAAATCGCGCAGCTTTACGCAGAAGATCGCGCAGGGACAATCAATCTTTTCCCACAAGCGGGTATTGGCTTTAATACCAAGGTGCCGGGGCGTCATGCTGGAGAGCATTACTTAGAAAAAGATGCCTTTTTAGGCTTTTGGGGGGCGCCTCTAGGCAATGCCATTCAACCTATTGGTATTGCGGAAAATGGCTCGCTGGCACCGACGCTTTATGAGTATCTCACCGGAGAGTGCGTGCAAGTGGGTAAGCATCATTGGGGTTATCCGTCGCTGCTTCAATATTTATCCATATCGCCCATGAACGTCGATTCTCACTAACCGCATGCAAAGACATATAAAAAAAAACCGCCCCTCAGGTCGGTTTTTTTTATGGATATCAATCCTAGCGAAACAGGATATTAGCCCAGCGCGCTAACCCTGCTGTGACTGAGCCAAAATAGTTACCGTGGGTCATGGGGACATGGGGCAGCACTTGGCGCACCGCTTGTTGCAAAATAGGCGAGCGCGCTGAGCCGCCGGTCATAAAGATGGCGTCTGGCTGACAGCCCGCTTGCGCCACCGCTTCTTCCACCAGCGCCGTGATTTTTTGCATCGGATTGGTGATCGCGTAAGCCAACTGCTCGGTATCAATCTCAAGCTGAAGCAGCTCATCGCCCACTTTAAGGTTGGCGCCATAGCTTGGTGCACTGGCTAGTGCGATTTTGCAGTTCTCTGCTTCTTTGATAATGGCGTAACCCAAGCTGTCTTGATGCACTTTAAGTAAGCGCGCCATCTTTTCAGGCTCAGCAGCATCGCGCAGTAACATTTGCAGGGTGGGCAAATTATCGCGGCCATAGAATTGGCGCTGCGCCTGAACATCATTAATGGCAATGGCGTTCCAAAATTGGGTGGTGGGGTGCATTTTGCCGGTGATGCTGGTCGAGCCCATGCCAAAAGGATGCATCATTTGGCGAAAGGCGATGTAGATATCCAAATCATTACCGCCAACCAGCTGGCCGGTATGGCTCAGCAGTGTTTGTTGGCGATCCATGCGCCCGACCCACTGCGGGCCCATGGCGATCATCGAGCAATCGGTGGTACCACCGCCGATATCCACCACCAGCACTTTTTGCTCTTGAGTGAGCGAGGCTTCATATTCAAGACCCGCAGCGACAGGCTCAAATTGAAATTCCACATCGCGAAAACCAGCGCGATTGGCGGCGCGGCGTAAAATACCTTCGGCTTGTTCATTGGACTTATCACCGCCGCGACCTTGAAAGTTGACCGGGCGACCAATCACGGTTTGGCTGACATCGCGGCCCAGCGCAAGCTCAGTGCGATGTTTGATATTCGCCATCATGGCGCAAACCAGATCTTCAAAAAAAGCCAGCTGCATTGGGCTTAGTCCCATGGCGCCTAAAAAGGACTTGGGTGACTTGACGTAATACACCTCTTTGGGATCAGCGAGATATTGCGCTAGCGCCTCTTTACCAAAGCACACATCTTCAGGAAGCACATCCCAGCCTTCCTCTTCGTTATTACGAATAGCCAGACGTAGCAGGTTTTCACCAATCTCAGTACAAGGGGTGATTTGATAATGGCGATAAAGATACTCAGAGATGGTTTCCGCATTGGGCGCACTAATGGTGGATGGCACGGTTTGATCTGTGCCATAGAGCGCAATCTCACGCATTTGGTTGTTGTCGATATGCGCGACAGAGCAGTTAGCCGTACCGTAGTCAAAACCAATCGCCATGGGAACCTCATCTTTAAAACCAGCGCCAAGCCATGGATTTGGCCAACGCAAAAGAGCGGCATTCTAATCCCTTGCCCCATGGTGTGGTCAACCATTGAGGGGGAATTTTTGTTGTTGGTGTGTCGCAGCCATGAGAGCGGTGGCGGTTTTGGAGCATGGTAGTGTAATAGAAGCTATGAGATAGACAGTGTCTATTTCCGAAGAGAAATTTTCCAATCTACTGTAATTAATCGATGGTTTATCAATTAGCATGAGGCGATCGAACTGAGTGTAGTTTGTAAAAATATGATTGTTCGATATACCTATCACATAGAGATTGGTGATGTATCTCGAAGGGGAATGATTTTTCTGCTTAGTTCAGAGGCAGGATTGCATGCCAAAATTAAAAATGCAGAAAAATCAATAAAGAATTTTGTTGTTGTATTTTTATGTTAGGATTTGTTCTGTTGTGGTTGTTATTCTAGTGTACAGTGGTCTATGTGCTTAATTTTATTGTGAAGCTTATTCGGAGTTAATAGGAGTTGATCATGTATGATGTGCTGAAATCAAAAAAATTAGTGATATTTGATCTCGATGGGACGTTGGTGTCAACAGAGAATGGTGAGTTAGAGTTTTTTTTCAATAAGCTTGAGGCTGAGGTGAATTTAAGTATTGATAAAAATATTGGTTTCTATTCAAACAGAACATTGTGTTCCGTGTTGAATTCGTTGCCAGTTGAAAATAAGAATGTTCTTTTTGAGAAAATGGAAGGATATATGGCTGAATTTGTTAGTGGTCGTAATTGGATTCCAATTGCCTGCGGGGTTGATTGTTATAATGCGGCAAATGAAATGTGCATTGATAATTTTATTGTTACTGGTAACTTTCGCCGTTCATCAGCGATTAAGATGCGCCGTTCTGGGATTGATGTAAATACGGATAATTTATTTGTCACCTCATTGATGGTTGAGTCTAAGTTAGATGTTATTAGTAAGTTAATAAGCGATAAGTATATTCCACAAGATATTTTAAGTGTAGGGGATAGTGAATATGACTTAGAGATCGCCAGGCGCTTAGGTATTGATTTTTTCTTAATATCTTAAGTGTGTATTTTTTCTTTAATTAAGATTTCGAATTTTCCGCCTAAAGATATAAATAATTTCTGTAACGTCACTTCGTATTCTGAATTACTGCGTGACATGAAATATATTAGTTCCTGTGTGAGCATGTAACATTCTTTTCTCTGTTTAAATTGATGTAAATTTTTTATATGTTTTAAAAATTGCCATACTGCGCTTCCATTGCTATTTAAGCCTGTAAAACTTGTTAGATCCCATGAGAACTGACCGAAGAAGTTTTTAGCAAAACCTTTACTGTTTGTAGATAAAATTTCTGATACGTCGTTATATACAGAATCTAAGCGATTACTAAGTACAATTTTATCTTCAATCCTTCCAGAGAATTGAAGCATATTAAAATCTGATAAAACTTCTTTTCTGTACCAAGATAATTTATCTCTAGCGTCTAGAGCCCGGTCTAGAAGTTCTTGCACTGATGATGCTTCTTTTGAAATGAGTAAATGTAATGCACTCGGTATGTCTAATTGATACTCTTTGCCTGTTAGTCGTAGCTTTTTCATTTCTTCCCGAGGATCTTTGTTTAGTTCTTGCTGATATGTGTTCATAAACGAGTAGGCGGTATCCGTATTTTTCAGTGCGCGTGATGCTGATGGAGTAAATGCAAGACGCAAATCTTCAGCTAGCAACAAGTTATATTTATTTCTAGATAATGCTATGAAATCTATTAGCTCAGCTTTACCAATATGTTGATCTTTGATTTTTTCTCTAACTAATTGAAGCAAGTCGCTGTCACTTAGTATTAATCCAACCATATAGCTAATGCTATCATCATTTAGTGATTCCTGAATTTCTGATTTGAATTGATACATTGATTGATTAGTAAGTAATGCGTCTGAAAAAATATCAACACTTCGATCGAGCATGTTATAGTAACCTGATGGGAAGCTTTCCTTAGTCGATTTTCCAAGTATCGGGAAGTTAGATAGCCACTCATACTTAAGTTTTTGAGATATTCTATTTCTTTGTTCTATTCTATCAGCAGGATCAGGATAGGAATATCGCTCAATGAAATTTTGTGGTAGTCCCATTGACTCTAGTGAATTAATTACGCTTATTGTCCCTTCGGTTATATCGCGAGGACCAAGAACAGAAACTGTCACTTTTTCACAAAAAATAACTTGGCTAAGGAAATTTAGAAAATCAATTATATTTTTCAAGCTTTCAGGCGTCCCACTGATAACTTTTCCCATAGAATGGAAGCTAGTAATATCGCGATAGTGCTCCATAGTTCCCTCAATATATTTAAGGCCTAAGATATAATATCCACCAATTGGTTAAATTTCATACAATTTGATTCATATGTGCGCTGTCGCACGTGTGGATTGTAATTGGGATAAATGGTTTATTTATTGAGGATGATATGAGTCACATTTTTATTGTGTGTTTTATTTTAAATGGCGATATTGATAGTGATTTCTTTGCACAAGCAAAGAAAAGTAACTCGCCGTTAGGCGAAATCGGAAGCGGATAGATACGTATTAATTTAAAGTACTGCGAAACCTGAAAGGTTTATTTCGCATATTCCACCCACAAAAAAGCCGGCTGAGCCGGCTTTTGCGTTAATTCATCAATCATAAAGCGATTAATAAACAATCTTCACTTTCTTGGCCATGGCCACGGCTTTTTCCACGGCTTGCGCTGTGTTTTCACTGCGGGAAAGGGCGACGCCTAAACGGCGGCGGCCGTTGATATCAGGCTTGCCAAACAAGCGCAGTTGGCTGTGTGGCTCGGTGAGTGCGGCGGCGATGTTGTCAAAGCAAATGGCGCTGGAGCTGCCTTCGCCCAAAATCACCGCTGAGGCGGCTGGGCCATAGTGGTGAATCTCACCAATGGGTAGGCCTAAGAAAGCGCGCACATGCAGGGCAAATTCTGATAGTTCCTGTGAAATCAGGGTGACCATGCCGGTATCGTGTGGGCGCGGCGAGACTTCACTAAAGATCACCTGATCGCCTTTGATAAAGAGCTCCACACCAAATAGGCCATAGCCACCCAGTGCATTCACCACTTTTTCGCCTACGGCTTGCGCGCTGGCAAGTGCGGCATCAGACATCTGCTGTGGCTGCCATGATTCGCGATAGTCACCATCTTCTTGGCGATGACCAATGGGATCGCAGAAATGCACACCATCTGCTGCGCGTACGGTGAGTAGGGTGATCTCATAATCAAAATCGACAAAGCCTTCGACAATGACACGACCTGCGCCAGCGCGGCCGCCTTCTTGCGCGTAATACCATGCATGTTTGATATCGGCATCGGTTTTAATCACGCTTTGGCCTTTGCCTGATGAGCTCATAATCGGTTTGACCACGCATGGCATGCCCACTTGCTCAATCGCTGCACAAAAATCATCGTAATTATCGGCGAACTGATAGGGCGAGGTGGTGATCCCCAGATCTTCTGCTGCAAGGCGACGGATCCCTTCACGGTTCATGGTCAGTTTGGTGGCATTGGCATTGGGCACCACGTTTAATCCCTGCGCCTCAAGAGCGACTAGGGTGTCTGTGGCAATGGCTTCGATTTCAGGTACCACATAATGTGGCTGCTCTTTGGCAATAATCTCCGCCAGCGCATCAGCGCAGAGCATGTCGATATGATAGCTACGATGAGCCACTTGCATGGCTGGTGCATTGGGGTAGCGATCAACCGCGATCACTTCCAAACCAAGACGTTGACACTCGATGGCAACTTCTTTACCGAGCTCTCCAGCGCCGAGGAGAAGAACACGGGTTGCTTTTGCACTTGTCGCTGAACCAAACATGGGTATTCCTTTTATCAATGGTGCAAACCTGAGCAAACAGGTTAAGAATCAGCGGCATGATACCGAATCTCAACCATAAGGCAAACGATTGCGCTGTAGCGCTTTAAATTGGTTGAGCTTGTCACTGTCAAGTTGTGCTGGCGATGGGATTTAAAATGAAAAAAGAGCAGCCTAGGCTGCTCTTTCAATGCTTTGCGGTGCGGCTTAAAGTGCGTGATAGTGAAATTGCGCCTGTGGTGCTACTTGGCTGCACAGGGTTTGCATATCGTGACTGAGCTGATTGCTGATTCCCTGTTTTTCAACAAAGTAGACCTCTTTAATCTGATGCCACGAGCAATCGGCCAAGTTGATTAAATTCAGCGCGACTTGTAACGGCGGCAAGCTTGGGTTAAAGGCGGCGTTCTCAGCGTAGCGACCGGTAAAAATTTGGCCATTGTCGAGTAAACAGGCGATACCTGCATAGTTGTGGCTATAGGGTGCATGGCTCTGGTTGGCTGCGGCGAGTGCGGCTTCATATAAAGGGTGCGCTGCAGTCATCTCAGGCGTCAGTGCATTGTCTTTCGGTGCCAGTAATGGCTCACTGATATTGAGATCGCTAGGGCCAAAAGCATCAGGCAAATAATCATGAAAGGCGCGAGTTGGCTGTTTGGGCAGGGTGATGGTGATCTGCTCAGCACCATTGAGTTCATTGATAAACTGTCGGCAATGGCCGCAAGGGCTGTAGTTGATATAGATTGCCGAAAGCGTGGTTTCACCGCGCAGCCAAGCATGGCTAATGGCGGATTGCTCCGCATGGACAGTATGCGCCAAGCTCACATGTGCAAACTCTAAATTAGCACCAAAATAGAAATGGCCGGAGCCGCCTTTGGCAATGGCGCCCACATAAAATTGGGAGATGGCAGGCATGGCATAAGCAGCGGCGAGCGGCAAGAGCGCTAGCGCCATATCCGCTTCGTTCATCTGATGATTTTGGCAGAGTGTGGCCATTTCATTGGCGCTAAGACTGGCATCAAATTCAGGACGACGAAGAATGGGTGAAAGATCTTTAGCAAGCGCATCTGGCAGTTGGGTTAACGCAGAAAGTAAGCGATCGCGCATGGGTGTATCCTCATTTTTATCATGGCCTTGATTGTAATCTCTCCCCATCAAAAAGGCCTTTTTGATGCACAGATTTCGAATGTAATCGCATTCATTTTCACCAATTTGCGTGCGCAATCGCACAACTGGCTATCTTGCTTGTTTTGCACCTGCTATCGATAGACTTGATTTTTACAGCAGAGTGCGCACAATAACTGTATAAATGAACAGTTATTGTGAATGGCTATCGTGCAGATTATTCCCATCGCCGCCAGTGCAGGGATCACCGGATTTGAAAGCCCTGCGGCGGATTATCATGAGTTACCACTGAGCTTGGACGCGCTACTGATTGAGCATCCCAGCGCGACCTTTATTGGCCGCGCGCAAGGGCGCTCCATGGAGGGCGTGGGTATTTTTGATGGGGATATTTTAATTGTGGATCGCCATATTCAAGTGCAGCAGCATGATGTGGTGGTCGCGACCTTTCGCGGTGAGTTCGTATGCAAAATTATTGATTTAAAAAATCGTGCTTTGCTTTCCGCCGCGCCTGGATTTGCCCCTTGGGGGGTGAGCGCTGAAGATCAATTTTGCATCGAAGGGGTGGTCATTCGTTCGGTGCGCTGTCATCGACCCAGCTATTTATTGCAAGAGGTATAGATGTTTGCGCTGGTGGATGCCAATAGCTTTTATTGCAGTGCCGAGCAGGTGTTTCGTCCTGATTGGCGCGGCCGCCCCATGGTGGTATTAAGCAATAACGATGGCTGTGTGGTCGCGGCCAATCGTCAAGCATTGGCTGCTGGGGTCGAGAAATTTAAACCCTATTTTCAAGTGCGCCAGCGTTGTGAGCAAGCGGGCGTGGTGGTGTGCTCTTCGAATTATGAACTCTATGGCGATCTCTCTTCTCGCATGATGGAAGTGGTGGGACGCTTTGCACCTGAGCAACATATCTACTCCATTGATGAATCCTTTCTCTCCTTTCGCGGCTGGCAACTTGAATCGCAAGACTATTTAGAGCATGCGATGGCGCTGCGCCGCGCTGTATGGCGTGAGTGTCGCTTACCCGTTTCGGTGGGGTTGGGGCGCACCTTAACCTTGGCCAAAGCGGCCAATCAGGCGGCAAAAAAATTGCCCCACCTCTTTGAGAAAAATAGCGAAGGCCGCTTGATGCAAGGGGTGTGTTTGCTTGATGAGCACAATATCGCGCAAGTTTTGCCACAGTTGGCCAGTGGCCAGATTTGGGGGGTTGGACGCAAACTGGCCGCGCGCTTAGCGGGTGTCGGTGTGGAAACGGCATGGCAGTTGGTGCATTTGCCCTTAGTGCAGGCTAAAAAAGTAGGCGGCATTGAGTTAGAGCGCATTGTGCGAGAGCTCAGCGGTGAGCGCTGTAAAGGCTTTGATGCAACCCGCGCTGATAAGCAGCAGATCTTTTCTACCCGTAGTATGGGAGAGCGCATTACCTCGGAGCAGGCACTTCGTGAGGCGCTGTGCACCCACGCGGGTATTGCGGCGAGTAAAGCGCGTGAGCAGGGCAGTTTGTGCCGACAATTGTATCTGTTTGCTGCTAGCTCTCCGCATGATCGCCGTAGTGTGCATTATAAATATCAGCACCGTTTTGCCACGCCAGTGAACGATGTTTGCGTGCTCAACCAAGTGATTAGCTCGGTAATGCCGCGGCTTTACGAGCGCGGTGTGCGTTACTACAAAGTGGGGGTGGGGTTAGTGGATTTGGTCGATGTGCGCTATGACCAATTGGATCTCTTTGCGCCGCCACCACCCAATCCCGCTTTGATGCAGATGCTTGATGGTGTGAATCATAAATATGGCCGTGATACGTTATTTACTGCTGCGCAAGGCGTCTCACCCAAGTGGGGAATGCGCCGAGAGTTTTTAACCCCGCAGTACACTACGCGTTGGCGCGATATTCCCACCATCGCCTGTAAATAACGTGGCTATATGAATAACCGAGCTATATGAACAAAATAGCTATGTCGCTGTGCTCGCGCCTGCAATCTGAATACGATGGGAAAAACGCGCAGCGAGGGTGTCGATATCAAATTGACTGCGCACCCGCTGTTCGGCGCGTTGACGCTGCGCTTGCAGTGATTCATGCGTTCGAAAAAGATGCGCGATCATCATATCAGTGAGTGCGCTGCGATCTTCCATCTCCACTTGCACCGCGCAGCTTCGCTCAAGTGAGGGGGACGGCCCAAGAATTTCATCGCAACCAATGAGGTGGGTGGTGATCACAGGCAGTCCCAACGCCATCGCCTCTTTAATGATCAAAGGCCCCGTATCTTGATCGCCATTGCGACCAATGCGAAAAGGCATCACCAGTGCACCGTAGCTGGCGGCATGCGCCAGTAGCCAAGATTGCGGCTGCGCGCCTAAAAAGCGAATACGTGGATGGGCATATTCGTTTTCCAACTGGGCTTTAAGCGGACCATCACCCACCACATCCAGCTGTACTTCTTGGTACTGTCCCGCCAGTTGATGAAAGGCTTGTAGCAGGAGATCTAACCCTTTTTTTTCAACGATTCGGCCAAAAAATAGAAAGTGGGGCTGCGCACCAAGGGCTTGAGGGATTGGGTGAAAACGCGATAGATCGAGACCACAGGGGTGATAAAAGGTATCGCAGCCATATTGCTGTAAGTCTCGCTCCATCGCGTGGGTGACAGCGCACACCCAGTCAGCGGCTTGGCATTTAGCCGGTAAATCTTCAGCATTGGCATAAACATCAGCGCCATGGCCAGTAAAGCTGACGCTAATCCCAAGCAATTTGGCCGCGACAATGGCACTGGCTGCACTGGCCCACGCAAAGTGGGCGTGTAGGTGTTGGCATCCACTGGCCTTGGCAAGATGGGCAATGCGCGCCCCTTGGCGCAATAAGGCGAAGGCAGACCAACCTTGTTGGCGGTGTAAAAATGGTACCAATGATTTGAGCTGCGGCCATGCGAGCAGCCCAAGCAAGGGCTTGAGTGGCGTTTTCGGTGCTTGCTCAAGATAGCGCGTTTGTTTGGCGAGAAATTCATCCTGCGGTTGATGCTTGCCACTGGGCTGATGCAGTGACAAGGGCACGACGCTGTGTCCTTGGCGCATCAGCGCGCGCATCTCATTGCCGACAAAGGTTTCAGACAATACTGGAAATTCATTGACCACGATTCCGATGGTTTTTTTCATAGCGGCTCCCTGTCTTGCTGTGTTGAGTATAGAAAGTGCCAGTAAGGCTTGCGTGCGCATCGGCGAAGTTCTCTTGTTTCATGTCTATTCTTTTGTGCGCTCAATAATTTGATCTGTTTTTGAGTGCCCGATATCACTGCGGTGAATGGTGTTGTGGCGGGAAGAATTTTGCCTGAAATTTTTAACTGTGACCCATCTCTCATTTGCCATGCACTTAAGGGCGTAAAGGACAACGAAGAGGCAATGCTGCTCGAGCGAGTCCACAAGGGGGATGAGCAAGAAAATTGAGGGATTCAAATAAGATAGGCCGGCTATACGGTATAATGAACGCCGTTTTATTGATTAAGTATTGATTCAGAAACCAGCGCTAGAGTGGGCCTCGCGTTCAAGACCCAAGGCAAAACACAACAAGGTCTTGGTCAATTCAACGGAATAAAAGACGAGGAGTCTACGATGAAAAAGCAGATCACAATTGCATCACTACTTGCAGCGAGCATGATGGCCGCACCAGCAATGGCAGCAAACATGGATTGGGTTGTTGGTGGCGGTATTGGCTATCAGAACGATGATGTTTCTGGCCAATTTGAGCAAAACGGTGAAGATGTGGCCTATCAGCTTCGTGGCGGTATGATTTTAAATGACCACCATCGTTTCTTAGCGACTTACAACTACATGGACAAGTCAGAGCAAAACATGTTCTTGGCGTCTTATGACTATCTCTACCCAGTATTTGATCAAGTAAGCCTATTTGCGGGCGTCAATATGGGCGTTTCTGATAGTGAAATCCACAATGAAAGCAGCACTGATTTTGTTTGGGGTGGCCAAGTGGGTGCAACCTACGCCATCACAGATAGCTGGTCGACTGATTTGACCTATCGCTATATTGCGCAAGATTATGATGAGCAAAACACTGAAATTGATAACAGCCAGCAAGTGATGTTGACTGTTGATTATCGCTTCTAATTCAGCCGTTATGGCCGATAAAAAGCCCCGCTATTGCGGGGTTTTTTTATGCGTAGTTGATGAGGTGTGATTTATCCGAAAGAAAGAACACGATTTTTAACGATGTCGTTGGTAGACAAACGGCACGCTATATCTGCCATTCCCCTTTGTTAATCCTGTTATGGTTGTGTTATAAATGCGATCGAGAATCGTTATTGTTTCATCAATATTTCTTCGCGACTATGCGAGTGCTCTCATCCTTGAATTGAATAGGGTAAAAGGGGCTTGCCTGCAATTATCTTAATGATAATTATTCGCATCAATTTTCTAAAGGACAGAAAGGAAAAATGATGAACGGACGCATTTATGCAGCCTTGGTGTGTGTGAGTACTTGTCTGCCGTCTTATGCTTCGACGACAAATTGTGAGAATAACGAGCAACAACCATGTGAAACTAACTTAATTACTGTGACTGCAAATCGCTTTGAAATGGATATAGCGAAATATGCAGGCTCAGTTGGGGTGATGGAGGCATCTGAACTGAAGCAAGATGCCAATTTAATTAAAGCGCTGACAGATATTCCAGGGTTTGATTCCAGCAATGATCTAGGCCGACAAATTGGCTCGCAATATACGATTCGCGGTTTTGGTAGTTTTAGTGATAACCGCGTGATCGTCCGCCGCGATGGGGTGCCACTGTCTTCAAATTTGTTTTCCAATCATATCTCTACATTTCGCTCCGACAGTGATTTGTTAAAGCGTGTTGAAGTGGTGAAGGGCACCTCATCGATTTTATATGGTAGCGGTGCCATTGGCGGTATTGTGCTGATGGAAAGTAAAAACGCCGATGATTTCCTCAAGGCTGGCGAGCAATTTGGCGCCACTTTAGGCCAACGTTTTGAGTCAAATAATATGTCGAGCACGCGCTTCTCCGTGGCGGGCGATCTTGATGCGTTACCTGTGGATTTTGTGCTGTATGGCAAAACATCGACATCGGGTGATATTGCGCTAGCTGATGGTGGCGTTCCTGGCACTACAGATATTCATAATGATGAAAATATCGATACGCTCTATTTTAAAGGGGGTTGGGATATTGATGCTGAAAAACGATTGGAGTTTAGTGTTTATGATTTTGATGAGAAGCTCGATGCCGTTTGGCAAAATTTATTCCATAGCAATCTAGATGAATATTATGTCGGACATCTAGAGCAGCAAGACTGGCAGCTGCGCTATTTACAAACCAGCCTTGAACATCAATTGATTCATTTGAGCGCAGGGGTTTATTACAGTGATGCGAGCTACGATCGCCATAGCGCAGATATGGTCAATGATCCGCGCTGGGTGACTTATCGCAATGAAGAAAAGCGCTGGGGCGCCAATATTCAAAATGTGTCACTGTTTGATACGGGGCGCGTTGGTCATGAATTATTGATTGGCTTTGAATATGCCCATCGTGAGGAAGACGCCATTTATCAAAATGCCCATGGTATTTCTGATTTTGGCTCCATGCCCAATGAGTACAATGATTATGGTCTGTATGTGTTAAATACCATGACCATCAATGATTGGCAGCTTACTTTGGGCGGGCGTTATGATGACTTTGATCGAGAAGTAAAACGGCATGCCCAAGGGAGTTATAGCGACAGTAACTTTTCGCCACGCGCCGCCCTTGCTTACGAGCCTGTACAAGGTTTGACGCTATTAGCTGGTTACGCACAAAGTTTCCGCGCGCCCACGCCTCATGAAACCAGCTCTGAAGGTCCTTTAAATCCTCATTATTACTATTTACCTAATTACGATCTGAAAGCGGAAAAAGGCGAAGAGTATGAGCTTGGCTTTAGCTATGAGTCTGATGGATTGATAACTGCAGATGATCGCTTGTTCTTTAAGGCGATTTACTTTGATGGAAAGATCAAAGATATGATCAGCCTTAAGCGTTTACCAGGGCTGGGCACGCCGCCATCATCTAATGAATATGCACAATATCAAAACGTGGATAATGCCACCCGTCAGGGCGTTGAAATCATGGCGAACTATTGGATTGGTGACTGGCAAATTGATGCAAGTTTTGAAACATTGGATGTGGAAGATGAAGTCACAGGTTTAGATGTGGACCAAGCCTTTGCGGATAAAGTGATGGGCCGTGTGAGTTATATTCACCAACCTTGGCAGTTGCAATTGGGCGTGCAAGTCAACCATTGGTTTGCGCCTGATCAAGACTTTGCCACCACCATTTCTGGTGGGCAGACCTATACCTATGTTGACCAATCCTTTACTCAGGTCAATGTTGCTGGCTCATGGGACTTTACGGCATCTGGCAGCACTTGGCTTGCGCAAAATGCCATGCTGTATTTTGGTGTGAATAATCTCTTTGACCAGCAATACATCAATGCAGGCGGCGTAAATGAAAGCTCGCGTGTTGGTCAGGCCACCAATTACTACCTTGATTTAGAAGTGCAGTTCTAAATCAATGGTTGAGATGAAAAGCCGCAGGTCGCTGCGGTTTTTTATTTCTATTTTTCGTACATAAAAAGCGCCTGTGGGGGAACAGGCGCTGGTGTTTTGTTCTTCAGAAGTTTAAGGGTAAATTTTTATCGCTTAGTCATGGAAAGGCGTGCTTCTAAGCGATCCATTCTTTAAAGGGTAAACACTGGAATGAGCACATGTTGCCAAAGCAGTGCGCCTGCAACAGCGCCTAAAATTGGACCCACCACAGGGACGATGGCATAGCCCCAGTCAGAGTCGCCTTTGTTTTTAATTGGTAGCAGTGCATGCACGATACGTGGCATTAAGTCACGGGCTGGGTTTACGGCATAACCAGTGTTACCGCCGAGACATAAACCCAAGGTACAAACCAAAATACCCACAGCGTAAGGACCAAAGCCTGCGCCAATTCCGTTATTGACGTTGAAGATAGCCAAAATGCCAATCATCAATACCGCAGTGGTAATGGCTTCTGAAATGATGTTCCACTTGGTATTACGAATGGCAGCGCCAGTTGAGAAGGCTGCCAAAATTAGGCCGGGATCTGTGGTTTCATCAAAGTGCTGTTTAAAGGCAAGCCAAAGCACAATGGCACCTAAAAATGCGCCCACACATTGCCCTGCAATATAAATGGCTGCGGTTTTGGCGCTAATGCCACCAATCGCAAGAAAGCCAAGGGTTACGGCGGGATTAAGATGCGCGCCACTGACCCAACCCGCCGCATAGACGGCGATACCGACACCGAAACCCCAGCCGAGTGAGATCACGATCCAACCCGAGTTTTCCGCTTTACTGTGTTTGAGTACGACGTTTGCGACTACACCGCAACCAAGTAGCACCAATAATAGGGTGCCGAAAAGTTCAGCCATAAACACATTCATTGTTTCACCTCGATTGATTATTTGAAATGGAATTGCGTTCAATCGAGTCGATCATAAAAGGCGTGATAGCGCTGGTGGCTCAATGAGCACGCCTGTTTCGAAATGAATCAAAGGGTCTATTTGCGGCGTTTCAAAATGAAACGCTGTGATCTGTGTTTTGTCCACTTCGTGCGTGATCCCTCGCTTTTATTGGTCTTCTTTCACTCTTTGAGTGTGATGAACCGCTTTAGACGTGAATCTGGGAGATGTTTTTTGCCAATGCCATCACAAAAAAAGTGGGTATCAGTAGCAAGCTTAGAACGCTTAAAAATGATAATTATTTCAAATACAACGCATAACCCATTGTATTTACGGCGATTGCATTGATTTTTGGGCTTTTTCTGATGCCCTGCAAATGTACCCTATTTGCTGTGACGTTTGGTTTTGCGCAAAAAATAGCCGCAAAACTACGCCTCGAAGAAAAAGACGTGCGACGGATCACGTCAGGGGATTTCTGAGTAAAAATGTTCCGATATGGAACGTGCGCAAGACGCTTTTCATTTCAATATGAAACGATATTTTTTTGCATTGTCATGGTTTTTTGTCGGCCTAGGATGGAATCAAACCAAAGCGGTTTTCCAGAAAAGAGAGCCGCAAATCATTCTAATGATAAGAGAGCGAAGCCATGAAAAAGTTAATCAATCGCGTTGAAGATGTTGTCAAAGAGCAAATGGAAGGGTTGGCACTTTCTCGCCCTGAACTACAAGTCAGCTACGAACCTCGTTTCATGTGGCATCAGCCAAAACAAAAACAAGTCGCTTTAGTGTCAGGTGGTGGTAGCGGTCATGAGCCACTTCACGCGGGCTTTATTGGTGAAGGCATGCTAACAGGTGCATGCCCAGGTGAAGTGTTCACCTCGCCAACCCCAGATCAAATGTATGAATGCGGCCAAAAGGTCAACAGCGGCGAAGGCGTGCTGTTTGTGATCAAAAACTACACTGGCGATGTTCTGAACTTTGAAACAGCAGTAGAACTACTCGATGCCGATGGTGTACCTGTCGGTGCGGTACTGACCGATGATGATGTTGCCGTAAAAGATAGCTTGTATACCGCAGGCCGCCGCGGCGTGGCGGGCACTGTATTGGTGGAAAAAATTGTCGGCGCCGCCGCAGCCAAAGGCTATGACCTTGCGCAATGTGAAACTCTAGCACGTCGCATTAATGACAACTGCCGCTCTTTTGGTGTTGCCTTAAGTGCTTGTGTGGTACCAGCCGCCGGTAAGCCTTCATTTGTTCTTGAAGAAAATGAGATTGAATTTGGCGTTGGTATTCATGGTGAGCCGGGCATTGAGCGTCGCAGCTATCAAGATGTGGATACCTTGGTTGACCAAATGTTTGCTGAAATCATGGAAAACACAGGTTATAGCCGCACCCTACGTATTTGGAATCGTGACAGCAGCGATTGGGATGAAGTGGTTAGCCCAATTGCTGATTTTACCGCTGACCGCGATTATATCGTGATGGTGAATGGTTTGGGCGCAACCCCTGAATCAGAGCTTTATGGGGTGTTCCGCCAAGTTGCCCGCAACTGCGAAAAAGCAGGTATTCGCATCGTGCGTAATCTTGTGGGCAACTACTGTACTTCCATCAATATGGAAGGTGTGTCGATCACCTTGTTGCAAGCCGATGAAGAGATGCTGTCTCTTTACGATGCACCAGTAAGCACTGCGGCAATGACTTGGGGGAAATAATCATGACCATGCAAATCGAAAAACAACAAATGATCAATTGGCTCAATCTATGTGCTGACACCTTTGCCGAGAATCAGGATTTTCTCACTGATCTTGACCGTGATATCGGTGATGCGGACCACGGTTTGAATATGAATCGTGGGTTTAGCAAGGTGCGTGAAGCCCTACCAAAAGTCGAGCAGCAAAATATTGCAGCTATTTTGAAAAATACCGGGATGACACTGCTTTCAAGCATTGGCGGTGCAAGCGGCCCATTGTATGGCACTTTGTTTATTCGCACCGCAGCATCTGTGGGAGCGCGTGAAGTGCTGACCTTTGAAGAGCTGGTGGACGATCTAAAAAGCGGTGTCGATGGCGTGGTTTCTCGCGGTAAAGCAGCGCTGGGTGATAAGACCATGTGTGATGTATGGCTGCCTGTTTTGCAACAGATGAAAGCTAGCCTTGAGCAAGGTGTCAGCGGTGATCACTTGCTTGATGAGATGGTGGAGACGGCTGAAAAATGCGCGCTTTCAACCATTGAGATGCAAGCGAAAAAAGGTCGTGCCAGCTACCTTGGTGAACGCAGTATTGGTCACCAAGACCCAGGCGCCACCTCATCATTGTTGATGATTAAAGCATTAAAACAAGCAATTTCAGGGTGTTAAGCCATGGTAGGGATTGTTGTTGTTTCGCATAGTTTATTACTAGCACAAGGCGTGGCCGAACTGGCCACGCAAATGACCCAAGGCAAGGCGAATATTGCCATTGCCGCAGGGGTTGATGATCCAGAAAACCCAATTGGTACCGATGCCATTGCTGTGATGGGCGCCATTGAACAAGTGTTTGATGACGCGGGCGTGGTGGTGTTGATGGATTTGGGCAGTGCGCTTTTGAGCACGGAAATGGCGCTGGATTTAATCGATCCTGAGATGGCTGAAAAGGTTTCCTTGGTTGCCGCGCCAATTGTAGAAGGCACCATGGCGGCATCTGTCGCAGCGGCGGCAGGCTTGCCGCGTGAAGCTGTGATGGCAGAGGCGAGAAGTGCTTTGGATGTCAAAAAAGAGCACTTGGGTGAAGCGGCTGATACTGTTGCTGAGACCATTGAGCCAGCGCTTGACCAGAATGAGCCATGCCTTGAGTACACATGGGCAGTGCAAAATCCACATGGCATTCATGCGCGCCCTGCGGCGGCCATTGTCGGTGCGCTGGCGGGTTTTGATGCTGAGTTAACGCTACAAAAAGCGGCGCAAAGCGCCAGCGCCAAAAGCCTTAACAGCATCGCAAAATTAGGTGTTCGCTGCGGTGAGACGATTGTGCTGCAAGCGCGCGGCGCAATGGCGCAAGCCGCCATTGATGCCTTTAGCGCACTTGCGCAAACGCACTTTGGTGAAGCGGCGCAGGTTGCTGCTGGTGAAACGCAGGCGGATATTGCTGAGCAAAGCGATGATGTCGATGCGCAGCGTCGTGATGCACCGCAAGGTGCGCTATCTGGTATTCGTGTTAGTGACGGTGTGGCCATTGCGCCCGCAGCTATTTTTAGTGCGGCGATGCCAGCGCTGCCGGAGCGTGAATTTACCAGCGCGGCGCAGGAGATGGCGCATCTACAGCAAGCGATGGATTTGGTTTTAGCCGAGCTAAACCATGATGCGAAAGGGCCGCATGGGGATATTTTCAAGGCCCATGCCTTGATGCTCGCGGATCCTGAAATTCAAAACGCCCTAGCACAAGCACTTGAAGCTCCTGTGATTGCTGAGCAAGCATGGCTTGATGTGATGAATCAACTTGCAGCGCAATACAGTGAAGCGCAAAGCCAATATATGCGTGAGCGTGAAGCCGATGTGCGTGATATTGCACGTCGCGTGATGGTGGCATTAACCGGCGATCAGGGTGAAACCATGACGCTCAATGAGCCCGTGATCTTGCTAGCGCGCGATCTCATGCCATCAGATGTTGCTGGGCTCGAGAAGTCCAAAGTACTTGCGATTGTGCTCAGTGAAGGCGGTAAAACCTCGCACAGCGCAATTCTTGCGCGCGCCATGGGCATTCCTGCGCTGGTGAAAGTCAAAGGCTGCCTAGAGCAAGTTCGCACGGGCGATCCGCTGATTTTAGATGGCTTTGAAGGTCTGCTCTGGCTTTCCCCAAGCGAAGAAATCCGCCAAGCGCTCAGCGAAAAACGCCAGCAATGGCAGGATGAAATTGCCAGCTTTGCTGCCAAAGCGCAGGCACCAGCAGTCACTAAAATGGGCCATGAGGTTAGCGTGCTGGCTAATATTGGTGGTCCTGAAGATGTTGCACAAGCCTTGGCATGTGGCGCTGAAGGGGTGGGGCTATTTCGCACCGAATTTTTGTTCCAGCAAAGTGATGCATTGCCAAGTGAAGAGGCGCAATACCAAGTGTATCGCGATATCGCGGCTGCCTTTGGTGATAAGCCTGTGACCATTCGCAGTCTTGATGTGGGCGGTGATAAACCTTTGGCAGCGTATCCTATGCCAGCTGAAGAAAACCCATTTTTGGGACAGCGCGGCGTGCGTTTATGCCTTGCACATCCTGAATTGTTTGCCACTCAGCTACGTGCCATTTTGCGCGCCCATGCCGAGCAGCCAAACATTCAGCTGATGATCCCAATGATTGCAACGGTTCAAGAGGTGCGCCAAGTCAAAGCGCTGCTTCATGAGGTGCGAGAAGCCATGGGCATGGCCGATCATGGTCTCAGTGTGGGAATCATGATTGAGGTGCCAGCGGCGGTGTTTAACGCGCAAGCCTTGGCTGATGAAGTGGACTTCTTCTCCATCGGAACCAATGATTTGACCCAATATGTGATGGCGGCGGATCGCGGTAATAGCGCGGTTGCAGAGCTGGTGGATTACTTCCAACCGGCGGTACTCGGCGCGATTGCACACACCTGTCAGGCTGCCAATGATGCTGGTATTAGTGTCAGCATGTGCGGTGAAATGGCGGGTGATAGCAAAGCCACCGCAACACTGCTTTCTTTGGGGTTGGGTAAGTTCAGTGCCAGCGCAGCACTGCTGCCAGCCTTAAAGGAAACCATTCGACAGAATTAGTTCATCCCCTTCTGTCGAAGCGCATGTTCATACTGAGCCTGATGGGTGTGCGCATTTTTTTCATGTATCTCGGTTGCCGTCACTTTGTGGCGGCTTTTTTATGGCTACTAATTGGCTAATCCATGGGCAAAAAAGCGGGCAATAAAAAAGCGCACAGGGCGCTTTTTAGAAGGATTGAGTGGCGCGGCTTTTTGGCGAGAAAGCTAAAAAGTGGCGCAAAAGCTAAAAAGGCCGCAAACAGCTGGAAAATCGAAAAGCGGCTTAATCTTTGAGGCGATCGGTAAGGCCATATTTATCAATTTTTCGCCATAGTGTGGTGCGGCCAATTGCCAGCGCTTTGGCCATCTCTGTCATTTTGCCATCAAACACATCCCAAGCTTGAATAATGGCTTTTTTCTCCAGCGCTTCCATAGTGAGCACAGGTGCTTGTGATTGCGGATTACCATCAGGGTTGTGCTTAATATGATCGGGAATATCTTTGAGCTGAATACGGTTACTACTGCGGTTGAGTAAAATACGCTCCATACGACTTTTCAGTTCAGGATTGTTGCCTGGCCACGCAAAAGCGAGCAGTACATCAAAAGCCACGGGATCGATTTGAATTTGCACATGATGGCGCTTTTCGTAATCCGCCAAAATACGTTCAATGTGTAGCGCGATATCCTCTTTGCGTTTGCGAAGCGGCGCTAAGGTCAGCTCATTATTGGAGATGGCATAGTAAAGCTGGCGGCTAAAGGTACCTTGCGCAACATAGGCGCTTAAGTCTGATGAAGTGCTGGTGATCAGCTGAAAATTGACGGGGATTAAACGCTGGCTATCACTGCGACTCACCAAACCGGTTTTAAGCAGTTTGAGTAAAACCGCTTGCAGCTCTTGGTTGAGATATTCCACTTTTTCAAGCAGTAGGGTGCCGCCATGGGCCAGCTCAAATTTCGAAGGCAGGCCGCTGTCAGCATCATAACCCAGAATCTCACGACGCATATTTTCGCTGCTAATGGCGCGACAATTAACGGTAATAAAGGGACCGGCCTTAAATTCGCCCTCATTATGAATCGCCATGGCCAGCGCCGTTTTGCCGACGCCCTCTTCGCCATAAAGGAAAATGGGAGACTTGGATTTTAGTGCCCGCTTACTGACGGTGATCAGGTGCTTCATTTTTTTTGAGCGCGCGGGCAGGGTGGCAAAGGTGTATTTGGCATTGCCACCAATTTGCTGCTGCGCGAGCTCGCGCAATTTATGAATGGGATGCACAAATAAAAGCGTGGCACCATCTTGCAGCATGCTGACTGAAAGCATGGCCTCAATAAATTCGCTGTTGATTTCAACCGTGGTTAATTTGCGCTGCATGTTCTCACCTTGCTCAAAACTGGCAAGGATATTGGGCGCAAAACGAATCACCTCAAAAATTGGCTTATCAATGACCTCGAGCGCGTTGAGCTGCAGCAATTTTTCAGCTTGCTGATTGACCATGGTGATCCGCTTGTTGCGATCCCAAGACAAGAGCCCATCTTCCATACTGGCCATGGTGGCATTGTGCATGCTGATCAGCCGATTCATATTTTCTTGTTCATAGAGCAGTTGCAGTTGTAGCGAGATCTCTTTGGCGCAAGAGGCCACAATAACGCTATTTTCGCGGCGATATTGTTTGGCCATTTTTACCATTGCCATGGTGCCGCGTAATTTGCCAAAGGAGTCAAAGATAGGCGCGGCGCAGGCGCCATAGGGATGTAACTGCTGATTAAAATGATCCGCAGCAAAGACCTCCATGGGCAAATGGGTTTCTAAACATAAGCTCACCGCATTGGTGCCAATTTTTCCTTCGGAGAAAAAGCAGCCTTGCACGATCCCCAGCGTGTCTAGCGCTTGCAGTAGATTGGCTTCGCCAACACGATAGACCACGCAGCCATTGTCATCGGTTATGAGCAGTACAATCGGCTCATCGGTCAGCAGGTCAAAAGTATCTTCAACAACCGTTGTTGCGCAGTGGATTAGGCTTTCATTGCGCTTAAATAGCGAGTTGAGGGTGTGGCCTGATGCGATATGTGGCGGCGACCAATGAAGGGCGCTGCATTGATTAACGCAGCGCTGCCAAGAGCCAAAGCAATAGGTTTGGGCAAATTCAGGCGCAACCCAGTGATGCTTTTGGAAAAAATCCCAGCGTTTTAAACTGGTTTCAGTGCAATATTGTAGCGACATAACAAATCACGATTGAAAATATCGGAATATTTTATCGTGATGATAAAAATATCATTGTGATCTCGCTCGCGCTTATCTGCGCCGAGTTTCAATTTAAAACATTAAAAAGCCCCGCGATTGCGAGGCTTTTGATATAGGCATGTGAGATGGCGTTAACCGATTTGTTGCCACAGTTGCCAATAACGGCCTTTGGCATCAAGCAGCGCTTGGTGACTGCCGGATTCAGCAAACTGACCTTGCTCCATCACATGCACTTGATCCATCTGCGCAAGACCAACCAAACGGTGGGTAATGTAAAGCACGGTTTTCCCTTGCCAATGGGCTTGCAGCAGCTTGAGGATCTGCTGCTCGGTGCGGCGATCTAAGCCTTCGGTTGGTTCATCTAAAAGAAGAATTGGCGCGTTGTGCAAAATCGCACGGGCAATGCCAATACGGCGGCGCTCACCACCAGAAAGCTGGCGTCCACCTTCACCGAGCCATAGGTTCATCTTCTGCTCTGTTTCACCCAAATAGCCCAGTTCAACTTGCTCTAGTGCCTGTTGCAATTGTGCATCGGTGGCCTCAGGTTTGGCTAAACGCAGGTTGTCGCGCAGGGTGTCATTGAGCAGATCAACGCGCTGACTGACCACAGTGATCGCTTGGCGAAGCGCAGACTCTTGCCATTGGTCAAGGGCTATACCATCGATGGTGATTTGCCCCTGCTGCGGATCATATTGCCGTGTCAGCAATTTGAGTAGGGTGGATTTCCCGCAGCCCGTTTGACCTAAAATCGCCGCTTTTTCGCCAGCTTTAAGGCTGAGCGTACATTGTGATAATACCCAAGGTTGCTGCGCGTTATAGCGATAGTTCACCGCATCGAACGCGATGGCACCTTGGCATGGGCCGGTAAATTGTGACTGGCTAAAATCAACATCGGGTTTGGCATTTAAAATGGCATTGAGACGCTTGGCCGCTGTTTGCGTTTGCCCTAAGAAGTGAAAGGCGCCGGCCACGGGCATTAAAATTTCCATAGCGCCTAGCGTACTAAAGGCGACCAACGCGATGAGCGGATTTTGTTCATGACCGCCGACACCATCAGCGGCAAGCCAAAGCATCAATACCAGCAAAGTACCACCGCAAAGGAGCAATAGGGCGCTGGCTAGGCCGGTGAGATGCGCCATGCGATGCTGCGCTGAAAATAGCACTCGCTGCTCTTGATTGAGGGCTTGGCGATAACGCGCTTCACCGCCAAAGAGCACTAATTCAGCATGCCCTTGTAGCCAGTCCATGAGGCGCACACGAATCGCCATTTTTTGATCCGCTAGCGCGCTGCTGGGCGCTTTACCTAAGCGATAGAAGATCACAGGTAAAATCAGCAGCAGTGCTGTCAAACAAGCGCCAAGAATTAGCGCTAGCGCAGGGTCAAAAAAGGCAATCAGACCGCTGGTGGCCAAAATCGCCAATACGCCGACAACCATGGGGGAAACCAAGCGCAAATACACTTGGTCCATGGCATCCACATCACTGATCAGGCGATTGAGAATGTCGGCATCACGTAGATCGCCTAGCGTACCAGGGATCAGCGGCGCCAGTTTTTCAAAGAAATAAACGCGAAGGCGAGTGAGCAATTTAAATGTGGCGTTATGACTGACCACACGCTCGCCCCAACGGCCAGCCGTTCGCGCCATGGACAAACCACGGACGCCGCCAGCAGGCAGCATATAGTTAAAAAATTGCGAGGCAAGCGGGCTTAAACCGGCCACCGCCGCGGCGGAAATAAACCAGCCAGACAGGCTCAGCAAACCCACAGCGGCGCACACTGTGGCAAGCGCCAATACCATGCCAAGGCTGAGTTCAAACCAGTGGTAGCGATAAAGGCGTAAAAACGGCATTAAATCACGCATCGATATCTCCTTGCAGCGCTGGGGCATGTTGGCGTAAAAGGGCAAATTCACCTTGTTGATCATTGCTTAAGGTTACAAAGTCACCTTGCTGAACCAATTGACCTTGTTTGAACACGAGGATCTGTTGGTAATGTTTGAGCTCATCAAGGCGATGGCTCACGGCAAGGGTGGTGCAACCTTGGCTGATTTGGTCGATGCTTTGTTGGACCAATCGCTCGCTGCGTGCATCTAAGCTGGCGGTGGCTTCATCCAAAAGCCACAGCTGGCCTTGCTGCAAAATGGCGCGCGTGAGCGCAAGACGTTGTGCTTGGCCCACAGAAAGGCCGCTGCTGCGATCGCCAATGGGTGCATCGAGCATTTCAGGCATCGCTTGTACAAAACTATCGGCATGGGCTTGTTTGAGCGCGAGCCAGAGTTGGTCGTCATCATGACCTGTGCCAAGGCATAGATTGTCGCGCACAGTGCCATGAAGAAGCTGCGGGTTTTGTCCCACCCAGCTGATATGGCTGCGCCAATGGTTGGCATCCAAATCACGAAGCTCATAACCACTGATGGTCAAACTGCCTTGATAGGGTAAAAACCCTAAGATTGCGTTCACCAAACTAGATTTACCAGCGCCACTGGTTCCCACCACCGCGGTGCGACTGCCGGCTGCCAGCGTAAAGCTCACGGGGCCAAGGAGGACACTGCCATCATTGGCGCGCACCAGCAAATCACGCGCTTCAATGGTGAGTGGGGTTTGTAGTGTTGGTGTTTGCGTTCCTTGTGCGGGGTCTTGTTGCTCGGCTTTGGCATCCAAAAATTCAACCACGCTTTCAGCTGCGCCCAGCGCTTCGGCTTTGGCATGGTAAAAGGCGCCAAGATCGCGCAGTGGTTGATAGAATTCAGGCGCTAGAATCAGCACAAATAGGCCGACAAATAGGGTGATGCCACGACCGTAATCGCCGAAATTCAGCTCGCCGATATAACTAAAGCCAAAATAGACGGCAACGATAGCGATGGATAGCGCAGTAAAGAACTCTAAAACCGCTGATGAAAGAAAGGCTAAACGCAACACTTCCATGGTGCGCTTGCGAAAGCTCTCGGTACTTTGCTGCATAAACGCAGTTTCTGCTGGTACGCGGTCAAATAGACGAATGGTCGCAAGGCTTTGCAGGCGGTCATAAAAGTGGCCAGAAAGGCGTTGTAAAGACTCAAAGTTACGCTTGTTGGCATCGGCGGCGCTGATGCCCACCAAGGCCATAAACAGCGGAACCAAAGGCGCAGTGCAAAGGAATATCAGTCCCGCAGCCCAGTTAAAGGGGAAGACGACAATGACGATGGTCAGCGGGACGGTGACGGCCAAGACCATTTGCGGTAAATATTTTGCAAAGAAGTCTTGCATCTGCTCGATCTGCTCAAGGGCTAAGGTTGCCCAGCTACCCGCGGGTTTTTGCGCAATGGCAGCAGGGCCCAAAGCTTTGAGTTTGTCGAGCACCTGTCCGCGAATATGTTCGCGGATTTGTTCGCCAGCGCGATAACCTGCAATTTCTCGACCCCATGCACACAGCGCGCGGAGCGGAAAAATAGCGATGAGCGCAAGAAATTCAGGGAGAAGGCTGAATTTATCCACGTGATTGATAATCAGCTGATGGAGTATATGGGCGAGTAGCGCAGCTTGGCCAATAAGTAAAAGGCCAGCCACAACACCAAGCATCATACTGCGTCGCAACCACTGCTGACCGATTTTGCTTTGGCTGCGAAGCCAAACGGTCAAGGCGCGTTTTTGAGCTTTATCCATATTGAAAGGCGCTTTTTGTTATGATTTTGTATCGGATAGAGTACCAAATAAAAACACGGTAACCCAAGCGAGTTACCGTGTTTCGATAAGATTTGATACCTTTTGAAACAGCTTTGTTATCTTGACACTTGTAGATAACGCGCTGATTGCTGAGGATTAAGCTTGTTCGGCTAGGGCATCCAAATAGCGCTCTGCATCCAGCGCAGCCATACAGCCTGTGCCTGCAGAGGTGATTGCTTGACGATAGGTATGATCCATCACGTCACCGGCTGCAAAAATACCAGCAATATTGGTTTGTGTGGCGTTGCCATGCAGGCCAGATTGCACTTTGAGGTAGCCGTTTTCCATCTCCAATTGGCCTTGGAAGATATCGGTATTTGGTTTATGACCAATGGCGACGAAAACACCCATCACATCGATAATTTCTTCGGCTTCACCTTGGGTTGAGGCAAGACGCATTTGCGTGACGCCCATTTCATCGCCAAGTACTTCTTCAAGAACGCGATCCGTGTGCAAAACGATATTGCCGCTTTCTACTTTATCCATCAGGCGCTGAATCAAAATTTTCTCAGCGCGGAAGCTGTCACGGCGGTGCACCAAGTGAACTTCAGCGGCGATGTTGGCAAGGTAAAGCGCTTCTTCAACTGCGGTATTGCCGCCGCCGATCACCGCAACTTTTTGATTGCGATAGAAGAAGCCATCACAAGTGGCGCAAGCTGAAACGCCGCGACCTTTAAATGCTTCTTCAGATGGTAGGCCGAGATATTGTGCAGATGCACCGGTGGCGATGATGAGCGCATCGCAGGTGTAGGTGCCACTGTCGCCAGTTAGGGTAAATGGACGCTTGCTAAAATCCGTGGTGTGAATGTGATCAAAAAGGATTTCAGTCTCGAATTTTTCAGCGTGCGCTTTCATGCGCTCCATGAGACCCGGTCCAGTGAGACCTTCAGGATCGCCCGGCCAGTTTTCCACTTCTGTGGTGGTGGTCAATTGACCGCCTTGTTGCATCCCGGTAATCATTACCGGATTTAAATTGGCGCGCGCTGCATAGACCGCTGCGGTATAGCCTGCAGGGCCTGAGCCAAGAATAAGTAGAGGGATGTGTCGTGCTGTCATGACAACTCCATGGAAGGCAATGTTTGATTTATAGGTGTGCAAAGATTGTATGGAAAATGAAAAGTGAAGGAAAGCAATACGGTGATGGTGACTGGAATATTTGGTTTTAATTTATAACCATCTGAATGCAAAACTAGTTTTCCTTTTACATTTGGCGAAAAAAACGGCATTTTATCTTTGCAATGACTTGCGCCCTCGCTAGGAGTAAGGTATTGTGCCTCAAAGTGAATATGTATTTCGAAATACAGCATAAAAATTCCCAAAGGAATGTGAACGAAAGTCTTTACAGTGGCTTACTTCACTGGGTATGATTTGCTTTTAATGGAATTTGGTGCTAAACAGGTTTGGTTTTTTAGCACATTTGATTGCAAGGATGTAATGAGGTGGTATGAACATGGCACAATCTAATAAAAAACCGTCCAAGGAGCTGGACCGCATCGATCGCAATATTCTGAATGAATTGCAGAAAGATGGCCGTATTTCCAACGTAGAACTATCTAAACGTGTTGGTTTGTCACCAACACCTTGTCTTGAGCGTGTACGTCGTCTTGAGCGACAAGGCTATATCAATGGCTATACTGCGCTTCTGAATCCACAATATCTTGATGCATCGCTGTTGGTTTTTGTTGAGATCACGCTTAACCGTGGTACGCCTGATGTCTTTGAAGAGTTTAATGTGGCGGTTCAACAGCTAGAAGATATTCAAGAATGTCATCTAGTTTCTGGTGATTTTGACTACTTGCTGAAAACACGTGTATCAGACATGTCTGCATACCGTAAGTTGCTTGGCGAAACCTTGCTTCGTTTACCAGGTGTGAATGACACGCGAACTTACGTGGTGATGGAAGAAGTGAAACAGTCAAATCACTTGGTGATCAAAACACGTTAAGTGAACCTGAATTTGATCATTGCAAAGGTGTGATTTCACCCTTTGGATGCACTTCACAAACAAGACGAGCGGCATGATGCCGCTCGTCTTGTCTTGCCTGTTAGCCACTTAGCCGTGCTATAGTGTGCGGCGACATTCCAATTCATTCGTGATGTGGTGAACACGTCATCAATTTCATCTGCAGGCCTATGCGATTAACTGGTTTACAACGAATTTATGAAAGTGTGCTGATTCTTGGGTGGCTCGCTGCTATCTATGTGATGATCGCACTATTGAGCTTTGATCCGGCAGACCCATCTTGGTCACAAACGGGCTGGCATGGCCCTGTCCATAATTTGATGGGGGCCACTGGCGCTTTCTTTGCCGATAGCTTCTTCTTTATATTCGGCTCTTTAGCCTATCCAATGCCGTTTTTGATCGCCTTGGCATTGTGGATTGCCTTTAAGCGTCGCGATCCCAGTGAGCGCATTGATTTTGTAGTGCTGGGCACCAAAGTGATTGGTGTGGTGCTTTTGGTGCTTACTAGCTGTGGCTTGGCGGATTTGAATTTTGATGATTTTAGCCATTTCTCATCTGGCGGTGTGGTCGGTGATGTTCTGAGCAGCTTGATGTTGCCGCTGTTTAATCAGCTTGGCACTGTGTTGGTGCTGCTCTTTTGCTGGGCCGCAGGTTTTACTCTGTTTAGTGGCATCTCTTGGTTGACGCTGGTTGATCGCGTTGGCAGTGGCGTGCTCAATTTAGCAGCTTGGCTGGTTAATTTAGTACGCGGCGATCAAACCATTACGGAGAAAAGCGTTGCTCGTGATACGCAAGATTCCGATTTTGCTGCGTCTCAATCTATGCAACTGACCGACTTTGAAGCGCTAGCCGCAGCGCAGCAAGCATCGCGCCATACATCGGTGAATCGTGCGGATGTAGCAGCTGCATCTCAGGTGCTGCCTGTGGTCAATCAGCACCAATCAGTATCAGCTGAAATTGCACCGGCTACTGAATACACATCTGCCGCTGAAACAGCTGTCGCGACGCCTAATCGCATTTTCCCTGCCTATGATGATGCGCCGCATTATCAACCCGAGCCTGAAGCATCGGCTGAAACGCGCAGAGAGCCGGTGATCTCTTGGCCGCAAACAGAGCCGCATGAGATGGCGCCGATGGTTGCGCAGCGTGATGATACGGTTGTGTCCGAGGCTGTTATACCTGAGATGTCCACTGCGTCAGCCCAAGCTACGGCTGAAGTTGAAACTGATACTAAAGCAGAGTCGCAAACGTCGGTTGCGAATAGTGTCGCTGCGAGCGCATCGTCATGGTCTGAGCAAAACGATGCGGCTGCTTTAGAACAGCCTACGCAAAGTGTCGCAGCAGAGCCTGCGCCATCAATGCCAACAGATTTACCATGGCAAGTGGATCCTGAAACCGTCGATACCACCAAGGTGACAGCGCCTGATCCAATTCCAGCGGCGCAGCAACACATGGCGGCAGAGCAGCATCCGTTTTTGATGAAATCTGAGCCCAATTTACCTAAGCCAACCACGCCGCTACCAACGCTTGATTTGCTGGATCGCCCCGATAAATCTGTGCGTCCAATTAGCCGTGAAGATTTGGAGCAAACGGCGCGCTTGGTGGAAGCCAAGTTGGCTGATTATAAGATTTCCGCCGAAGTGGTGGGGGTCTATCCAGGACCTGTGATCACCCGTTTTGAATTGGATTTGGCGCCGGGCGTGAAAGCCAGTCGAATCTCCAACTTGTCGCGAGATTTGGCGCGCTCTTTGTCTGCCATGGCCGTGCGCGTGGTGGAAGTGATTCCGGGTAAGCCCTATGTGGGCATTGAGCTGCCGAATGTGCATCGTGAAACGGTTTATCTATCAGAAGTAGTTGGCTCTGAGCGCTTTGAAAAAGCAGAGTCACCGCTAGCTGTAGTGCTTGGTAAAGATATCGCGGGTGAGTCTGTGGTGGCTGATTTGGCCAAAATGCCACACTTGCTAGTGGCGGGTACCACGGGTTCGGGTAAATCTGTGGGCGTCAACGTGATGATCCTCAGTATGCTCTATAAAGCGACACCCGAAGATGTGCGCTTTATTATGATCGACCCGAAAATGCTGGAGCTTTCGGTTTACGAAGGCATTCCACACCTACTCACTGAAGTGGTTACTGACATGAAAGATGCCGGTAATGCACTGCGTTGGTGTGTGGGTGAGATGGAGCGCCGCTATAAGCTGATGTCGGCCTTGGGCGTGCGTAATATCAAAGGTTTTAATACCAAGCTCAAAGAGGCGGCGGCGGCGGGTCATCCAATTCCAGACCCACTATGGCAACCGGGCGATAGCATGGATAAAACCGCGCCAATGCTGGAAAAACTGCCGTTTATCGTGGTCATCGTTGATGAATTTGCCGATCTGATGATGGTGGTGGGCAAGAAGGTAGAAGAGCTGATTGCCCGTTTGGCGCAAAAAGCACGTGCTGCCGGTATTCACTTGGTGCTCGCGACCCAGCGTCCATCGGTGGATGTGATCACCGGTTTGATTAAAGCCAATATTCCATCGCGTATCGCCTTTACCGTTTCCACTAAAATTGACTCGCGTACAGTCCTTGATCAAGGCGGCGCAGAATCGCTACTGGGCATGGGTGATATGTTGTATCTTCCACCTGGCTCGGGACACACGGTGCGCGTGCATGGCGCCTTTGTTGACGACCATGAAGTGCATAATGTGGTTAACGATTGGAAAGCTCGTGGTAAACCGCAATATATCGACGCTATTTTGTCAGGTGATCAGGGTGCTGAAAGCTTATTGCCGGGTGAATCAGGTGGCGAAGATGAGTTGGATCCACTGTTCGATCAAGTGGCTGCTTTTGTCGCAGAAACACGTCGTGGTTCTGTTTCTGGCGTTCAGCGTAAATTCCGCATTGGCTATAACCGTGCATCGCGTATTGTGGAGCAGCTGGAGGCTCATGGTATCGTCAGCCCGCCAGGGGTGAATGGTAACCGTGAAGTATTAGCGCCCACGCCGCCACGCGATTAATGAGATAAGCGATACAAACCATCAAATAGGAAATCGACGGAACGCAATGGCGTCGTCATGGTCTGATAAAGACCCAGCAGGAACGAGTATGATGATGAAAAAATTGATGATTGGGGCTTTGGCCCTGTTGCCTTTGAGTCAAGCCTTTGCCGGTGATACTGAGCGCGATGCTTTAATTGCGCGCTTAAATCAAACGGATGCATTTACCGCAAATTTTGACCAGGTGGTTACCAGTCCTGAAGGGGAAGTGGTGATGAAAGGGCAGGGCAAAGCATGGTTAAAGCGTCCAAGTTTTTTCCGTTGGCATACCCTCACGCCGGATGAAAATCTTCTGGTTTCTGATGGCCAAACCCTGTGGTATTTCAATCCATTTGTTGAGCAAGTAACTGCGATGTGGCTTAAAGATGCCACTGAACAAACGCCACTAGTGCTGATTACGCAAAATAACCCAGCTGATTGGCAAAATTACAGTGTGACGCAAAAGGGTGATACCTTTACCTTGACGCCAAAAGTGGCGCAAAGTAACCAAGGAACCTTTACTGTCACTGTGAATGATAAAGGTCAGGTCAAAGGGCTTGCGATGACTGAGCAAGATGGTCAGCTGAGCAAATTTACCTTTAACCATTTTCAAGCCACCATGCCGGCGGCGAGCCAGTTCCAATTTACCGTACCTGAAGGCGTTGAGCTTGACGACCAACGTCAGTGAGACTGAATGGACAGTTTAAGTTTTGATTTTGGCGAAGCAGATTTTCGCCCATTGGCCGCACGAATGCGGCCAACTTGTTTAGAGCAGTATATCGGCCAAGACCATCTGTTAGCGGCGGATAAACCACTGCATCGAGCCATCGCTGCAGGTCACCTGCATTCGATGATTTTATGGGGCCCACCAGGCACAGGCAAAACCACCTTAGCTGAGATTGCCGCGAGCTACGCCAATGCGCGTGTCGAACGTGTCTCTGCGGTGACCTCTGGCGTCAAAGAGATTCGCGCCGCTGTTGAAAAGGCGCGCGACAATAAGCTTGCGGGCCATCGCACCATCTTGTTTGTGGATGAGGTGCATCGCTTTAACAAAAGCCAGCAAGATGCCTTTTTGCCCCATATCGAAGATGGCACTGTCACCTTTATTGGCGCGACCACAGAAAATCCATCTTTTGAGCTCAATAACGCGCTGCTCTCACGGGCGCGGGTATATAAGCTCACCTCCTTAGAGCAAAAAGATATTCTGGCAGTGCTTGAACAAGCCTTGTCAGACACGTCGCGCGGCTTGGGTGAACGTGACCTTCATTTTGCCGATGGTGTGCTCACGCAGCTGGCGGCCTTTGTCTCTGGCGATGCGCGCATGGCGCTCAATTATCTTGAGATGCTGAGCGATATGGTGGCGGATGATAGCCAAGTGATTGATAGCGCTATGTTGGCGCAAGTCACGGGTGAAAAGCTGGCGCGCTTTGATAACAAAGGCGATCTTTGGTACGACTTAATTTCTGCGCTGCACAAATCAGTGCGGGGCTCTAATCCAGATGCTGCGCTCTATTGGTATGCGCGTATTATTACCGCTGGTGGTGATCCGCTTTATGTGGCGCGTCGACTTTTGGCGATTGCTTCTGAAGATGTGGGTAATGCCGATCCACGCGGCATGCAAGTGGCCATCGCAGCTTGGGATTGTTTTACTCGTGTCGGTCCTGCGGAAGGCGAGCGCGCTATTGCACAAGCGATTGTTTATTTGGCCTGCGCACCGAAAAGTAATGCGGTGTATACGGCTTGGAAGCAAGCGATGCAAGATGCGCTGCAACATCCAGATTATGAAGTGCCGCACCACCTGCGCAATGCTCCGACCCAGTTGATGAAAGAGCTGGGCTATGGCGCCGAATATCGCTATGCCCATGATGAACCCAATGCATATGCAGCAGGGGAGTGTTACTTCCCAGCTGAATTGGCTCATCAACGCTACTATCATCCGGTTGCGCGAGGTCTTGAAACACAAATCGCTGAAAAATTAGCCTACCTTGATGGGCTCAATGCAAAAAGCCCAAACAAGCGCTACCAAAAGTAGCCTAACTTGGGTATCTTTGGCAGGTCGCATTTTTTAATGTGAATTTTACCTATTTCGACTGGCCAGGGCTTTGCCTTGGCAGTTTTTATTTCAACTTAACGGGCTTAGGAAAGCATGCTGGATCCCAAACTATTGCGAGGCGAGCTAGACGCCACCGCTGAAAAATTGGCGCGTCGTGGATTTCAATTAGACGTTGAGGCGCTTCGTTCCCTTGAAGAGAAACGTAAAGCACTTCAAATTCGTACAGAAGAGTTACAAGCAGAACGTAACGCTCGATCGAAATCCATTGGTCAAGCCAAAGCGAAGGGTGAGGATGTTCAGCCGCTTTTGGATCAAGTTGCCAACCTAGGTGATGAGCTGAACCAAGCGAAAAACGCATTGAATGAATTGCAACAAGAGTTGCAAACCATCATTGCAGCGATCCCGAACTTGCCTGCCGATGAAGTACCAAGCGGTAAAGACGAAAACGACAACCAAGAAGTGTTGCGTTGGGGCGAGCCAAAGCAGTTTGACTTTGATGTGAAAGATCACGTTGATTTGGGCGAGCTAACTGGCGGTCTTGATTTTGCAAGTGCAGTGAAGCTTTCTGGTTCACGCTTTATCGTGATGAAAGGCCAAATGGCTCGTATGCACCGTGCATTGGCGCAATTTATGCTGGATCTTCATAGTGAACAGCATGGCTACACCGAGATGTATGTGCCTTATTTGGTGAATGCAGACAGCTTGTTTGGTACAGGTCAGCTGCCAAAATTTGGTGAAGATCTATTCCACACCAAACCAGCGACGGAAGAAGGCATTGGTATGTCTTTGATTCCGACTGCTGAAGTACCATTGACCAACATGATGCGTGATGTGATTGTCGATGAGGCTGAATTGCCACTGAAAATGACTGCACATACCCCATGTTTCCGCTCAGAAGCGGGCTCTTATGGTCGCGATACCCGTGGTTTGATTCGTATGCACCAGTTTGACAAAGTTGAGTTAGTGCAAATCGTCAAACCTGAAGATTCTATGGCTGCGCTTGAAGAGCTAACTGGTCAAGCTGAAAAAGTGCTTCAGCTACTTGAGTTGCCATACCGAAAAGTGCTGCTATGCACCGGCGATATGGGCTTTGGCTCCAGCAAAACCTACGATCTTGAAGTATGGTTGCCTGCGCAAAATACTTATCGTGAAATTTCATCTTGTTCAAACATGTGGGATTTCCAAGCACGTCGCATGCAAGCGCGCTTCCGTCGTAAAGGCGACAAGCCAGAATTGGTACACACTCTCAATGGTTCAGGTCTTGCTGTGGGCCGTACTTTGGTGGCGATCCTTGAAAACTATCAACAAGCAGATGGTAGCATTGTGATCCCTGAAGTGCTTCGTCCATACATGGGCGGCCAGACTGAGATCAAAATGGCTTAACCATTTGTATCGATTCGCGCATCTATCTTGCTGAATCGACCTTGGTATAGATAGCACGCATTAAAAAGCACCCTAAGGGGTGCTTTTTTTGTGCCTGTGATGACCTCTGGCTATCGCTTATCAGGGGAATACAAGGTTGTTGCTTGCAAAACTCAATGTAGCCAGTTGGTTTTTTGAATTTGATAGAGCGCAAAGTGGTGAGGTGCGGGTAGATCAAGTGGCTGCTCTCCAAGGTAGATCACCGCACTGCGATGGCCACAGCTTGCCAATTGTTCAATCATCGTGCAGGCATGCTCAGCATTTTGGCAGGTGACTAACTGGGTTTTGCTAAGGTCGAGATTGCTGTGCCTGATAAATTGGGCTGCTCTTTTTCTTTCGTCACAGATTACTGTGATCCACCGAGGCTGTTGATTCAATTTTATTTGAAGTGAGTGCGGAAGTTGCTCGACCAGTTTAGCTTGGGGTTCATGATAAGATGAAAACCATGAATTTTGACTAACGTGTTGTTTTTGATAAAAAGAAATAGTCATGTCAAATCTCGCTTAAAACTGATAATAAAAACAGCCTGTATACGCATACAGTATTCCTTTTTTATTTTTATTGCAACTGAGTCGGAATGAAAATTGTGAGAAACATCGGCCCGTGCTGTTGAATATGTGTCCGTCCCCGCTATTTTTTTACGCACCATCATTCTAAAATACTGGGCATACAACGAGTATGAGTGCAATTGATTGCACCAATAATAAAAAATGAATCAGCCGGGGAAGCTGAGTTCTTTGCGACCAACCAAAGGAAATTGGTATGAAGAAAGGGTATTTAGAACAGATTCTGTCAGTTCTAGAAGAACTGGGAGAGATTAAATCACGATCCATGTTTGGTGGTTACGGCCTCTATCATGAAGGCTTTATGTTTGCATTGATTGCCACAGACAAAGTGTATCTTCGCGCATCCATGGAGTTGGAAAAGAACTTTTTAGCCATGGGGCTTGAGCAATATGTGTATATGAAAAACGGCAAGCCCGTGGCATTGCGCTATTACTTGGTGCCAGAGCAATATCTACAGCCTGCCAGTGCTTTTCTAGCACTCGTCAAAGAAGCCATAGAATTGGCGATGCAAGAGCATGAAGATAAGCAAAAAGAGAGCCAGCAACGACTCAAAGATTTGCCCAATTTGGATGTGTCATCTGAGCGAATGTTGAAAAAAGCGGGTATTCACTCTTACGAAGATCTGAAAGCTTGTGGTGCCATTGAGGCTTATCGACGGGTTTGTGAGGTGAACAGTAACATCCATAGTTTGAAGTTGCTGTGGGCCATCGCTGGCGCGTTAGAAGGCTGTCATGCGGCGATATTGCCCAAGCCTGTGAAAGATGCTTTACTTCAAGAATTAGAGGCAACCCCAAGCTAACTCACCTATGAATTATGACTTCTGGCATACCGTTTGGTTGACCAATCAAACGCAATTTCATCGACCAGAGACCCATCCGCTCTTGGCCCAATATTGGGCCAAGTTGGCGATCCATCCCAACGCGCGCGTGCTTGTACCATTGTGTGGAAAATCGCAGGACATGCTTTGGCTTGCGCAGCATCACCAGCGCATTATCGGTATTGAAATTAGCGAAATAGCGGTCAATGCTTTCTTTGCTGAGAACTTATTAATTCCCACGGTTCATCGTCATCAAAATGGTACCAAGCAGTATACATTTGATGAGATCACCATCTTGTGCGGTGATCTTTTTGAGCAGCAGATTGATCGTATTGATGCGATTTATGATCGCGCCGCGCTGATTGCACTACCGCCCGCACTGCGCGTTCAATATGCAAAGCGCTTGATCAGTATGTTGTCTGAGCATGGCAAAATGATGTTGATGACGGTGTCCTTTCCAGCTGATGAGTTGCAATCGCCGCCATATCGAGTGACTGAAGCTGAGCTCGCCGAGCTTTTTGCAGGTTTTCAGATTCGCCATCTCGGTCGTGAGGAGGCAACGCTTGAGCATCCTCGCCGACAGCAAGGTGTGAGTTATTTTCATGAAGATGTGTGGCTGATCGAACGTGCTGCAAATTAACCTTGTGTTTCGAGTGGGTTAACGAAATGTAAAATGATGCTGTGCTACATTTGAGACAATGCCCAGAAATAGGGCAATGCACAAGGAAGCCAGCCTATGAATCGAAATGATACTGTGCCCCTCCCGCACAATACGCGGGAGTGGTTTTTCCATCGCAATAGCATCATTATTTTACTCGACGTGGTGCTCTTTGCCGTCCTGTATTACACCTTACCCTATGAACAGCCCGTGACCTTGGGCCTCTGTGTTTTGAGTTTTATCGCCATTTTATGGCTGACTGAAGCCCTACATGTCACTGTAACTGCCTTATTAGTGCCGCTGATCGCGGTGATCTTTGATGTCTTTCCGACCCAAACCGCGCTGAGTAATTTCGCCAATCCCATTATTTTTCTCTTTTTGGGCGGTTTTGCTATGGCAGCAGCCATGCGACAGCAAAAATTGGATCAAGTGATTGCCGATAAGATCATTGTGATGGCGCGAGGGAAAATGGCCACTGCCGTATTGATGCTTTTCGGTGCGACGGCGTTACTGTCGATGTGGATCAGCAATACGGCAACGGTGGCCATGATGTTGCCTTTGGTGCTGGGTATTTTGGCGAAAGTGAACGAAGAAAGTGGCCATCGCACCTATGTCTTTGTGCTACTGGGGATTGCCTATAGCGCCAGTATTGGCGGCATTGCTACTATTGTCGGCAGTCCACCCAATGCCATTGCAGCCGCAGAAGTCGGGCTGACCTTTACGCAGTGGATGCACTATGGTTTGCCTGTCGCTGTGTTATTGCTACCCGTGGCAATTGCGCTGCTCTACGTTTTGCTTAAACCTGATCTTAAAGGTGAATTTGAAATTCAATATGAACCCGTGGATTGGGACAAGGGGAAGGTGGTGACACTGGCGATTTTCTCCTTAGTGGTGACTTTGTGGATCTTTAGTAAACCGATCAATGCCATGCTGGGGGGGTATTCGAAATTTGATAGCTTGGTGGCCTTACTGGCCATTGTGCTGGTGAATTTTGCGCGCGTAGTGCATTGGAAGGATGTGGAAAAAACCGCTGACTGGGGGGTATTACTGCTCTTTGGTGGTGGGATTTGTTTAAGTAATGTGCTGAAAGCGACGGGAACTAGTGTTTTTCTAGCTAATAGTTTAAGTGGGCTGATTGCAGAGTTTGGCGTGTTGTGGATTATTTTGATGGTGGCAGCCTTTGTGGTGTTTTTAACTGAGTTTGCCTCCAATACCGCCAGCGCTGCATTGCTGATCCCTGTTTTTGCGAGTGTGGCGCAGGCCTTTGGTTTATCGCCGGTTCTTCTCTCTGTGATGATAGCCGTTGCCGCATCTTGCGCTTTTATGTTGCCTGTAGCGACGCCGCCCAATGCCATTGTTTTTGCATCCGGCCATATTGCGCAGCACGAAATGATGCGTGTGGGGTTGGTACTTAACCTTGTGTGTATCGCGCTACTGGCCATGGTGGCTTATCTTTTCTGGCTTTAGTATCAAGGCGTGAGAACACTGTAGTAAATACGTTGATAGATAAACGGTGAAAGAAAATACCATGAAAAAGCCGCAGCGATTGCTGCGGCTTTTTGCTATTTGTTTGCGCTTTATTTTGAGTTTGATGGTTCAATACCTTGCTTGATACAAGGTTTGATTCATCGCGCAAACAATCACATCCTTTATCGCTGCGACATTACTGGGTGCGCTCAGCAAGATAGCGATCGTAGTCAGGAATCTCAATCACGGTATCTTGGTCAACAAAAGGTGAGCTCATCATAAAATTCGCACTGGCGCGGTTGGTGGCCACGGGAATATTCCAAACAGCAGAGATGCGTAGCAAGGCTTTCACGTCTGGGTCATGTGGTACGGCGTTGAGGGGATCCCAGAAGAAAATCATCATATCGATTTTCCCTTCACAGATCAGCGCACCAAGCTGCTGATCGCCGCCCATTGGGCCGCTAACGAGGCTTGTGATATCTAGGCCAGTGGCTTGACTGAGCTGAAAACCAGTGGTGCCTGTGGCGTATAAATTATGCGCTTCAAGTTGCGCTTGATGCTCTTTGACCCAACGCAATAGATCTTGTTTACAGTGATCGTGGGCCACCAAGGCGATATTTTTACGTGCCGCCATAATACGGGTGGTTCTTTCCATTGTGACTCCTTAGTTGTGCGCTGCCGATGATGGCGGTGATTGCACATAAATAGGGCGAAATTGTGCTGGTGACAATGAGCGCTCAACAGTTTCTTGACTCAACGCAGCTTTATCAAGACCAATAATGTCGGGTATCAAACGATAAACGGGATCTCGCTGCTCTAAATAGCGAACCGTTTGATCTAAAGAGAGGCGGCCTTGCAGCACCATTTGGTCTGTGGGTGAGAACAATACGCGGCCACGAAGTAAACCGCGATAGATCCCATGGGTAAAGTAAGTTGAGATCAGGCCAATTTTGAGATGTTTAAATCTGGGTTGTTGTAGGACATTGATCGCCACGTCAATGGCCACTGCGCCGCCGACAATATAATCTGGCGGGCTTTGACTGAGCAGTCGGTAGACCAAGTCGCGCTGCTCCTCTTTGCCGTTATCAGCCCAGAGTCTTTGCGTAATTTGAATATCTGAATCGGCAATAGCCGCCAAAAAACCTTGGGTGGTGGGATCGGTCCCACCACGCTGAAGGGGGCCTGGTAGCCATGCAATTTGCGTAAGCCCACTGCCTTTGGGATGCTTTTTCGCCAGATAATGACCCGCTTGAAATCCCATTTGATACCAGTCTACACCGACCATGCCCTTTAGATTATTTTGCTGCTGAGTTTGCTGGGATAGTGCGTTAACCGTGGCAAATACTGGGGTTTGATGGGTCAAAATATCCAGATCATGGGCATAGCCAGTTGGGCTGACACTGCCTAAAATAATGGCATCCGCGCCGCTGAGATAGCAGTGCTGCATCTGACTTTTTTGCTCAGCAAGGGCCAAATAACCGCCAGCATCATAGATGGTTAGATGAACGCCTAGGCGCTTGGCTTGATTCACCAAGCCATAGTTCACTGAGATCCAGTAAGCATCCTTGAGGTGGGGCAGTAAGGCGCAGATTTTCCATGGGCGTTTCGCGTGAGCAAGCCAAGTGTATTGCTGGTGAATCAGTGCAGGATTGGCCTTGGTGCGTTGTAGCTGTAAATCAACAGGTGCGAGTTGTTGGTGCAGTGGTTGCGCTAGGCTGTTTGCAGAATAACCAAGTGCACTGAACAAAATCAGCAGCGAGATAAAAAGTTGGTAAGATAAGGCGATAAAGCCGCCTGAATATAGCTGACGATGTTGCACTGTGAGCATTTCTAAAGGGCTGTTAAAAAACCATGATAGCAGGAAATTGATGAGATTTAAGTTTAAGACCATAGGCCAGAAACTACTGGCAGCGTTTTCAGGGATTGCGCTGTTGGTGGGAATCGCTGCGGGGATTGGTATTGCCGGTTTGTCCTTGGTCGCGAAAACGCAACATGCCGTGGTGGACTCAGCGCTGCCGGCACTCAATCACAGCCGCGCGCTCGCCGAGCAAACGGCGCGCATTATTATGACAGCGCAGGCGCTGAGCCAAACCAATGACACCAAAGCACTCAATCAACATCAACAAACCCTCACGCGTTTGTTTGGCCAAAATGAGCTGACCCTTGCCAGTCTTCAGGCTTATCCATTTTCCCGTGGTCTTTTAACGCAAATTGAGCAAACGCACGAGCAGGTGCGAAAGCAAATGAACACGCTCAATGATGAAGTCGCGCTGCGTCTTCAGCGCCAGCGTATGGTCAACAATGCCATTGCCGCCCAGCAGCGTATATTACGGCAAATGGAAGGCTTGGTTCAGGCGCAGGTGAGTAACGCAGATGCTGTGGCCATGGCCAATTTTACTCAGCTCTATGACTTGGTGCATCGTGGAAATACACAGCAAACCTTGAGCGCACTTGACCGATTGATTGAAGTGGATTTAGACGTCAATGCCAGGCTGCTTAACATGCGCTATTTGATTGCGGTCTCCATCAGCTTGCTCGATGAGGTGCGCCAGCCCAACTTGAGTGAAAACCGTATCGATGCGCTGGCCAAGCAGTATCAAAATAATGTCGATAAATTAAAACTGCGCTTGGTGTCCATTGAAGACCCGAACTATGCCAAGCAGCTCTCTTCTCGTATTGAGCAGTTGGCGCAATTTAACTCACTGTTTGATCAGCGACGTGCAATGTATCGTCATGAGCAAGAGATTGAAAAGCTGAGTCAGCAAGCGGTTGTGCACTTTCATACTTTGTCAGATCAGGTTGCTGAGCTCAGCACCGCAGCCAATGCAGGCACGACTTTTGCGTTGGAGCAAGTGGCGAAAACCATCACGCGCACGCAAGCCACCTTGATTGCTTTGAGTGTGCTGGGTGTGTTGGTGGTGATTTGGGTGATGTGGCAATACGTGTATGCGCGCATTATTCGCCGAATTTCACGAGCGCAGCGCGCCCTAACATCGATTGCCGATGGTGAGCTGTCTATCCATCTCAAAGCCGAAGGTGATGATGAGCTGGCGGCGATGGAGCGCGCGATTATTGTGGCGCGAGATACGGCCAAAGCCAAAGCGCAGTATGCCGCAGGTGAAAAACGCGCACGTGAAGCGCTACAAAATCATCAAGCGAGCCTCGAAGCAACCATTGCTGAGCGCACAGAAGCCCTGCGTCTTGCCAATGCCCAGCTGGCTCAAGAAGTGGATGAAAAAACCATCGCCACCAAAGCGGCAGAGCAGGCCAATCAGGCAAAATCTGCCTTTTTGGCCACCATGAGCCATGAAATCCGCACGCCACTGAATGGAGTATTGGGGATCGCTGCATTGCTTGATAATGATGAGCTCAGTGAAAAGCAGAAAAACTACGTCAGCGTGATTCGAAAAAGTGGCGAGACCTTACTTGAGTTGGTGACCGATATTCTTGATTTTTCCAAGATTGAATCTGGTCATTTGGATATTCATCCAAGCCCATTTTCATTAGCACATCTGCTTGATGATGTGATCACGCTGTTTATGCCACGGGCACAGGAGAAGGGATTACAGCTCGCTTATCACTGTGATGCAGCGCTTTGCGATTATTGGCTCGGCGATATGATGCGTATTCGTCAAGTGCTCAATAACTTAGTAAGCAATGCCATCAAATATACAGAGCAAGGCCAAGTCCAGGTGCTGGTTCACGAGCACGAAGGTATGTTGTGCTTTGCGGTTAAGGATACTGGGGTTGGTATCGACGATGTCCAGCAAGCTCAGCTTTTTCAGCCATTTTATCAAACCGATAGCGGCCGACAAACCACCGGTGGCACTGGTCTAGGTCTTGCCATCGCTGCGCGAATTGTCGGTGCCATGGGCGGGCATATCGCTGTGCAGAGTCAGCGTTTTCAAGGCTCAAGCTTTTCTCTGTACTTGCCACTTGAGCCAGCACAAGCACCTGAGCAAATTACACCGATGGTGAGTCAAACAGCACCAGAGCTTTCTGGCCGTTTAACTTCACTGCAAGTGCTGGTCGTGGAGGATAACGCGGTCAATCGCTTAGTGATTGAGGGCTATTTAGAGCGTTTAGGCTGCCACTATGTGATGGCCGAAGATGGCGCAACGGCTTTGCATCTTGCTGCGCAGCAATCATTTGACTTAGCGTTGCTGGATATCAATCTACCTGACACCGATGGGGTGACACTGCGCGGCGAGTTGATGCACACTCAGCCGTCGCTCTATAGCATTGCGGTTTCAGCACATGTGTATGATGAAGAGGTGGCGCGTTTCTATACTGCCGGATTTGACGCCGTGGTGCCCAAACCCGTGCGTTTTGAGCGTTTACATCAGGCGTTATTGCAAATGGTCAGTGGTTATCACGGTGCGCCTCTGGTCGCACAGGCACAACAGCATGGCTTTGATGCTAATGCACATTTGATTTTTGAGCGAGAGATTTTAGAGCAAGATTTGCCGATCCTCGGGCTGGCAGTGATTGAAAATCTGGTCACTGTATTTGAGCAAAGCAGTGAACAGACCCTAGCTAATTTGGCACAAGCATTGGACCAACAGGATCAGGCGACGATCAGTCAGTATTGCCATCAGCTTAAAGGTGCGGCATTTAGCTTAGGGTTAGCATCTCTGGCGCAGTGCTGTGCTTACTATGAGCATGAAGCCGCGATGTTTGATACCGATGTGATGGCGCAATTACTGCAGCTGCGTACTCAATCTTTGGATCAGATGCAGGCATTTATTGCAGAAAAAAATGGGGGATGAGTGGGTTTATCGCCGATGATCTGCGCGCTCGCGCGGTGGAAAGATTGATTTACCACTCAAACTCAAGGATTAACCTTATCTTTTATAGTGAAATTGACCTGCCTTAGCATTCTTGTGCAACAAATTGATTTACACTGATTTCAGGAAAATTAAAGGAGAAGGTCATGGAGCCGCTGTTAGATTGGGCCCCTGAAGGTTGGCGTGCTGTGCCACCTGACTCTTTGTCCTATGCAAAAGCCAGTTTGCAACATCTGGCATCGGCGGTGATAGTAGTACAACGTCATTTTTACGGTCAGGCGATGGTGTATCGTGCGATTCACCCAATGGACGATCATTTTCTATTGGTGAGTTGCACGGAGATGCGTTATCGACCGGTCGAAGAAGCACAAGAGCTCAATTGCAGTTGCTTGGCCATGGCCAAGCAAGCTTTGTTGCGCTTATGCCAAGAGGATGACGCCTTTTACTTGCATCAGGTTAGCCGCCAGCATATGGCGAAGTAAAAAAAAAGCCCACGGATGTGGGCCTTTTTTTTGCGTGCAAAATACAGCTGTGCCAAGGTCTGACTTTAGAGTTTAAAGAAAGACAATTGCTCTTTTTGCATTTCAGCAAGACGCGATAACTCGTTACTGGCGGCAGCGTTTTGCGCAATACCCGCAACGTTTTGGTTCACAAGTTCCGACATATTGCTGACGTTGCGGTTAATGTCTGAGGTCACTTGTGATTGCTGCTCAGCAGCAGTCGCTACTTGGGTGTTCATATCATTGATTTGTGAGACAGCATCGGTGATACCCACGAGCGCATCATTGGCTTGACGCGCAAGATCTTGGTTACGGCCCAAAATCTCCAAGCTATTTTGCATGCTGTCGTTGGCATTACCAGACTGCGCTTGAAGCTCTTCAATGATGGTTTGAATCTCTTGCGTTGAGTCTTGTGTACGGGCGGCAAGCAGACGTACTTCATCGGCTACCACGGCAAAACCACGGCCTGATTCACCCGCACGAGCGGCTTCAATGGCTGCGTTCAGTGCAAGCAAGTTGGTTTGCTCAGACACGCCACGAATCACTTCAACAACATTGCTGATTTGCTCTGACTGTTCTTTAAGACGAGTCACAACCGCGGCTGCATCATTGAGTGACGCGGCCATCAATTCACTTGCTTCATGGCTTTGTTGGAAAATATCCAAGCCAGAGCGCGCAAGCTCATCAGTTTGTTTTGAGGTGCCATCAGCAAGCATTGCTGTATCGCTAACGTTAGCGGCAGTGCTTGAAAGCTCATTCACAGCCGAGGCGACTTGGTCAATCTCGTTAAGTTCACGTTGCGCGTTGTCTTCCGCTTGAGTCATCACAACAGCCAATTCAGTTGATGCTGAAGCAACATCTTCACTGATCTTGGTGAGTGCATTCACGGTTTCGTGTAGCTGACGAACGGTTAAGTTGATATCAGCACTGAGCTCGGCAACTTCGTTATTGCCGTCATGTTCGCTTTGTACGGATAGGTTACCCGTTGCGATTTCACGCATTACGGCTTGAAGTTTGATGATTGGCGCAACAATCATACCTGACAACCACCATGCCACGGCAAAGCAAATCGCAAACAACACGAGGATAAACCAGCTGACATTGGTCATCAGGGTTTCGTTGGCTTGCATGCTGGCATTGAGATCAGCAGATGCTTTGCTATTCACATTTTGTGATAGGTCATTAATTTGGCCGACCATGGTTTGACCCACAAGGCGGTATTTCGCGATAAAGGCATCAAATTCTGCATTGCTCAGTAGGCCTTGATCGTGACGATTCAGTAGGGGAATCGCTTGACGAGAAAAATCAAAGTACTGATCGATCGCCGCCTTTACTTGATTGGTTTGTGCCACAAAACCAGGCTCTTGTGATAGAACAGCCAAGTTGCTGTTAATTTCAGACGTGGCGGCATCCATGCTGTCAATTAATTTTTGGCGACGTGCTGGATCGTAAATCGCATAGACCGCATCGATACGGATGGGATACACGAGGTCATCAATTTTCGCGAGTGCATCTTTGAACGCAACCAAATCTTGGGTGTTGAGTTCAATGTTATTTTGTTCAGTAGTCAATCTATTTTGAGCGACTAGCAGAGAGCTGATGAGTAAAGCGGTTAGAATGAACACAGGTATTAACACCTGAATTCTAATAGAAATATTTTTCAGTGAAAGCTGCATAATTGCCTCAATAGGTTGTTTTATTGCTCGCATCCATGCAGACAATATATTTGGTGTACATCACAAGTCGGGCGCGAAAATATACACGAAACTGTGATCTCGTTCTAGGAATTATCTACTGTAGTAAAATAATTTTTAATATAAATAGAGCAAAAAAAATGGCGCCAAACCGTCAAAATTATGACTTGCGCATTGCATAAATGGCTTTGATCGCGCATGGTATCAGGCATCTTTGGTCATTGTTTTGCTTTGATTGAGGAAGAAAAAAAGGAATTGCGGGTAAAAAAAGAAGGCATTGAAGATTTTTATTTGTGATGGTGCCGACACAATTTTATCAAGGTACAGGAAATAAAATTCGTCCATTATTCATCAAGCTAATAGAATTGAATTGATGAAATAAATAGCAGCTAGCACATCCAGTCTTGGTTTCGTTTTTAGTTTGACCAAAACTTGGTTAAAATGCTGTGCATGCGGTCAACATGATGCGCGTAGCAGAACCAAATCATGTGGAGATACAGAATTGATTAATGTATTCCTTGTTGATGATCACGAACTGGTTCGCACAGGGATTCGACGTCTTTTAGAAGATGTCCGTGGAATTAAAGTAGTAGGGGAAGCTGACAGTGGAGAAGCGGCACTGAAATGGTGTCGTAGTGAGCATACCGACATTGTCCTAATGGACATGAATATGCCTGGCATTGGTGGCCTTGAGGCAACGCGTAAGATTTTGCGCGCCTGTCCTGATGTCAAGATTATCGTACTGACCGTGCATACTGAAAATCCGTTCCCGACCAAAGTCATGCAGGCGGGGGCCGCGGGTTATTTAAGTAAGGGTGCAGGCCCTGCAGAGATGATTCAAGCGATTCGTGCTGTCTATAGTGGTCAGCGTTATATCTCCCCAGAGATTGCGCAGCAGATGGCGCTGATGCAATTTACGCCTGATGCGGATAACCCGTTTAAACAGTTATCTCAGCGTGAGCTGCAGATCATGATGATGATCACCAAGGGTGAAAAGGTCACGGATATATCTGAGCAACTGAGCTTGAGTCCGAAAACGGTCAACAGCTATCGTTATCGTTTATTTGAAAAACTCAATATCAACGGTGACGTTGAGTTAACCCACCTCGCCATTCGCTATGGCATGTTGGACACAGAGACGCTGTAACTGTGGTTGCAGCATTTGATGCACCATCATTTTTACGCTCGGTTGCTCAGCAGCCGGGCGTTTATCGTATGTATAATGCCGAAGGCGACATCATTTATGTCGGTAAGGCAAAAAACCTGCACAAACGTTTATCCAGCTATTTTCGCAAGAAGGTCGATGGCGAAAAAACGCGTGCATTGGTATCACACATTGCGCAAATTGAAGTCACGGTTACTCACACCGAAACAGAAGCGCTGATCCTCGAACACAATTTAATTAAGCAACATCGCCCACGCTATAACGTGTTGCTGCGTGATGACAAATCCTATCCCTATATTTTCCTAAGCCAAGACAAGCACCCGCGCTTATCCATGCATCGCGGCCTAAAACGCAAAAAAGGGCACTATTTTGGACCCTATCCTGATGGTGGTGCGGTGCGTGAAAGTCTGCATTTATTGCAGCGTATTATTCCTATTCGCCAGTGCGATAACACCGTTTATGCCAACCGCCAGCGTCCTTGCTTGCTCTATCAAATCAACCGCTGTGTCGCGCCTTGTGTGTCCGGCTATATCAGTGATAGCGATTATGATGAGCTGGTGCAGATGGTGCAGCTGTTCTTGCAGGGTAAAGATACACAGCTGATTGCGGATCTGGTGGCTAAAATGGAAGCAGCCAGTCAAACCTTGGCCTTTGAGCGCGCGGCAAAACTGCGCGACCAAATTAAAGCGCTGCGCCGGGTGCAAGAGCAACAATATGTGGCGGGTCGCGATCAAGAGCTAGACGCATTGGGACTTTCGCGCGAAAAAGGGATGGTTTGTATTCATCTATTGATGATTCGCCAAGGGCAGGTGCTGGGTAGTCGCAGCTTTTTCCCTAAAATGCCATCGGATGTGAGCAATTCTGAGGTATTGGCAAGCTTTATGAGCCAATACTATTTGGATGGGTTGCAAGGGCGCGCCTTGCCTGATCATATTTTGCTGATTGAAGCGCTGGATGAGCAGCAGGGGATGAGCGAGGCGATTAGCCAAGTTGCTGGTCGGCAAGTGCAGTTGCAGTCGCAGCCGCGCGGCGAGCGTGCGCGTTATCTAAAATTAGCGCAAACCAACGCTGAAAGTGCGCTGCAAAGTAAGCTGAGTCATCGTATGACCATGAAGCAGCGCTTTGATGCACTGGCTCAAACGCTGGGGATGGAGACCATCACCCGCATGGAGTGCTTTGATATCAGTCATACCATGGGCGAGAAAACTGTGGCCTCTTGTGTGGTCTTTAATGAGCAAGGGCCAATGAAAGCAGAATATCGCCGCTACAATATTACCGGTATTACCGGTGGCGATGACTATGCGGCCATGGCGCAAGTCCTGGCGCGCCGTTATGGTAAACAGCAAGACCCTGACAAAATTCCAGATATCATTTGGATTGATGGGGGTAAAGGGCAACTCAATCGGGCGCTTGAGATAGTTGTACCTTTAATGCAGGACTGGCCGAAGCAATCCCAGCTGATTGGTATTGCCAAAGGGGTCACCCGTAAAGCGGGTCTTGAGACACTGATTTTTGCCGATGGCCGCAGTGAGTCTTTACCCGCCGATGCCCCCGCACTGCATCTTATTCAACATATTCGCGATGAAAGCCACAATCATGCCATTGGTGGTCACCGCGCTGCGCGCGCCAAAGTGCGACGAACCTCGACACTTGAAGAGATCGAGGGAATCGGTGCCAAAAGACGGCAGCAACTCCTCACACACATGGGGGGATTGCAAGAATTGAAGAAAGCGAGTGTGGAAGAGATCGCTAAAGTCCCCGGAATTAGTCGCGCACTGGCCCAGAAAGTATTTGATGCGTTGCAACATTAACCACGATGGTGCACCATAGCAGGGTCAAACATAACCTGTTCAGTATTATGCGCTTTACCATACCCAATATTCTCACTCTGATTCGACTCGGATTGATTCCTGTTTTTGTAGTGGCGTTCTATCTCCCTTTTGCTTGGTCTCCTTTTGCCGCCGCTTTAATTTTCGTCATTGCTGGTGTGACCGACTGGTTTGATGGCTTTTTAGCGCGTCGACTAAAGCAGACCAGCCGCTTTGGTGCATTTCTTGATCCCGTTGCGGATAAAGTCATGGTTGCTGCCGCGCTGGTACTGATCACTGAGCATTACGACTCTGTATGGATCACCATTCCTGCACTGACCATGATTGGTCGCGAAATTATTATTTCAGCTTTGCGTGAATGGATGGCAGAACTAGGTAAGCGTGCCAGTGTGGCCGTTTCTTGGATTGGTAAATTTAAAACCGCAGCACAGATGATGTCTTTGGTCTTCTTGCTTTGGCATCCAGACAATCTGCCTTGGGTGACAGAGTTGGGCTACGTCTTATTGTATGTTGCCGCCGCACTGACCTATTGGTCGATGTTCCAATATCTCTATGCAGCAAAAGATTACCTGTTGGATGATGTAGAGTAAGTTCTCATTTCGACGTCATCTGATACAAAAACCGCACGCTAGTGCGGTTTTTTCGTTCTAGTGAAGAAAAAATAAGGCTTAGGGCCATGTTTGCTTCTCTCTTATTTGTCTGAACTCGGATTTTGCAATGCGCTGCGACGCTTTATTTTCGTGAATGAACACAAAAAAGTGAATTTTTGCGCTGCATTCTTGTTCGAATTGTTGAAACAATAAGTGAAATGATTGAAAAACCGACAAACGATTCAATTTTCGTGATTTATCTGTTGACTCGATCACGCCAATCCGTAGAATGCACCCCGTACCGCAGCGCAGCAGCGATGAGGGACAGCAGGTGAGGGTGTTAATCCAAACCTAACAATGAGATAACGGCGCCTTGGCAGAGTGGCTATGCAGCGGATTGCAAATCCGTGGACCTCGGTTCGACTCCGGGAGGCGCCTCCATTTCACAGTGTGAAATGAGTAATCGGACGCGGGATGGAGCAGCTTGGTAGCTCGTCGGGCTCATAACCCGAAGGTCGTTGGTTCAAATCCAGCTCCCGCAACCAATCTCATATAATATGCGACACTAGCTCAGTTGGTAGAGCGCAACCTTGCCAAGGTTGAGGTCACGAGTTCGAACCTCGTGTGTCGCTCCACTCTTTTGTGGATAAAGCCATCATCATGCTTTTAAATGATGACATCCGGACGCGGGATGGAGCAGCTTGGTAGCTCGTCGGGCTCATAACCCGAAGGTCGTTGGTTCAAATCCAGCTCCCGCAACCAAATTTAATTCAGCGCATTCAGGTGCGATGAATAATGCGACACTAGCTCAGTTGGTAGAGCGCAACCTTGCCAAGGTTGAGGTCACGAGTTCGAACCTCGTGTGTCGCTCCACTCTTTTGTGGACAAAGCCTTCATCATGCTTTTAAATGATGACATCCGGACGCGGGATGGAGCAGCTTGGTAGCTCGTCGGGCTCATAACCCGAAGGTCGTTGGTTCAAATCCAGCTCCCGCAACCACATTCAAACATATGGCTTCGGCGATATGAGATGGTGTCAGACAATTAGTCACAGCATCGCAACCAGTTTGCGTGCCCTGATGGTGGAATTGGTAGACACAAGGGATTTAAAATCCCTCGGCGTTCGCGCTGTGCCGGTTCAAGTCCGGCTCGGGGCACCATCTAACGCTTGAATGAGCAATTGAATCTGGCGCCTTGGCAGAGTGGCTATGCAGCGGATTGCAAATCCGTGGACCTCGGTTCGACTCCGGGAGGCGCCTCCATCATTCAGTAGAAAACCCAGCCTTTGGCTGGGTTTTTTGCTTTCTAGCATTTACGCATTTATTGACCAAAATCGTATCGCTTGCTGAAAGCCATTTAGCTTTTTTATCAAAATCAAAAAAAGTGGATATAAAACAGCCCGCGATGGCCTATAACCAGCGCGGGCGATGTTTGACTGAATTTGTTGAACTTTAATAGGTTCTAATTATTCAGAATCCAAAACAAGGCGAGCATTGAGCGCTTGGACAGGACGGTTGTTGTTGCCCATCACGGCTTGCATTGCTGCGATCTGTTGTTTACTTGCAGTCAGTGGTTTTTCTAGGACAAACCAGCGAACGCCTTCTGAGCAAGGTGGCGTCGTGAGTGAGCCATTAAAGCGATAATAGCTATCACTGTTTGCAAGTAGTGCCTTGGTGGCAAAAGGCTGTGAGAGTTGGGTCTGTTGATTGGTTTTTGGCAAGGTGGCAATCAACTTTGCTAAATCTGCATTGGCTTTGCCTTCTTCAAACATTACAGCAACCACAGCAAGATTACCTTTGGCATCACTGTTGACGAAGTGTGCTTCCAATGGGTAATGCTGACCTTTGACCGTGTTCTCTGATGGGGTATGGAAGTGAAATTGTTTTAAGACAAAAGATTGCCCATCAATTTGAACCTGGTTATCACCGGTTAATCCAGCTTGTAGCGTGTGCCCATTGTTGGTGAGATTGATGACTTCCCCTTGATAAGTAAATGCTAAAGGAGAGAGCTCCGCTTCAACACTGTCTGCGATGTTGATTGGTGATTGGTTGAGGCCAGTACCACAGGTCTCAAAGGTTTCACCCCAGTGCGCTGGTGCATGTTTCCCTTCATATCCCCAGTGCCCATGCTCATCGGCAAATGCATTGTGACTAAAAACGAGCGTGGCGATGATTGCCACTAATCCAGATTGTTTCATGATTGACTCCTTGTATACCATCATGTTGCTGCGTGACGTCTGTTCGCAGGATCGCACTAAGCATATGCCTGTCTTGAAAAATAGACGTGTTCTTTGAGTGAAATCTGTTTTTACATGGATGCAATGCAAAATGACTCGAAGCTATGCGGAAAATATGCATTCAGCACTAGGGTAAAGCGTGAGATGTCTGCAAAGCTTCGCCATAGGCCAATTTGAATTTGCACCTTGGTTTGGGAATGTGAGCTAGTGAATGGTAAGGACTGTGCAATATCGATATTCTAGATGATTGATTTTAATAAAATATTAGCTTGGTTTGGCGATGGTTCGCTGTGAGGTGTGATGATCAACAAGCGCGATTTTTTGGTATTAATTGATGAAGAGTATGGTTATCGCTATTGGTGTTGGCGACCCAATATGAGCGCGATGGCATTGGAAGCTTGGTGGGCTGCGCTGTCATCGGTGGAGCCATATTTTATGTCGCCAGAGCCCCTTCCTGGTGAGGTCTGGCAAATCGATGTTGAGCAATATGAGCAGCAGTGTGAGCGCCGTGCTGAGAGCCAAGCTTACCATCTGCACCTTCATCAGGATGATGATAGCGTGCTCACTCGTCCTGATGGCCAGCCGCGTTACCATTTGGGTTGGGAAGGCTGTTAACAGGCATCATTATTCATGGATAAAAAAAGCGAGTCTTAGACTCGCTTTTTTGTGCAGCATTCATTACGACGAAAGGTGCGTTTAGCGCTCAGCGCTAAATTGGCGAATCAAACGTTGCAGATCTTCAATACGGGCAACCAAGCCGCGTGTGCGCTCGATGGAGCTTTGTGAGGTCACCGCAGTTTCATCAGCAAAAAGCTTAATATTATTGATATTACGATTAATATCTTGCGTAACCGTTGCTTGCTGCTCAACCGCTGCTGCGATCTGCTGACTGCTATCGGTGACCTGATTCAGCTTATCTGTGATTTGTGTGAGTACCTGACCTGTCTCATCCGCTCGCATTTTGCACTGTTGTGAAAGTTCACCGCCTTGGCTCATCGCAACCACGGCTTGCTCGGCGGTTTTTTGTAATGAGGTGATCAGTGTTTGAATTTCATTGGCGCTTTCACCTGTTTTGGTCGCCAAATTACGCACTTCACCTGCAACGACGGCAAATCCACGACCAGCCTCGCCGGCGCGTGCAGCTTCAATAGCGGCATTGAGCGCCAGCAAATTGGTTTGCTCTGAAATGGTGGTGATCACATCCAAAATCAGTTCAATTTTCTGGCTGTCTTGGGAGAGCTGATGAATGATCTGCTGCGAATCGCTGAGTGATAGGGTGAGCTCATCTACAGCGGCCATGGTTGCTTCAATACAATCACGGCCTTGCTGCGATTCAAGGTGCGCATCTTGGGTCACCATGGAGGCTGCGGTCGCGCTGTTAGCCACTTCACCAATGGAGTGGGTGAGCTCTTCAACGGCGGCGGCAACTTGCTCTGTTTCATGGCATTGTTGATTGAGGCTTTGATCAATCTGTTGCAGGGTGGCGAACTCTTCTTCAGCGGATTGCAAAATTTGCCCAGAGGTATCACTGGTGCGCCCAGCAACGGCGCGAAGCTCGGCTTTTCGCATCAAGAGTGCTAACTCAATTTCAGAGTAGCTATCAAAAGCGCCAGTATAGGGATATTCCATTAAGGGGTTGCTGTAAGCGGCTTTCGCAAGGGTCCGAATGTTTTGAAAACGTCGCCATTGCAGCCATTGGCTGACAAGTGTTACGCCGCACAGTGCGCTTAGGCCCACGCCCCAAATGCCCAAATCTTGAGCGAAGGTCGCAATCAAAGCGGCCAAGGTACTGAGCGCTGAAAAACCAATACCAATTAAGTGAAAGGCGATACGCGGTGTTTGTTTGGCTTTGCCTTGATTGATTTTCTGGTAAAGCGATTGAGCGCGCTGTTTTTGCTCACGTGTGGGCTGTGAACGCACGGACTGGTACTCCAGCACTTTGCCATCGGGGCCCATAATTGGCGTTACAAAGGCGGAGACCCAGTAGTGCTGTTTGCCACTTTTACATTTGTTTTTGACCAAGCCCATCCAGCTTTTGCCGCCTTGAATATAGGACCAAAGCTGAGCAAAAGCTGCTTTGGGCATATCTGGGTGGCGCACGACATTATGTGGCTGTCCTTGCAGTTCTTCGGCTTGATATTCAGCAACATCACAAAAGACCTGATTGGCATAGGTGACGATACTTTTGGGATCTGTGGTTGAAATCAAATTGGCCGTATCAGCATACAGTTTTTCTTTTTGGTGTTGATCAGACGTGTTCGGCTTTTTTTGATTCATGCAGCTATTACCCCTAGTGAGATTGGCAATAACCATAACAAAGCTAGTGTTGATAATAAAATCAACAGCCATTTTTTTACGAAAAAATGCGCTTTTTATCAAATCCCTTTTGCAATATTGAAGTGGCCAGAAAAGGAAAACGATTGCGATGGGTTGGCTGGCATCCTAGGAAATATAAGGCTTAGCATGAAGGTGTTGATGGATTTATAAATTATTCAAAGTGTTATCACATAAAAAAGTGATATTTATGCTCATAAAATTCTGGCGTGTGACCCATAGCTATGTTAATTTTCGCGCCGTTGTGATTGCTGGATATTTGATCAATCACAGTCGTTGCCATTTCCGTGGAGAAATGCAACCCGTAGGTATTGATGACGGGCGTCATCAATAGAAGGGCATTAATAGTGCGCTCTGATATAGGAAACAGAGCCATATTGAGGGTACCCAACCATGACTCGATTTACATTACACCCCACTCATTCCCCTGTTGCACTGCTTTGGGCTTGCCTTTGCACGCGACTGCCAAAGTATACCATCATCACTGAGCCTTAAAACTCAGCGCCTTCATATTGCACTGTAAGCGCCATTGCGTTTGCAGGGGTTCGTTTACCTGATTTCCAGCAAGTGCCAATTTTGCGCACCTGTTGATAGTGCCTGCGGGCTTTATATGGATGTAGCCATGACCACTGTTTTTGAATTGGATGACATCAAGCATGCTCAGAACGTGCCTGTTGTTCACGAACTTTATGATTTAACCCCAGATGAATTGCTGCTTAGCCAAGAGCATTATGAGTCTGAAGTACGCTCTTATCCGCGTCGTTTGCCTTTGGCCATTGCCAAAGCGCATGGTGTGATTGTCGAAGATAGCAAGGGCCAACAATATATCGATTGTTTGGCTGGCGCTGGTACTTTGGCGCTGGGTTATAACCACCCTGAGATTAATCAAGCCATTGCTGATCATTTGGCCCAGGGCTTGCCGCTGCAAACCCTGGATCTCACCACCCCAGCTAAAGATCGCTTTATCAAAGCGGTGATGGCGTTTTTGCCTAGCGAATTTGCAAAGCGTGCACGTATTCAATTTTGCGGCCCATCAGGCGCCGATGCCGTCGAAGCAGCCATTAAGCTAGCCAAGCAAACCACGGGTCGCAACACCATGGCAGCGTTTCATGGCGCATACCATGGTATGACCAACGGCACCATGGCAATGATGGGTAATCTCAATACCAAAGCGCGCCGTCAAGGACTGATGGCTGATGTGCAATTTTTGCCTTTCCCATATTCATTGCGCTGCCCCTTTGGTTTGCATGGCGACGCGGGTGCGCGCCAAAGCATTCGTTACATTGAGCGCATGCTCAGCGATGATGAAAGCGGTGTCGCGAAACCTGCGGCGATCATTGTCGAGCCGATTCAAGGCGAGGGCGGGGTGATCCCAGCGCCAGCATTTTGGCTGCGCGAGCTTCGCCGCATTACCAAAGAACACGGTATTTTATTGATTTTCGATGAAATTCAATGTGGTATCGGCAAGAGTGGCCATCACTTTGCTTTTGAAGAGTCGGGTGTGACGCCAGATATTCTCTGTCTGTCAAAAGCAGTGGGTGGCGGTTTGCCGATGTCGATTTTGGTCTTTGATAAAGACATCGATACTTGGCGTCCGGGCGAGCACACAGGCACATTTCGTGGTAATCAGCTGGCCATGAGCACCGGTGCAAAAGCGCTTGAGATCATCACCCGTGACGGTTTGGCAGAACGTGCAAAAGTTGCGGGCGCATACCTGCGTGACGGATTAGAGCGCATTGCTGGCTATACCGATTGTATGGGTGAAGTGCGTGGCCGCGGTTTGATGCTAGGCGTGGAAATTGTTGACCCATCTGGCGCGCGTAACCAATTTGGTGAGCCAAAAGCAGCGCCAGAGCTGGCGATTGCGATTCAGCGCGCAGCACTTGAGCGTGGTTTGATTATCGAAAAGGGTGGCCGTCAAGGCTCGGTGCTTCGTTTCTTACCGCCACTGATTATCTCTGATGCACAGCTTGATTTTGTTATTGATGCCTTTAGCAAAGCGGTGATTGCCACCGCCGGTCCTGCAAAAACCCAAGAGCAGCCTGTGGCTAATGACAATTGGCAGCAGCATTTTATTGCGGTGGCACAAGGTGGCAGTGATAGCTATCAAGCGGCGATCACCCAAGCTACTGATGCCCTGCAGCAAGTGTTCGAAGATGCCGACGCACCTTATTCAGGTGTGGCGCCAGATCTTCTAAAAGCGCAGATTGATGCTGTCAACCTGACCAACAGCGCGTTGCCTCTGGGGCAAGTGATTGAGCAAACGCGCGATCTTATCGCGCGCAACTCTATTTTGGTGCAGCACCCGCATTGCATTGCGCATTTGCACACTCCACCTTTGGTGCCAGCTCTGGCCGCGGAATCTTTTATCAGTGCATTGAATCAGTCTATGGATTCTTGGGATCAAGCCAGCGCTGCAACTTTCGTTGAGCAAAAAGTCGTGGATTGGCTCTGTCAAACCTATCAGCTGGGCGCGCAAAGTGACGGTGTGTTTACCAGCGGTGGTACTCAGAGCAACTTGATGGGCTTGCTGCTTGCTCGCGATTGGGCGGCGGACACCTACACTGGCCACAATATTCAGCAGCAAGGCTTGCCTGATTACGCCAGTAAAATGCGCATTCTTTGTTCGCAAAAATCACACTTTACGGTGAAAACCTCCGCCTCTTTGATGGGGCTAGGCGAGCAAGCTGTGGTTGGCGTGCCATGTAATCCAGATGGCTCCATGCAACTGGCGGCTTTGGTGAGCACCATTGATGATCTCAAAGCGCAAGGTTTGCTGCCTTTTGCCATTGTTGGTACGGCAGGGACCACAGATCACGGCGCCATTGATGATATCAACGGCCTTGCTGATATCGCTGCGCAGCACAATTTGTGGCTGCATGTGGATGCAGCTTACGGCGGCGCATTGATTTTGAGTCGCCACGCTAGTCGATTGCATGGGGTCGAGCGCGCAGATTCATTGAGCGTTGATTTTCATAAGCTCTTTTTCCAACCAATCAGCTGCGGCGCTTTGCTGATTCAAGATAAAGCGCATTTTAACTATCTGCGCCATCACGCAGATTATCTCAACCGCGAAGATGATGTGCTGCCAAATCTTGTCGATAAATCATTGGCCACCACCAAGCGATTTGATGCACTGAAAGTCTGGATGACCATGCAATGCGTGGGCACGCGCACCTTGGGGGCGATGTATGACCATCTGTTGCAACAAACACAGCAAGTGGCGGACATGGTCAATCAATCAGCGGATTGGGAGCTTTTGTGTACGCCATCGCTGTCCACTGTGCTATTCCGTTATCACGGCAGCCCAATGGCAAATCTAGACGGCCTCAACAAGTCACTGCGTGAACGTGCGCTGGTGGATGGCGTGGCTGTGCTGGGTGAAACCATTGTGGATGGGCAAGTAGCGCTTAAGCTCACCTTGCTCAATCCATGCTTGGCTTTAAGTGATTTTACGGCCCTGTTTGACAACTTAACCGCTTTGGCACAGCGCATTGTGTCTGAGCACGCTTAATTTAGAGATCGCTCAGCCTTATCTTGCATATGCCTTAGATATGTTTTAGATAAGGCTGAGCCATGATGAAAAGGAACAATCATGGCAGTACTACAAATTGGCGCCGGTGGCGTGGGTTGGGTTGTGGCGCATAAGGCGGCACAAAATAATGATGTATTGGGCGATATCACCATTGCATCACGCACAATCGATAAATGCGAAGCGATTATTCGCTCCATTCATGGTCGCGATAATCTCAAAGATAAAAGCAAATTATTGCAAGCGCGCCAAGTGAACGCCGATGATATTGACGCCGTTGTGGCACTGATTGAAGAAGTGAAACCAGACTTGGTATTGAACGTGGGCTCGCCTTGGATCAATGTACCTTTGATGGAAGCCTGCTATCGCGCCAAAGTCTCTTACTTAGATACCTCTGTTGCTGTGGATTTGTGCTCAGAAGGTCAGCAAGTACCAGAAGCTTACGATCCGCAATGGGCGTTTCGTGAGAAATATGAGCAAGCAGGGATCACCGCTATTTTGGGTGCAGGCTTTGATCCGGGCGTGGTCAGCGTATTTGCCGCTTATGCGGTGAAACATCTTTTTGATGAGATTGATAGCATCGATGTGATGGACGTGAACGCGGGCGATCACGGTAAGAAATTTGCCACCAACTTTGATCCTGAAACCAACCTGCTTGAAATTCAGGGCGACTCTTTCTACTGGGAAAATGATGGCTGGCAACGCGTGCCTTGTCATAGTCGCATGATGGAGTTTGATTTTCCTGTGGTGGGTAATTTCAAAATTTACTCCATGGCGCATGATGAAATTCGCTCGCTACAAGAATTTATTCCCGCCAAACGCATTGAGTTTTGGATGGGCTTTGGCGATCGCTATCTCAATTACTTTAACTGCATGCGCGATATCGGCCTACTGAGCCCTGATCCACTTACCTTGGCCGACGGCACTGTGGTACAGCCGCTACAAGTGCTCAAAGCCATGCTGCCTGATCCAACTTCTTTGGCCCCAGGCTATACCGGCAAAACCTGTATCGGTACTTGGGTTCAGGGCAGCAAAGATGGCAAAGCGCGCAGCGTCTTTATCTATAACGATGCCGATCACCAAGAAGCCTATCGTGATGTAGAACATCAAGCCATTGCTTACACCACAGGTGTGCCGGCGATCACCGCAGCATTGATGTACTTCAAAGGCGCTTGGGCAGGAAAAGGGGTGTTTAATATCGAGCAGCTTGATCCTGATCCATTCCTTGAAACCATGCCTGCGCTTGGTTTGGGCTGGCAAGTTCAAGAATTAACGCCACAAGCGCCAGTGATCCACGATTTGCGCGCCAATGTGTCCGAGCCCAAAGTAGAAGCTGCGCTTGTTTAAGCCTTGAAATGCAATACAGCAGGCAATACAGCAAGTAAAAGCACCATCAACAGGCCGACAATATCGGCCTGTTTTCAATGAATGTCATGGAAAGAGAGCAATGGAACAGAGTCAATTAGCCACCCCCTATTTTATGATTGATGAAGGCAAGCTGCGGCGAAACCTTGAAATTTGTCAGCAGCTCAAAGCACGCTCTGGGGTGAAATTGGTACTTGCGCTGAAATGCTTTTCCACTTGGGGGGTGTTTGACATCATCAAAGACAGCCTTGATGGCACCACCAGTAGTGGCCCTTTTGAGGTGATGCTGGGCTATGAAACCTTTGGCGGCGAGACTCATGCCTATAGCGTCGGCTATAGCGAGGCAGATGTGCGTGCTGTGGTACCGATGTGCGACAAATTGATCTTTAATTCGCAAAGCCAGCTTCAAGCCTATCGCCATCTTGCGCAGGAAAAAACGCAGCTGGGTCTTCGTCTCAATCCTGGCGTCAGTTATGCCAGCCAAGATTTAGCTAATCCAGCGCGGGCTAATTCTCGCCTTGGGGTACATTTTGACCAGATTGATCCCAGTATTTTTGCAGGGCTTGACGGTGCTATGTTCCACATGAACTGTGAAAATAAGGATGCCAGCACATTTTCGGCATTACTTACGCAAATTAGTGAGCAATTTGGCGACTATTTGGACCAATTAAAGTGGATAAGTTTAGGTGGTGGTGTGTTTTTCACCTATCCCGAATATGACTTAGATACCCTAGTGGAAGCGCTGAAATCCTTTGCGGAGCGTCATCAAGTGCAAGTTTATTTAGAGCCGGGTGAAGCGGTGATCACCAATACCACCGACTTGGTGGTCACTGTGGTCGATATTGTCGAAAATGGCATGAAAACAGCGATTGTCGACTCCGCCACTGAGGCGCACCGTTTGGACACCCTGATCTATCATGAGCCAGCATCAGTCACAGAAGCAGATCAAAACGGCGATTATGAATATGTGATTGGTTCATGCTCTTGTCTCGCCGGTGATCAGTTCTGCGTTAGTCGCTTTGCTGAGCCTTTAGCCATTGGCCAGCGTTTGCATATTCAAGATAGCGGCGGCTATACCATGGTTAAACTCAACTGGTTTAATGGCCTAAAAATGCCTAGCATTTATTGCCAACGCCAAGATGGCCGCATTGAACTGCTCAATCAGTTCGACTATCAAGATTTCAAACGAACCTTATCTCAGTGGTCTATTTCCTAACCACGCATCGATATAACACCACGCGTAGAAACAACAGATGATACAAAGCGGGCCATGCCCGCTTTTTATTTGCTAGCAACTACCATACAAACGAAAGGTTTCGGCAATGGCTTGGCGGTTGTCATCGCGCATAAAAAAATCAATGCCACAGCGATAAGGTGAAACCGCATCATCCGTTTGAAAAACAAGCCAAACATGCCAAATCACCATCTCATTCACGGTATCGTATAGTGCGGGTTCATGGCCCAATTCAATGGTCACTGGTGTTGCATTTGGCGTTGCCACTTGCGCAATAATGGTTGAGAGATCTGAATTCACACTTGCCGATTGGAGCGCATGATGAATGATTTCCTGACGTGTGGGCTCTGTGGTCAAATGGTTGGCTTGCACTAGTTTTCCTGCCTCCCATTGCCAATAGTCATAATCAGTGGATGTGCCTGTGAAAGGCGTACATGCACTTAGTACCGCGATGGTGAATGTGGAAAATAGCGCTTTGTACATCACATAGCCTCATTGACCGCTATTGGCGAAAGCAAAGAATTTAACCTTAAGTTAATGATTTTTCAATGTTAATTTTGTTTCTGTCAATGGTGTTAATAGTGCCAATGCTGGCGTTGTGCTTTGCATAGCTCCTCTATGCTTCCATTACTTTTTTCAATGCTATTTTTTCGACAAAGCTTTTCCGTAGGTTTCTCCTCTTTGATATGCATAAAGTTCTCAGCAGCATGGCGATATCACTTCCATACTTAATCCGTCCATGGAACGTACTTGGTGATGGCTAAGTACTGAAAATTAAGAAGGAATCAATCATGAAAACGCGTGTTTATTTTATCGCATTGATGGTAGCAACATTGTTGGGTTGTCAAAGCACTTCAGGTAGCTCAAATGCTGACAGTGATAGTGGCTATGGCGCATTGGCGGGAACAGCGCTGACAACAGCGATGCAAGCTTGGGGCGCACAAGGTGCGAGTAATCCGCTGGCCGATACGATTCAGCAGGCCACAAATGTCAGTAATGAACAGGCGGTTGGTGGTCTCGGCTCGCTATTGGCACTGGCGCAAAATTCACTGGGTAGCGAACAAAACTCAGAGCTTAGTAGCTTAATTCCTGGCTATGGCGCGCTGGAGAGCACGGGATTGACCTCGCTGGTGACTAATAACAGCAGTTTGAATAGTGCCTTTTCAGCGCTGGGGCTCGATCCTTCCATGGTGAGTACCTTTGCACCGCTGATTATTAATGGTTTAAAAGCGCAAGGTGCGAGCTCATCACTGCTGAGCTCACTCACCAGTTTATGGCAGTAAATGTACTCAATTGAAATGGCAGATAGTCGTTCTGCGCACTTCGATAATAGATGTTTGAAAATAAAAGCGGGCTCAGCCCGCTTTTATATAATGAATTTATTTTCATGAATGGCATATTATGCTTGGCTGTTTATTTTTTTCTCTGCGGCAGTGAAGTGAAAATATAAATAAGCCAATCCAATTGGTGCAATTACAAATCCCATCATATAGCAAAAAAACATGGTGAAAGCTTTTACTGCTAGCATTAATGGAAGGTTCACGATGAGAATGTTATTGCCCATAATGTATTTTACTACGGATTCGTAAACAAATCGTGAGTATGGGTAAATAAACGAGAGGCTTGTGAAAACCAATAATTTGATAACGCTAATGCTTTCGCTTTTCAATTCTGTAAATAGGAGTAGTGCTAAAAATGGAATTGAAAAAATAAATTGGCGTATATAGTATTGCTTAGATAATCCACCAAAGGTTTTTCTTAGAATAGGGTTCATATATCCTCTATATATGTATGTTTTTGAGGTGTGGATTATACGCTTCGCTTCAGTGGGAAAAATATTAGGATGGTGATAATTCACTCGTTTTTATATGGAAATGACATAAAAATCATAGCATTGTGATGCATTACCTATTGCGTTAAATGTCAATTACATTTATTTCACATAAGAATGGAAAGCGGGCTTAGCTCGCTTTTTTTAATCTTGAAATTGTTTCCCTTATCGTTGCTCAAATTTGTGAATCATGACGTGAATCAATAGGTTAGGCTGAATTTTTTGTTTATGAAAGTAGGTGCATTGATGTTTGAGTGATATTTTATTTCTTTCAAATCAATGGATTGATGGCTGAGTGATGTGCTGGATACGTAAATTACTAAAATTTTTTGGTTATCTACTATTGTTGCTGCTGATTGCGCTAATTGGTTTAGCCATCTATGTCCATGGTGATGAGCCATTATCCAGAGAAGCGCAAGCGATTATTGAGCGTGTCGAACATTCGGCATCTCAAGATGATCAGGCGTTTTTCTATCAGCTTGGTATGCATGCACCAGCAGATAAAGACCCCATTGACTATGGCAAGGCGCTTTATGCCAAAGAGCTAGGTATTGATGTTGACGAGAGCACAATCGGGGATTTACAGGCGCACCGTGAGTCTTTTCGCTGGGAGCGGTTGCAATGCTTTTATAGCGAGCGGGCGAGTTGTTTCACTGAGGAATTACTGGCAGCCGCGAAAGAAAATGTCGCGCCGCATGCACAGTTTATGGCGCGTTTTTGGACGCTCATCGCCTTGCCTGATTTTATGCAAATGAATGGCCGTGATGGCATTCATTTATATGAGGCTAATTCTTTGAATGCGGGTACTCATTTAGTGCTGCAATCGATTTTAGTACAAGCGGAAAATGGTCAAGAAGTGCAGGCCTTTGCCAAACTGGAACGCTTGATTGCGCTGTTGCGTGATGGCTTGTCTCGTACCGATTATTTAATTTCACATGGTCATATACGTGTACTGCTTAATTTATGTTTGAATTTTCGTCATCAATTTATTTATTACTATGATGTACCAGCACCGCCACTTGTGCCCATGACGCTTGAGGAGCGAGATTATCAAAGAGTGATGGCATATGAACTCACTCTTTTTACTCGTGTTATTCAAGCGGATTTTTACGATAATTCATCAGAGATATTTTGGGGGATACCATTTCCAAGACCTGTGCTGAACTTACTCTATAAACACAACATGACGACGAATTATATTCAGTACTGTCATCAAGAAGGGATGAATGCTCGTTCGCAACAATCTTTAGAGGCGTATTTGGCACAACCAGATGAACAGTGGCCTGTTCGTGAGAAGCAAATGCCTGTGGTGAAAAATTTGTTTGGCTACATTTTCGGTGAAATGACCTGTAGCGAAAATGTGTGGTTTCCTTATATTCAGAAAACACGGGCAGTAGAGATAAAAATATTGATGAGTAATGCGATTCACACACAGCCAGTCTCACAATGGGTCGATGCAGTGAAACGCGTTTTTCCAGATCAGCAAGTGACCATGAATGACAAATATCTGTGTTTAATGTTGCCGAATATGCCGGAAGTGGAAAAGGTTTGTTTAATCCATCCAAATCAGCTCAAGCGAGAAGATGCGGCGCAGTAACTGTGCTCACTTCGTGCATCTACGATGCATTCAATAAAGCGGGCTAAGCCCGCTTTTTATGTTTTAGCTGTTAGTTGAGATATTTGGCCTCAAAGCGGCGCAAATCTTGTTCATGGCGAATCTGTAGGTACTGTTTGGTTGAGAGGCTGGCGCTAATTTTCGGTGGTTGGTTTTGTTCAACCCAAGGTTCAAAGGAGGCGAGAATATTGCCATCCGCATCATAAATCCCTTGGCCGCCGAGAAAGCTGTAGGCCAGCGCATTTTTCGCAATCATTTTGAGCTGGTTATAACTGAGCTGCTGCTCTTGTGCTGCGCGAATATATTCCATGGTGAGATTTGAGCGAGAAACACCCTCATCATCAGTTGCGAGCGTCACAGGGACGCCAGCATCAAGATAGAGGTGCAGCGGGTGATCTTTGCCTTTGATACCAAGGATACTGTGATTACTGGAAAGACAAATTTCAACGGCAATGCCGTGCTCGCGCATTTTGGCCATGGTTTTTGCTGGATTACTCTCCCACGCAATGGCAACGCCATGACCGATGCGTTCTGCATGACCTTTGATGATGGTTTGTGAAATGCGATCGCGCATGGGCTCAACGGGGGACTCACGTAGCACCAGCTCCCCTGCATGTAGGGCGATATTTGGCGCGCCATATTTCTGCCAAAAATAATCGATGATCGCCATTTGAGTCTCGAAATTGGCGAGTGCGGGTAGGCCTGATTCATTTTGCACGAGATTGGTCGCCACAATATTGGGATGTAAGGTCGATGCCTTCATATAGGCGGCAGCTTGCAAAAATGAATCATAGGGACCGTCAAGCCGCTTCATTTGTGAAATGTAGCGCACCACGATATCGGGCTGGGGACCAATGGTGGTCAGCCCTTGAGTGTTGAGCACCTGCTCTATGGTTGCTTCTCTTGTTGCCATAAATCGGTCAATGGCTTGCTTAAATTGCGCGCCTTCAAGGTAGGGCGCAATTTTTTGGTAATTGGCTTCAAAGTTGTTGGGGTCAAAGGCGGATTCAGGCAATTTTTCTTTGAGTGTCGCCATTACCTCTGGTGGGGTGGTACTGGCCATCAGTTCGACATAGCGAATATGCTGCTGGTGATTGCGTAGCAAAATGAGCGCGATGGATTGATCATCCCAATCGGGAATGGCGCTATGTGCAAAGGTATCAAAGAAATGATCTTGGCCATCGTCGGTATTTTCATGCCAACCACGCATGCTGACGATATCGAGATAGGCAAGAAGCTGTGGTTGATATTGGCTCTTATAAATCAGTGAATGAGCACGGATCACGCAATCATGATCTTTGATTTTCCCTTCACAGGGAACTTGCTTACTCGCTGAGTTGGGATGAAATTGCTCGTTCGAGGCAAAGATTTTCATCTGCTGAACATCAAAGTAGTCGCCTTGCTGCGCAGCAAAGAGCAGACCATGTTCAATGTAATTGGCGCCGCTGGCGTGATTATGCAGATCGCCGCCTTTGGGAAATTCGGTCATCCAAACCACCATTTGTGGCGTTTGATAACGAATTTTCGCGAGCGGATCATCACTGTCATAAAAGCTGGATGAACAGCCGCTCATGGAGATCAGCAAGATGATGAGAAACGCATGAACATAAGTATTGATATGGCGGGACATATGTCGCCAACGAACAGCACAAGGCGTTGACGAGGATAACAAACGAGTGGGTCGCATGGGGTGATCCTCGGTGGTGGAATGCCTAAGTATGGTTGGCAAAATCCAGCCAAGGTGTGATGGATCCCGAGAAATAAAAAACGATATCAGTGAGAGTGTAAGGCTTCGCTTAGGTAGCGCATGATGCTTAGCAAGCTAAGGTATGCGCTCAAAAAGCGAGAAAATTTCCATGGTCGCCTCTGACTCTCAATGAAAAGCCAGCAAAAATGCGTGTTGTCGACTAAGTTCAGCGAGTGGAACTCAAAGAGGAAAGTACGCGATGAACAAGTTACTCGCAGAAGGTTTTGGTACATTTTGGCTGGTGCTCGGCGGCTGTGGTAGTGCAGTGCTCGCTGCTGGGGTGCCAGATTTAGGCATCGGTTTTTTAGGCGTTGCGCTGGCTTTTGGTTTAACTGTGGTCACCATGGCCTATGCCATTGGCCATATTTCAGGTTGTCATTTAAATCCCGCGATTACCGTCGGTTTATGGCTTGGCGGCCGATTTGACGGCAAGGAAGTGCTGCCCTATATCTTGGCGCAGGTTGTGGGGGGGATTGTGGCTGGTGGCGTGCTTTATTTGATTGCCACAGGCCAAGCTGGGTTTGATTTGAAAGCGTCTGGCTTTGCCGCCAATGGGTATGGTGAGCATTCTCCGGGACAATATTCATTGCTTGCCGCTTTGGTTTGCGAAATCGTCATGACCGCGATGTTTTTAATTGTGATTATGGGCTCGACGGATTCACGTGCGCCGCAAGGATTTGCGCCCTTAGCCATTGGTTTGTGTTTAACCCTGATTCACCTGATCTCGATTCCTGTCACCAACACCTCTGTGAACCCTGCGCGTAGTACTGGGGTTGCAGTTTATATGGGCGATTGGGCTGTGAGTCAGCTTTGGCTCTTTTGGCTTGCGCCCATTGTCGGCGGCATCATCGGTGCGCTGATTTACAACTGCATGGCCGGTAAAGATCAAGCCAGCTGATACTTGTCTTGATTGAAGGGAAAACAAAAAGCGGGCTCAGCCCGCTTTTTGTTGGATGTAGATTGGCATGATTCGCTGTACTTGGAACATCAACAGTTATTAGGCTGGTGAAAATACGCGTCGAATCAGCAGGGCGCGTAGGTGGTCGTAAAGCAAATTAAAGACAAAGGCATAACAGGTGATAAAGATAGTCATGCTTAAATCCATCAAAAAAGCATGCAGCAATGATGTTTTAAGGGCATAGGCAAAGACTGGCACCGTAAAGCAGATTAAACCGGCTTCAAATAAAACAACGTGAAAGATGCGCAGCTTTAAAGGGCGCAGGGTTTTCTCACCTGGAAAAAAACGATCGAATACCAAATTAAAAAAGTAGTTCCAAATCATTGCGATGGTTGCGATGGTTATCATAGTTCCTGATAGCACAGCAACAGGTTGATCGGTGAAGAGGATCAGCGCAATGATGGAAAAAGTGATCGCTAAAATTTCAAATAGCACAGCATGAAATATTCGCTCAGCCACACTCATGAATGTTCTCCAGAAAGATTTTGATTGATTTGGGGCGCTGATTATACGGAGAATAACGAAAACACAATGTTAACAGCTATCACGAAAAGTGATGGGTGAGCGTCCATGTATACCCTAGAGCAATTAAAAATATTTGTGACTGTGTGCGAATGCGGCTCTTTTTCTGCAGCAGCGAGAAAACTGAAACGTGCACAATCTGGTGTTAGTCAGGCGGTGGCTAATTTAGAGATAGAGATTGATCAGCAGCTTTTTCATCGCGATAAGAACAAACCCGAGCTGACGGTGAGTGGCCGTGCGCTATTGCCTGTGGTGCGGGCGATTTTGCACCAGCAGCATTATTTTGAGCAAAAAATAGAATCCATCGCGAGCGATCATGAGCAAGAGCTGGTGATTGCCGTGGACGAAAGCTTGGTTGATGATAGCTTGATCGCTCTATTTGCTGATTTAGCAGCGCATTTCCCTAATACTGATTTTGATTTGGTCAGTGCATCAACCTTTGAAGTTGATGAGATGGTGCGTCAGGGGCGGGCGCAAATTGGCATTCACTATGTGGGTGGCGATCTAAAAGATGCGGTGGACTTCTTTTTATTGGGGCAAGCCAAATTCGTCAACATTAGTGCGCCGCAGCATCCTCTTGCTCAGTTTGCGCAGGTGACCGATAGCGATTTAAAACGCTATCGGCAATGTGTACATCGGGATGCTCAGCACCATGAATTATGGTTTACCTACGCCATTAGTAATGCCAAATGGTATGCCAACTCCCATGAAAATGTGGTTGCTTTGGTGGTGCAAAATGTGGGCTGGGCCAATGTGCCAGAGCGCCATGCGAAAAAGTTACTGAGTCAGAAAAAATTGGTGCGCTTACCTGTGGTACATGAAAGAGATGGCTGGTTGACCCATGTCGGCTGCTCGATTTCGCGTCGCTGCGTCAACGGACCAGTGCTCCGCCACCTGCTGGCACAGTTGCAACAATATCGTTTTGAACATGATCACTGGCAAAAGCAGAGTCATAAGAAATAATTGTTGTCCCTATGAAGCAAATAAAACGTTTTACCTATTTTGTTTTACTACACGATTTGTGGATTTTCGTGGGAGTAAATAGTTGGTTGAACGGTTGTATATTTAAGAGCAGGTTACGTTGATATTGCTGCAACACAGGATCAGTTAAATCAAAAAAATATGATGTTTCGTGGAAATGCGAAATTATGCATATGAATCATAACTCATTGAAATATTAGAATAGGCATTCTTTAGAACGGTTACCCTGTTCAATTTCATCATGAAGGGATTATCAATGAGAAAGGTGTTGTTTGTTGTAGGTGCTCTATTGCTGAGTGGGTGTATGTCGACTGGGTCACAGCAGGTGGCTAAAAATGATCCACGGCCTTGTGCTAAGAATCTAACGGTAGAAGGCAGCTTTATCACTGGACGCCAATTTAAAACGACCGGATTCGTTTCAGGAACATCGAAAAATAAAGCGTATCAAAAAGTGTATAAGCATTTAGCAATGGAAGGCTGGAACATTGTGAATGCAAATAAAGAGATGGGGATTATCAATGCGAGTCAAGCCGTCTCATTTGGTGAGGGCGAAACGGCACCACTGAATGTGATGGTTGAACCACAAAAAGGTGGTGTTGATGTATTTGTTTCTTTTGCGATTGGCGGCGGTGTATCAACGTCCAAAGACGCTGTCATTGACGCATTCTGTAAAATTGTTCTTTCTGCCAAATAATGAAATAAAAACAGGCCGTAAGGCCTGTTTTTTTGTTTCATTTAAAATAGTGAAGCCTCAGCTCGCTATTTTTTCGCAGTATTCCCCTTATCCGCGACCACCTTGGTGTAATCCGCTGGAACTTCTAAAAGCGCATCGGCTACTGGCATCATGCGAACATTGGTGACTTCATAGATATATTGAAATACGGGGGTTGTTTTCCAAGCGTTGGGATCGGTTTCATTCAAGCCCATGGCATCTTGTGCAAGCCCGCCGAGAAAATCGACAGCGACGCCTTCAATATCAGTTGGCGCACTTTGCTCGCTGTTATCGGTTGGTTGGTTTTGCTCAGGGCAGGTGGTTTGATTGACATACCAAGCCATATCGATTTGCAGTGGATAGCCCTTAATTTTACGCAGCTCTCGTGTATAGCGATTGTAGGTGTTGCTGTCGCGATGTTGGGTATCCCCTGAAAAAGCGCTGAGTGCGCGATAGCCATCTTCACCAATAATGCGTGATAAATCGTTATTATCGCCCGTCTTCGCAAGGTAATTATCGGTAAAGGCTTGATGTACTTTCCAGGCTTCATTCATCGTTTGAGTTGGCTGTGTCGTCCATACATGAATGCGCAAAATACTGGTGTCTTTATTGCCTGCGTTATCCTTAGATTCCGTATGCCACTCGACCAAATACCCATCGGTGCGCATGCCAGCAATCTCTTTTTGTTGGCCTGTTTTTTTCACCACATAATTTTCTTTGCTTAGGCGCACCGGACATTGCTCAACAGGCTCTTCTGGCATGGCGTTGTCGCCTTGCTCATCCTCTGGCTCAGGTGCCCAGTTAAATTGAAAATCATCACAACTATGGATGCCGCAGTTGCGATAGGTCTTGGCAATATCATCTGCAAGCTGAGCACGTCCACGCTTCATATCGATAAAGTCACTGGTTTGAGCATTCGCCCAGCGCAATAGCATGTTTTTAAAACGCATATCATCGCTAATACGACGTTGGTTATCTCGAGTGAGTACCAATTGGGTCCCTGTGAGGTTTGGCGCGCTGCTGCCTGTGACCGTGAGTTTGGCATTGAGCACAGCAGTCATCGCTTGTGGCTCACCGACGCTGAGTTGTGGCTCAAGGAACGCAATATAAGAGCTGGTGCTAGCGCCGCAAGCACTGAGCAGCACTGCGGTTGCAGCTGCAAGGGCTGCAGATGATAGTGTTGAACTGATGTTCATCGCGAACTTATCCGTGTTTGAGTGAAATTTTCGGTAACTTATCATTTTGTTTTCATTGGATTTGTTTAGTTTTATCAAAAGTGAGTTCAGCTCGAAAAAATCACTGTAATGACAGCGAAATATTTTCCAAATCAATTCGTTAAGAGAGAAAAGTTGAATAAAGCGAAGCTGTATCCGCTGGGGGAATATGAAGGTGTTTTTTCTGCGATGATATTTGAAATGGGGTTTGAGACACTTGTAGAAATGGGTCTTGAGGATAGATGTGAAGACTTTCCAGAGAAGAAAAAGAAAAATAAAGTGAGATAAAAGTAGGCACCTCACATGCTGCGCTAAGGTGCCTAATTTTAGTTAACCAGTATATGCGCCACTGCTGTAGTGCAACTCATAGCTGTGTGAATAGATCTCCAGAATGTTACCAAATGGGTCTTCCATATAGATCATGCGATAAGGTTTTTCGCCTGGATAGTAATAGCGCGGTGCTTTCATGCGTTTTTTACCGCCAGCCGCGACAATTTTTTCAGCCAAGCCTTCAACATCTGGATCTTGTACACAGAAGTGGAAGATGCCGGTTTTCCAGTATTCAAAGTTGTTTTCAGGGTTTTCTTGGTTATCAAACTCAAAGAGTTCAACGCCAATGCGATCGCCCGTGGAAAGGTGAGCAATACGAAAACGCGCCCAGCCAGCGCCAAAGACATCGGTACACATTTCGCCAATGGCTGAGTCATCTTCGATGATCTCTGTGGGTGGCATAATTAAATACCAGCCAAGCACTTCAGTATAAAATTTGACCGCCGCTTCTAGGTTCGGAACTGAAATACCGATATGAGAAAAGCTGCGTGGGTAGGTTGGGTTTGTCTGTGTCATCTTAAGCACCTCCAATCGAGAACAAGGCAAGTGTAGCCAAAGACAAAACCTATAAAAAATTATCATTTATTCTTAATTTGATAATTATTTGTAATAAATCTATCGCCTTGAATGTTCAAAGCTGCGGGTGTGGTTGGCGTTTATCTCTCAGAAAATAAGTAGGATATGGCACTTTCAGTGCCTAGCGGTTTAACCCCGTCGGTATTGAATCAGCAAAATAGAGAATGAAGATGAGTGAAGAATATAATGATGTGATCTCTCGCCACTACGCAGCATATCGCCCGCCACTGCATCAATTGATTTTGGCAAAAGCGCTCGCGTCCATGCCTGCGGTAACTTTGGGATTAGATATTGGTTGTGGCACTGGGGTCTCGAGCCGCGCCTTGCAGCCCTATTACCGCAAAATCATTGCGATTGACCCAAGTGAGGCGATGATTGCAAAGGCGCATGGCGATTCGAATATTGAATACCGAGTCGGTTGCGGTGAGCAGATTGATTTGCCAGAGCAAAGCGTGGATTTGGTCACCTTTGCAGGCTCTTTGTTTTATGCAAAATCACCCGCTTTGGTCACTGAGTTAGTGCGTGTTCTCAAGCCACAAGCTGTGGTGCTGGCCTACGATTTTGAGGTGAATCTTGACGTCTATTTGGCGCTCTTTGATATTGCGCTCAATCGCGTACAGATTGATTATGACCATGCGATTAATTTTGATGATTGCCCATCGTTTCAAGCGATAGACATCGCACAAAGCAAGGTTGCGTTACCGGTGAGCGCACAAGAAATTGCTCATGTATTGTTGTCATCGACTGCGCGTTATGAGGCGTTATCGGAGAAGTTTGGCCAAGAGGACCCCTTTGATGCCATGGTGGCCGTGCTCCATCAGCATGCAGCGACGCATCAAATTGAGGCCGAAATATATTATTCACGTTATCAGTATCAGCCGCTGCTCTAAGGCGTGCCCAAGAAGCGAGCCTAAGTAGGCTGAGTACCAAACTGTCGTTGAATGGGGGACGGGAGAAGCGATTTTGAATGTGAAGGATGGTGGCATGCAAATTGAGCGCGCGAGCCAGGCAGATGCCGCATCCATACAGATGCTCGTTGAACAGGTTTCCACGCAAAGCATTTTGCCCGATTTAACCTTGCAGGGTCGCAGCGCTTATCTGCGCTTTATGCAAGAGGAGATGGCATCGATCTTTGAGGATGCGCGATATCTCATTGTGAAAATGAGTCAGGGCCAGGATCTGATGGGTTTCGCAGCTTTGCGCGATGGACACTATCTGAGTCATCTCTTTGTGGCACTATCATGGCAAAGACGTGGTGTGGGGCGGCAGCTACTCAATGCATTGTGCGCGCATGCCCGATCGAATCAAATTTCACTTCGTTCATCAATCAATGCGCTTGGATTTTATCAATCCCTAGGCTTTCAAAAAACGGGGCCAGAAGCCACGTATCAAGGGATTCGCTATGTGCCTATGCGGCTGCAATTACGGCGATAACTAGCGCGCATGGGTTCGGTTGAACCGTGGATGGACGGTGAAGGAAACTGCCGTTTGTTATCAAAAGGAGTATGCGGCCATGAAAAAATTACACCTTGCTCTGGGAAGCCATGATATCGAAGCCAGCGTCGATGATTACAACCAGCGTTTGGGTCAATCGCCTGAGCTATATATTGAAGGTGAATATGCATTGTGGCGTACTGAGAGCCTGAATTTGTCGGTGCGACGTGTGGCAGAAAGCGAGTCAGGACAGCTGCGCCATTTGGGCTGGGAAGATGCCAATGCCACGGAATTTCGCCAAGAATCTGATGTGAATGGCATTGTATGGGAGCATTTTCATGCGGAACATCAAGTGCAGGAAATTTTAGAGGCATGGCCTGCGATATTGGCCAGTTGGCCCCTTGAACCCAGTGCTCAGTGCGAAAAAGCAGTGTCCACAACGTCTGCGGACTAAATGATTAGCGGCGCTGGCAAGTGGTGCAGCCACGGCAAGCTGAGCGTGTGTGTTTATCCAGCAGACTGCGCTGAATTTTACAATAGGCGTTTTTTAGTGCGCGCCTAGCCTCAAACCAATCTTGCGGCGGTTTTAAAATCAAATTGCCGCGAAAGCGCTTGGCCAGCGCCTCACCATGTTCTTCAATAAAGCGGCGATCATAGCCAATCTCAAAATAATCCATGGCTTGCTCAATTTGTGTAAAACGGGCAATGATTTGCTCAATCTCATTTTGGCTCATTGACGGGCTCACTTTGCCATAGGATTTGATGACGCGCATTGTGCACTGTACTGCCAATGATTTGGGTTGATGGCGCTTCATTGTAAAGTGGCCATTGTATTTGCATCACTTGCCGTTGCCAGACTTGCTCCGGAACTGCGTAGATTCTTGTTTGATTTTGCTGCGCGATTTGATGAAGCGGCAATTGAAATAGCATTAAGGTTGTCGCGCGTTTGGCTTGCTGCGCCATCTGATATAAATGCTGGCGATGGGCGATACGCAAATTGGTGGCATCCCAAATTACGATGTCATCATTTAACAGTGCCTGCTGAAGGCGTGTCTGAGCCAGCGCAAATACACGCTCAAATTCGCCTTGTTGGCGTCTGTCGCCATGAATCTCCTCTCGAATCAAATCTAAGCTAATCCGTGTTGCTTGGGGATACTGATTTTCAATCCATGTCGATTTCCCGCTGCCACTGATGCCGCAGCTGATATAAAAACCATCGCGAAGCTGAGATGCTGTTTTTGTGGCGGTGTCTTTTGCGGATGTGTCTTTTACGGATATGTCTGTCATTGATTGAGCGTGCTTAGGGCGCAGCGAAAGCGGTTTGGCATTGTCAAAAGCACTGAGCGGGGCCAGCCAATGAAGCGGCACTTCGATTTGCGCCGCTTGCACAATTTGCCGCTGGTGGCGCTGCCAAGCGTGGCGGCCTAGGTGGACAAAGCTGATGAGCCCGAGCAGTTGTTGTTGCTGCAACAATGGCAGTCCAAGCATAGGTAAACGCAAGGCGTAGTAATTGCGCGCTGCAAAATCGACCCCTCGGCAAAGTGAAAAGGGCAGACGTAAGAGTAGCGCGAGGCGAATCAGCCCGCAGTCATCAGTGCTATCACATTGTGTGAGCAGCATTTGCTCACAGGCTTGCCAGCGCGCAATGTGAAGCGATGTTGGCTCTGGCGTGCCGGTAAAAGTTGGATGTAGCTGCGCGAGCCACGGCTGCATCTTTGCCCATAACACATTCAGTGGCAAAGGATCGGCGCGGCGTAAAATGGGCAGGATTTGCTGGCATTGTTGAGGTAGATTCATGGCATTATTTTACAGCAAACTTTGGTGATCGCCTGTGTTACTTTTTGTTACGTAACGGCGGGCCATGTTATCTGAAAATGGATTGCATGTAACAGGGAAATCCATACAATGCGCGGCTGTAAATTTTGTGCAACAAAGTGCATTGCGCCCTGCGGACAATGCGGAGATAACAATGAAATTAAAACCTTGGATGCTGCTGATTTTAGTTTGCGTCAGTACGGCAGTGATCAGCACTTGGGTTTTGCGTACTTGGTTTTCGCCAAGTGCTGAATTTACCCACCAAAGCGCGCCACTTCGTCCTGTTCCCAGTGAATTGGTGTGTATGGTGAATGATACCTATTTTGGTCAGCCGCAGATCCCTGTGATGGGTGACAATAAAACCTATTATGGCTGCTGCGACATGTGTGAAGAGCTACTGACGAAAGACGATCAATACCATTTTGCGCGCGATCCCATGACGGGCGAAATGGTGGATAAAGCCACGGCTTATATCGCAGCTGATAGTAATAATAAGGCTTACTATTTTGTCTCAAAGACCAGTTACGATGTGTTTGTTGAAGCGTTGAAACGCGGTATACCGCCAGTCGAATAGACAGAGTGATTGCTGAGCTTAAAAGAGGTGCCAAATGGCGCCTTTTTTTGTTTTTTGTTTGCGGCGCGAGGATATATTGAGGGCTTATTTATATAACTATTTTGTTATGTAAATGTAGCAATATTTGTTTTTTTACCGAGGGTGGTTTATTTGAATTATTCATCTATGGGTGGTCATTCATTTTGGGCTGTTTGCTAGTGATATTGACTGCCGCGTGAGCAAGTGGTGGTTATATGTTGTGCGTTTTTGGTTTATGTCAATACAAACAAATATGTCTGTATGGATTTCTGTTCATAATAAATGTAACATTGTGAAAAATATTAAATCGACAGAAAAATGCGACACTTTATAAAATTGGTTTTTATATCTGTTTTATCGATTTCGTTAACTGCTTGCTCAATTCTTAATTCCACAGATGAACTCTCACAATACAATGAATATATAGCCACTGGTGAATTAAATAATGCTGCAAAATATGCGACGCAATTAGCCGATTTTCACCCATCGCAATCAGGCTCAGCGGCTCAAGTCTCAGATTTATTGTGGGGCTTACAAGCGGGGGCGACGCTACAAAAGGTTGGTCAGTATCGTGATTCAACGGCGGTGCTCGATGCCTCTGAACGTTTAATGCGCCAGCTCGACACTGAAAGTTGGCTCAGTGAAGGAACGAATACCGCTGCAGCAATAGCCGTCAATGATTCTGTGCTGCCTTATCACCATGCCCATTATGAAGGGGTTTTGGTGAATACCATGAAAGCATGGAATTACTTAGCCCTTGGCGACAAAGCGAAAGCGCGAATCGAATTGAATCGTGCGTACACTCGCGAGAGTCGCGCCGTACACTATTTTCAAGAGCAAATTGCCAAACAAAAAGCTGAGCTTAAAGAGAGCGGCTTTGGCAGCAGCGTTGAGCAAACTGTAACGTCAGAGAATATGCAATATGCATTGAAAGATGCGGGCATGATGACGAAACGCTGGCAACCCTATCAGGGCTATACCAATCCCTTTGTGAGTTACTCACAGGCATTATTTTATCTTCTTTATGGCCAAGACCGCTCTGATTTTAAACGTGCTGTAAAAGCACTTGAGCGTGTTTATGGCATGACTGGATCTTCGGCAGTCGCAGCGGATCTCGCGCTTGCCAAACAGATGCAAAAGCATCCACAGCAGGCCGTGAAAAATAAAATTTGGGTGATCTTTGAAAATGGTCAATCGCTTGTGAAAGAGGAAAAGCGCGTTGACTTGCCTTTGTTTTTACTGGGTGGCGACATTTCCTATGCAGGCGCTGCGCTGCCGCGTCTGCATTCACGCGGAATCGCCTATCCATACTTAGAAGTTGAAGGGCAAAAAACCGACATACTCAGCGATATGGATAGAATTATTGCGGCTGAGTACGATCAATCATTTCCTTTGATTTTAACCCGTGAAGTGGTGCGCTTAATCGCTAAAACGGCTGGGCAAACATTACTCGCGCAAAAAAATGAGTGGTTTGAAGGTGCTGGCGCAATTTATAGCGCGGCAACGACCGGTGCAGATACACGCTCATTTACGGCATTACCCAGTCAGTTTCAAGTCACTCGAATCGATAAAACGAACGATCAAATCACCCTGAATATTGGTGATTACCACCTACCTATCTCACTCGATCCGCAATATAACCGACATATTATTTGGGTTTCAGCTGCCACGAAAAAAGTGAAACCGCATGTCTCAGTGATCAATCTCTAATCCATTTTTGAAGGATAAATGAATGAAAAAAACAGCCTTGGCTGCACTGTTTGCCAGTGCACTCCTGAGTGGTTGTCAATCGATGATGTCTCCCTCAACGGCTTATATCGATGCAAGTGACACACAACAGCATGTCGCTGCATCTTTGTCATATGCTGACTTTCATAAAGCAGCAACGGAAATGGCAGATGAACTCATTGCAACACCAGGCCTTGCGAAAGCCAATGGCGCCCGTGCAATTGTTTATGTGGGGGATGTGACTAACGACACGATGCAGCAATTTGATACTGATCAGCTCACCAAAACATTGCGTGTGAAAATGCTGCAATCAGGCAAGTTCGCGATGACGACAGCCTATGGCGAAGATGGCGCGACGCGTGATTTTCGCACTTTGGATAAATCACCAACGACCAATAAACGCACCCGTTTGAAAAAAGATGGTGTGGTGATTCCAGATTACAGCCTAATCGGCAAAATCATTCAGCGCGATACGATGTTAGATAATGGCCAAACCCGCATTGAATATTATTTTCAGTTGACCTTAACCAACTTGGAGTATGGGGTCGCATTTTGGGAAGGTGAGCGGGTCATCGGTAAAGTCACTTCAGGTGAAACGGTTAGCTGGTAATCCATAAAAATAATAAGGAATCCATGATGAATTTTAAGAAACGCTTGCTGGCGACACTGATTGCTGGGTCAATTTTCTCGGTGAATTTTTCAGCAGTCGCTGAAGAGGCGCTACCTGCAGTATCAAATGAATATGTTCAAGCGAAACCTGCCACTGCTGATACTGAGTCGGTAGTCAAAGAGGGCATGGCTGAATATGTGATGAATCAGACCGATAGACTGATTGCCGCAGGTAAAGAGGATGTGGTCTTTTTGCAGGGCACAGGCAAAATTTCTGTGACCAAAGATAATAGCGCATGGGCTGTTCACCGTGCGATTGCGATGAATGAAGCGATTCAGGCTGCGCGTGAAAGTTATTTAAATGGGATGCTGGAAGAGTTTGGTCACGAGGTGATCAAAGAGTTTATGGATCACGCCGATCTACCTGCGCCAACAGCGGCTGACTTTGAAGATCCAGGTTTTATTTCAAGCTTGGTAGAAAAATCCATGATGCTTGCCGATGCCAAACTCAATAGTTTGCTCCGTGGTTATGGTGTTTCTGTTGAAGATTACCGTGCGATGCCGCCATCGAAACGAGAAGAGGTGGTGCGAGAAGCCTTTACGATGAACTCACTTCGTAAAGCGGCAGGTGATCTTTCTGGCTTGGTTGTTCAGCAGGTCTTTGAGCAATATGACGAATCAGGCAAAGGGACTGTTGGTGTCGTGATGACGATTTCGGCCAAACAGCGTGACCTGATGCAAGATATTTTAAGTTCAAATGGCGATGTGTTGCCTAAACCTAGCGCTGCTAATCCGCAAACTAAAAACTTGTACCGCTATTTCCATGATATGCCAAACAAGCCATTGCGCTTTGGCACGATGGTGATGCGCGATAGCAAGGGCTATCCGATGGTATTGGCATTTGGCCAATGGGGCGTGAAATATGCGACCAATGAACGTAAACGCGATCGTGAGCGTAAAGTGGCGCAAATTATGGCTGAAAACTCAGCTTGGAGTACGCTCTCATCGGTGATTAATTTGCACGGTGAGTTGACTGATGAAACGTCAGCAAAGCGAATTAGCAGCACTATGCGCCTAACGGAAAAACTTGGCCGTGACTCGGTTACATCTAAGGATGTTGAGGCAGAAGATCAGATTCAGCAGCTGGTTGATAGAAGCTCAAAAATGACTTCTAGCATCAAGGGGTTAAAAGGCGTTCGCATGATGGGTGAATGGCGTCAAAAACACCCAGAATCTGGCCAAGAAATGGTGGGTGTTGTCCTTGTGTGGCATCCGCAAACAGCACAAGCTTTCACTGAAATTCAAGAAGGCAAGCGTGCCGATGAGATGACCGAAGCGCAACCCAAAGCGGCATCTTCAACATTTGAAAGTGATACCAATCAGCCGCTTTATAGTACGGGTGGTGACATTAACGTGAATGATTTTTAAGGTATCACCGATGAAATTTATCCGTCTATTTATGATGGTTATTATCACAATGGGCAGCATTGCTGCCCATGCTGAATCAGTTCAAGTGATCAATAACGGTTATGGACAAAATTTAGACGCCGCGATTAGCAAAGCACTTCGCCGCTCCATTGAACAAGTCCGTGGTGTATCCATAGCGTCTGAGTCAATTCAATCCATTAAGACAATGGATAGTGCGGCGATGACCGAGAGTCAGTATGAGAACAATACAGCGCAAGCGCAGGTGATGACATCTCAGGGACGGGTGACTTATTCGATCCTATCTGAAAATTGTGATAGCCAAGGGTGCCATGTAAAGCTCAATGTCTCAGTTGATGTGCCTGATGGGATGGCGCGCCGTAAGGTGATGGAAAATATGAACAAATACCGTCGCACTATGGTTGTTTTACCCTTTTCTGGACCCGATGGCGAAACTATGCAGCGCTACTTACGCGATCGTTTTGTGCAAGATCGCAAGATGAGCGTACTGGATTTGAGTAGCCAAAAAAGCGTCGATTATGTGTTGCGCGGGCGTGTGCTTGAAGCCAAAACACATAAGCGTGTTGTTGATAAATCCTATTCAGTGGCACTCACTGGCGAGAAAGTGAAAGACGTTCGTACTTATTACACTTCAAAGGTATTGGTTGAATACCAGATGATTGATGTCGCAACTGGGCAAATCAAATGGAGTGCGACGGTTCCAACGACGTCATCGCGTAATAATCTCGATCTTTTGTTGAATATCACTGCGGATAAAATTTTCTCTCAGCTTAAAAATAATATTTATCCACTAGTCGCCATTAAAATTGGGCCAACTGAGATGGCATTGAACTCAGGTGGGCAGAGTATCAAAGTCGGTCAAATTTATGATCTCTTTGAAAAAGCAGGTGTGCTTCGTGACCCTTACACCAAAGAGGTGTTGGGCTTTAATGAGCGCAAAGTAGCGCAGGGGCGCGTGACACGGGTATTGGCGAAAACGGCGTATATCCAAGTGATTCATGGTGATATTTCGGCGATTAAAATGGATGCGATTGCGCGCCTTGCTAAGGCGGCTCCAAAGCCTAAGCGTCACCGAGCCTCAAGGCCAAGTCATAGCAAACCAAAGCCAGCAACAGCTGAAGCGAATGGCGATATCTTTTTCTAATTTTTTGGGGCGAAGCGTTGCTAAGCCCCGGTTTCACATAAATAAAAAATAAATAACACTATGAAAAAAATAATTTTTTTATGCTTGCTAGGGATAACGGCACCAGCAGCTGCTTACGAGCGCGTAGCAGCGAGCAGTACCACTCTGACTGAAAATCAATTTCGTGATCAATCGGGCGCACCCCAAGTGTCACTTCACAAGCGTCATCCGCAGTGCGAGGACGATTGTGATCAAATCTTAACCATGGGTCGCTATGCCCATGCGTTTAATCCTGATGCTGAATTGGATGTGGTGAGCCGTTATCGCGATCGCAGCTTTGCCTTAGTCAGCCAAGAGCATGTGAAAGCAAACGGTAAATCAAGCTCACGTACAGATTATCATTTTGTCAGTGGCGCACATGATCAAATTCGTGTCGATCGCGCATTGTGCACCGGCGCGCAAGCCAAAGGATTTAGTGCGCGTGGTGAATTATTGTGTCTTGAGGATGAGTCGTTAAAGATTTATACCCCGAGCTCAGAGCATGAAATTAAATTGCCAGCAGAATCAACTTTTGGGGCAATTAATAATAATTTGGCCGGTACAGTGGCAATCGCCTTTGTGAATGCAGATAAACGCATGATGTATTATGCCAATTTGCATGATCTTTTAGCTCAGGGAAATAGTGCATGGCAATCGATGCCAACACGCCTACATAATCGCTCGGATAGCCGTGATGTGATTGCCGTTTATCCGGTGAACCGTAAGAAAGGCGAGGTGGCATTGTATGAATATATTAACCCTTTCAATAAAGGGTTAACCCTCTATTCTTTTGCCGGCGATCAATCGAAACGTCATGTATTAACCAATGAGTCCATGGGGCATATCGGTTTTGCACCTGAGGTTTTTGTCTCAAATAACCAATATGTTGTTACAGCAAAAGACAGCCGTGATGCAAGCTTAAAGAGCTATGTGATTGCGCCTGAAAGTTTGCAGCAAGAAGACCAATACCATAATGATGAATCCAGTCAGTCTCAGCTTGATTTTATGGCTGGTTATGGCTTGACCTATAACAATTGGGAAGCGTCTCAGTCTGTGGGTGGTGATGTTGATACCGAATACGACATTGAACCTAGCTTGATGCATTCGCTCTATTTCCAAGCACGCTATGCAGATACACAAGTGTCACTTAAATACTTAACCAACCAAGCGAAGGAAACTGGTAATGCAGGTACCTCAAATGCGGTGAGTATGCTGACCGGCTTGGTTGATTTTAATCAGTTCTTTAAAGGCGCGGATACATTGCGTTTAAAGATTGATTGGACCCAAACGGATGGCGTCGCAACCTATAAGGCGGATCGCGCCGATCTTTGCCTTGCCGAAGGTTGCAAGGTCAGTAAAAACTTCAGTACTGAATATATGAATGTCGAAACCTTGGTTATGAGTGATGGTGGCGTTTATATGGGCTTGCGTTATTCAAATTTCGCGATGCCAAGTGCGGTTGGTTTTACGCGTAATAAAGACAGCGACCATGTTCTTGGCGCAGCTTTTGATGAAGACTACGAGCAATCACGCCTGATGTTTGTACTGGGTTCAGATGAAGCCGCTTATGGTGCGCGATACGAAACAGACTATAGCCGTTTCTTCCTTCGTCCGAATTTAGGCTTGGGTGTGGTACAGCACAAAATTTCAGATGCTGCTGAAAAAGCGGCGCGAAATGGCGAAACCGGTGATATTGCGGGTGAGTATGGCATGATTGTGAGCGGCGGCTTGGACTTGGGCTATACCTATCAGCGTCGCTGGCTTGAAGCGCGTGGCTTAGGATTCTCAGTACAAACGGGTGTTCGTGCCCATGTTGATTGGATGACTAATAGTCCTTTTGGTGATGCCAAAGATGATGAAATCTATTTCAATAGTGATCGATTTGATTTGATGTGGGGACCATACATTCAATTCAACGCAATTTTCTAATCACGTCAGTGCGATTTGAATCATGAAGGGGTGCCAAATGGCACCTCTTTTTTATGCCCGCGCGCTGTAAGTCCTGAATAATCAATGCAAACTTTAGTTGCCATTTAACTGGATAAAAATTGTGGTCTTTATTTGAAGCGCCATCGAATTTGGCGCTAGGATGAGCACACGGTGATGGAGTTCCACCGATTGAACCGCCTTAGTGCTGATGACTCCTACCCCAGATGAAAACAGTTGCGTGCTCACGTAGCTGCTGGTGTAGGTCCACGTCACGTCCTACCCCAGCTAGCACGCAACTGTTTCCAATAATCCAAACATAATTGGAAGCATGTCATGCAAGAGCAAACTATTTTTCAATGTCCCGTCTCTCGAGGCGATCTTCACCCAAGTGCACCGATCCCAGTTGAAGGTCGAATGATTCGTCCACAAGAGGTGATTGCGATTTCAGGTTTAAGCCATGGTGTGGGTGCTTGTGCGCCGCAGCAAGGTGCAGCCAAAATTACCCTGAATGTTAAAAACGGCATTATCAAAGAAGCCTTGATTGAAACCATCGGCTGTTCAGGGATGACCCAATCAGCGGCGATGGCAGCTGAAATCCTGACTGGTAAAACCATTCTTGAAGCCCTTAACACTGACTTGGTTTGCGATGCCATCAATGTGGCGATGCGTGAAATCTTCCTACAACTTGCTTACGGTCGTAGCCAGTCTGCATTTTCTGAAGGTGGCCTTGAGGTTGGCGCTGCGATGGAAGATCTTGGTCAAACACAGCGCAGCCAAGTGGGTACAAGCTATGCAACCGAGTCTCATGGCGTGCGTTACCTTGAGATTGCAGAGGGCTATGTGACTGAGCTTGGTTTGGATGAAAATAAAGAGGTAATCGGTTACGCCTATGTCAACTTAGGCAAAATGATGAAAGCGATCAATGAGGGAATGGCGCCAGCACAAGCGCTTGAAGCCGCCAGTGGTCACTATGGCCGCTTTGCAGAAGCGGTGACCACTATCAACCCTCGTCAAGCCTAAGGAGCCTTCCATGAATCATGCAATTTCAGAGCAGCTTGCTGCTATTCAGTTGGCCGATATCAATGCGGCGCACCAATTTTGTCTCGACCATGGCATCGATGCCAAAGCCTTAGTTATGGAAACGCAGCCTATCGCTTTTGAAAGTGCTTGCGACGCTTATACCTTGGGTGCGGCGATGGCGCTTTCTCGCGGCATTAGCAATGCAGAGCAAGCAGCCTTGGTGATTGGTGAAGGGCTGCAGGCATACACCAAACCAGGTAGTGTGGCGCATCAGCGTCAAGTGGGCTTGGGTCACGGCGCCTTGGCTGCGCGATTGCTCAATGAAGAGAGCCATTGCTTTGCCTTTTTGGCCGGTCATGAGTCTTTTGCTGCTGCTGAAGGTGCGATTAAAATTGCGCTGAACGTCAACCAATCTCGTCAAAGTCCACTGAAAGTCATTTTGAATGGCTTGGGTAAAGATGCAGCATATTTGATTGCGCGTATTAACGGTTTTACCTATGTGCGCACTGAGTTTGATTATCAATCTGGTGAGCTCAAAGAAGTGAGCCGTCGCCGTTTCTCTCAAGGCCCTCGTGGTGAGATCCTTTGCTTTGGCGCTGATGATGTGCGCGAAGGCGTGGCTATCATGCATCATGAAGGTGTGGATGTGAGCATTACGGGTAACTCAACCAACCCAACACGTTTCCAACACCCTGTGGCTGGTATCTATAAAGCTGAGCGTACGCGTGAAGGCTTGCCTTATTTCTCTGTAGCATCTGGTGGTGGTACCGGTCGTACCTTGCACCCAGATAACGTTGCAGCAGGTCCTGCATCTTACGGGATGACAGATACCATGGGCCGCATGCATGCTGATGCGCAGTTTGCAGGCAGCTCTTCAGTACCAGCGCACGTGGCGATGATGGGCTTTATCGGCATGGGGAATAACCCAATGGTCGGCGCAACCGTGGCACTGGCAGTGAAAGTAAGTCAAGCGAAACGCTAAACCACGATAAATGTTGAATGATAAAAAAGGCGCATGAAGCGCCTTTTTTATGCTTTGAATTTTAGCGAAAAGCCATCGTAGCTAAAGTTGAACATTTCAAAAAATGGTCATTAGCAGCGGAAACATAATGGGGGCGAGTAAAGAGGTGATGACGCCACAAATGACCAGCGCCAGCGAGCTAAATGCCCCTTCTTCATAACTTACTTCTGCCGCTTTTGAGGTGCCAAGAGCATGGGACATGGTGCCCATGGTCAGGCCGCGTGCCAGTGGATCGGCAATACGCAACAAAGAAAACAGCGGATAGCCCAAGATCATGCCAAAAAAGCCCGCGATGATCACCATTACTGCCGCAATGGCAGGCTCGCCCTGAATCTGCTCAGAAACCGCCATGGCAATGGGGGTGGTGACAGATTTAGGCAAAATAGAAGCTGCAAGCGTGGGATCGGCACCCATTGAAAGCGCAATGACACCGCCTGTGAGCATCGCGACGATGGTGCCAAGTAAACACATGCCCAAAATCAGTTTCCAGCGCGCGCGAATTTGATGCATCTGCTCATAAAGAGGATAGGCAAAAGCCACCACCGCAGGTTGCAATAGCGCGTTGACATAGGTGTTGTAGCGATAATATTCGCTATAGGGCACACCGAGCGTGACTAGTAGCGTGATTAAAATGGCCACCGTAATTAACAGTGGGTTATTGAGCGGATGACGCCACTTCATGGCAAACCAGCGGGCGGTATAAAAAATCGCAAAGGTCGCAAATAGCCAAATCATGATTGCTTTCCTTTGAGTTTTTGAGTGAGAAAGCCCACCACCAAAAGGATCACAAAGGAGCTTCCCAGAGTACTTAATATAATGGCCCAAGCATTTTGGGTCAGTAGGTCATAGTAATTCATGACCCCGACAGCAACAGGAACAAAGAGTACAGCCATATGCTTAATGAGCAATTCGCTGGACGCTTTGGCCCAGCACGGCGGTACCCATTGAAGGGCAAGCAGTAAAAAGAGGATAAGCATACCGATGACGCTGCCGGGTACAGCGATGCCGGTGAAGTGTTGAATGCCTTTACCGATGTAAAGGCAAACCATGATGGTAAAAAAAGATTTGAGGTATTGCATGCCCTGTTGGCCGTGATTGTGGTCACAATTTGTCATTCATCATACAAAAAGAGCCGAGCAGGAGCCAGTAAAAATGTGATTGAATGTTATTTTCAATCAGCGGCTATTCCTCATGTTTACGCCAGGGCCAGCAGCGTCGAAGCCAGCCCTTCATGCCTGAAGGTGGCTGCTGATTGGGAAAGGGCTGCATATTCTCGCTGCTGTGCCGGGGCATGGCGACGCGAATGCCATGATTGCGCACAATGGAGATATGAATGGCAAAATCGCCGTTTTTGATCAATTTACTGCGCAGCGCTGTGACTAAGGTAATAAGGCGCTGCTCGGCATCATAGCTTTCTTGAAAGAGATGATGCGCGAGCACGTTATAGGTCAACAGTTCGCCAGCATGGCGACACAGCACGGATAACAAACAGGACTCATGAAAGGTGAGTGGGGTTTGACTGTTGTCGTGCCAATGTAAGCAATGATTGAGCGGATGAAAGCGGACTTCTGGAAAATCGTAGTAGCGAGTTAATTCAGTCATGATGAGCGCTCCTTGGTAACCACCCAATAAGTGTGAAAAGGAGATGGCAAAGCCGCAATATCAAAGTTGGGAATGGACGGTGATTCCTTGCACTTTGCTAAGCGATACATGGTGGTGACATCACACTCGCTGTGGCCATGATGACAGACCTAAATTAGACATAAAAAAACCCAGCCGAAGCTGGGTTTGATTCAAGATTGGCTTAGTGCGCCCTTGGTCTTGAAGGTCCTTTAGCTACAGAACCATTCATTCAAGAACCATTGATTAAAGAACAATTGATTAGAGAACCATGGCGGCGATCCAGCCAAAGATAATCAGCGGGATATTGTAGTGGATAAAGGTCGGGACCACGGTATCCCAAATGTGATCGTGCTGACCATCGGCATTCAAACCAGAGGTTGGACCCAAGGTGGAATCCGAAGCTGGTGAGCCGGCATCACCGAGCGCGCCTGCTGTACCAATGATGGCGATGGTTGCTGGAATGGAGAAACCAAAGCTCATGCAAAGCGGCACATAAATGGTGGCAAGTACTGGAATGGTCGAGAACGATGAGCCGATGCCCATGGTGACCAACAAGCCTACGACCAACATTAATAGCGCGACAATAGCTTTGCTATTAATGGCATTGGCCAGTAGGGCAACCATAGTTTCAACGCCGCCGGTTGATTTCATCACTGCAGCAAAACCGTTGGCAGAGATCATGATAAAGCCGATCATCGCCATCATGGTCAAACCCTGTGAGAACACATCTTGGGTATCCGCCCACTTAATCACACCGGTTAGCGTAAAGACCAAGAAGCCTACAAGACCTGCAACAATCATTGAGTTGGTATAAAGCTGCACACCGAGCGTTGCGGCAATAGACACAATGGCAATCACCACAGCTTTCTTGTCGATTTTTTGATGCTCAGGCTCAACTTTAAGAATCTCTGCCTCGCTGTAGGTGCGTGGCTTACGATAGCTAATAAAGACAGCAATCAGCAGGCCCACGATCATCCCAGTGGCAGGCAGTGCCATGGCTTTGATGATATCAAAGGCGCTAATACGTGCGACATCCAAACAACCGTTCAGTTGCGCCATTAGGGCTTCGTTGCTTGCGTAAGCGGTTAAGTCGAGGTTATGTGCAGTGAGCTGTCCCATCAAATCCTTGATCACGTCAGCATGTACATTGGCCGCAACTAAGCAGTCAGAAAATGGCGCAAGCTCAATGTGACCGGCTGCGGTTTTCGCAATACCAAGGCCATTTTGCGCCAGCTGTCCCATCAAAATCTCGCCAAGGAAGATGCCACCAAAACCAATAGGTAGTGCCATATAGGTGGTGACCAAACCAAAGGTCAGCACACAGGCGACCAAACGGCGGTCCACTTTGAGTTTTGAGAACACATGCAAAAGAGGCGGAATCAAAATTGGAATAAATGCAATGTGCACAGGAATGGCGTTTTGCGACATGATCGCCATAGCCAAAATCATCACCAAAATAAGATATTTGGTAATGAAGGTGGTGTTTTCGTTTTGCTGGGCACCCACACGGTTAATAATACCACGCGCCAGTAAGTCAGTGATGCCAGTGCGTGAAATCGCCACCGCAAAGGTCCCCAACATGGCGTAACCCAAAGCGATGGAGGCACCATCTTTGAGGCCAGATTGGAATGAATTCACGGTATCAAGAAGGGATAATTGACCCACCAAACCGCCAACAATGGCGCTTAGGGTGAGGGCAATCACCACGTTCACACGCAGCAACGCCAGCGTCAGCATCAACATGACGGCGACTAGTACTGGGTTGAGCATGTAGATGTACTGCAGAATGCTAGACACAATCGTACTCCTTTACATAATTTTTTGTGTTGCATGGAATTTTGTATTGTTTTTTTAATTGCACCCCAGTTTCCTTTTCTTTTATTTAGCTGTCGAGTGAAATTTAGCGTTTGCTATTCGTTTCAGCGCAATTCGATGAATGATCTGTGCGATAAATGATTGGCGATTAAGCAGATTGATGCGCTGAAGCGCTATCGCTTTGATCGCTTTGTTCACAGGGCTCGCCATCATGCTCTTGGGCTTGTGCTTCAAGCGGCCAGCCACCCAGCGCTTTATAGCGATTAACGATGCGGCAAAATAGCTCGGCAGTTTGCTCGGTATCATATTTGGCGCCATGGGCTTGGGCGTTATCAAAGTCCATTCCCGCGCTTTTGCAGGCTTTTGCTAACACGGTTTGACCAAAGCACAAGCCGCTTAAAGCCGCAGTGTCAAAAGTGGCAAAGGGGTGGAATGGATTGCGCTTGAGATTGGCGCGCTCAGCGGCGTTCATCACAAAGCTGTGATCAAAATGGGCGTTATGCGCCACCATAATGGCACGTTGGCAGCCTTCGCCTTTGAGCTCTTTGCGAATCAGCTTAAAGATATCTTTGAGCGCTTCTTCTTCAGTGACTGCGCCACGTAGCGGGCTATAGGGGTCACGAATGCCGATAAAATCGAGCGCAGCTTGCTCAATGTTGGCCCCTTCAAAGGGCAACACATGATGATGCAGCACGGTTTTTGGCTTGAGCCAACCATTCTCGTCCATGGTGAGGGTCACGGCGCAAATTTCAAGTAATGCGTCGGTTTTGGCGTTAAAACCAGCGGTTTCAACATCAATGACCACGGGAAAATAGCCGCGAAAGCGATGTTTTAATCCGTTGATTTCTGTGTCTGGGCGCGTGTTGGCGTCTTGACTCATAGGAATGGTTCGCTACTTACAATAAAAACAGAGGCGCATTATGCCAAAAAATGTGACGCCGCGCAGCCAGCAACAAAATTAAAGAATTTTGTGGTCAGTCCGATACAATAAACAGTCTCATAGAATCATTGGTGTCACTGTGCGCGCATCTCTCATTACTTTTTTTAGCTTTGTTATATGTTGGTCTCCCTTCGCGCAGGCAACGGTGCACTATCTTGCCTCGCCGACTCAGTCGCATTGGCAGCTCAAACAAAACACGCCGCTGGCTTGCCAGCTGACGCATACCATTCCCGGCTATGGCCAAGCGATGTTTGAATCTCGCGCTGGTAAAAAAATGAATATGGGGCTGACCATCGAGATGTTACGTCCCATGGGTAAAACGCGTAATGTGGAACTCTTGTCTATGCCACCGAACTGGATGGCTGGTGAGGCGGTAAAACGCATTGAGCGCGTGAAGTTCTACCAGCAGTTTGATGGCTATGTCGATGGGCTGACGGCATGGGCATTACTGAGCGATTTAGAAAAAGGGCGCATTCCAACCTTTAGTTATCAAGACTGGCAGCATCGTAATGAGTTGGTGCAAGTGGGCCTGTCACATGTTGGCTTCGCTGCGCCTTATCAAGAATTTAGCCAGTGTATTCATAAGCTATTACCTTATTCTTTTGAAGATATCGCTTTTACTGTGTTGCACTATGGTGTGGATAGCGACGAGCTCAATCCCGCGTCACAAAAGCGTTTGGGTCAAATTGCTGAGTTTATTCGCCATAGCACGGATATCTCTTTGGTGCTGGTGGCCACATATACCGATAGTTCTGGTAGCAAGGGCAGTAACCAAGCACTTTCGGAGCGCCGCGCGAAGAAATTGCAGGACTATTTCTTATCACTGGGCTTAGCGCCTGATCGCATTGAAGTGCAAGCCTATGGTGAGCGCAGGCCGATTGCGCCGAACGATAATCCGATTGGTAAGAACAAAAACCGTCGCGTGGTGATCTCGCTAGGTCGTAGTTTGCCGTAACCGATTTCGTGAAATTCACCTCAGTTTTTGAGTTAAAACATAAAAACCGCCATTTTGGCGGTTTTTTTATAAATATTGCTTTGATTTTAACCACGTAAGCGTTTAAATGCCGATGTTAAGCGATTGTTCAAAATCTGTTTTTAAGCACTCAATCAATGTAACGATTGTCGCATCATCGCGTTTTTCCCCACGGGTATTTCCCCAGACTGGACCGGGCCACGCGACATCGCCCTGAAAGCGAGCAATATGATGGATGTGCAGCTGCGGCACCATGTTGCCAAGCGCGCCAATATTGATCTTATCTGCGTTAAATCGAGTGCTAAGAACTTGGCTGACCATACTGGACTCATCAATGAGTTGGTGTTGCTGCGCCGCTGTTAGTTCATGGATTTCGCGAATATCGTTGATTCGAGGGACAAGGATCACCCAATAAAAATCAGCATCAGGCATCAGTAATGCTCGGCACAATGGTAAATCCATAATCAGGTGAGTATCCGCAGTTAGCTGCGGGTGTAGTTTGAAATTCATGTAACAGCTACCTCGCTGGTTAGATTTTGCTCACAAGCTCACAAGCGCTACTGGCGAAAGTGAAGAGAAGGCATATCTTTTTTTCATTATTCAAAAAAAACATACGAATTTTATGCTTCGCTGCTAAAGGTGAAAAGTTTTATGTCACAAGCTTATCAAGTTGTACTCGATTATTGGTTTGGTGAACTCAATGGGGAGATCACCAAAGACGATCAAATGCAAAAATGGTTCGCCGCAGATAGCGATCTCGATGATGAAATCCGCCAGCGCTTTCAAACCTTAGTTAGCGCCGCTGGCTCTGGCCACTTGGCGGACTGGGCGCAATCCCCGAAAGGGACGCTGGCTTTGATTATTTTGCTCGACCAATTTCCTCGCAATCTTTATCGCGGTTTAAGTGCGGCCTTTCGTTTTGATGCGATGGCGCTGGCCTATTGCCGCCGTGGTTTGGCACAGGAATTTGATATGGCGCTCAGCCCGATTGAGCGCGTCTTTTTCTACTTGCCACTTGAGCACTCAGAGCAGGTTGAAGATCAAGAGGAGTCGATGTTTCGTTTTGACCAACTGCGCAAAGTGGTGTCCACGCGCAATCGTCCTCTGTTTGATAATTTTTATGCCTATGCGCAGCAGCACCAATCCATTATTGATGAGTTTGGTCGCTATCCGCATCGCAATGCCTGCTTGGGTCGTCTTTCTACCTCGGAAGAGCGTCATTGGTTAGCCAAGCACCAGGGCGGTTTTGGTCAAAGTGCCAATTAGTGCACTTGCTGAAATGAGCCACGCTTTAAACGAGAAAAGCCACGCATAGCGTGGCTTTTTTGCTGAGCAGCATCACGGGAGTTAGGTGTTACGCTGCGTCAGCTTGATGGGTGAAATAGGCTTTCACATCGGCATAGTTGCCTTGGAAAATGATGCGATCTTTTTTCTGGTTGAGCTGATAGTCATACATCGGGTCGTAGTAATCACGCACCATGGGCTCAAGCCATGCGTAGTGACCATCCACTTGTTCCGTTCTCGCCTGTGTTTTGAGCGCTTGATTGAGCGCCAATGAAAGCTGCTCGTAGCGCTCTAAGCCGAGGCGGCGACGTGTTTTAAACAAGCTTTGTTGCAGGTATTCACAATAGTGATGCCAGCCAGCTTCTTCGCCAAAGGCTTGCTGATATTGCTGGTGCATCTGTACCACATACTCTTGGCAAAGACGACCAAGGCGTACCCCGAGTGGATCGTCAATAACCACAATCTCGGCTTGTTCCATCTTATGATAGAGGCTCAGCGGTAGGTGGCTGGCGCCGATATTGCGGCCTTCATCCTCGACAATAAAGCTGCGAAAGCCTTGCGCATTGATCTTAAGTGCATCGATGGCCAGCTGGTTTTCAAAATTGATTTGGGTGCTTGGCGCATTGACAAATTGGCCAAAAGCAGAGCCACGGTGATGGGCTGCGCCTTCTAGATCCAATCCATTGGCAAGTTCGTTGAGCAAAATCGTTTTACCATTGCCACTATGCCCGCCAAGCACGACCAATGAATTTTGCTGCATTTGTCGCTCAAAATCATCAATCAAAAAGCGGCGCATCGCTTTATAGCCGCCAGGCACATAGCGATAGTCTAAGCCACTTTCTTTTAGCCAGCTTTGCGTGATTTGCGAGCGCATGCCGCCGCGAAAACAAAAGAGATAGCCCGTTGGGTGCTGCTCACAGAACTGACGCCATGCTTGGACACGCGCGGCTTTGATCTCGCCGTGTACCAATTGATGCCCCAAGGCAATCGCAGCTTCTTGCCCTTGCTGTTTATAGCAAGTGCCCACTTGCGCACGCTCGTCATCGGTCATCAGCGGTAAGTTGGTGGCGAGCGGAAAGCTGCCTTTTGAATATTCGATCGGTGCGCGGGTATCCATCAAAGGACGGTCATGCACAAAAATATCACGATAGATTTCAATCGGTTCGCAAGTCATGTTGTTGGGTTCACCATGGGTTGGTGCGCAATCAAAGGCGCAGGCATGAACAATAAAGCATGTCATGCAGAAAAACTGGGCAAGGATAGGGCGAAACGCACCTTGGCAATGTGACTTAGATCACAAAAAATGGGCATCTATGGCCAGCGGCGATAATTAGCGCTGCAATTCGCTGGTTGTGGTCAAAAATAATGGATGCGTGTGAATGCGATGTAGCGAGCTGTAATAAATATGTATGCAAAATGCGCAACTTAGCGGTAAAATTTGCCTCGATGAAATGACAGACGGCGGAAATGGGCGAATCTAATAGACTAATTTCGCAGCATTGTTTAACGTAAGTGCCGTTTACCTTGTGCTCATGGGCTAAATCAAAAAAGCGGAGCACCTACAACAATAACAAGCGCATTTTGTTCAAAATGATGTTCATCATGGCGTTGCCAAGCTTGTTCGGTCAACAATAGGGAAATTTCATGCCTACACAAAAACCAACCATTATTTACACCATCACTGATGAAGCACCAGCGCTAGCAACCTATTCGTTGCTACCTATGATTCAATCCTTTACGGCTTCTTCAGGCATTGATGTGGTGACTCGTGATATTTCGCTTGCGGGTCGTATTATTGCGAACTTCCCAGAATACCTCACGCCAGAACAGCGGATTGGTGATGCGCTCACTGAGCTTGGCGAATTGGCGCAAACGCCGCAAGCCAATATCATCAAATTGCCGAATATCTCGGCATCGGTTCCTCAGCTTAAAGCGGCGATCAAAGAGCTACAAGCCAAAGGCTATGCACTGCCTGATTACCCAGCTGAGGCGCTAACAGATGAGCAGAAAAAGGTTCAGGCAACCTACGATAAAATCAAAGGTAGTGCGGTGAACCCAGTGCTGCGTGAAGGTAACTCAGATCGCCGTGCACCACTTTCAGTGAAAAACTACGCGAAAAAGAATCCACATCGCATGGGCGCGTGGTCAGCCCATTCCAAATCACATGTTGCGAGCATGAGCCAAGATGATTTCTTTGGTAGCGAAACCGCAGTGACCGTCAACGGTGCAACTCAAGTGAGCATTCAGTTTGTCGGCCAAGATGGCAGCAAAAAAACGCTGAAAGCGCCGTTTGCCTTGCTGGATAAAGAGATCATCGACAGTGCTGTATTGCGCAAAAAATCTTTGGTCGCCTTCTTTGAAAAAGAGATTGCCGATGCAAAAGCTAAAGATGTGCTTTTGTCGCTGCATATGAAAGCCACCATGATGAAGGTGTCTGATCCGGTGATTTTCGGCCACGCTGTTCGCGTCTTTTATGCCGATCTCTTTACTAAACATGAGGCGCTTTTTGCCGAGCTGGGTGTGGATGTCAATAACGGTATTGGCGATGTATACACCAAAATGGCGCAGCTGCCACAGGCGCAGCAAGATGAAATTGTCGCAGATATCGCCGCAATTTATGCCAAGCAACCAGCGCTTGCAATGGTGGACTCAGATCGCGGGATCACCAACTTGCACGTACCAAGCGATGTGATTGTTGATGCATCCATGCCAGCGATGTTGCGCTCTTCTGGCCAAATGTGGGGTCCAGATGGCCAGCTCAAAGATACCAAAGCGATGATTCCAGATCGCTGCTATGCCGGTGTATACCAAGCGGTCATCGATTTTTGTAAAGCCAATGGTGCCTTTGACCCATCAACCATGGGTAGTGTGCCAAACGTCGGTTTGATGGCGCAAAAAGCTGAAGAGTATGGCTCACACGATAAGACCTTTATTCTCGATGCCGCAGGCCAAGTGCAAGTGGTGACGACACAAGGTGAGGTGCTGTTGTCTCAATCTGTGGAAGCGGGCGATATTTTCCGTATGTGTCAGGTCAAAGATGCACCGATTCAAGATTGGGTCAAACTTGCGGTGACCCGTGCGAAAGCTTCAGGTGTGCCTGCTATTTTTTGGCTAGATCAAAACCGCGCCCATGACGCTCAGCTGATTGAAAAAGTGAAAGCCTACTTACCGCAGCACGACACTACAGGTTTGGATATCCAAATCATGTCGCCAGTTGAGGCCACTTTGTTCTCACTTGAGCGCATTAAAGCGGGCTTGGATACCATTTCAGTGACCGGCAACGTATTGCGTGATTATCTCACTGACCTGTTCCCAATTTTGGAGCTTGGCACCTCAGCGAAAATGCTATCGATTGTCCCATTGATGAATGGTGGTGGCCTATTTGAAACTGGCGCTGGCGGCTCTGCACCTAAGCATGTGCAACAGGTTCAAAAAGAGAACCATTTGCGCTGGGATTCACTTGGTGAGTTCTTAGCTTTGGCAGCATCGCTTGAGCATTTAAGTGTGGTGACTGGCAATGCCAAAGCGCAAGTGTTGGCTGATACTTTAGACGCCGCGACAGGCCGCTTCTTGGATGAAAACAAATCACCATCACGCAAAGTGGGTGAGCTGGATAACCGTGGTAGTCACTACTACTTGGCACGTTTTTGGGCTGAAGCCTTGGCAAGCCAAACGCAAGATGCGGCATTAGCAACTGAGTTTGCACCAATTGCGAAAGCTTTGGTGGAAGGCGAGCAAGCCATTCTTGCTGAGCTTAATGGCGCGCAAGGTGTGGTGGGTGATTTAGGCGGTTACTACCAGCCTGATTTTGCTATGGTCTCAGCGCTAATGCGCCCAAGTGCGACGCTCAATGCTGTATTTGAGCGAGAAGCCTGCCTCGCATAATCGATACTTAACTGAATTTAAAGCCCTTCGATGAAGGGCTTTTTTTATGTCGATAAATTCAATTCATCCTGCTGCACTTTATATTGTTTTACACTATTTATTCGATTTTATAAGGTGAACGATTCGTTTGAATCTATTGTTTTTACCGTTTTCATCTGGATGGATGCGAACAAGCAATATTCAATCTCTATCGACGCAAGGAGTGTGACGGTGGCTGATTTTATGACAGCTTCGAACCTGCAAGATCTCAAAGTAGGTTTACACGAACAATCCACAGTGATTGTGATTCAAGATTTAGGTCTGGCAAAAAGTATCGCCTTGGTGCATCGCATCTCCAATGGGATGGTGATCGCGTCACTTTGCCTTTTTTCCTTAGCGCTTTTGTGCTGGCTTGGGGTTATTGAAACCCTCACCGGTTTATTTATCGGTTTTGCCTTTGAACTTATGCTGGTGGCTTTGGTGGTGGGCGTGCTCGGTGTTTCTGTGACGTTTGACTACAAGGGGTATCATCTAAAATGGCTTGAGGGTGAATACCGCGGTGAGTGGATGGGGCGTCATATGAATGTGGCGGCTTGTGCTGTGCTGCAAAAGTTGAGCCGCACAAAGCTTTAGCTCGCTAAAACGACAATGGTTAGATACTGCTATTGTCGTTAGATAAAGCCATAGTCGTTAGATAAAATGAGTGAGCATCGAAAAAACCACTGTTTATCTCGTGAATTTGATGTGTCGTCACGCATGGATTGCGCGCCAATCAGAGCTCAGTCGATAAAATAGAGAAAGGCACCCAATTGTGATTTTCACTGGGGTGCCTTTTGTTATATTGCCTTGATTCAATCAAGCATCAGGGATATGACAATGAAACTCAAATTAGCAGCCGTACTGCTTGTCACAAGCTTTGGCGTCCATGCGCAATCAACCGTCTACACACAAAAAATGCATGATCATACGATGAAAGTGATGATCGAAGAGATGGATGCTAGCGGCGTGACACAAAAACTATCAGAACTGTCAGGAAAGTCTGCCAAGCAGGTTCGTAGGATCTCAGAGAATGGTTTTGATCGCTGTATGAAGGTTTATATCAATAAAGATGCGAGCCTAATGGGTGATGCGGAAGATGCTAAAATCGAGCAGTGTTTTGAGACGCAAATGCTTAAGGGCTTTGGTATTGATAAGCAAACCTTAGTGCAGTGGGAGCAGGTGCTTGAATCGGATGACTCACTGCAAACCCCAGAAGAACAAGAGATAGCAGCTCTCGAAGCTGAGATGGAACAGCTGTTCGAGAAAGACGATTTGTCTGAGAAAGATATGGAAAAATTGAAGCAGCTACAGAAAAAGCAGACTGAGCTGATGATAAAAATGGCACAAAAATATCAAGCGCCTGAATAATCAAGTAGCTGAAGAGAAAAGCGCCTATAGGCGCTTTTTTTGTTTAAGGAAAGCTGCTCTGTATCTTGATGTATTTATCAACAAAACAGTAATGAGGCGGTCACAAATAGAACAAAACGCCGACATATTTTATAAAATGAGGCGTAACCTGAGTGCGCGACGATATAACAACCGCATTAAGGATTGAAAATGAATATGAAAGTCTATTTGCTGCTATTTTTCTCTATCATTTCTACTGCTTGTGTCGGCTCACCTTATACCTATCATGTTGATCCAACACCGCTTAAAGCGGGTGAGTCTCAATATGTGTTGGGCAAGGTGGATGTCAAACTAACACTGGGCGAAGGGGCGATTACAGGGGATAAAACTTTTGCGAACCAAGCACAATTAGAAGCGGAATTTCGCAAGGATTTAACTGCTGCAATGAAGGCGCAGGGGATCCTTGCTGAGCATCCACAATCTGCCGATGGCACCTTGGATATTCAAGTGGACTACACCCGTAACTTTAATAACGGTGGTAAATCTCTAAATAAACCTCATGTGAAACATGCGTTTATCATTCATCACGATAATGTAAGCTTGGTGTCTATGCCATATTGCGGCTCTTATACCACTGATTTCGGTTCATTTGCTGAAGTTGATGCGAATGCACAAATCGCAAGCTTTGAATGGAATGAAAAAGATGAGCCACGTGACATTCAGCTTATCGCAGAAAAAATCATTCAAGATGTTGTGAAAGTAGGGGATTAAGACGCGACTACCAAGCAGTCGACTTTGTCGAAATAAAAAACCGCCATGTAGAAGGCGGTTTTTTATTGGCTGCAATATGGCGCTGTTGCCTTACTCTGCTGTTTCAGATACTGCTTATGTTTATACACATCGAAAAAATAGTGATTTAACTTACAAATCAGTTAGTTGAATCTTCGGTTGGCGGTGTTGTTTTAACCGATTCACAGTTCCCATAATGAAAAGACATACACTGAAAGTTAGGCAAGGATGTCACGCGATAAGCGTCATAGGGGGGAATATGGAAATCAGTGCGTGGATGACAGAGCAGCACACCATTTGGAATTTAATTATTTCGCTGCTGCTGGGCGCGATTGTAGGCACGCAGCGCGGTTGGGTGATGCGCAATAGCCAAGATGGCAGTCGCGTCGCCGGTATTCGTACTTTCTCGCTGGTGGGGCTACTTGGCGGTTTAGTGGGTATCTTAGGCCATTTACTATCGCCATTATTAATTGGCTTTGTATTGATTGCATTAGTGCTGCTGGCATGTATCGCCTTTTTTATTCAGCAGAAAAAGAGCGACGATATCAGCATTACTGGAGTGGTGAGCCTGATGGTCACCTATGTACTGGGCGTGCTGGCGGTCTCTGGACAAGTGGTGCTGGCCGCCGCGGCCGCGGTGATCACCGCCTTGGTATTGGATAATAAAAAAGAGCTGCACCAGGCACTACAAAAGCTGCAAGCCTATGAGTTGGATGCAGGCTTGCGTTTATTGCTGATCTCCATCGTATTGTTACCACTTTTGCCGAATCAAGGATTTGGTCCATGGCAAGCGCTGAACCCCTATGAGATTTGGTGGATGGTGGTGCTTATCGCCAGTATCTCTTTTGTCGGTTATTTTGCGATTAAAATTGGCGGCGCCAAGCGCGGCATTCTCTTTACCTCTGTGTTTGCTGGTTTAAGCTCATCAACAGCGCTGACCTTGCAATTTTCACAGCTCTCACGTGAGCAAAAAAGTATCAGTCCACTGCTTGCCAGTGGCATTTTACTGAGCTGCGGCACCATGTTCCCACGTTTAGTGATTGTGCTTTCCGTGATCAATCCGCAGTTAGTCAAACTACTATGGCCTGTGGTGCTGGTGATGATGATTGCGCTTTATTTGCCCGCATGGTGGATTTGGCGCACCAGTGATGTGGGGCTGGTGGAGCAGCCCAAGGAGCAAAGTAATCCGCTAGCGTTACAATCGGCGTTATTCTTTGGGGTGATATTGGCCTTGATTATGCTGCTCTCACACTTGTTATCAGACTGGTTTGGTAGCGCGGGGACTTTGATTTTAGCCGCGCTCTCAGGCATTACTGATGTGGATGCTATCTCCTTGGCTTTAGGCCGGCAAAGTACCCAAAGTTTGGCGGTGAGCACAGCTGCACTGGGTATTTTGATTGCCGCCTCAGTAAACACCTTCGTTAAAATGTGCATGGTGATCAGCATCGGTGATACTGCGCTCTGGCGACGCGTGATGCCAGTCATGCTTGGCTGTATTGCAGCAGGTGCTGCAACCTTTGTATTACTGAGAGCGGTTTAATTTAGCTTTGTTAGGCATAAAAAAACCGCCCGAAGGCGGTTTTTTTATGATCAATTATTTCATTTTGAGAAAGGATTGAATTCCATCGGTTCGCTTTTTTTCTTCATGGAAGATACTGATAATCTCTGACATTCCCAATAAAAATCGCCCTGCTGCTGGGGTGTGCCATCCTTTATTTGTTTGGTTACTTCTTGAGAGCGCTTTGATTTACTACAGTTAGCTTTGTTTACTTCTGGCATTTCATGTTCGCCACAACCAATCATAAAGATTGAAAAAACAGCAGCTAAAATGATTTTTTTCATAAACATATCCATTGTTGATGATCATAAAATTCGTCGCATCATACCCATACCACCATAAATCTGAACGAGATCCTGTGATGAGGTATGTAGAACGCGTGCATTAATCGAGATATATCAAATATCGGTTATGTAAAATAGATAGATGAGGTGGTTATTTTGTGCGGCTATACAAACTATTGGTATAGGGATTTGGAGTTAAAAGAAAATATAAGCATATTTTTATCTATGTAACGCGATCTTATTCAAGAGTTAATTCTTAATTGTGATATAGGTCAAACAAGATATCTGGCATAGATATCTATTTTGAATCTTCTGTGGATTATCTTGAGGAACCAAATGGTAATTGTGAACTATTTCATGCTGTAACACTACCTTACTTTAGTTAGACTATTTTAGTGTAACATTTGACGTGAAGAGGTCAGGATGAAATCGATTAACTTCTCTATAGGGCTAATATTATTTTTAACATGCGCTGCGCATGGCCGCGATCTACCTTTTGAGATTACACGCAATGAAACAAGAATAAATATTCAGCCGGACTTAACTTACACTTTAACTGAAGATGGTGTGATAACTACAACAACAAAGGATCCATGTAAGAAGAAAGGGTTGATTCGAATTTCTCAGCCATCAAGTCACGTTGCCATGTGTTATGCAAAAGACTACAAGTCAGCCTACATCATTGCTCATGAGAAGACGAAGGAAATACCGTTTGATTTGATTAATAAAACGGGTTTCAAGCTGCAGTACCCTTATATTATTGCTGATGGTATCTATCGTGATGGTCAAAAATATATTCAGGTGTATAACATTGATACTAAACTAAGTGATTTTTTCCCTAAGTCAATACATGACCCGGTTATGTCGAGTGTGTTTTATGATGATGTCGCTAGAACATTTTATTTCAGCAATGAAAATGAAATATATAAAAAGAATAATCATGAACCAGCGAGTAAAATTTCAGAACTAGATAATTTTTTAATTTTTCGTCATTCAGTCAAAAAGATAATATACAACCAAAACTTAAATGTAATTGCGATTATAAGTGATTATGGAACACGTGGACCTAGAAAAGTGATGTTAAATCTTATTGATGTCAGTAAAGGGGCGGTATTTACTTTTGAACTGTATAAAAGCACTTCAGGTGCGATTTATTCTGTGGTGCCAGATGGGAATGGCTTTACCTATCATTGTATAGATATTAATACAGGAGATTTTATTTATGGAGATGTGCGATGGGAATTACCTTAAATTGTTATGGAAATGACTCATAAAAAAACCGCCCGAAGGCGGTTTTTTATAACTGGCGCGGTAATCAATTACATACGCTCTAGGGTTTCGATACCCAATAGGTCTAGACCTTGTTTTAGGGTCTTGGCGGTGAGCAATGCCAGTTTCAAGCGGCTTTGTTTCACGGCTTCGTCTTCTGCATTCAAAATGGTGCAGGCTTCGTAGAAGCTTGAGAACAGACCGGCAAGTTCGTAAAGGTAGGCACACATCAAGTGTGGTTGGCCTTCACGTGCAACATTTTGTACCGCTTCTTCAAACTGAAGAAGTTTCGCGATCAGCGCTTGCTCTTTTTCATCAGTGATTTGAATCTCGCCAGTCAATTCTGACTCAGCAATACCCGCACGTTTGAAGATTGAAGAAACACGCGCGTATGCATATTGCATATAAGGCGCGGTGTTGCCTTCAAAGGCCAGCATGTTGTCCCAGTCAAAGATGTAGTCCGTGGTACGGTTCTTTGAAAGGTCAGAATATTTCACGGCAGCCATGGCCACTGCGGTTGCGATTTTCGCTTTCTCATCGCTGTCCATGTCTGGATTTTTGCTGTCAATCAGCTTAGCTGCGCGCTCTTGAGCTTCGTCCAATAGGTCAACCAAACGAACGGTACCGCCAGCGCGGGTCTTAAATGGACGACCATCTTTACCCAGCATCATACCAAAGGCATGGTGCTCTAGAGAGACGGTTTCAGGCACATAACCAGCTTTGCGCACGATGGTCCACGCTTGCATCAAATGTTGGTGCTGACGTGAATCGATGAAATAAAGTACGCGATCAGCGCCCAGCGTTTCGTAGCGATATTTCGCACAGGCGATATCAGTGGTGGTGTAGAGGAAGCCGCCATCGCGTTTTTGTACGATCACGCCCATGGCTTCGCCATCTTTGTTTTTGAACTCTTCCAAGAACACGACTTGCGCGCCATCATCTTCAACCGCGAGGCCTTTGGCTTTTAGGTCGTTCACGATTTGTGGCAGCATGTCGTTGTACATGGACTCGCCCATTACGTTGTCATTGGTCAATGACACGTTCAAACGGTCGTAGTTGCGTTGGTTGTGAGTCATGGTGATATCCACCAATTGGCGCCACATATCCAAGCAGTATTGATCGCCGCCTTGTAGTTTCACCACGTAACCACGTGCGCGCACTGCAAATTCTTCATCTTCGTCGTAGCGCAGTTTTGAGTCGCGATAGAAAGCTTCAAGATCGCTCAGTTCCATAGAAACTTCGCCAGACTCTTGTTGTACACGCTCAAGATTGGCAATCAGCATGCCAAATTGCGTACCCCAGTCACCGATGTGGTTGGCACGAATCACTTTGTGGCCCAAGAACTCAAGGGTACGCACAACGGCATCACCAATGATGGTGGAGCGAAGGTGACCGACGTGCATCTCTTTGGCGACGTTTGGTGCTGAATAGTCAACGACGATGGTTTGCGCATCAACGGCAGTCACGCCAAGCTTGCTGTCTGTAAGTGCGGCATCTGCCTGTTTAGCAAGCCATGCTTTGTTCAGGAAGATATTGATAAAACCAGGGCCCGCGATTTCAACTTTTTCTGCGATGCCATCGAGGTCCAAGTGATCGATCACTTGTTGCGCAATTTCTCGCGGATTGCGACCAAGTGCCTTGGCTACGCCCATCACGCCGTTGGCTTGATAGTCACCAAACTGTGCTTTTGCAGATTGACGAACAGCAGCGGCGCTGCCTTCAGGTGCGCCTGCAGCGAGCAGCGCTTGTTCTACTTTGTCGCTAATTAATGATTGAATATTCACTTGCAAACCCTTGTATTCACTTGAACGTATCCAGTGAATGAATCTTTGTAATTAAAATCTAAAGAGACAAATGTCCCCATCGACGGGCACCAACAGCCACACTTTTTGGCAAAGTCTGGGGGTGCTGCTTAAATATGCGTTGAGCGAAAGCTCAAGATAGTCACTAATCATACCCAAAGAAAGGGCAGTCGCGCCATGGGCAAATGGTGGATTGCACCTTTTTTTTCGCTTTTTTTCCCATGCATTTTACAATGCGCAATTATTCAAAAATATTCGTGACTGTAAAACTATGTCTCAACCATCATTGATTGCTCAGCTGACCGACTCATTACCTACCTTTGCTACGCGTTTGCAGGCCTTATCCCGCTTGTTGGGTTTACCCCTTGCTACGATGCAGCCTGACCATATAGCCCTTCGCGTCAATGATAATGCCTTAGCGCAAAGCTTGTTGACCCATTGGCAAGATTGCAGTGATGTTTTAAGCGACCAGATCATCAATGGTCGCCCCATTTATGTGTTGGCGATGCGTGAGCCTGTGACATTTGGCCCTTGGTCAACGGATGTCGTCGAGCTGCCTTTTGTTGGAGGCAAAACCTACCCAGAAGAGGGCTGGGAGCATGTTGAGTTTGTCATTGAAAGCGGCGCGCAAACCCCTGAGCAACTGTTAGCTGATTTGCAGATGCATTTTACCGCCTTTTACGAAAATTGGCCTTTGCTCAAAGCCCTTGGCGTGAAGGTGAAGCTCAGCTCACCGAGCGGTGAAGGTGAGCGGTTAGCCAATCCCACTGTCGCGTTTTCTTATCAAGGCGTGTGCATCAAACTGCACCCACATGCATTACGTGATGTGATTGCTAGCGAGCAAGCTGAGGCATAGCTTCAAGTTCATTCGGTCGATTTTGAGCGAAAAGCTTCGAAGAGGCGTTTTCCCCTTTGATTGCGCCTTGGCGCTGGGTATCTTGTTTGCATAAGCGGCAGGATGCCGCGAAAGATTTACGTATGTCGGGAACACATGTAAATCGGTGCAAAAGTACAAGATGCCATGGGTCAAGAGAAAGCGCAATCAGGGGCCAGTTCTTTGCTTACTTTCTTGCTGGCCAAGAAAGTAAGGCGCGCGCAGCGACATGCTTAAAAATGAAGGCGCATCCTCTGCGCCTTCATTTAAATCGTTAGTTTAATCCCGCAACCGCCGTTTTGATTCGTTTCACGGCTTCTTCTAAAAGCGCTCTTGTGCAACCAAAATTCAAGCGTACAAATTTGCTGTTACCAAAGTCACTGCCGGGTGACATACCGACGCCTGCCTTTTCAAAGAACAGAAATGGATTGGCGACAGGGAGGGCGCTGGCATCAATCCATGCCAAATATGTGGCATCAAATGGATGCAAAGTCAGGCCTTCAATTTGGTTGATTTCACGCAGCAGGTAATCACGGTTACCGCGCAGGTAATCGAGCTGCACATCGAGCCATGCTTGTCCTTTGTCATAGGCCGCCTCTGCTGCGGTGTAGGCCAGCACATTGAGGCTTGGCACAATGCCTTGGCGTGTGCGGGTAAAGCGCGCGCGAAGCGCTGGATTTGGAATAATCGCAATGGAGGCACCCAAGCCTGCGATATTAAAGGTTTTGCTCGGTGCGATAAGTGTCACGCTACGCTGCGCAGCATCTTCATTGAGACTGGCAAAGGGAATATGTTTGGCATCGGGCGACAAAATCAGATCGCTATGAATCTCGTCACTGCACACCAGTAAATCATGTTTTTTGGCAAAGGCATGCACTGCTTCAAGTTCCTCTCGGCGATAAACCGTGCCACCTGGATTGAGCGGATTACAAAATTGCAGCAACTTGGTTTGCTCTGTGATGCTCTGTTCAGCCTGATTTAAATCCATCAACCAGCGGTTGTCAGCTTGCAAGGTCACAGGGGCTTTAATCAGTTCGCGCTCCGCCAGTTTGGCTGAAGAGACAAAAGGCGGGTAGATAGGGCTTGGGGTCATAATGCTTTGCGCACTTTCGGTGAGTGCGCGTGCGGCCAAATTCAAACCACAAACCAAACCGGGCAAATAGACTAACCAATCGGCTTCAATGGTCCATTGATAGCGCGTTTGCATTCGCTCAATAATCAATTGGGTGAGGTGTTCAGGTGCATGGCCATAGCCAAAGACGCCGTGGTCAACGCGTTGATGTAGCGCTTCAATGACTGCCGGTGGCGAGCGAAAATCGGTGTCAGCCACCCACATTGGCAAAATATCTTGGCCTGCATATTTTTCCCACTTGTCACTTTGTGTGTGACGGCGCTCGACCACTTGGTCAAAATCAAAAAGGGTGGACTCAGTCATCTGTACTTCCCTATGTCTGGATGGCTACTTTCAAACTAGACTAACAAATTTTGCGCAAAGGAAAAGCGAAAAAATCGACAAACAAAGAGCGAAAGGCTATGCAATATAGCCATTAGTTATAGCGATTTAGAATCCTGATTCGAGATGCCTGTGGTATGGAGAGAGCGGATAACAATGATGCGTAATCAAAGGGTTATAAAGGGGTATTGTGACCAATAAAAAAAGAGCTCCTTAGAGCTCTTTTTCAACATGACCAAAATGGTGGGCGGAGAATTCGACCCGCTCTTTGGCGGTGCGGGCTGGCCCTTCATAACCCAGTCGCTCGATAAAACGCAGGCGAGGTAATAAGCCTTGACCGTTAGCGGTTTGAATCGCCAAGCCGGGACGCGCATTGAGCTCAAGTACCATAGGACCGCGCTGTTTATCGAGCACCATATCGGTACCGATATAACCAAGTCCGGTCATCTCCCAGGCGCTAGCGGCAAGCTCCAGTAGGCGAGGCCAATGCGGCACGGTTAACTCTTTGAGCGCGCGACCTGTATCTGGATGATGGGTGACAGGTTGGTTAAATTGCACTGCGCGAAGGGCGGTACCTGTGGCTAAATCAATGCCAACACCCACAGCACCTTGGTGTAAGTTTGCTTTACCATCAGAAGCGGCAGTGGATAGGCGCATCATCGCCATGACAGGGTAACCTTTAAACACGATCACGCGAATATCGGGTACACCTTCATAACTAAAGCCATCAAAGACATCATCAAACTCAATGAGCGACTCAATGATCGCCACATCGTTTTTACCACCCAGACTAAACAAGCCCGCCAGGACGTTGGTGACATGGCGCTGAATATCGATGCGATCGACTGTGCTGCCAGATGGTTTGGTAAAGACGCCATCTTGATGATGAGTGATCACCAAAATGCCTTTACCGCCACTGCCTTGCGCCGGTTTAATCACAAACCCCGCATGCTCGGGCAGCATATTGAAGATATGACGAATATCCCCTTGATTGCTGATCACCCCAAGTAGTTTGGGCACAGTCGCCCCCGCTTTTTCGGCAATCTGCTTGGTTTTGAGTTTGTCATCCACCAATGGGAATTTACTGCGGTCGTTATATCGGCTAATAAAGCCGATATTACGTTGGTTCATGCCCATAATGCCTTTTTTGCGTAATTTCGCAGGCGTGGTATAGCGGTCAAAAATATAGCGATTAAGTAAGCGTTGCAGCATAACTTAATCCTCAGCCAGTGGCTTAAAGCGGCGCAGTTCTGTTAAGCGATAACCTGTGTAGTTACCCAAAATCAGAATCAAAGCCAGCACCACAAATTGCAGGCCGATAAAGTTAAAGGTGAGATGGCGAACGATATCTGAAGTCATCGCCATATAGACCAAGACTGCAGTCAGTAGCGAGCCACCACCTTGCTTAATGACTTCTTTGGCGCCTTCCTCTTCCCATAGAATGGACATACGTTCAACGGTCCATGACAAAATGATCATTGGGAAGAAGGTGATGGTTAAACCTTCGTTGAGACCGATTCTAAAGGAGATTACGGTAAAGGCGGCGATGATAAAGATCACGCTGATAATGACCGCTGATATTCGCGCGACTAACAGTAAGTTCAACCGTGAGAGGTAGGAGCGAATGACCAAGCCTGTGCCGACAATCAAGAGGAAACCGATGATCCCGGTGAGCAGTTGTGTTTGCACAAAGGCTACGGCGATCAGCACCGGCATAAAGGTACCAGAGGTTTTCAGCCCCACGATGATGCGCAGGAACACCACAATCAATGCACCAATTGGGATCAGCATGATGGTTTTAAACATCGCTTGCTCTTCAATGGGCAGGCTATGAATCGAGAAGTTCAGTAGACCTTCAAGCTTGACGAGCTCATCAGTGGCTTGCTGCGGGGTGATCTCTTGAGTGATCATTGAAAACCAAATTTCACTATTGCGACCACCAACGACATCGAGTAAGGAATGTCCACCTTGGTTCCAAATAATTTGATGCGGGCCTTTACCTTGTTTGCCGGTCATTGGGTCAAATAGGTGCCAGGTTTTGCCATCCCATACTTGAATCATATCGTCGATGCTTTGACGACGACGGCCATCTTCTAAATTGAGTACGCCCACAATACGCGCTGGAATTTTCTCAAGCGTGAGCAAATCAAAGATCGCTTTGACCTGCGAATGGCTATTGAGAAGCAAGGCTGCGTTTTGGTTATCCGGATTGTTGAATAGTTTGATCAACTCACGGGTAAAGGTGGCGTTGTCTGCAGACTGATCTTTGGCAATGGTGATCAGCGCTTCTGAAGCGGTCATTTGTGGCGCAGTGAGACTGACCACAGGGAATTGTCCTGATGGCGGTTCAAAAATATCGCGCGCTTGGTTATCGGCAAGGAAAGTGGCTTTAAAGAAAAGTTGTTGTTTGCCGGTTGCTTCGCGTTTGGTCCACTCAGTGCGTGGACCATGACCGTTATGCACTTGCGCAACACCATAACCGGGTGATGAAGTCGACTCATCAATCAGAATATAGCCTGCTTGCTTTTGCGGTGTGGCCATAGAAACTTTGACGGGATCGCCATAGCTATCAAATTCAATACGGGCTTCAACTTCCCATACTTCGCGGCTTTCGCCGGGAGTCCAAGGTACACCATAAACATCGTGGCGGTACCAACTCATGGCGAGGCCAACCACCACCATGATGAAAATTGCAATATAAAAGGGGACGCGTGAGGTCATAGCGCTTGTTATTTGGTCTCAGCCGGAGCTTTTTCGCTGGGCTTTGGTTGTACAAATTGACGGCTTACGTCGACAATGGCGATATCTTTGAAAAACTCACGACCGAGCAATACGGCATATTCCATATGAGAGCGGTCGGCGAGGGTAAATTGTGCTTTTTCATGCACGCTGCCAAGGCGAATCCAAGCTTCAACCACAGGGCGACGCTCTACTTCTTCTGCCGAGGCTTGTTTGATTTTGACCCAGCGAACCAAAGGGGCTTCGACAATGGTCGGTTTACCTTGGTCATCAGCATGGCTCAAACTAAAGCGAATCCAAGTGGCGCCGTCGCGCTCAAATTCTTGAATATCTGTAGCATTAAGAGATGAAGTGGTGGCGCCGGTATCGATACGGGCTCGGTAGCTTTGCTTGGCAAAATCAACCCAAACCCACTCTTTGGAGCCGATGATGATTTTACCTTTGAGCTCAGCGGGGAGTTCAACGCGAGGTGCAGGAGGCACTTGATTGGAAGATTGTGCTTGTTGGGAGGCTTCCGTTTGCTCTTTGAGCTGGACAGTCGTTCGTTGTAAATGGAATAAGCGCTGATTGAGGCTCGCTAATTCTTGTTCCAGCGCTTCAATTCGATTGTTTTGCTGGACACTATTGGCTTCCATTGCGGCGCGGTTTTCATCCAATGACCGTTGTAGATTGGTTTCTAACTGGGTCATGGCCGCGAGCGTTTGCTCGTGTGCTTGTTGCGAGAGAAGCGTGCAGCCAGAGAAAAGCGGTAGCAATAAAAAAGGCAGACTGCGCCGTAACATCAAGATCTCCCAAGGGTTATCGTTAAACTCGAAGCATTATACGCAATCCTTCGAGTTTGATAATGGCTATCACGGTTTTTTTGCAATTAAAATTGCACGTTTAGGTGCCGGATAACCTTCGATTGTTTTGCTTGAATCATTTGGATCCAAATAATCAGGCAATGACTGATTGCGCATCCATGCCGTACTGCGTTGCTCATCGGTGCTGGTGACACATTCATCAACAATACGCACATCCACAAAGTCACATTTTTCAAGCCACAACTTGAGTGCTTTTGCCGATGGGAAGAACCATACATTTCGCATTTGGCCATAGCGGTCGATGGGCACGAGTACATCGCTTTCATCGCCATCAATGACCAATGTTTCCAATACCAGTTCACCCCCAGAGGTTAATTGGTCACGCAGCTGAAGCAGGTGATCAATAGGTGAACGACGATGGTATAACACACCCATGCTAAACACTGTGTCAAAAGCGTGTGAAGGAGTGAGTTGTTCGATGCCAAGTGGTAATAAATGCACCGGACGCTCGCGTCCAACCAACTGTTTGACTGTTTCGAACTGCATTAAGAACAGTGCTGATGGGTCAACGCCCACTACCATTTTGGCTTCTTCACCCAGCATTCGCCACATGTGGTAGCCATTTCCGCATCCCACATCTAAGACATAACGCCCTTTTAGTGGCGAAAGGTGCGGCAAAACGCGATCCCATTTCCAATCAGAGCGCCATTCAGTATCGATATGCACGCCGTGGAGATGGAATGGGCCTTTACGCCATGGGTGAAAGCTTTGCAGCAGATTCTCAAGCTTGGTTTGTAAACCTGCGCTTAACGGCTGGTCATATTGGCAGGCAACTTGCGTTTTTAGATCCACTTGGTCAGCGCTTTCATAGCTGGCGAATTTACGCAACACACGCAGCCACTGCGGCATATCACCATGGCGGTTGTCTTGGATCCAGCCTTCAAGCTCAGATGGCAATGTGGTGAGCCATGGGCTCAGGCGGTTTTTGGCAATTTGCTGATAAAAGTCAGAAAAATCGATCATGGGTTCAGTCCAATCGGGCGCTTGTGCAGGCCAAATCTGGCCTGCGGGCAAAAAATTGAGTTATTTAATGGCGAACATGGAGCCAAAGTTAAAGCATTGGAACCAAGTTTCGCTGTGGCTAAAGCCAAGGCGCGCAAAGCGCTGATGATGTGTTTGTGTGCTGTCAGGGCGCATCACATTTTCTAAGGCGCTGCGTTTTTGACTGATCTCAAGCTCGCTGTAGCCATTGGCACGCTTAAAGTCATGGTGGAGATCAATCAGTAGCTCATTGCTGGTTTCATCGGCAAAAGTGAACTTCTCCGACAAAATTAAAATGCCGCCTGGGTTGAGACCCTGATAAATCTTCGCCAGTAGTCGCTCGCGATCATCAGGGTTTAAAAATTGCAGGGTGAAGTTCAATACCACAACGCTGGCGTTTTCGATGCTGATATCGCGAATATCCGCCTCAATCACGGTGACTTTGGTGTCAGCGCGGTAGTTTTGGATATGACGCTGACAGCGCTCCACCATGGCACTGGAGTTATCCACGGCGATGATATGGCAGTTATCTACTTCGATATTGCGGCGCATGGACAAGGTGGCCGCGCCTAGCGAGCAGCCAAGATCGTAAAGGTTGCTGTCAGCCGTGGCAAAGCGCTTGGCAAGCATGCCAATGGCCGAAATGATATTGCTATAGCCCGGGACCGAGCGTTGAATCATATCGGGAAAAACTTCAGCAACATGAGCATCAAAGGTGAAATCACCCATTTTCTCAATCGGGGCAGCAAAAAGCTGATCTTTAGCGCTAGTGCGGTGCATGTTGAAACCTTATCAAGCCGCGTCAAAAGGGCGCGTATTGTAGAGAAAAAGATGGCCTTTGTCATGGCATGCAGTGGGAGATTCCGTTTTCTCTCAAACCATGGCACAGTGCCAGATCACAGCAATGGCGAAAAAAGCAGCATCCAGTGCGCAAATTTTTCGCCCGAGGATTTTTTCCATTATACTACCTTGTCTTTTTTCTCAAGAAGCTGGTGTTTGGCGATTATTTAAACAGTACTGGGATGGTCTGCTATGTCCCCAGTACATTAAATAAACAAATGTTGCCAAAACCGCCTTTATTAACCGTTGGAAATTTCATCATGCGTACCCAGTATTGTGGTCATCTAAATGCGTCTCTTGCAGGGCAAACTGTAGAGCTTTGTGGTTGGGTTAACCGCCGTCGCGATCTTGGCGGTCTTATTTTTATCGACATGCGCGATCGTGAAGGCATTGTTCAAGTGGTGATTGACCCAGATATGGGTGATGATTTTGAAACCGCGAACCAGCTTCGTAACGAATTCTGCATCAAAATTGTGGGTGAAGTGCGTCTTCGTCCTGAAAGCCAAATCAACAAAGATATGGCAACTGGTGAAGTAGAAGTGCTTGCCAAAGGCATCAGCATTATTAACCGCAGCGCGCCGCTACCACTTGATTTCAACCAAGTGAACACCGAAGAGCAGCGTTTGAAGTATCGCTACCTTGACCTTCGTCGTCCTGAAATGAGCGATCGCTTGAAAATGCGCGCACGTGCAACCAGCTTTGTTCGTCGTTTCTTAGATGAAAATGGTTTCTTGGATATTGAAACCCCAGTGTTGACCAAAGCGACCCCTGAAGGTGCACGTGACTACTTGGTTCCAAGCCGCGTTCATAAAGGCAGCTTCTATGCGTTGCCACAATCACCTCAGCTATTTAAGCAGTTGCTGATGATGGCGGGCTTTGACCGTTACTACCAAATTGTAAAATGTTTCCGTGACGAAGATTTGCGTGCAGACCGTCAGCCAGAATTTACCCAAATTGATATCGAAACCTCTTTCATGAGCGCAGAGCAAGTGCGTGAGAAAGCGGAAACTATGATTCGTGACATGTGGCAGTCGCTTTTGAATGTTGATCTGGGCGATTTCCCAATCATGCCTTATAGCGAAGCGATGCGTCGTTATGGTTCAGATAAACCAGACCTTCGTAACCCACTTGAGATTGTTGACGTTGCTGATCTACTGAAAGATGTCGATTTCAAAGTATTCGCTGATCCAGCCAATGATCCAAAAGGCCGCGTTGCGACCCTTTGTGTGACCGGCGGTGCGTCACTTTCACGTAAGCAATTGGATGATTACACCAAGTTCGTTGGCATTTATGGTGCCAAGGGTATGGCTTGGTTGAAAGTAAACGACAAAGACGCAGGTTTTGAAGGTATTCAATCGCCTGTAGCGAAGTTCTTGACCCCTGAGATTGTGGCTGAACTACTTGCGCGTACCAATGCACAAACTGGCGATATTCTTCTGTTTGGTGCAGATAGCGCGCGCGTTGTGACTGAAGCTTTGGGTGCATTGCGCTTGAAAGTTGGTCTTGACCTCGAGTTGACTGATTTGGCGGCTTGGAAACCACTTTGGGTGGTTGATTTCCCAATGTTTGAACAAGATGAAGAAGGTGGTTTGCACGCGATGCACCACCCATTCACAGCGCCGACTTGTAGCGTTGAAGAGCTTCAAGCAAACCCTGCAGTGGCAAACTCAGATGCCTATGACATGGTGTTGAATGGCTATGAAGTGGGTGGTGGCTCTGTGCGTATTCACAACGCCAGCATGCAATCAGCTGTATTTGAAATCTTGGGTATCAATGAACAAGAGCAACGTGAGAAGTTTGGCTTCTTGCTTGACGCACTTCAGTTCGGTACGCCGCCACACGCAGGCCTTGCCTTTGGTATGGACCGTTTGGTGATGCTCCTTTGTGGTACGGATAACATTCGTGACGTGATTGCATTCCCTAAAACCACGGCCGCATCTTGCTTGATGACAGATGCACCAAGCCCAGCAAGCCCAGCAGCGCTAGAAGAGCTTGCATTGAGCATTATCGCCGCGAAAAAAGAAAACGCAGGCGAATAAAAACGCCAAATGAAAAAGGGGGCAAATTTGCCCCCTTTTTTTATTTTATTTGATCCCATATTCGCCACAGACGAGCGGTGAGTATGCTGCTATTTTATGAGAGAAATCATTTGTTTGTTGAATCGGCAGTGATGCCTAAAAATAAAGGAGCGAATCATGGCTGGCCATAGTAAATTTGCCAACATTAAGCACCGAAAAGCTGCGCAGGATGCCAAGCGCGGTAAAATTTTCACCAAACTTATTCGTGAGATTGTGGTGGCAAGTAAAGAGGGGGGCGCAGAGCCTGAAAATAATCCTCGCCTACGGGCTGCAATCGACAAAGCGCTATCCAATAATATGACCCGTGACACCATTAATCGTGCGGTGAGCCGCGGTGCTGGTGGCGAAGGCGATGATAATATGGAAACCGTGATCTATGAAGGTTATGGCCCTGCGGGTACAGCGGTGATGGTGGAGTGCATGACCGACAACCGTAACCGAACTGTGTCTGGTGTGCGCCATGCGTTTTCTAAAGCGGGTGGCAATTTGGGCACCGATGGCAGCGTGAGTTATCTCTTTGAGAAAAAAGGGGTGATCTCCTATGCGCCGGGTCTAGATGAAGACGCCGTCATGGAAGCTGCGCTTGAAGGCGGCGCCGATGATGTTGAAACCAATGATGATGGCAGCATCGATGTATTGACCACGCCTGCTGAGTTTGGGCCGGTGAAAGATGTACTGGATGCCGCAGGTTTTACCGCTGACAATGCTGAGGTGACTTTGGTGCCATCCACAAAAGCAGATCTGGATGCGGAAACTGCACCCAAATTGCTGCGTTTGATTGATGCATTGGAAGATTTAGATGATGTACAAGAGGTCTACCACAATGGTGAGATCTCAGATGAAGTGGCAGCAACATTAGAATGAGTATTATCTTAGGGATTGACCCAGGTTCTCGTATTACCGGTTATGGCGTGATTCGCCAACAAGGTCGCCACCTGACCTATTTGGGCAGTGGCTGTATTCGTACCAATGTCACTGAGCTGCCACTGCGCTTAAAGCAAGTGTATGCCGGTGTCAGTGAAATCATTGCGCAGTTTCAGCCTGATGCCTTTGCCATTGAGCAAGTGTTTATGGCGCGCAACGCTGATTCTGCGTTAAAACTTGGTCAAGCACGGGGCAGTGCGATCGTTGCCGCGGTTAATCATGACTTACCTGTTTCAGAATATGCCGCGCGTTTAATTAAACAAGCCGTAGTGGGTACAGGGGCTGCCGATAAATCGCAAGTGCAGCAGATGGTGATGTCGATGTTGAGCTTACAGCAAAAACCACAAATTGATGCCTCAGATGCCTTAGCTGTGGCTATTTGTCATGCACACACCAACCAAACTTTATTGTCATTGGCTGGCCAAGCCAGCGGTTCACGCCGCGGTCGTTATCGTTAGTGGTAGTGCACGTATACGTGTGTGAATACAGTGATGAAACCATCGTGATTTAAGCAATAAGCATGATTTAAATAATAAAAAAGCCGCATTAGCGGCTTTTTTTATTACAAACAGAGCATTACCATTTTTTCTTCGGCTGGAAGAGCTCATCAATATCGTTTTTAGTGCTTGCTTCCATCTGCTCGCGTTCCACATTATTTTGCTGCGCACGTGATGCTGAAAGCTCATCAAACATCATTTGTAGTTTTTCACGGGCTTGCACGGAGTAGCTGTCGTTTTTGGTAGCGACAAGTTCGAGCGCTTTTTTCAAAAGCTGCTGCGCCGTACCGATTTGGCCTTTTGAGTGGGCTTCGCGTGCACGTTTAATGACGTTTTCAATATTGATCTTGATTTGCATCACTTCAAGGCGACCCAACTCTGCAACATAGGAAGCAGTGGCAATGTTGCCTTTAGAGTGCTCGGTGCGCACCACAGTTTTTAAACGCTTCACCAATTGCAGTAGGGCGATGGCTTGGCGATCCGTATTGGGCACTTTAAATGGTTGACCATCACCGTTATAGGTTTGCTTGAGCTGCTCAATTTGTGATTCAAGGTTGCTAATACGAACTGGAAGGCTGCGATCTTTTGGCGCAATAGAACGCATCTCTTTGAGCGCATCAACAATTCGCATATTGAGACACACCAGAAGATCCTTGCTAAAAGGAATATGGTTGGCGCTACCAATGAGCTCTTCGGTTGCATCAATGATGGCGGTGTACTTTGCCATCTCTTTGCGTTTGTTGGTAGCAACACGTTCCCGTTGCTGAACGATGAGGTTATACCCCACGATCAGAATGAACAGCACTACGATAAGAGAAACAATAAGAATGGTATTCATGAAGCGCTTCTTGATTCCTTAACCTTCGCTCAATTAGCCTTTACCATACCCTAACAGGGGGGTGTGCGCCCAGAGCAATGTATGTTTTGTCTGCATTATCACACCATGTTACTGGATTGGTAAGAAAAAAGAGGATTAATTCTCACGAAAATGATTAATCGCGTGACCTCCATATGCTTTTTCGCTATTAATAGCCGCTACACATTGGTGATACTGTTGCCAATCTCTCCCATAAACGCTGAAGTTTTAATTGCGAAGACAAGGATGTACAACCAGTTATGAAATTACAGCAGCTGCGATATATCGTCGAGGTGGTCAATCACAACCTCAATGTTTCGGCGACCGCCGAAAGTTTGTACACCTCACAACCAGGCATTAGTAAGCAAGTACGCATGCTGGAAGATGAGCTGGGCATCCAGATTTTTGAGCGCAGTGGTAAGCATCTTACCCACGTCACACCTGCCGGTGAGGCCATTGTCGATATCTCTCGAGATATTCTTGCGCGCGTGAATAGCATTAAGTCGGTTGCTGGCGAGCATACGCATCCTGAGCGCGGTACGCTGCACATTACCACCACCCACACGCAAGCACGTTATGCACTACCACCAGTGATTCAAGGCTTTACTGAGCGCTATCCTCAAGTGGCATTGCATATGCACCAGGGAACGCCAAGTCAAATGGCCGAGTCGGTGGCCAAAGGGGGCGCTGATTTTGCCATCGCGACAGAAGCCCTGCATCTTTATAACGATGTGGTGATGCTGCCTTGTTATCACTGGAATCGCTCCATTGTAGTGCCCAAAAACCATCCTTTGGCGCAAAAATCCAATATCTCGGTAGAAGATTTAGCCGCCTTTCCATTGGTCACTTACGTCTTTGGTTTTACAGGTCGCTCTGAGCTTGATGTCGCTTTTGGTAAAGCAGGTCTTACGCCACGCATCGTATTTACCGCGACGGATACCGACGTGATAAAAACCTATGTACGTCTTGGTATGGGGGTTGGGGTGATCGCATCCATGGCCATTGATAAAAAGCTTGATAATGATTTGGTGGCCATTGATGCCAGTCATATTATTGATGCCAGTACCACCAACATCGGTTTTCGTAAGGGCTCTTTCTTGCGTACTTATATGTACGATTTTATCGAGCGCTTTGCCCCGCATCTAACACGACCTGTGGTGGAAGAGGCGATTGGCAAAAAGAACAATCAAGAAGTGGCCGCGATGTTTGCTGATATCGAGTTGCCAATTCTCTAATGTGACTATCTACCTCGCTATCTAAAAGCCTCGTTTTACGAGGCTTTTTGTTTTTTGCATTCAGGGTGCTGAATTTCCATGCGGCCGTCACAATATCAAAGCCCTATTGACTGATTTATTGATTGAGCTTGCTGTTGAATATTGAATCCGTACAATCCTTGATAACCCCATTTATGAGTATGGCTATGACAGATTCATCGGATCTTTTTTCTCGCTTTAATGTGCTGGACCAGTTACTGAGCCAAACGCAAAATCTTTGGCAGCAGCGTCCCTTTCATTGGCTAGATTTACCGTGGCGTCAAACGCATCCTGCGCTTTGTACATGGCTCGATGAATTGTCGATGGCTGATCTTCAAGCCCTAAAAGAAAGCGATAGCTTGATGTCTGTGCTGCATGCATGGATCCCTGAGCTGTCATTGCTGCACTATTTCAGTGAGCTACCCACCATTTCACCGCAACATATCACACTGCCTGCGCGTATCGAGACTGGCGTACCCGGTCGAAAATGGCAGCAGGTTTGCGCTTTTGCAGGTGCGCTAACGCAGCCACATCCAAGACCTTGGCTAGAGTGGTGCGCAGGGAAAGGTCATTTGGGGCGTGTCCTTGGCATGATGAGTTCGCAGCCTGTGGTGAGCTTAGAGTGGCAAAAAAAACTGTGTGATGATGGCAATCAAATGGCTGAGCGTGATGGCGTCGCGCAAACATTTGTTCATGGTGATGCTTTTAGTGATTCGGGTCGTGCGCTTTGTCAAAGCGCGCAAAGCGCAGTGGCGCTTCATGCCTGCGGCGATCTGCATGTCACTTTGATTCAAGCTGCCAGCCAAGCGAAAACGCAACATATTGCCATTTCCCCTTGTTGTTACCATTTGATTCAATCTCCGCGTTATCAGCCACTTTCACAAGCAGCGCAGCAAAGTATGCTGGTACTTGAAAAGGCGGATTTGAAACTCGCCCTGCAAGAAACCGTGACCGCCGGACAGCATACTCAGCGCAAAGGTGCGCTAGAGGTGAGCTATCGTCTCGGCTTTGATGCCATGCAGCGCCACGCGCTTAATCACGATAGCTATATGCCGCTACCCAATGTGCAAAAATCTTTGCTACAAGAAGGTGAAGCAGGTTTTGCTGATTTTTGCCGTTGGGCGGTGGCACAAAAAGCTGTGGCGATTGATTTAGATGATTACGACTTGGCAGCATTTTTAGCGCAAGGGCAAGCACGCGCAGCCTTGGTTGCAAAAATGGAACTGATTCAGCAGGTCTTTCGTCGCCCATTAGAGCTTTGGCTTTGTTTGGATCGTAGCTGTTATCTTGAAGAGCAAGGCTATCAAGTTACGCTCTCAACCTTTTGTGAGCGTGCACTGACACCGCGCAACATTTTGATTGAAGCGACCTTAATTTCATAACCCTATTGTTTATTAGACGGTTGATTGGACGGGTTGCTTCTTGGGACTGGCCATCAGGCGAAAAACGAATTGAATGCAGCGAGTGAACTCAGAGGGTGCGAACACCCTCTGAGTTCTTAGCGCTCTTTACCACGTAATTTCAATACTATCTCTCGTAGATCTTCTAAATCATGACTTCGCGCATCGACTGGCGCACCGGCGACAATGGTCACCTTTGACCAAAAACGGCAAGGCCATTTCACAATCGCGCGCCCACCATAGCGGCTAAAAAATCCACCCCACAAACCGCGCAACGCCATGGGGACGACGGGGACGGGCGAGCGGCGAATAATCAGATGAATACCGCGTAAAAATGGGCCCATGTCACCGTCATAGGTGAGCTGACCTTCGGGAAAAATACAAACCAATTCGCCATTGAGGAGCGCCTCATCGACCTTGGCAAAGGTTTGACGCAGCGCTTTGGTGCCATCGTTGGCATCCACTGGAATCACATTGGCTAAATTGAAAAAGGCGCGCAGTACGGGCGTTTCTGAGATCTCTCGGTCCATCACAAAGCGAAGCGGTCTTGGCGCCGCGCCTGCCAGTAAAAGTGCATCCATATAGCTCACATGATTACAAATCAGCAAAGCGCCGCCTTCTTCTGGAATGTGGTGCAAATCTTGGTGGCGTACACGATACAAACTATGACTGAGTCCCCAGACCACAAAGCGCAGTGCAAAGTTAGGGAGCAGCAACAGAATATAAGCCGCTATGAGTGCATTTAATCCGGCAAGCAGTAGGAAAAACTGCGGAATCGACCAGCCGAATAGCCCCAAAATAACGATGCCCAAACCTGCGCTGCCCACCATAAAGAGTGAGTTCATAATGTTATTGGCGGCGATAATTTGCGCGCGCTCATTTTCTTTAGCGCGCTGCTGCATTAAGGCATAAAGCGGCACAATAAAAATACCGCCACTGACGCCAAGTGCCGTGAGATCGAAGAATAAACGATAGAGCGATGGCTCAGCTAAAAGCGCCTGTAAGCCATGCAAGTTAAGCGGCGCATCGGGCACTGCAAAATAAAGGTCAAAACCAAAGAGCGCTAAACCAATGCAGCCAAAGGGTACGATGCCAATCTCAATACGATGGTTAGAAAGTCGATCGCAGAGCAAAGAACCAAGGGCAATACCAATGGAAAAGAAAGCGAGCAAAATGGAGACCGCTGATTCGCTGGCGCCAATATAGCTTTTGGTGAAATGAGGAATTTGCGTGAGGTAGCAAGCACCCAAAAACCAGAACCAGCTAATGCCCAAAATCGCTTGATAGATACTGCGATCTTGCTTGGCAAGTTGAAGGGTATGCATATTCATAGCGATGGGACGCCAGCGTGTGGGCGCGGCATCTTTGGCGGCAGGCGCTTTCGGGATCCCTAAGGCGCAGACATAGCCCAGTAGCGCAAAAAAGAGGACGGCACCCGCGGCAATACTAAAGCGCGCCTCGTGCTCTGCAATAAATGAAGCCAAAATAGTGCCCAGCAAAATAGCAACGAAGGTTCCGGTTTCCACCAGTGCATTGCCAGGCACCAGCTCTTGCGACTTGAGGTGCTGCGGCAAGAGTGCATATTTTACCGGACCAAAAAATGCAGATTGCGTCCCCATGGCAAAAAGTAGGAGTAACAGCGCCCAATAGCTTTGGTTGATAAACGCATAAGCAGCTAACGCCATGATGATTACTTCAGCAAATTTTATGCGGCGAATGAGTTTCGATTTTTCGCACTGATCGGTGATCACCCCGGCATAAGCTGAAAAAAGGAAAAAGGGCAGAATAAATAATCCTGCTGCCAAATTGGTCAAAATGGGACTACTCAGTCCAAGCGCCTGCGGTGCGGCATAGGCAAAAAGAATCAGTAGGCAGTTTTTGAAAATATTGTCGTTTAATGCGCCCAAGGCTTGAGTAAAAAAATAGGGCGAAAAACGCCGATTTCGCAAAAGTTGAAAGGTGCGAGACATGCGTCTTCCTTATTTAGACCAGCTTGCTAAGTAGTGCTGTAATAAATTATCAATGAGATGTCCGGCATCCACAGGTTGCGCGGTAAAGAGTTTATCGTCCACTGCCAATAGAGTGATGCCATGTACGCCAGCCCAAAGGACCCGACTTGTTTGCATGGTGGCCTCGGCATCGAGCTTTGGTCCAAGTTTAGCGACCATGGTTTCAATCAACCCCAGCAGATGATCAATGCGATGTTGCTGCCAGCTGGGTAACTGCTCGCCGCCCATGGAGTGGGCAAAGACCAATTGCCAGGCATAGGGATTCGCCTTGGCAAATTGCAAATAACATTTGGCCATCACTCGCAGTTGCTGCTGCGGGTCATTTTCGATTTCGACCGCAGCGGTAATCTCCGCGGTTAAACGATCCACAATGGTGCTCACCACATGCAGTAATAGCATGTCATAGCTGCCAAATAAGTTAATCAAGGTGCTGGGAGCATAACCTATCATTGCCGCAATCTTACGAAGGCTCAGAGCATGATAGGGCTGGTTCTCTAGAAATTGATTCACTTCCGTTAAAGTGATGTGAATCAGCTGCTCGTGGGTGTGATCGTTTCTTCTAGCCATAACATCCTGTACTTGATTGACATTCCAAAGGCGTGGCAAATAAACACTTAATTGTCGCGCTACTGAACGCGGATTGAACAGTGTTCGATTATCATCATTCGCTGTTTGATTGCAAGTAGGGCGCGCTAAGCTGAGAGTCACGTAGGGATTCGTTGCAACACACGCTCTTGATTGAGCCGAAACTGAGCACTCATTGATTTATGTGATATGCCTAATAACTTTACTTTTTCCTCAGAATAAGGAGGGAATAAGTGGATGCGGATGTTAAATTTCTGAGTAATACTTGTGCAGTATTTGACCAGTTTGGTAGGAATTATCTTACTGCAAGGTTTCAAATATTAGCTCGAATGGAGCGTGCTCTACACCAAGAATAGGATTACTCATGTCAAAAGTAACTGGCCAAGTGAAATGGTTTAACGAAACAAAAGGTTTTGGTTTTATTCAACAGCAAGACGGGCCGGATGTGTTCGTTCATTTCAGCGCGATTACGGGTGATGGCTTTAAAACACTCAAAGAAGGCCAAAGGGTCGAATTTGAAGTGCAAAATGGTCAAAAAGGCCCGCAAGCCAGTCAAGTTTCAGCGGTTGCTTAATCGTTGTTCAGCTTTATACAAGGCGTCGATGATCGGCGCCTTTTTTGTTTGTTTGATTTTTCATCGACATCGCAGGCTTGCTGTCGCTAAATCAGTAAAAATGGGCGCTAGCGCATGAAAAAAAGCAGAGAATCTCACGGTCTTCACAGTAATTTTGGCCAGCTTTTTCTAAGCTAACTGAAAATAAAGTGAAGGAGGCGCTATGCCCTTAAACCAAGAACAACTGACTGAGCTAAATCTACTACTTGCCTTTGACCTTGACTCCATGCATCAAGGGGTAAAAGTGTCGAGTCACGAAGCGCCAAAACAAGCAGAAGCTATGGCTCGCTTGCATGCAAAAGGGATTGTGACCGAAGTGGATGGCGGTTATCTCACCCATATGGGGATTGAAGCAGCAGAGCGCGCGCATAAGCTTTGCGCCATGCTTAAAGAAGGCTATTAATTCACCATTCGCACGTCAATTTGAGTGCAGTTTTCTAAATCCGTGAGTGTGGCCAGCGCCTGCTCGCGGGTTTCTCCGCAAACCCACATTTCTGCCTGAAACTGTCCACATACCGCAGGGCGCTCCTTTTGGCCAAAAAGCTTACATAGATTGTCTGTATTCAGCTGTTTACAGCGTTCTCCCGCTGCTTTTCCATTTGGGTGAAGCGGGTAAGATGTTGAAATGCTAGGCGCAATACAGCAAGCGCCACAACCGAGACGACAATCCATCACAAGGCTCTTTGAAATCAATGGGGGCTGCACGCTACCATATCAGCATGAAATTACAAGTTGCGAACATAGCTCGCCTTGAGATTTGGCAACGCGCAGGGTATAAATGCGCCGCAATTTTAAATCATCGATCAACGTAGAGAGCCCCTATGACCGCAGCAGTTCCCTTTTGGCAAGCCAAGTCCCTCGAACAAATGAGTGATAGTGAATGGGAATCGCTCTGTGATGGTTGCGGCAAGTGCTGCCTGCATAAGCTGATCGATGATGATACCGACGAGCTTTACTACACCAATGTCTCTTGTAGTTTGCTTGATCATCAAACCTGCAGCTGCAAAGACTACGCCAACCGTTTTGAATCTGGCGAAGAGTGCTTAAAGCTGACCCGCGATAAAATCGACGAATTCAACTGGCTTCCTGAAACTTGCGCCTATCGCTTACTTGCAGATGGTGAACCGTTGCCTGAATGGCACCCGTTGATCACTGGCTCGAAAGATGCCATGCACAAAGCGGGCGAGTCTGTACAAAATAAATGCGTGTATGAAATTGATGTTATCGATTGGGAAGATCACATTTTGAATCATCCCAATCGTTGATTAAATGAAAAATAAAAAAGCGCCTTGGGCGCTTTTTTATTGGGTTCTATGTGTCGTGAGCCTTAGTAGGTATACCAAATCTCACTAAAGTAGGTGCCTGATTGTTTGCCAGATTTACCTTTCCCATCTTCAGCGTATTCAAGCTCAAGCAGTGGCATATCCTGCGTGTCACTTTGATAGATTACAATGCTGACAAACTGGGCTTCATGTTGCTGCTGAATTTGCTGCGCTAAATGAGCGGCAGTGGCAAGAATTTGTTCATCGCCGTTAAGCGTTGCTTGGTATTTTGCATCGACGAGTTTGCGCCGTGCTTGCTTGCTTTCTTTTAAATCGATGAGCTCTACGGGCTGTACTTGTTCGCCCAGGCTCAGCTCTTGAATATAGCGGTCACGGTCTGTGCCTTTGCTATCGACCGCTTTTTGCGCATCTGTGAGGGGCGATCGTGGCAGGTTCACGAAGACGACCAAGGCAACGGCGATCAGTGCCGCGATGGAAACAATTTTACGTTTACCAGCCGCATTGCAATGGCGACATTTTTTGTCTTGGTCCATGAGAAGATGGTTGCATTTGGGACAGCGAGCGGTGCGTTTGTTCATACTCATCCTTAAGTCCTATCGAAAGCAAATCTATCAAGTTCATCATAGCGGATCGTTGCGTAATTGATATGGTTCGCGAAATGGAATTATTTGTCTGTGAATCAGATCGATAAATATTTTTTGATTCGATCAAGTCGGCGCTTTTCGTTGCAATTCTTGCGTGATCGCCGTTGTTGTTTACTCTTTTGAAATTCGCGGGTTATATTTAGCCTTTGTTATTGATATTTTTATATTTTCTATCAACGGATGATGGATAAATCATTGACTCACTCCCTTACGCGAGCGGCTACGGATGCCATCCGTGTCGATGCCGCAACACTTCAATTCGTGAAGTACATAAAACAGCTGGCTCATGCTCAAGCACAGGTCCCCATGGATGTGGAAACCATAGAACAGCTTGCGAATGCGCAATATGGTCCTGCGTTATTGGCGCTTGCACGCCTTTATCAGCATGGTGATGAAAATTTAGCTATCGCGGCCGATCATCTACGTGCCTTTTCTCTTTTTGCGCAAGCTGCAGCGCAGGGCGAAGCCTGGGGTTATTTTTCGCAGGCATGGCTGGCGGATCATGAGCTCAAAGGCGACTTTAATGATGCGCAAATTGTGGCTTGGTATGAGGCTTCGATTGCGGATTCACAGCAGGCTGCGCAATTGGGTTTGCACTGGGCCTACAACAATCTCTCAAATTTCTATTTTGCTGGGCGCGGTGTTGCGCGAGATGTTGATAAGGGCCTTGCTTATTTGCAGCACGCCGCATCACTAGGCAATGTGATGAGTCATCATCTGCTCGCGCGCATTTATGCCTATGGTGAGCATGGGATTGAGAAAAATGCAGCGCTGGCATTTCAATATGCTTTGGCGGGTAGCAATCGCGGTGGAGATGCCTGCGGTTTTTTATTGGGTGAGTTTTACTATCAGGGATTAGATGAAGGTGATTTTCACCTAGCGGTCAATTATGACAAAGCAAGATTACAGTTTTTAGACCATTACGATTACGGGCGAATCAATGCATCTTTGCATTTTTACTTAGGGTATTTGCTAAGTTTGGCGCCAGAGCAGTATCCCATGACGCTTGCCCTTCGAGAGTATGGACTGGCGATTCTGGGCGGCAATCGCTCTGCCTGTCGTAATTTGGGCGATCACTATCGTGATGGCGATGGTGTGCCTGCTGATTTGAAAAAGGCTGAGTTTTATTATTGGTATGGCGCAACAGAGCTGAAATATGAGGTGTGTTGGCAGCGTTTGATCGATCTTTATAAAGCGCAGTCCGAGCCAGACTACGAGCTGCTTTTTTCCTGTTACCAGCAAGCGGTTTCGCAGGGGCATATGGCTTTTTATTTTGATATGGGCACGGCTTATTTTGAAGGGTGGGGCGTCACGCAAGATACCGAGCTCGCTTTTGCATATTGGCGCTTAGCTGCGCAAGAGCAGCACCCAACAGCGGCAAAAAATTTAGCGATTTGTTATCACAATGGTTTGAACTGCCAAAAGCACCTTCCCCGCGCTGTCTTTTGGTATCAAAAAGCGCTAGCGATTGTTGAAGATGCCGTGGTTTATTTTGATTTAGGCTGCGCTTATCAGGCATTGCACAATCAACAGGCGGCATTTGAGAGTTTTCGCGCGGCAGCTGAGCTCGGACTGACACTGTTAGCGAAAGAGAAGGATGGACAGCAAATATTAGATGATACGCAAAAGGCGCAAATTGGCGGTCATCTAGGGCACTATGCGTATTTGCTGCATCAGGGGGAAGGGGGCGAAGTTAACTTGCAGCAAGCTCTGAATTTATATGAGCTTGCTTTGTTGTTAGGGGATGAAGAGTCGGCCTTTTGGCTCGCGCAACTGGATGTCCTATTGGATTATCCTCGTGGGCAAATTCGCACCTTTGCGCTATGGCAGCAAGCACTTTCATCCTACCCCAAGTCTTGTCACTACCAGCTAGCGCGCTGTTATCACCTAGGCGCTGGTTGTGAGATTGATTTAGAGCAAGCAGTAGCCCATTACCAACATGCATTGGCGCTCGGGTGTGAACATTCAGAAATGTGCCTTAGGGTACTACTTGGTGATCAAAAGTTGCATCAGAAGTTGATGCAGGGGCACCCCTAAATATTTGGGCAGGCCATGGCTTATCCTCGGTAGGAAGCCTTTTGTGTTGTTCGCTAAATATTGGCGTTGAGATTGCGTGTCTGAATATCCTCTGTTTTATAAACCAGCGCTTGCTGGTTTTTTATCACTATTTTCCAATATAAAATTCAATCAGATGCATATCATAACCATAGATTTTGCATGGTTTTTGTTCTGTTAATCAAAATACGAGTGATAATAGTTATCAATGGATTGATTATTTTTTTGAGTGTGGCAAGATGCGCGCAAAAATGATAACCATTCCCATTACGCCGTAGGATTTATGGACAAGCATCTCAAATTGACGCCCGTCGCGCTGGGGATTTTAAGCGCACTTTATGGTGGCTTTGCCACTGCTCAAGAACCAAGCAAAGTTGAAGAAGTTCAAGAACAAGAGGTGATCACCGTAACGGATAGCGCTATTACTCTTGATCGCACTGAACTTGAAGAATCGCCAAAAGATAACCCAACGCTTTCACAAGTCTTGAAACACCACCCGCGCGTGGGCATTGATGATGCACAAAAATCGATGCAAGGAGGCGATTTAACGCCGGAAGAGATCTCTTTAGCGGGTGCGCGCCCACACCAAACCAAATACACCATTGATGGGGTGGGGGTGAATAATAGTACGACCTTTAGCGGTGATAGTGATACTTCTGGGTCTCTGGCCTCTGGCCATACATCAGGCTATTTTGTAGATACCAATTTGCTTGATGGTGTGGAAGTGCTTGATCACAACATTAGCGCTGAGCATGGCGGTTTTACGGGTGGTGTGGTGAATGCAGAGCTGCGTAAACCTACTGAAAAATTCACCATCGATTATAACTATCGTATGAGTGATAGTGATTGGAATGCTGCACAAAAAGTAGGTCAGAATTTCCAAAACCATTACGGCAATCCAATGGATGGTTCAGGTAAATATCAGCCGAATTATCAAAAACGTATGCATGCACTGCATATGGGTGGCGCGATTAGTGAAAATCAAAAACTCGCGATTAATGTCAGCCATCAGGTTTCAGAAATTCCGCTTGCGCTGAGTAAAGATGTCGATCAGCGCATGGACAATATTTTTGTGACGCACGTGTGGGAGTCTGGCTTGTGGCAAACCACCACTGATTTTCGCTATGCCGATCATCAAAGTAATAATTTTTCGAATGATGCTCGTAATGATAAGGCACCACAAGGAAAGAGTGAGACGGTCAACTCGCATTCTGGGATTGGTGGGACTTTTAAAGTCGAGCGTTTATTGTCGCAAGGGCGTTGGGAAACGTCACTTTCCTATGATCATTTAAAAGATCAGCGAGAGGCTGATACCAATTATCTTAAAACCGTGACTGCTGCAGAAGGGAACTATGCAGAAGGTACTAATGGCAATTTGCAACAAGAACAAGATGCGGTTCAGCTAAAATCGACACTGCGCCTTGACCCAATTATCTTCGGTGACATCTCGCATCAAATTAACATGGGTGTAAATGCAAGTTATCAAACTGCGCGAGTATATCGTCCTGAAGAATTTGTTGCATATAACTACAACGGTTATAAAAATTACCTTTCAGTTATCAATTATTATGCAGCGGCGAACTACTCAGCGAACTCTCAAGAATATGGTTTGTTTATTGATGATCAAATCCATTGGGATCGTTTAACGTTGAATTTAGGCGGACGCGTTGATCATTTGAGTGTGTTTGAGCAAACTGTCTTTTCACCACGCTTAAGTGCTAGCTGGGACTTTGATTGGACTAAAACTAACCGTGTAACCTTGGGTGCATCACGCTATTACAGTGCTAATTTGCTGGGTTGGGCATTAAAAGCAGAGCAAGGTAAGTTCCACAAATCAGCCAATAAATGTACACCGACGGATGGTAACTGGGACAATCTAGACCCCAATAATTTAACGTGCCAAAAAACAACGCAATATAGCGCGTATAAATTAAATCATGCAGATATTCCTTATGCAGATGAATTAACCGCAGCATGGGCTGTTGATGTGAATAACTTCGCTGTTGAAACTGTTTACCTTTATCGTATGCAGCGCGATGGTTTGACTTATTCAACAGACGCAAAGACCAACACCGCAACGGTTCACAACAATGTCGAAAGTGACAATCATCTCGTGAGTTTAGATATCACCACCATTGATCCTTATCACTTCCTCGGCGGCGCTTTGAGTGCTAACTGGAATGTGGCTTATGATCATCGCCGTGGTAATGGGGATATTGACCGAAACTTTGGCAAAAGCGATCACTTAGGAAGTGGCTATCAAGATGAATGGGTGGTGATGGATGGCCAGTTAATGCGTGTCACTGAAATGGACACTAGTGGTTATCAATCTCCAGTGAAGAGTAGTTTGAATTTGATCATGCACTGGAATGATATGGGTTTGGTGTGGAACAACCGAATCAATTACCAGCAAGGTAAGAAAGCGTCGGCATGGACAGGTCAAACAGACGTCATTATTGATGGTGAGTCAGAAAGTGTTGAAAGTTTGATGACCAAAGAGCTGACAGACTTGGTGACATGGGATATGTCTATGCATTGGACTCCAAACCAATTTAAAAACCATGTGGTATTTGGTATGAGCGTGACCAACCTATTGAATCGCCAAGAAGTGATTTCTATGTCTGGTATGCAGCTTGGTAGAAATATTCCAGATGAACACTACAACGCTGGCCGTCAAATCTGGCTTAACGTCAATCTTCGTAACTAATTCAACATTATTTTTTAATTTTATACACATAGTGCGGCGCAGTGATTGCGCCGCTGTGAGCATTCAATGAAATATACTTCTCTTCTACTGGCGGCGTGTTTGGCTTTGGCGGGCTGTCAGCAACTAGGTATTGAGTCTGGCATCGGTCAACATTCAGCGTTGCAGGATGCACCACTCGCCAAACGTGCGGACATGGTGCAAGGTCAGTTGGCAAACGGTATGCGCTATATCTTTGTGCACAATGATCGCCCAAGCGATCGCGTCTCTTTGCAATTAATTGTGCACGCAGGCTCTTTGGATGAAGCTGATGATCAGCAAGGTATCGCCCACCTAGTGGAACATATGGCCTTTAATGGCACCACAGATTTTCCAGCCAATACGCTGATTGAGCACCAAGAGTCGCTCGGTATGGTATTTGGTCGTGATGTCAACGCCATGACTGAGTACTACACCACCTCATATTTTCTGCATTTACCAAATAATTCAGAAAAGATGATGGATGAAGGCTTTCGCATGTTATCTCAGCAAGCGAGCGCCTTAGTCTTTGATCAAGCTGAGCTTGAAAAAGAGCGTCCAGTGGTTGAAGAGGAGTGGCGTCGTGGCCGTAATATGATGGCGCGTCTTGGCTCTGCAAATCGCAAGATCTTGCTTGCGGGCAGTCGTTTTGGCGAGCGTGACCCCATCGGTGATATGGACCTTGTGCGTCATGTTGATGCCAGCCGAATTGAAGCATTTTGGCAAGATTGGTATCACCCAAATAATATGACGCTGATTGTGGTGGGTGCGACCAGCCAGCGCGAGATTGAAACCATGCTCAATCGCTATTTTGCGCCGCTTGAAGCGAAAACATTGCCTGCCCGTCCTGATTTAAAAGTGACGCTAGATAATACCACCCGCATCGAAGTCATTGCTGATCCAGAAATTACCACTGAAGTGCTTTCCTTTAACTTTCGCCAGCAGGAAGCACAAGCTCATACACAAGGTGAGCTTCGCGCGCAGCTGTTAAACCAAATGGCCATTCAGGTTTTGAATAAGCGCTTGCGTGAGCAATATCAGGTGCCAAGTGATGCGGTGAGCAAAATGATCATGATGGCCCAGCCGCTGGCGACGGATTATCGCAATAACCGTTTAATGGCTTTGCTGGTGGATCAAAATTACCAAGCAGCCATTGATGAAGCCTTTATGCAGCTTAGCCGTTTTGCCGCGCATGGTTTTAGCCAAAGCGATTTAGATACGGTTCGCCAAGAGATCAACAGTCGCTATCAGCAAATGGCTGATGGTCAGCGTGACACCACCAATGGTCGCGTGATGATGTCGATCTTTAACCGTCTTCGCACCCAAGCGCCCATCACTGATGCAGATGAATATGCTGCTGTGGTTGCCAAGCTGACGCAATCTATCACCTTAGATGAGATTAATGCGCAGGTTGCCAAGATGGTGGTGACGCAAAATCCGTTAGTCATTGCGCAAATTAAGCCTGAGCACCAAAGTGCGCTGCCGACAGCTGCGGCCATTGATGCGGCATGGCAAAAAGCCAAGGCCAATCCACCTGCTGCAACAAAGGCCATTGAGGTGGTTGATCGCTTGATGTCTGATATTCCAGCACCAGCCAACATCATTGCCCATGAAGTAAAAGAGGGCGCGCAAGTCTGGACTCTGGCCAATGGTACCCAAGTGTGGTTTTTGCAAAGCGACGATACGCCAAATCAGCTCATGGTACGTTATCAAGGCTGGGGCGGTAGCCAGCATCTACCCAAAGAGCTGCGTCGAAGCGCTTATCAACTGCGTCATATCAGTAAATTTGGCTATGGTGGTCTCAATAGCGATCAGTTAGCGATGATCAATGCACCTTATCCAAACCGTTTGATGACCTTTATCACCCAAGATAGCCATGGCTTTATTGGTAGCAGTGACAAAGCATCTTTTGAGAACTTGCTACAAAATCTGTATTTGCAAGTCACGAAACCGCAAACCGATGAAGCTCTTTGGAAAGCCACGCAGCAGCTACTTGAGCGCGGCATTGAAGGGCGTTTGACCAGCGCAGAAGGCCAGTTTAATACCGCGATTGATGAAGTTCGTTACGTCAATAACCCGATGTTACTGACCATGACAAAAGAAGAGTTGGCTGAGATTAACACGACCAAACTCATGCAAGCTTGGCAGCTTTTATTTGGCGATGCGACGGGTCATCAGCTGATTGTGGTGGGTAATGCAGAGCCTGAATATGTGATTGGTTTGGCGCAGCGTTATATCGGCCAATTACCTGTGAAGACGGGCGCGCAAGCACACCACTATGCGCCGGTGAAACTACCTGCATTTGCCGGTGGCCGCCATGCGATCCATATCGCAGCGGGCAAAGAGCCCATGGGTGTGACCAGCCTGATCTTTAATCGCGCTGAAAAATACAGTGTTGAGACGGAAAACCAAGTGGGCTTGCTCAGTCGCATTATCGCAAATCGTATGCGTGAATCACTGCGTGAAGCCGCTGGCGGCGTTTATACCGTGCGCTTTGGTATTCGTCTAGACCGCGAGCGTGACCAAGCCTATGGCATGGTGAGCTATAGCCATGATCCAAAACGTGGTGATGAGCTAAAAGCCATGGCCTTGGCTGAGCTTGCCACGATTCAAAAAGAGGGCGTGAGCCAGCAAGAGCTCGATGAAGTGATCGCCCAAAGTAAGCAATCCTTGGTGGCAGATAACATCGGTGATCGCCAGCGCATGACTTGGCTGAAAGATGCCGCGCAATACGGCGATAGCATGGATCCCGTGGCAGATTATGTGCAATGGCTCGATATCGTGACGCCAACGATGCTGAACTCCACCATGCGCCGCGTGCTCAATACCGAAAACTGGATTGATGCGACACTTGTGCCTGCACCAGCCAAATAAGGTTGAACATTTAAGGTTAAATCAAAAGCACAGGCGAATGGATGTCGCGTGTGCTTTTACTCATTTAGGTTGAATATGTCTGTTTTAAAACAGTTTGCGCAGTTGGCAAAACCCTATTGGTTGAGTCGTGCGAGTGTGTGGTCTTGGCTGATTTTTGCAGCAACTGTGGCACTGTCACTGTTGTTGGTGCAAGTAACGGTGACTTTAAACCTCTGGAATAAAGAGTTTTTTGATGCCCTTGCAGCGCTTGATGGCCCACTGATTTATGATTTGTTGGTTAAATTTATCGGTATTGTGGCGCTTATCGTGGTGATGAAGGTTTATGCCAAATGGCTACAACAGTGGGTGGAAATTCGCTGGCGCTCTTGGTTGACTGAGCGCTTGGTGAGTCGATGGATGAGTCAGCAAAATTTTTACCATCTGACCTTAACTGGAGAGCCTGATAACCCAGATCAGCGTATTGCCGAAGACATTAAATTGCTCACCACAGATACCTTGGAGTTGATTTTAGGCTTAATCAAAAGCGTGGCAACCTTGGCCGCCTTTAGTGTGATTTTGTGGAATCTCTCCAGTGGCTTTTTGTTGCCGCTTTTTGATGACATCAAGATCTCAGGTTATTTGCTTTGGTTGGCATTGATCTATTCCGTGCTGGGCGCCTTTGTTACCCATTTCTTTGGCCGAAAACTGCACCGTTTGTTCTATCAGCAGCAAAAGCGCGAAGCGAATTTTCGTGCCAAATTGTTGCGCAGCCGCGATAGCGCAGAGCAAATTGCGCTGATGCAAGGGCAAGCCCGAGAGCAAGCGCAGCTCAATGAGCGATTTGATGCGATCACCACCAACTGGAAAGCGCTGATGGGGCGTGAGAAAAAGCTGGGGATTGTGGTCAATACCTATCATCAAATTGCAGCTATGGTGCCTTATTTTGCGGCCATTCCTGCCTTGATGGCAAAAGCCATTACCGTGGGGGGATTGTTCCAAGTGAAAATGGCCTTTATGAAGGTCTATGCCTCTTTAAGTTGGTTTATTTTCCGCTACGATGATTTAACCCGCTGGAGTGCCACTGTCGTGCGTTTAGGGCAATTCTTACAAGCCATGGAAGCTTGTGAGCGTCAGCAGCAAGCGAAACAGAGCGAGCCAGCCAAACAAGATCAGAAAACTCAGTCAGCACAACCAACCACTGCGCTCGCATGGCAAGGGTTAAGCGTGCAACGCCCTAATGGTCAGCCTCTGCTACATGATGTGCATTTAGCGTTAGCAAAAGGTGAAGCTGTGATGGTGCGCGGGCCAAGTGGTTTGGGTAAATCAACACTTTTACGTACCTTAGCTGGCGTCTGGCCATTTTATGAGGGTGATTATCAGCAGTCGCAACCCGGTGTGTTATTACTACCGCAAAAACCTTATTTACCGCAAAGCAGTGTACGAGAGTGTTTAAGCTATCCGCATTTGGCTGAGCTGGACGATGGCGTTTATCAGCGTGCTTTGTCTTTGGTGGGTTTGGCGGATTTAGCTGACGATCTATCGCAGGTTCGCGAATGGTCACTACAGCTCTCTGGTGGTGAGCTGCAAAAACTGGCGCTTGCCCGCGCCTTGGTGCAGCAGCCTGACACCCTGATTTTGGATGAAGCCACCAGTAGCTTGGATGAGCCAACGGCCTACAAATTACTGGCCATGGTGCGAGAGCAATTGCCGCATAGCCAAATTTTGATGGTCAGTCATCAAAGCCACCTGCTTAGCTTGTTTGATCGCGCCGTGGACTTGACGCAGTTTGCCCCTCAGAACGACGAACAGCAGTCAGAACAAGCATCAACAGAAATACCAATGCAGCCTGCGAGCGTATAACCAAGCAGTCTTTCTGGAAAATTTGGAATCGATAAAAAGCGATGCACAGAGCATCGCTTTTTAGTTGGCATTTCGCGCTGAAACAATAGGTGGCGGTTACGTTAAATTTGGCATCGCTCGATACAAATGCGGTGTGCCGCTTTTCTTTTATTTGCGCCTTGCATTTAATTGTTTGCATGTGAATGCAAGGATGCGTCGATGGAATATCAACTGGGTGAAAAGCACTATTGCAGTGTGCGCGGCGTATTGCGCCAAGCTCCGATAGATTCGAGTGTGAGTGCGCAGGAGATACAGCTAGAGCCCAAGGCAAGTGCACTGCTTAACTTACTGCTTACACATGCCGGAAAAACCGTGAATAAAGCGCAGATTTTAGCTGAAGTTTGGCGCGAGCGGGTGGTGGGCGAAGAGGTGATCTACGTGGCCGTGAATCAGCTGCGAAAAGCTTTGGGCGATCATCCTAAACAAGCACAATGGATAAAAACCATTTCAGGGCAAGGCTATTGTTATATCGGGCCATGCCAGCCACTTAACGCCAATGCGGATGTGTCGCATCAGGCTATTTTATGTGCCATGGGGGCCATGGCTTGTACAGAGCAAGCTGCGGCCATTACCCTGCATCAAGATATTTCACTGTCTTCTTCTTTACGTTATCTAAAGCGACTTCCAGTTGCGCTAAGTCTATTGGGGATCCTCGCATTATTGCTGCTATGGCTTGCGCATCCCTTATCTTTTTCTGCACCCACGCCAATGAATGAAGCCTTACTCGCTGACTTTCAAAAAGCGCGTTATCTACTGAGTCAGCCAAGTGATGATGATTATTCACAAGCGAAAACACTACTTAATCAAGTCATTGTGCAAGCCCCGGATTTTGGACCAGCCTATTTAGAGCTTGCCAGTGCAAAAATCGCAGGCCTGTATCAGCATGATCCGCGCATTTGGCAACAGCAGGCGGAGATTGAAACGCTTTTTTTAAAAGGGTTATCGCTTGCGCCTGAGCACCATTTTGCGCAGCAGCGACTGGCCAATTTCTATTTTTTAGTGCAGCGCGATCATGAGAAAGCGCGTCAGCACTTTGAGCGCAGTTTGCCCAGCGTGGATGGCCATTTCTTCTATAGTCAGTTTTTGCTGGCCATGGGTGATTTTACCGGCGCAATGACGCAATTAGAGCATTATATCGCGCTCTATCCGCAGGGTTATTCAAAAGAGAGTGCTGCTTGGCTGTTTACCATGAGCGGGCGCTATCAAAAGGGGCTAGCAGAGCTTGAAAAACTTGCGCCTTATGCCGCCGAGCAGCGTTATTATCACGTGTCTCGACAAGCCATTTATGAGCTTACTGGCGATCATGATCGCGCCTTTGCAGAACTGACATGGCTTATGAAGGACGCAGGCTATGATGATGAAACCTTGCGCCATGTTGCTGGGCGTTATCAAGCGCAGGGGCTGGAAGGTGTCTATGATTGGCTCGCTTTTGACGATACGCAGCAGCTTGATTTAGGTCAGTACCAGCCGCCGCTATCAAAGGCGCGCTATGCCATTGGCGCCGGAGAGTATGATGCTGCGCTGACTTGGCTTGAGCAAGCGGAGCAGCAACATCATACCGCCTTGCTTTGGCTGGCAGTAGACCCGAAATATCGCCCGCTTTACCCACAACCGAGATTTCATGCGCTGCTGGAAAAATTGAATTTATCACCCATTCAAGTGATGCCAGAATCCACGTCACCCAGTGAAAAACGGGCACTTTAGATTGTTTTAGAATCCTTAAGCTTGGTTTTCAGGACTTCTTTTCTTGTCTTTCTTAGCCTCCTTTGTCAGTACGAATGTTCGTATGACGCGATGTCGATAGTGGTTTGATCGATACCGAATAAGACAAAGGAGTTGCTATGTTTTCTTTCTCATTATCTTCACCGGTCCCTTTACGCAGGGAGCGAAAAACGCGATACGCTTTGAGCGCTTGCTTGCTCATGCTGTGCTGGTTTGGACTTACCCATGATGCCAAGGCAGAGGTTGCCCAAAGCAAAGAAAATTTGATGACACCGCTTTGGCAGGTCGCAACTGAGGGGCAAATTTGGTCTTCGCCCGCAGTGGAAAAGGGGCGCATCTATGTGGGCAGTGATGATGGTGATTTTTATGCCATAGATCAGGCCAGCCAAACTGTGCTTTGGCGCTTTGCCACTCAGGGCAAAGTGCGCGCCGCGCCAGCACTAGATGCAAAGCATGTCTATTTTAGTAGTGATGATGGTTACCTTTATGCACTGAATAAAGAGAGCGGTCAGGAGGTTTGGCGTTTTCATCTTAATGATGGCGATGTACCGCGCATTGGACCGGCAAATCATGCCCCTTGGGTGTTTGACTATGAAAAATCATCACCGGTTCTTGCCAATGGCCGCTTGTTTATTGGTAGCGCCGATCAACATTTTTACGCCATTGATAGCCAAAACGGCAAACAAATTTGGCGTATACAAACCAATGGGATGGTGCGCGCAACGCCAAGTCTGGGTGACAAGGTGGTTTATATCAGCAGTTGGGGTGGGCGTGTTTATCAAATTGACCAAACCAGCGGTCAAATCAATTGGCAATTTGATACCGGCAGTCCCATTGTCTCTCGCGTCGTCGCGGTGGGCGATAAGCTTATTGTTGGCGCGCGTAATGGGGTGCTCTTTGCACTGAACGCACAAGGTACTGAGCAGTGGCGCTTTACGATGCCAGAGGGCTCTTGGGTTGAGTCATCGGCTGTGGTGGATAGCGATCAGCGCCATTTTTATTTGGGCACCTCTGATGCCAAAATTTTGTATAAATTTGATAGTCAGACCGGCAAGACGATTTGGCAAACCACGCTTCATGGCTGGATTTGGGGGACGCCGCTGCTCTATCAAGGCCAAGTCTATATTGGCGCCAGTGGTGCCAAAGAGTATTGGACGCCAGTGACCCAAGGCTTTTTCAAAGTAAATACGAAAACCGGCCACACCACCAAGTTATACACGCCAGCCAGTAGTCCAACGCACTATGTACATGGCGGTGTATTTGCCACACCTGCGGTGCAAAACAATCAGCTGATTGTCGCGGATCTTGACGGCAAGGTGTATGGGTTTGCGCTAAGTCAGTGAAAATAACCGGTTAGCAATGAAAAAGGCGCTCTCAGCGCCTTTTTTAATATGTTGAGATAGCCCGAAATATCAGCTTTCAAGGGCGCAATCGTTGTAGTGCGCGGTGCCGCGAATCGGGTAGTGATTGTCGGGGTCGCGAATCCAAGTGAGGCCGGAAACCAGCGCTTCTAAGTCTGGGCGGCTAAATGGGTTGTTGCTGAGATCCACCACTTGAATATTGCCTGCTTCATTGACCACAAAGAGTCCCGGTTCTGGGAAGTCATGGTCGGTTTCCTGCGGCGAGCGGGGTATGGAAATATACAGGCCAAGTTGGTGCATTTGTGGTTTTGATAGACCATAGGCGATGGGGAAATTGACGCTCAGTTTCTCTTGATGGCGCGCAAGTTGCTCGGCGCTATCTGCGCTGACCGCAATAATATCGACACCAATAGCTTTGAGTTGTGGTTTAAAGCCAGCCAAACGATTGAGAAATTTGGTACAAAGCGGGCAATGGGCACCGCGATAAACCACGACCAGTTGCCAATCACAATCTTCTTGGGGGGCCACCAATAATCGATTTTGTCCCTCGGCGAGGCTCACATGAAATTTAGGAAAGGGGGTTGAAGGGTGACATTTGGGCGTATAGTCGGTCGACATAGCGGCTCCTTGTGCTTGATTTTAAAGTGAGTATAGCAATTGCAAGGCGGGCCAAATTGGAACCCCCTTGTTTTCAGTCAAATTGTGAAGTGCTGAGTGAAAGCGATGCGCAAATTGAGTGAGGCTGTCGATTCATTGCCACGTAATTTGCACAGACTAAGAAACCCCACTATGTCCTTTCTATTTCGGCGCCGTTTAGAAAGGGGTGAGGGCCGCTGTTCAGCGCGGTATTGCAGGCAGATCGAAAAGCAGCACTTGAAAGGCTTGATTGGCAATCAGCGTTAAGTTGGACTCATGGCTTAATTTGATGCCGTCACCAAAGCGCACTGCATGGCCGTTGATTTGACCATCGCCTTTCACCACATGCAGATAGTAGTGGCGCTCGGGGTGCAGCGGCCATTCAAATGGCTCGCCTGGATTGAGCTCAATTCGGGCAATCTGCGCATCTTGTTTGATCGTGAGGGTTTCGCCTTCACCAGATGGCGTGACGATCCATTGTAGACCCGTTTGGCACGGAAAAGCGCGCTGCTGGTAGCTTGGCGGCGTTTGCTCAACATTGGGGTGCAACCAGATTTGCAGGAGTTTTACCGGCGCATCCTCATGGTGATTGTATTCGCTATGAAAAATACCGCGGCCGGCGGACATGAGCTGAAATTCGCCAGCCTTGATGCGCGCTTCGTTACCCTCGCTGTCACGGTGGCTTAACTCGCCTTGCAATACATAGGTGAGGATCTCCATATTGCGATGGCCATGGGTTGCAAATCCGCCTTGCGGCGCGATCCAATCATCATTAATTACCCGCAGTGCGGAAAATTGCACATGGTTTGGGTCGTAATAGTCGCCAAAAGAGAAACTGTGGTAACTCTTAAGCCAATCAAGTTCAAAATAGCCGCGTTGATCGCGTGGGCGTCGTTCAATCATGTTGATCTCCAGAAACTACGTGTTGTTCTCAGTCTAGAAGGGGCGAGATAAAACTAACATCGATGAATCTTGATGAGCATCTTCGAAGAATTTGAACAAAATCCATTCTGATTTTGCTGAACAAAAGGGCTCAGCAATAAAAATCACAAAAATATGCTGTCTTTTTGTGCAAACGGCGCGTCAGAGTCAAAAAAGGTGTTTACAAGATTTTCTCCCCTCAGTAATATACGCCCCGCAACGGAGAGATGGCTGAGTGGTTTAAAGCACCGGTCTTGAAAACCGGCGTGGGTTTATAGCCCACCTAGGGTTCAAATCCCTATCTCTCCGCCACATTAAAAAAACCGCCTAATCAGGCGGTTTTTTGCTTTCTGGCGTTCCTAACGCGCTGTTAGATATAGGGTGTGAACCCTAGCTAGGGTTCAGCCGAGCGAAGCGAGACAACAACGGCTCTGCCGTTGGCCCGAAGGGAGAGGGCGCGTAGCGACCGAATCAATCCCTATTGCTCCGCCACCTTAGAAAAGGCCGCTGTTTTACAGCGGCCTTTTTGCTTTCTCAGCATTATTTTCTACCGGGCTGTGGCGCCTTCTTTTTCAAATATCTGTCATTGAGTCCATCATTTCGATTTTCTTACGTTTGCTCTGGATAGATTTGATGACATTCAAAGGGATACGCAATGGACGTAGCGCTATTCTTTCTCCTTATTGATAGATAGAATGATAAATATATCTAATAAAAATAAAGAGTTGTATCTATGTGCGGTCAAATTGACTTCAGAGCGCTTGCGACGATCCCTGATGATATTCACAGCCAACTAAAGCAGTTGGGGGATTATGACGATCCCTGTTTGCTGTTTATTTATAGCGATGCAGAAAAGGCGCCGATGCAGGCGATTGTGCAGCAGGTTTATTGTTCGCAAGGGCAAACCGATGTGTTGTTGTATGCCGTAACCGAGCAGTTGAGTTTTAGTTATCTATTTTGTGATGCCAAGGCAGCGATTGCGTTAGCGCAGCAGTTAACGACTGCGCTGAATGCGCATGGTATGGCATCCAAGGTGTCGCTTTTTCGCCATAATTGCCTTGGCGACATTGCGCAAACTTATCAATGGGGATTGTTACAACTATCCAATTTGATGGCAGATACATCTTGTTATGCGGTGAATGATTTTACGGATAAGGCAAATTGGCCAGGTATTGCGCTCTATCGAGAGGCTGATAAAAAAGCCAAAGCGCAGGCACAGCAAATTGAAATCGATGCCTTTGCAAAGCAGCATCCATTACCAGAATCCCTTGCAAATTTTCCGCCATCGCTCAAGCAGCTTTACCCCTTTATCGTGGCGCTGCCGCAGGGGGAGGTGCTGTGGCACTATGTGTTGACTGGCGAGCATGAGGCCGCATTACGTCAGCAGCAAATTTTTGAGAATTTAGATGCGGTATTGGTGATCCGTCATGCCAAAACGCATGCGCTGGATTTTTATTATCATATTTTGCGTTGCTGCGCGCAAAGCGCCATTCCTGCACAAAACACGATTTTGTCCGATCTCGATGATATCTTAACGCCACTTGCAAATGAGCTCTTGCTACCGGATGTGACCAGCTCGGTGAAACAGGCATGCTTTATTCGCATCGTTGATATTTTTTATCATCTATTTGATCAGCAAGATCTACCCAAAGCACTCTATCAGATGATGGTCGGAGACAGTGATACACGCTGTTTGAGCGACGCTGAATTTCACCGCCGTTATACCCAGCCTGAGCGCATCGTTGCTGAGGGATTATCGGCAAAGCAAAAGCGACAAATCGACGAGATATTGGATACGCTCGAGGATTACGATTGCTTCAATTATAACGATTACCTTGAGATTGAACGCGCCTTTGATGGCAATCGCCAAGCCTACGATTTTAAGCTGTGGATGCGTGAGGATGATGAGCAAATCCATAGTCGATTGCTGGGGGCGATATTACTGGATTTTGACCGCACTCATCAGCGAAACGATCATCTGACCCAAGCCTTAACGGAATGGGTTTGTGCGGGCTTAAAAGAAGATGTGCTAACGCAAATTGAAGCTGCGAGTGATAATTTCGCACAAAGAGCGCTTGCCCAAGGTCTTTCTCAAAGTCTTTTCGACCATTTAAAGGCTTGGCTGGATGCTGGTGACATCAGTGAATTGCCAGCATTGGTGCAAGCTTTGCAACAATGTCTCAAGCAAGAACGCTCTGGGCGTTGGTATCAGCAAACGCCAACCATGGCGCAACCGCGGTACAAATTGTTTGATGATTTAGATCTATTTTGGCCGGTGCTCGGAACCTGTTTTTGGCTTTATCGCGCGCAATCAAATGCTTTTGCCAAACGTGTTATTTTGCTGTCCATGGCCCTTGCGCCGCAGGCGACACTCGCAGCCATGTCGCGCTGTTATCGCCAAGCAAGAGGCGGCTTTGCCAGTGAAGCGCATCAAAATCATTTCAATATGCAGCTACTGGAATTGGGCATCTCCTATCTTGACCAAGTGGCTTTTCAAATCGCGCTTTGCATGGATGATGGTGACAAGCTTATCCAGCTAATACAGCGATATAACGATTTGGATGATGACGAGCGTGCGCAGTGGCAGGGCGCGATCAATCGCTTATCGCCCTATAAGCGGGATTATTTCTATCTACATGCCTATCGCTTGTCTTCTCAAGTACCTGAGCCATTGCGTGAAATGCGCCAAACTGTGCTGAATGAATTGATGACTGTGGTTTGCTTTGATATTCAAGACGCGCCGATGCTGGCTGATGCAGCAGCAAAGCTCATTGATGGTGAGCTGAGCTACAGCGTTTTTCAAGCTTTGACGCAAGGTAAAATCGATAGTGAAGAGTTTGCGCTTGGCAATGATATGTACTGTTCATTGGCCCCGAAAATTTTGCCGCAAATTCTCACTGAATCTGATCAAGACAAGCAGTTACGCTGGCTCAAACTGATGTGCTGCGATCCCCATCGCGGACGCAAATTACAGGCTGATTTGCTTGAAGCCTTGTTCTTTGACCGAGTGCTTGCTGAGGGACATTTGAGTTTTCAAGATCGCCTCACGATTGATTTGGATGATTTAACGGCGCAGTGGCAAGCAACATGGCAGCAATTTTACGCCGATATGTCCGCAAAACTGCAAGCGATTCACTAAGTGCAAGGGAGAATAGAATGTTAGATATACAAGGTGTTTTAAGTGAGTATCTGCCATTGCAGTTAGTGAGCTTTGGTGATGTGTATGCGGATGAAGCGGGCGATCCCAATGCATGGCTCGATGAATATGATTTTGTTTGGCAGCCAGTGACGAGCGATGGCGATATGCCGCAGCTTTATTTGGGTGATGCACCCATGCGCTTTGCGCCAAAAGATCGAGGCAAAAAAGCCAGTTTGCAAAAACGGCTCAATCAGCAGCCACTGCGTATGCCCATGATTTCAGATTGTTGGGGGAGTCAAAGCCTAATGATCACCAATGAGTTGGCCGATCAATTGCATTTTTCTGATGTATTAGGGGTGACGCGAACGCCCGCTCAAATTGAAGATGCAAGCGGATCACTGCATGGCGGTTATACGGCGTTCTCCTTTCATAAGGCATTTTTGCATGATCGCGTGACCCAGCGTTTTGAACAGATTCCAGTAGAGTTGCGTCCGATTATTCGTTTGAGGCTGGTCAAACATCGCACTACCTATTTGATACACCAATCGCTACTCAAACACTGGCTTGCGCAAGGTGTTGAGGATCTCAGTGATGACTTCGATGATGCCTATTTGCAGCTTGCGAACCTTCTGCAAGCGCGCCGTTATAGTTTCCATTGTGGTACGCGCAGCTTCGCGAATATGGATGATTTCCAACACAATCGAAATGGATCTGTATATTAAGGTGTACTGCGATCTCGTAGTCATCAGTGTGATAAAAAGCCCGCCAATGAGCGGGCTTTTTATCTGTTGGAAACAACAGATTTGATGTGGTAGCGTGACGCAGAGGTGCTTGTGCGGATAGGGTCGTGACGTTAAATCGGTAACGAGAAGGTAGCGCCGTGAAAGTCGTAAAAGTAAACTGGCGTGACGGCATCATATAGGCGGCAAGTTTGCATGATTTGAAGACTGCCAGCATGCTTGTCTGTGCTATTTCTGAGTATTAATAATAAATCTATAAATAATCTTTGACCTTCCATTCGCTGGATGCTTCATGATGCATTCGTTTTCAAAATAACGAGATCAAAATCATGAAAAAAGTCCGCCTCTCTCTACTCCTTGCTGCTCTTTTGTCATCTTCTGCTGTGTTCGCGCATGACGCTCATCATGACGAATCACATGGCATCTCCGCGTCACAAGCCATGATGCATGACTCCATGACGGCGATGCATGGTATGCACACGCTAAAATTAACCGGTATGCCATCTTACGATTTTGTTGCCGGTATGCTGCCGCACCATGAAGGTGCCATCGTGATGAGCGAGAAAATTCTGCCATCTTTGACTGACCCACAAATCAAGCAACTGGCTGAAAATATCATCAAGAGTCAGCAGCATGAGGTGGCCTTTATGAAGCAATGGCTTGCGGATCATCAAACCATCAATCCAAAAGATGTAAATATGAAAGCATCTGAAGCGATGATGAGTCAGTCCATGGCTGTCATGCATGGCATGATGACGGTGAAACTCACCGGTAACCCAAATGTGGACTTTGTACAAGGGATGCTACCGCACCATGAAGCGGCCATTAAAATGGCTGAAGTGGTGATGCCATATCTTAAAAATCAGCAAATCAAAACCTTTGCACAAAACATCATTACCGCTCAGCAGCATGAAGTCGCCTTTATGAAAGCTTGGCTTGCAACGCAGATCAAATAGTTGACTGATGCCATAAAAAAACGCAGCGTATGCTGCGTTTTTTTATACCTTGAATCGCCTTGAAAATAGCTTCGCTATGGCCACGAGATTGCCTTGAGATAGCACTGTCAGGTGTCATGGCAATGGAGAATTACCCCTATAAACCATCCGTGCCTAATGAATAAATATTCTATCTCTGCTGTTTTCTATATTTTATGGATGATTTAACCGCACATCCCTTTTCTTGAAGTCAAAAATGCCAATTTAAAGCATCGAATCTTTCATTTATCTGGCAGCGCTGAAAAATGCGTCCAGTCGAACCGCTTTCTCTGTGTCTCTCAAGTCTGAATTCATCTATGCATCTTCATCAAGGTACGAGTTAGCAGAGGGATAATATCGCTTCATTTGTTGCAAAATAGTTAAGTAGAGATTGGTTAATGGCGAGTGGCAGTGAATTAATTTGAATTTTAAATCAGCATATGCGCATAAATATTGATTTATTTTTATCTCTGTATATAGTCGAGCACTGTGAATTATTTTTAAAAAGGATTTTAAAATGAAGAAGTCATTAACAGGGTTTGTTTGTCTTGGCGTTGCAGCAGTTTTGACCATGAGCGGCTGTGGCAAAAGCGATGATGTGCTGGTGGTAGGCACCAATGCGGCGTTCCCTCCCTTTGAGTATGTTGGCGGCGTCAATGGCGATGAAATTAAGGGCTTTGATATCGATTTGGCTGAGCAGATTGCAAAGGATGCGGGTAAAACGCTGAAAATCGAGAACATCAAATTCGACTCGCTGATTGTGGCGCTCAACTCAGGCAAAATCGACATGATTGCATCAGGAATGACCATCACCCCTGAGCGCCAAGCGAATGTGGATTTTTCAACTGCATATTATGAAGCCACGCAAGTGGTTTTGGTCAATCAAGACAATGACAGCATCACAAGCGTTGACGATCTGAAAGATAAGCATATTGCGGTGCAATTGGGTTCAACAGGTGATTTGATGGCCAAGAAATTGAGCAACAAAGTCACTGCGTTTAATACCGGCTTTGAAGCTGTGATGGAGCTTAAAAATAGCAAAGTGGATCTCGTGCTATTTGATAGTGAGCCAGCGGCCAGTTTCTTGAAGAAAAACCCACAACTGAAAATGATTGAGCTTGATTTTACGCCTGAGTTCTATGGTCTTGCTGTGGCGAAAGGTAATACCGAATTGCTCAATAGCATCAACCAAACGCTACAAACCATGAAGCAAAATGGTCAATACGACGCACTTGTTGCTAAACACATGAAGTGAGTTGCTGATGATTGATGCAATCAACACCTCTTTATTTACGCCAATCGGTGAAGACGGTTTAGTTGGCATTTATCTGATTCTCAATGGCTTGAAAGTCACATTGATTGTGACTTTCTTTGCCATGGTGATCGGTTCGGTTTTGGGTGTGATGACCACGCTGATGAAGATGTCATCGAAGTGGTATTTACGCTGGCCAGCGCACCTTTATGTCAGTGTGATTCGCGGCACTCCGGTTGTTGTTCAGTTAGTCATTCTTTATTTCATTGTCTTGGCATCGATGGATGTCGATAAAATTACCGCAGCAATTATTGCTTTTGGCTTAAACAGTGGCGCGTATATTTCAGAAATTATTCGCGCTGGTATTCAAGCGGTTGATAAAGGGCAAATGGAAGCGGCGCGCTCTCTGGGTTTGCCTTACAGCGCGTCAATGAAAGAAGTGATTTTGCCGCAGGCGATTAAGAATATTCTGCCATCGCTTGGCAATGAATTTATCGTGCTGCTGAAAGAAACGGCGGTCATTGGTTTTATCGGTGGCATTGATTTGATGCGCGCGGGTGAAATTATTCGTAGCCGAACCTTTGAAGACAGCGTGCCGCTTTTTAGCTGCGCCATCATCTATTTGCTACTGACTTATTTCTTTACCTTTATGTTGGCGCGATTTGAAATGAGGTTGAAACAAAGTGATTAAGATCGTTGATTTACATAAGAGCTTTGGCGACAACCAAGTACTCAAAGGGATTAGTGAGCAAATTCATCAAGGCGAAGTGGTGAGTGTGATTGGCCCTTCAGGCAGTGGTAAAAGTACCTTTTTGCGCTGTATGAACCTGCTGGAGCAGCCCAATCGAGGTGATATCTTGATTGAGGGCGAATCGATTACGGCGCCTGGTGCTTGCGTTGATAAGTTGCGACAAAAAGTGGGGATGGTGTTTCAAAACTTTAATCTATTTCCGCATAAAACGGTGCGTCAGAATATTACGCTGGCGCCAGTTAAATTAAAGCTGATGTCGCAGCAAGTCGCTGATCTTGAGGCCGATCGATTACTTGAACAAGTGGGTCTTAGCGATAAAGCAGACGCCTATCCATCGAGCTTATCTGGCGGGCAAAAACAGCGCGTTGCCATCGCCAGAGCATTGGCGATGAAGCCTGATTTGATGCTCTTTGATGAGCCAACCTCTGCGCTTGATCCTGAAATGGTGGGCGATGTGCTCGATGTTATGAAATCATTGGCCCAAAATGGGATGACCATGGTGATTGTGACCCATGAAATGGGATTTGCCCGTGATGTTTCCGACCGTGTGATTTTTATGGATGGCGGGGTGATTGTTGAGCAAGGCGATCCAGAATCTCTCTTTAGTCATCCGCAAGAGTCCAGAACTCAAGCCTTTTTAAGTAAAGTGCTGAGATAATTGGCTGGCTTAAGTCTAGCTATTTAAATGTGCAAGTATAAAAAACGCAGCCTCGCTGCGTTTTTTGTGTCTAGATTGATTCGTCTTGATTATGGTGTTTCATAAACACTATTTCAAGCGCTGAGCGAGCACATAATCCAAACCACCCATAATTGCCGCCACTTGCGCGCGATTACACTCATCATCGGTGACTTTAGGGCTATCAGGATAGACCTCTGTAGTGGTGTGGTACTGACATTGCGTGATGTTGCCTGAAAGACCAAGTTGGGTCATGGGATACAAAATCACCCCGTTTTGCACCATATCTGAGCCAATCAATTGGCCATTTTTATCGGCGGGCGCGATGTGCGTGACCTTGGCAACCGAGTCGATGACCGCTGCTTGAAAAGCCAGCTGCGGATTTTCGCTATCGCCCACAGTGTAAAAACCATCTGGAATAGTGTCTGGCTCATAAGTGATGCCATCACGCGCGGCAAGGGCAGGGCGAAACTCAGTTTCATCTGTGTCTGTGGTTTCGTGGAGATCAATATGAACCAATACCTCGCCTAAACCCTGTGCCAATTGCCAAAGGGCGGCAGACTCTTCTGCTGGGCTATTGGCATAAAATGAGCGGTTAGGATCGATAGCAAGCGGGTTCCAGCGGTTGATCGTTTCATAACCCCAAGGGCTGACACAAGGTGCCACCACTAGGTTGAAATATTGGCTATAGTGCTCGCCTTGCTGATCCAAAAAGGCCAGTGCGCCTTGCACGCCGCTGGTTTCATAGCCATGCACGCCGCCGCTGATTAATACGGTTGGTTTGTTGGTATCCCAGTGTTTGCTTTTGATGCAATAGAGCGGAAAACGCGCTGGATCGTAAGAGAGGGCGCCATATTGCTCGACCTCAAAACGCGTTTTGAGCGCTTCAATTTTGGGTAAGACTTCTTCGCTGTAAAGGCGTTTCACTTGGGCTAGGGCACGCCATGCTTGGCGCTCTGGCTCGCCCCATTTTTGACCTGGGATGCCAATTGGAAATGTTTGTTCTGTTTGCATCGTTTTATTCTTTCTTTTACGAGATTTGTCTCAGCATAATGTCGTGCTGTGCTGAGTGTAAATAGCTGATTGCAATTACGCAGCCTTGAGGCTGTGGTGATTTGGCACATTTTGCTGCCAGTGGCTGGGTATAGCGCTGTTTTTCGCCAAGAACAGTGTTACTTGCTGCAATATTCAAGCGCGCTTGATATGGGCAAACAAAAGCCCGCATTGGGCGGGCATTTGATTGGAATCATGATGAGAATCATGACGTGAAAAATAACATTGAATTGCACAGTTGGCTCAGACAAATTGTTGGCTCAGGCAAATGTTGGCAAAGCAAATGTTAGCAAAGCAAATGTTAGCTAAGGTGAATCGAAGCCTTTGCATGGGCACCCATCAAGCGGGTGCCGGTGTATTGCGCGCCGCATCTGTGACTCGCGTTGTATCGGTTGCCTCTGTTTTATTTGCCGTCAATGCCTTATCTGCCGCAAGGGCTGCTTGCCGCTCTTTTTCTGAGGCGATGGCGACTTTCATCGTTTCTGCTTGTGGTCTTGGCTGCGGTTTTAATTGCAATTGATTGGCTTCAAGCAACGCCGCTTGTACCTTGGTCAGCGGTTTGACTGATGCTATGGGTTGATTTTGCTCGCGCGTTATACGTGCCGATGGCATCTGCTGCGGCCATGCTGTGGCTAGCTGTTTGACTGCTTCGACTTGCTGCGTTTGCGCTGGTGTCAGCGCTTGTGCTTGCACTGTTTGTTTTGCCGCTGCTTGCAGATGTGTTACTTCGGTTATTGGCGTTGCCACAGTGGTATGTATTTCGGCTGTGGTTTGCTTTGTTTTGCCACTTTTCGGTTCGTTTTTGTTTTTATTGGCGTCGGCTTTGGTGTCGCACTGGGGATTCGTGGCCATGGTCAAAGCGGGCGCTGGCGTGTCTGCGCTCTGCGTGTTTGTATTTCCAGTCCCTGTTGTTGCCCTGTGCGTATCTGATGCATCCTCCAAGTCGGTATCTATCAAAGCTTCGGCTACCGCAGTCGTGGGCTTAGCCTCTGTTTGAGCAGGCGCTTGAACTGCTGCTTGCGCTGATGTTTGAACCGTAGATAAATCCATCTGATCCAGAATATGAAGCATAGATGCTGCGAGTTTTTCATCGCCAAACCAAGCTTGTAAACGTGAACCATGGCTGTGAAGTACATGACTGGGCGATTCGGTTGTGCTTGGCGCATTGCGACCAGCCGCTAAATAGAGGGGCTCGCACATGAGCAGATTGAGTTTGCTGACGGTCACAGGCTCATGCTGACACAGCAAATGGGTATATTGTCCTACATCAGCACTAATCGCGTGGGTTTCAAATTGAGACATGCGCTGATACCAGGCGGCGAGCTGCGCTTGTAGATGCTGCCAGCCAGCTCGAATGGCCTGCGTTTGCGCGCCTTGGCTTTCATGAAGCAGCGCTGTGCGCTGAACAATGGTTTGCTGCGCGCTATCTAAATGTGACAGCTGGACTTGACTACCGAGTTCCAGCAAACGCGTAAAGGCACCTTGAATGCCCTCATCGCGCACTTGACGTTTGGTCTCGCGCCACACTGCGCTGGCCTTATCGCTATACCAGCGTTTGGACTGATCTTCGTCAGATTGATTGCGGCCAATGGATTTGGCTGAAGCGGCTTGCTGCTGGCGAAAATAGAGCGAAATCACAAACAGCGCTAGCAAGCCGACCTGCAGTAAAGGCGCTGCGGCAAAGAGCTTGGCCATGGCCGCTGCAAAAATACCGCCGGTTAACACCGTGGTGATATTTAAGAAATTAAGCTGGCGCTGCGTGTGTCCCTGCGCCACATCTAAGCGCGCTACTTTTTCTCGTGCTTGCTCGCGTTGGTTGAGCAGTTGACGGGTTTGCTGCAGCGCGGTAATGGCGTGGGATTGCTCAGCATTGTAGCGCTCACTCAATTGACCAAGCTCGCCGCTGGCAATGGTTAGGCCTTGGTATCGGTTGACGATTCGCTGCGAGGCATGATGGAGCGAGCGGTAGTTTTGCCAAATTAAATAAGATAGAGAGACCGCATTTTCCTGCGGGTTTGCATCTAAATTGAGCGGACATAGTTGATGCGCTGGGTATTTAAACTCTCGCATCGCCCATGCGATATTTTCCGTGGTATCGCGATGGGTGGTGTTGAGAAAGGTGCGATTGCTGTGAAAAAGCAGCTCTTTTACTGGCGCAAAGTGCTCACCATAGCTGCGCTCAAGGCTGTCGCAAAGCTGCAAAAAATAAGCAAAATGCGTTTTTTGAATTTTGCTCAAACAGCGCAGCGCTTGCTCAACCAGCGCTTCGTCAGGTGATTTTGTCTGCTGGGCGAGGGTAAGCGCTGCCCAGTGTTCATAGGCTTCAACCGTATAAAAAGTTTGTGTTGATTCGGTGAAGTATTGCTGCGCCATGGCTAAATCACCCAATTTCCCCGCCGCAATAGCCATATGGGTATGACAGAGCGCATGTAGGAGTGTATCGCTCGCTTTTAGCATGCTCAGCGCTAGCCTATTGAGGCTGATGCTTTTCTCGAACTGCTTAGGTTGCGTGCCATGTAGCGCATATAAGCGGCCGAGCCAAAAGCAGCTAAAAAAGTCTGACCCAAACTCTTCCGCCGCTTTTTGCAGATTGCGCATCGCTTCGTCGACATGACCGAAACTCAAGCTTTCATAGGCCCAGGTTTTACGCTGGATCACATCAGCAAAGAGTGGGCTTTTTTTCGCCGTGGTTTTTTCAAAGTAGTAGATGCGACTGAGCTGATGTTTGAGTGTGTCCTCTAGGCTGTCTATGTTTTCGCGCGAATAGCCACAAATATGGAGCAGGTTGTCACTGTTGACAGGGGTTTGTTCGCCAAGAATTTGCCAAACACTGGTTTCTAAGGTGCTGACAATGGTGCGCGCAATGAGCTCAGGGTCTTCGGCATCGACAATGTGTTGCTGAACCAAATGGGCTTGTGGATGCACTTGTATATGGGGTTGAGGCTCAACTGGTTGATGGGCACTGTGTGGCGCATTGTTGGTGTCAGCCCGCGCTGTTTGCTTGGCTTTTGTGGCATCTTGCGCTTGTTTGGAAGTATTGGTTTGTACGTTATTTGCAGCCACAGCGTCAGCTGAGTTGGGTTGATGGGTATCTGTTGTGCTTGTTTCATCGCTGATAACTTCACACATTGGCGGCGTGATAAGCGCATATATTTGTCGCATCTCATCGCACATATTTTCTGGATCGGCAGCTTGCTCACCGAGCCAAAAGGCAAAGAGTAAAACATCGTGTTCAAGCGCCGCTTCAATTTCACATTGCAGGGCTGTTTTACCATCTTTCACCACTTTGCCAGCGTGCTGGCCCAGCAAACACACCATATAGCGGTTGTTGCCAATGCGGCTCAGCCGCTGCTCAAGCGGGGTATTATGGTTGGCTTCAAGTTGGACAAACGGACGAGGATGAAGACCACTTTTTTGCAAAATCTCAGATTCACTAGTGCGTTGAATTAAATGTTCAACCAGAGGTTTGAGCTCGAGAGATGCAAAGGAATATACGATGTTGTCCATGTTCCATCCTTGTCAATGCGCAGAAAATAGGCGAATTTCCAGTCTAAAGGAAGCATGGAAAGGGCGGATGTGAAATCATCAATCGGATTGTAATTTATGCTGTGAGATCAAATTTTACGCCCAGTTATCACAGCAACTGAATAGGATTTAATGGGCTCATTCACAACTCAATTGCGAATTAAAAATAAGCGGTTATATGATGATTTTTAAGAAATTGTAATGAAAAAGGCCGCTTTCGCGGCCTTTGGCTTATCTCTTTCCCGGAAAATAAGCATATCAGTTTATGGCTTTGCGCTCTTTTGTATCACGTGAGGGGGAACACGTGATCACAAGCGCAACCAAGTCTTAGTTCACACGATATTTGGCGATGATTTCCTCATCAAGCTCCACACCCAATCCTGGGGTGTTTGGTACAGCAACATAGCCATTTTCAAAGGCGATTTGGTTTTTCACCAAAGAGGTAAACAGTGGGCTGGTGCTTTGAGAGTACTCAATTAGATCGCCATGCTCGCGTGATGCCAAGAAATGTACGGTTGCAGCAATCAAAATACCGGTAGAGAAACCGTGCGGTACCAGCTTCATGCCCGCCATATGTGCCATATCGTAGATCTTCACCATCTCAGTGATACCCCCGCAGCGCGTCACATCTGGTTGCACGAAGTCGGCACCTGATTTCTCGATGAAGTTTGCGAACTCATAACGGGTGGTCAGGGTCTCACCGCCCGCCAATTTTTGCGTGGTGGATTGCGATACTTTACGGTAACCCGCTAGCACGTCATCGGTGATTGGCTCTTCAATCCAAAGTAGGTTGAATTCTTCAAGCTTTTTCGCCATCTCAATAGTGTGGCCAGCGGTGCGCCATGCGCTTGCAAGATCGATAGCGATTTCTACATCTTTGTTAATTGCACGCGCAGTTTCGCACACGGTTTTGATGATTTCGTAATCGGTCTCTGCGTTGTGACCCAATGGACCGCCACCAAATTTAAGGGAGGTAAAGCCTTGTGCCAAAAGCTCTGTGGTGCGGGCAATGTTCTCTTCTTTAATCGCAGATGGAATAAAGGTGCCGTAGGCGCGGATCTTTTCACGGAACTTACCGCCCAGTAGCTGCCATACTGGCACTTGGTAGAACTGACCAGCGATATCCCAAAGCGCCATATCAATGGCAGAGATGGCATGGATCATGGTTGAGCGGCGGCCCGCATAGTGAGTGCCGTTGTACATCTTGGTATAAAGGCGCTCAATCTCAAGTGGGTTTTCGCCAATCAAAAGGCGCTCAAGACCCTGTGATGAACCGTGGCTTTGCGTCGCTTTAATGCAAGCTTCAATCATCATCGGTGAGCTATCAGACTCGCCCACACCGGTAATGCCCGCATTGGTATGTACGCGAATGAGCACGCCATCTTCACCCCATTCACAGGCTTCATCAAGGGCAGGAACGCGTAGGTGAATCACTTCAACTTCTGTAATTTTGATTTCGTTAAATTTCATGTTTGTTTCTCTTTTTGTTTTTTCTTTTTTGATTTTGAGGACGTTTATTTTGGGGATTTCTTTTTTTGCAATCTTGCAGGCAAGGCTGCATGTGTTCGAAAAACTGCCAGCTCAGCTGGCAGTTTGAAGAGTGTTAAGCGGCTGCTTTTTCTGCGGCAACAGCTTTTTTCTTGTTGTCACCCATGGTGTAGATACATAGCGCAATGACCACAGTCACAACACCTGCAAGTTTCTGCAGCGTCACAGTCTCACCCAGTAGGAAGTAAGCGACGATCATTGCAAATAGCGGTAGAACGTTCAGTGCCATGGTGGTAATTACAGCGTCTTGAGTCTTCAGTGTGGCAATTTCCCAAATCGCATAAGCGATACCAGAACACACCAAACCAAGCGCTAGAATACTGAAGATGTGCTTGTTGTTTTCTACAAGAACAGAGGCTGAGCTAAAGTCTGCACCTGTGATTAGGCCAAGGATCACTAGCGCTGCGGTTGCAGAAGCAAACTGATAGAAGTTGCTTGAGAACGCGTCATAACGCTCGTTTAGGTCTGAGCCGAACTTACCCAAAATGTAGTTGTAAGTGACAAAGCCCAATACACCGCAAAGTGCGAATAGGTGGCCAAGGTTCAAACCTTGAATTTTGTTGGATGGGTCATAAGCGATGATGCCTGCACCCGCCAATGAAAGCACAACCGCACCCACTTTGATTGCCGACGGTTTGATCTTATCAATCACAAATACCGCCAGCATGGTCAAGAAAGGTGCCATACCGTTGATCACGCCAATCTCACCAGACGAGGTGTAGTCATAGGCCAAAATGGTGAAGTAGAAAAACACAGCCTGCGCCGAGATACCTGCTGCCATAAGCAACATCGCATCTTTCGCGCTTTGGATTGGTTTTAGCGTGTGTTTTTTCGATACCAAAAACAGAACAACAAAACCAAGGGTTGCAATGGCGTAGCGTGAAATGGCCAATACCACAGGATCCAATTTACCAGCTAGAACGCCACCGAGTGGGAAGGAGGCACCCCAAAGGGCAGCACATACCAAAGCCAAAGTAAGACCTAGGGTTTTATTAGGAGCAGCTTTACTCATAGTTTTAATCTCAATAAAGGGGCACCAAGGCACCCCTTGTTAGGACAACAGATTATTGTGGGCAAATACCGATCACATGCTCGAGGCGTTGATCTTTTTGATAGAGAGATGCGTAGGCATAACCAACACCTTCAAGGTTGGTTGGCGCGCCATCCGCAACGGCAAATACTTTATCGAGAATGGTGTTGGACACATTATCGATGGTGTCAGTGGCATCCATGATGCCGCAGGCATTGATATCCATATCAGCTGTAATCAATGAACTGTTACCCGATACACGAATTACCGGCACAATGGAGTTGTTAAAGCCAGCGGCTCCCGCAGTCCAGATAATGAGCTGACAGCCCAGAGATGCAAAGTGCATCGCCGCGCCACCACAAAGCATGGTGGTCTCCGTCAGGTAGAAACCTGGTTTGGTTGGTTTTTCACGGTAGATATGGTTAATGCGCAAGCAATCTTGAATTGGGCTTGAGCCAGTTTTGTGCATCGCACCTTGCGATTTTTCATCAATGGTGGTCAAACCGCCCACACTGTTACCAATCGACATGGTCTCAGTGCCATCAATCACGTGCCAACGCTGCAAATCTTCTGCAATGAGACGCTCGATTTTTTCGCCCACTTCAGGTGTGACTGCACGTGCTTTTAGGATCTCTTCACAGCCCAGTAGTTCAATGAGCTCGCCAGCCATCGTGGTGGCGCCCATATCGACAAGCTTGTCTGATGCCGCGCCCACAGAAGGGTTTGATGCCAAACCGCTTGAGGTGTCAGAGCCACCACATTTGATCCCGATGCGCAGCGCAGAAATCGGCGCTTCAACACGCTCAATGCTGTCTGCGTATGCTTTTAGCTCTTTTGCTAGCGCCAAGCCATCTTTAATGGTTTCAATGGTGCCTTTGTTTTTAATCACAGTGAGGGTGTGAACAGGCAAGCCTTCTTTGCGAACCGGACCTGCAACCATCTCAGGGTCAATGGAGCCACAACCCATGGCAATCACCAAAACACCCGCGATATTTGGGTTGGTCGCTGTGTGGATGATGGTGTCGATCATCTCTTCGTTACCACCGTACATACAGGTGTAGTGGTTGGTAACAACAACTGAATTATCAATCTCTTTGCTGATGTTGCGCGCAATGCCTTCGCAGCATTCATCGATCGCAACGATCATCACGTTATTACGAATACCAAATGTGCCGTTTGGGCGAGGGTAGCCTTGAAATGTACGAGTCATTATTTTTCGATCCCCATTTGTTTGATGATTTCTTCAATGATTGCTTCAGGAATATCTAGGCGTTCGCTGCGCACGTTTTGTACGTGAACGAGCTGACCCAGAGGGATCATGACAATCGATTTACCAATGGAATGGCCCGCTTTGTAAATATGTGCATCGTTTTCGATGTCACACAGTGCAATTTTGTTGCCGAAGGTGATCTTTTGTAGTGCTTTGATTTCTGCGATCACTTCATTTTCAGCAGAGATAATTTCAACGATTTCGTTCTTTTCGACATTGCCAAGTAGAGTAGCGACGTTGTCGCTCGGAGACAGTTTTATAGCTTTCATAGTGTACTTCCGTAATGTTGATTGTCTCATTGTCGGACAATCGGCATTATACAGATAGACAAAAGACGGAATATGACACCAATCACAACTTCGTGTTAAGATTGAAAAATATTGAAAATCAGCAAGATGACGAGCCAAGGAAATGAAGATAAATAAGCAAAGCCTGGAAGAGCAAGCGACTGATTATATTAGAAATATGATTCTTTCCGGCGTGCTTGGTCTCGGTGATAAAATCGTCGAGAGCACCTTATCAAAAGAGTTAGAGCTCTCGCGCAGTACCTTGCGTATGGCACTGAATTCCTTATCTCATGAGGGGTTGGTGGTGCAAAAGCCCTATGTGGGTTGGCATGTGTTTACCTTAGAAGGTGACGATTTGTGGGAGCTTTATAACCTACGTGTTGCCATTGAATCGCAAGCGGCGTTGATGGCGGCAGAGCGTGCGGATCAGCAAGATAAAAAAGAATTGCGCCGTATTTATGACGAATTTTGTGAATTTTGTACCCAAGGGCCTTTGGATATCGAAGAAGTTTGCGTCAAAGATTTCGAATTCCACCGTAAAGTGGTGGAGATCACCAAGAGCACTAAGTTCATTAAAATTTATGAGCAGATCTCCAATCAGCTGCGCTGCTATATCAAAATGACGCACCATGACTATGACTTGTCTTTAAGTGGCTTGAGTCACCGAGGCATTGTGGAAGCGATTGTGGATGGTGATACAGACCGCGCGTGGCGTGAGTCAAAACTCAACATCACCACCTTTACTGATTTGTGCCGTCAAAATCTAGAAGCGAAGTCTTAACGCCAAGTCATCATGTGAAGTCTTAAAGCGAAATTTGAATGCATGAAGGCCTGAAAGCTGGGCAGTTCAGTCCTTTTGCTTTGATGCGCAATGAAAAATATCAAAGGCTGCAACGATGCAGCCTTTTTCATGGGTGATATTTCACATGGCTTTGCGGTTCATCTCACTTTTCTTGCTGAAGGATTGCTGAACTAAAAGCGCTTGATCATTCGTGTCAAAGAGGGGCGATGATACACTGCGCGAGCACTGGCAGTTGCCATGATTTTGAGATGGATATATGAAGTTTAAAGCTGTATTGACTGCGCTTTTTGCCATGATGGCGATGTTTTTCACTGCGCCTTTCGCGCATGCAGATGAATCGATTACTTTAGGTCGCACCATTGTTTTTGAAGAAAATAACTATGGTGCTGATATTCCCCTGGTGGTGTGTCGCCGCGCTGATGCGATTCGTGTTAAAGCGGATCGCGATATGTATTTGCGAGAGGTGGTGCTGACCTTTAAAAATGGCGACACCAAGACTGTCCATTTTTATCGCAATGTGAAAAAAGATAAAAAAACTGGATGGCGCTCATTGGGCTATGGCTACAAGCGCTGCGTAAAACGCCTTGAGGTATTCGCCACATCGAAACACTCTTCCGCCGGTATTCGTATCTACGGTCGTCAATAATCTCCCGAAAATCCCCATCTAAAAAGAAGCCATATGGCTTCTTTTTTGTCTCAGTTCACTGAGTATCTCCCGCTTTTTCTTTTTCCGATATGAACTAGGTTTTATAAAAAAGAAGGCGCAATTTCACAGTGTTTTATGAAGCAAAACATCATGATTTTAAACAAGGTGATGACGCTGGTTGACCAAGATGGCTGATAGCCGTTTTGAACATAACTTAAATTATGGCGTGAACATTCAGGGAGAAAGAATGAAAGAAAGGGGATGGATAGCGGCGTGCGTCAGCGTCGTCTTATTCGCACTGCTGCTGTTTGGCTATGAAGCGACTTCGCCCAATCAACATGCGTCCCACACCAGTTCGCATCAACATGGCGCGAAAGAAAACCAAGGTGTCCATCGTCGCGAACAAAGTCATCAAGCTGGCTTATCACCGACATCGAAGCCCCAATTTATCTCGCCCATTCCACAAACTATCGCCTTTGATCGCCAACAAGCCAAAATCGGCTGGCAGCTGTTTAATGACGCCAATTTATCCTCAAATCGCATGGTCAGTTGCGAAACCTGCCATGACTTAGCAACCAATGGCGCCGAGACCATTGATGTATCCATCGGTGTGCATGGTAAAGGCATTCGCAATTCGCTCACTATTTTTAATTCAGCCTATAACTATCGATTTTTTTGGGATGGACGCGTCAACACGCTGCATGACCAAATTGATGGTCCAGTGCATAGCAGCGTCGAAATGGATACCGACTGGCCCACTATTGAACGCTATGTATCCGAAAATTCGCACTATCAGACGCAGTTTGAGCAAGCCAATTTAGCGATTTCAGAAGCGACCATTAAACAAGTGCTGGTGGAATTTATGCGCACGCTGAATACGCCCAATGCGCCCTTTGATCGTTATATCCAAGGTGATAGCAAGGCGTTAACCGCGCAGCAAATCCGCGGTTGGGAGGCGTTTCAAAGTGAAGGTTGCATTAGCTGTCACCGAGGGATCAATGTTGGCGGTGGTATGGTGATGCGCTTTGGCTTTTTGGGTGAGCAAACCATTGGTGCAGAGCGCTCAAATGATACCGGGCGTCACCGTAGTACAGGGAAAAATGAAGATATGTACCTTTTTCGTGTGGCCAGCTTGCGTAATGTTGCCGATACCGCGCCCTATTTTCATGATGGACAAACGAAAACCTTGCAAGAAGCCATAAAAATTATGGGCGAAAGCCAATTAGGGAAAACATTAGCGCCGCATACCATTACCGATATCGAAGCATTTTTAATCTCACTTTCAGGCGAGCGCCCATCAATTTTGCAGGAGTTTGAAAATGAATAAAATGAAAGCATTATTGGTGGCCGGCGCATTGGCTATCAGCATGATTATCGCCTCGATTTTTATTCTTTATATGGAATATAACCGCTTAATTATCTATCGCACCATGGTCACTGAAATCGGTCATGAAGTGATTAATATCCGTGACACGGTGACGCAACATGCACTTGAGCCTGATACCGATCCCTATTATCTCACGCAAGTCTTGGTTGAAATTGAGCGAAATATTCAAGAAGAACTCGCAAGCTATGCGCAATCTAATTATATCGGGATTTATGAAATAGAAGCTTTTGCCCAACTCGGCCAATTTACACAGGCGCTATCTAATATTACGGATACCCTCGATCATGTGATTGGTATCATTATTATGGAAAAATCGCTGATTCAAGCGATTTACAAGCAATTTAAGATTACGCCAGTGTCCAGTTCTTCTGCGCTGCGATTGGCATTTTTAGATGATCAAAGTTTATTCTCAAAAATGGTGTCAGAAGCTGAAAACCCAGCGGTGACGACGTTTTTGCAAGTCGAAAAACAAAAGAAACAGCTGCTTTCTATTTTATTATCCCATGAAAATATGGACTTTATTGAGCGCTCTGAAGTTGTTTTTGGCACTTTATCAGAGCAAGTTCGAACGCGAATGGTCCAACTGCTGATTGTGCTATTTTTAATCATCATTAGTGGTGTTTGTGTCGCCGCATGGCTTCGCATGAAAGAACTGCATCGAAATAATGTCATTCGCCAAGAAGCCATGGATCGCATTGAGCGCGCCAATCAAGCCAAATCAATTTTTCTAGCCACTATGAGCCATGAATTAAGAACGCCGATGAATGGTGTTTTGGGTATTGCGCAAATGATCGAGGAAGATGCTCAGGAAGCACATATTCGTGAGCAAGCAAAAGTGATTGTTGATTCTGGCCAGCACTTGGTGACTTTGCTCAATGATATTTTGGATTTTTCCAAAATTGAGCAAGGGAAAATGGTCTTGGAATATCATAAATTTTCAGTTTGCGAGGTAATCGCACACCTTGAAAATGCACTTATGCCATTAGCGAAAAATAAAGCCATTCAATTTCATGTACAAAATGAAGTGCCCAGTCATTGCCATTTTATTGGTGATTCCGCCAGGGTTCGACAGATATTATTTAATTTAGCGGGCAACGCCATTAAGTTTACCCAAGAAGGGTATGTGGATGTGCATTTCGCTTTGCTTCATGACCCGCGTCGCGTACTGGAAATTAAAGTCTCTGACTCTGGTATCGGGATTGCTCGGGATAAATTAGAGGGAATTTTCACCCCCTTTGAGCAGGCTGATCTATCTACCACCCGTAAGTTTGGTGGAACCGGGCTTGGACTGTCCATTGTGAAGCAAATGACGGACTTGATGGGCGGCAGCATTCATGTCTTTAGCCAGCTTGGCGTCGGCACACAATTTGTTTTGCAATTACCTTTAGCGATTGAAGAGGAGTCATCGCAGCAAAACCAAAACCAAAGCCAAAGCCAAAACCCACAGCAACAGATTGGCCAGATATCGCTGCCATCAGGCCATGGTGAAAAAGATAAAAATGAACAGGCATTACAGGTGCTGCTGGTGGATGACAATCGCGTCAATGCACTGGTGGCACAGCAAATTCTTCACAAATGCGGGCATCAAGTCCAAATCGCATCAGATGGGCTTGAAGCGCTAGATATTCTAAAGCAGCGCTCTTTTGACCTGATCATCATGGACAATCATATGCCGAACTTAAGCGGCATTGAGACCATCCAGCAAATTCGTCAGCAGCTTAAACTGAGTACCGTTATTTTTGCCTACACCGCCGATGTGTTTAAAGAAGCGCATGATGCATTTATTGCAGCGGGCGCTCAGTATGTGCTTACCAAACCGCTGCAAAAAAATAGCCTTGAGCAAGCGATATGCCGCTACCAGCATGAAATATGCGAAAAAAACGCAGCGCAAACTGAGCAAAACGTGCGTACTAGCGCGCCTGTTAAAGGTGGCAATGTGATTTATTTGGTGCGCGCGCCTGTCACACAATTGCCCATCACGGAAGAGGAGCTATCCACCTGTGCTTGGCTACAACACCCGCAGCAAAGCGATGAAGAAAAAAGGGCGTTTTTAACATCATTCGCGCAGCAATTTGATGCCATGATTGATGCGCTGATTGCCACTTATGCGAGCGGCGATCTTCCGGCGTTATCGCAACAGCTTGATGCCATTGATGAGTTGGCTGCGCAATGTCCGCTTGCTGAAGTGCTCAATTTAGTGCATCAAAGTCAGGCGCTCATTACGCAGCATTGTTCACCGGATCTTGAATTGTTGCAGCAGCTAATCAATCGCATGTTGGTGAATTTACATCAGGCCAATCGGCTATTACATGCCAGCAATGATAAAGCACGGCAGGAGGCGGCCTTATGATGCTGGAATGGAGTGAATCGAGGCGCCGCGAATTTGTTTTTATCCTTATCGTATCGGCTGTGATTTTTGCGCTGGATATGTATAGCAGCGCAAGCTCAGCCGTGCCGGTGGCTTATGTCAGCATCGTGCTGATCGCGCTGGGTTCGAAAAATCAAGCCATCACGCTATCATCAGCCATCCTTTCAACGTTATTGATTGTCCTTGGCTTTTATTTATCGCCCTTGAATGGCGAGGGCGTGCACGTTATTTCCAACCGTATTTTGGCCATGTATGTGGTTTGGATTGTGGCTGTTGTCTCCTTGCTTGGTATTGCTAATACGCAGGCCGTGATGGCGCAAGTGTCCAAACAACAATTAACGGCCTTTCGTGAGACATTGGGGCAAGTGGCGGAATACGCCAGTGATGCCATTGTGATCACCGATGCAAACGGCTTCGTTACTTGGGTGAATAAAGGGTTTACGCAAATATCCGGCTATTCACTTGATGAGGTGATGGGTAAAAAACCAGGCGATGTACTGCAAGGGAAAGAGACCGATGTGAATGCGGTGCGCCTACTGTCACAGGCGATTGCGAAGGCCGAGCCCATTGATATTGAAATCATCAATTATCATAAAAATGGCACGCCCTATTGGATTGATATGTCGATCAATCCGGTGTTTGAGCACAATCAATTGCGACGGTTTGTCGCAGTCGAGCGCGATATTACCCATCGTAAACAGCTTGAAACATATATTGCTGAGCGAGCGCAAACGGCGTCGCAGCAAACCCATATTCAAGCGCAATTTGCTGATCTCATCGCCTTGGATTTAGCCGTGATTCAACAAGGCTTAGCTTGCCTGCAACATACACATCCAAACGCGGAAGGTGATGCCTTCATTCAGCATATGGGGCAGTTGATGGCGGCTGCAACTGGCTATGTGCAAGTACTTTCTCGTTTTGAGCAGGGCGAGCTAAAGCCTAAAATGCAGCGCATTGACGTGGTGGATTGGCTCAATGAGCGCACTGCAAGCTTTGCCGCTTTATTAAAGGCGCAAGGCGGGTACTGGCATGTCGATTGCCAGTTATCATCCTTCGCATCTTTTCAAGGCGCCGTGCTGTTGCTTAACGCAGTGATTCAATATTGCCTCTTTAAATCAGCACGCTACGGCAGCGTGGAGCTATTGGTTACGCAAACCACATCTCAGTCTGAGGCATGGATTGAACTAACATTTGTTTTTAACGATCATGGCGAGTTTTATCAGCAAACGAAATCATTGATGCATGATCTCGCCAATATCAATACCCAAGATAGCGTGAATCATGCCTGTGGTTATCTCTCGATTTTGAAAATCGTCGAAGCCTTTGAGGGCAGCCTGACCACAACCTTGGCTGCGGGCGAGAGGCGAACTCAAAGCGTTTTGAAAATACCTGCTTTAGCATTTGAGGCGCCACCTGCAGCGCCCAAAAGTGAATTGAAGGATCGCGTTTTAATTGCGGAAGATAATCGGGTCAATGCCATGGTGTTAACCAAAATGCTGCAATCACTGGGGTATGCGCACATTGATGTTGCGGTCAATGGTGAAGAGGCGGTGCAAAAATTCCATGAAAATCAGTATGCGGTCATTTTTATGGATAACCATATGCCGGTGATGACGGGAATCGAGGCGACTAAGCAAATAAAAATGATGCAGACTAAAACGTCGCCCGGCGCTGATGTGCCCATTATTGCCTGTACTGCTGATATCTCATCACAAGCAACTCAGGACTTTTATGACAGCGGCGTATCCCATGTGTTATTTAAGCCCGTTGATAAAGCAAAATTGGCGCAAGCACTGGCAGCCGTTCAGGCGCATACCAAGGTGGAACAACCGCTCACCTTAGTTTAAATGTTGCCATTTATTTACAGGGATGTGGCTGCCCAAAATGGTATGCAATTGTTGTCACAAATCGAAGCAGTGATAATCCACCTATAATTTTAAAAAAATCAATGAGGAGAATGGGATGCCCAAGAATCATTTCCGCCATTTTTTGCGTCATTTTTCGTGTCATAGCAAAATGGTACGTTTGCTGAATTTGACACTATTGTTGACCTTTGCTGTTTGCGCGATGCCAAGCCGAGCCGATACATTGCCACTACCGCCAGAAAAAATTAACCATCCCTATCCTGATGTTGCGATAACTGAGCTGCACTCAGCGCAATCGCTGGTGAGCTATTTCGATAAGCGTAATTATCAGCTCAATACCGTGTATCAAACCCGTGTGTTGCCAGCGATTTTTGTTGAGAACCTGCCGAGTAATTTACAGGCGCTGAGTGTGCCAGAAAAAACCAGTACCTATATTCGTTTGCTTTTGCCCACAGTGGTCGCGGTGAATGCACAAATTTTGCGCGTACGTCATGCATTACTGGATATATCGCAAAAGCCAAAAGCAAGCTGGAGCGACGCGGAAGTAGCTTGGGTCAATGCGCTGATGACGCACTATGGGGTGAAAAATAATGATCTCAATGAGCTACTTTTGCGCGTTGATATTATTCCTGTAGGCATGGCACTTGCGCAGGGGATTGATGAAAGCGGGTGGGGCACCAGCCATTTTGCGATTGCCGGTAGCAACTTATATGGCGAGCATCTACCGTCAACGGGTGGCAAATACCTCACGACCCCAGGTGGCAATGTGAAAGTCGCTGCTTTTGATAATCTCTATGCCGGCACGGCTAGCTATATGCATAACCTAAATAGCACTCAAGCCTATCGTGAGATGTGGCAGCTTCGCCAACAATTGAGAGCGCAAAAGCGACTTACAGGTGATGCTTTGGTGGGCGCTTTGATTGATTACTCTACACGTGGCCAAGCCTATGTAGATAATCTACGTGCGCTGATTCACCATCATCAGCTTGATCATTTTGACCGCGTGGCACTGACGCGCACCAACCCGCAAGTGGTACGTTTTGCGCGTTAGTTAGCCGAAGGGGTTGCTACGAAGTACAATCACTGAATCAAAATGCGTGAGTGGCGATGTTTGCTACTCACGCATTTTTTGTTGCTTTTACCTTGGATGAAAGCCATCTAGTTTGGTGGATTTATACGCTAGGTGGTGAGGTGATATTCTTTTCAATCCGTTGCGATGCTCGCGCGAGAATTCATTGTGCTTTGATGTAAAAGTGACTAAGCTGCCGCGCTCTGAATTTTTCTATCTATCAATGCAGCAAAAGGCGACCCCATGAATCGAAAGAAAAAGGTGAACGAAACCCTCAAAGCCAAGCAGAAGAAAATGAATGCTAAGCTGCACCAAAGTAACAAGCCACGTTATATTTCAAAGGCTGAGCGCGCTAAAATGGCAGCGGAAGCTGCGGCGAATACGCAAAGTGATGATGGACAGTCAGAACAAACCCAGCAGTCTGAATAACCACAGGTATAACTGGTTTCCATGGATTGGAAGCGCGAGTTAATGTGGAAAAAAACCGCCATTGGCGGTTTTTTTATGGGCAAGGTATTGATAGCGAGTCAGATGTATCAAATGGTTCCATGTTCATAGCGATGATCGATATGATGGGTCGCCTACATTAAGCTTACGCTTCTAGTTCGCTGCTGTTTTGACGCAGGTGTCGCTTCACACCCACCAAAAATTGTTGCAGCAGCTGATCTTTACAGGCGCGATAATGCTTATTATCTGGTTTGCGGAAAAACGCACTTAACTCATGTTTGCTGAGTTGAACATCCGCAAGTTGCAGAATTTCTAAAGTCTCTTCCGCTTTTAAATTCAATGCGATGCGCAATTTTTGTAACACCATATTGTTGTTCAAATTGCTTTCAGGTTTTGCCTGTTCGCCTTCGCGCTTGCCACGTTTGAGATTGATCAATCCATTGAGAAATGTCGCAAGCTCAATATCACTCAGTGTGATGAAGTCATCTTCTCTTTTGCCAAGCAGCCAGTGCGTCACTTGCTCATGGGTCACGATTAAATCAGCAAGGGAGAAGGTTTCGATGATGGTATTTTCATTGAAATCAAAAGCATCGCGGACACGGCGAAAAATATCATTATTCGTCAAAATAGATCCTAGTTTGAGGTAAACCCAGCACTGTCAAAATGACCACTGGCATGGCGAAAATTTTACCAGAATTAGTGTCGCGCCCCTATCAATAACGTATCCACCCATAAAATCGGGTTGCCTAAGGTTGAGGGCGGGGTACGCGTCTAAGCCACACGTATCTGAAGACACCACGCATTTAGCTGTAGGCCTAGGCGCTAGGAGTCAGCGGACATCAAAATTTGATAGGCGGTGGGCTGTTTAATGGATAGGTGGTTATCCGTAATCATTTGCGATGCGTTGTCAGCAATGAATTCACATACCTCGGTTGGACTCATTCTATAAGCCAATGCCATGTATTCAAAATTGAGTAGTTTGTGCATGTGCGTTATGTATAAGCGAAAAGAGTTCAACACATGCACAAATCAGATTTTAAGTCCTTATCAGTTTACTTGGCTTTTGAGCTGGCTAAGTATTTGAAATGTATGTTCTGCGTTGTCAAGAGTAGCTCTCATCACATGACTTGTTGCAACCAAAAATAGTCCAGAGACCAAAGTGACAAATCCAGGTGCTATACCAGCTACTGCGAGCCAGAAATCAAAGCCGTAACGACCATTTCCGGCGCCAAGTCCTGCCAAGGCAAGTAATAGACCTGAAGCAAAAATTAACCAGCCTAAGATACTAATACATTTAGAGACAAGTTGTGCAATTTGATATTTAGACTCATGGCTCACAAGATTTTGTGAGCTTTTCATTGCAACGTTAGAAACGTTAGCTTTCTCTAAGGCTTCTTTAGAGCTACGAGCTTCAACGTTCTCAATAGTTATTTTAAAACCATCTGATTGTAAAGCGCGTATTTCTTCTCCAGCGCTTTCTGAAACAATGTCTACTGCGATTTTTGTGGTGCCTTTTTGCATGATTACATAGTAATTCATCATTCCTCCTGAACAGATTTCCTGTGATTGAGAACCAATGGCATATTAGATTGCTTGTTTAGTTTGTGCTTCTAAAACATCTATTAATGTAACGCTGAAAATGGCTTAGCTCCTTGTGAATAAAGTTGCTTATCGCTCAATTTTGACTGAAATTTTCTGTACATCTTTTTTGATATCGCGTATGTGCGGTTGTGCTTACATATTGGTGATGTATTTGTAAGCGCAAAGGAAAAGGGGAGCTAATTGCAAAGAGAGTGTGAGCCCTAATAGGTCAGGGCTTACACTTCACGTAAAATACACGACCTGACCTTTTTGAAGCGTTGGCTGTGTTCGTTTCGAATAGCCACTTCGAGATGCTAGATAATTGATTTACTCTTAAAAAGTGTTTTTTTGCAGGATAAGCAAATATGTTTGTAACGTGGGTCTGCATGAGCGCTTAATGGTTGAAAAATAACTTTGTTTGAACCGCAACTAAAGCATTTAGCACTTTCAGGGTCTTCCGTTTTACATTCAGGGTGCTGAGCTAAATAGTCCTCAAGTGTTGGCAATTTGTCCCAATAATCATTCTGTGGTTTCGAATAAAATACGAAATAGTGGAATATTGCAGAACCAACTATTACTAAAACTAACCAAGTTAAAGTCATCTTTTTATCCTCAAGTTATCCTGAAGACATAACAAGGTATTAGGCAGTCTGTCTGGTTTGTTATGCCTGCTGAAGCACTAATTTTACGCTTAAACTTACTTTGGTCATTATGAATGGTGTTGCTTAACTCTCAGTTTCGAATGAAATTTTGTGCTGTTTTTATGTGCGAGAATGCCGGGTATTTAAAGCGGAGCTGGTGAGCGCTGCGTTAATCTTGATGATATCACCACGTTGCATCAGTATTTTTGGGGCATAAGTACACCTAAATGTTATACGGCATGCTTTGTTGAGCTATTCACCACTCCCATTTACCTTGCTCACTGAGCAGCACTTTTTCACCTTGGGTCACGGTTAAAACGCCTGATTCTGAAACTCGGTATGTCACATTGCCATGGGTGAACTGATAGCCTAAAAATTGCGATGGTGTGCCGTTAGATAAATAGGTATGTAAGGTACGGCCTTTGAGGGTGATTTTATCTCCCGTTTTTTTTGATTGGCCAGTATAAGTGACGTCATTACAGGTGACTTCACCCTCCATGCAGTTTGAGGTGATTGAAACTATATAGTGTTTTGTGGTTAAGGTGGCAGCGTGGCTAAAGTGGCTCACTAAAATCAATAGCAGTGAAAGTCCACGAATCGACATAATCTTTTCCTCATGAATCATGCTGCACGTGGTGCGCGCAACATAATATGGATGTTTTAGAATAGGCCTGAAGCCTGATCTATTGTAGCGCTAAGAGGCGTACAGGATGAAGCACAATGGCTGGCTATATGGATCCAGACAATGCAAGCATCAAAGCAAACATCAAGAATGTTAGGGCAAAGGCACAGCCCGTTGTGAGCAGTCCATCATGAACCAACTCACGGTGAACGTCTGTGATTGTTTTAACTGGATATTCTCTTTCATAGGTGAGCCGCTCTTCATAGGACCATGTCATACGAATGTAGCGATAGAAGACACAACACAAACCCACACAGCCCAGTAAAGTGATTATCTTTTGCCCATTTCAAAATGCGAGCTTCTTTCGGATTATTGATTGTTCGTTTCGTATAAAACAGGCGATGGCGAGCTTTATCACTTAATTGGGGGTAATCAGAAAGCTTTCGATAACCGTCGCGATTCTTTTTTTGTTGGCGTATTTGTTTTCTATTCATATTTTCAATGCCACACAATATTGAGCAATCAACCCTTTGATATAGATGACGTTAGGAAAAGCACTGTAAGCCAGCAGTGAATAAAAATAGGACGATGGCGAAGATGGAAGATTTTTCCCAAAAAATATAGATGGGGTAGATGAACGTCAGCACATTTTTTAACCGACCCTGACGCAGTTTTAAAAATGCTTTATCTTCTACAAAACAGGACATGTTAATCCATAAGCTTCTTACAAGTCCGGTTTTCCATGAAACATGATAGCGGCCATCAATGAAATGATGATTGTCTAATTTCAATGTCAGCCAAAGGATCAGAAATAACGCGTAAAAGAGTAGGGTAGGAATGGTCAGCCATGCCAATGCTGCAAGCAATATTGAGGTTACGATGGGATGCAAAAGAATACCTGATTCATCATTCGTCAAATGTCGCTGATATTGAAATCAATTCAGCTATGTTCTGCTAATTTTCGATAATTGTGTGCCTCAGCGTTTACCAAATCAATCTTAAACCCATCCGTGCGCCTGAAATTTAGCGTATATGTCTATTTATCCACGAACCCACTGTGTGAGGGGGGCGAAAAACAGCGTAGCACGACGACAACAGACAGCAGCACTATCAAGCTTTTTCACTTATTATCAGTGTACTTGAGTATCGCTTTGTATCCAAACGACCTGCTCATTTGAAGTTGGTATTTCAAACCAAGACCAGAACAGATTTAACATGTCAGGTGTCATTTCGTAGGACTTGCCATCTAAATTAGCGTTGCGTGAAAGCGCTCTTTGCTGGCATGTGTCAAAGGGTGCATCAAGATAATGAATTTCACTTTCTATGCCGAGGGATAACGCCCAATCAGTGAATCGATCGCGATCCGCTTTGCACCAAAAACCAAAGTCGAAAATAACAGGGATACCTAGCGTAAAAAGCTGGCGCGCTGAATCTTTGAATAGCGCTTGCAGTGTCGCTAAGCGGCTATCGAAAATTTCGCGTTCCATGTGTTCGCCGTACAAAGGAATCATCCACTCATCAATGGAGAAGCGAAAAGCGCCATATTTCTTTGCCAGCGCCTTGGCATAGGTGGTTTTCCCTGAGCCAATAAAGCCACATATAAAATAGATATTGGTCATGAGTCCTCTTTAGCTTAAAACGCCATGTTCAGCGGTGGCAGGCAGAGCGTTCTTCAGAAATAAGCCGTTGTACGTGAAACTTGAGCGAAGTGTTATATGAATTCTCGTTTAAATCGTCGAACTTTTGTGCGCATATTTTTCATAGGGGAGGATGTATTAAATTGAATCATCCGTCCCAGCGTCCATTGGTTATACCAGGCGGCGCCATAGAGCGCATGGTCACTTAAGCGATCAATCAGTAAAAGGATGTCGTTTACCGTAGACTCAAGCTCAATGAGTAAATCACCATATGACCAGTCACTATAGTCGGCATGAAACTTTTCGGTGAGTAAGCCCAATTGATTCCATTGGTAGCCTGTTTCCGGAAAATCCACATGTTGATTGTGCGATTTTAAGTGGTGCCATTTGAGCACTAGTTTTCCCCAGCCAATCAAGTAAGCCACGGTATCACTCACGCTAATCAGGGTGCCTTTTACGTTTCCTTCAACGCCAGATTGACGCGCTTTGCTTTCAGGAATAGACCGATAGTCCGCCATCAATTTGGGAAAAATTGAGTGGATAGCGGAAACAAGCTCATCTTTATTTTTGGGTATGGAAGACATTTGACCTCAATTTAGATCGAGCTTACGAAATAGACGTATTTTTATACACGATTCACCTAATAGATATAATTAAGTATCTACTTTTCGTGCAATCCACTGTGTATGCTCACGGGAGAATGCATTTTCAGTATTAATTACAAAGTCCGAAAAATCACGTTCAGTAATGGATTTCCATTCGGATTTAATGAATCCAATTTCATGAGCTGCTAGGGAATATGAAGAACTTAATTCATTGTGCTTTTTTGCCTGAATCCAAGTTAATACTGCACTAGCAGCGGTCGCTATAACCGCTACTGGAAGCGATTGTGACGAGTCGTAAACCCTAAATATCAACATAATAATAGCTGCGCTATGTAACAACACCGCAATCCTAAACCAGCGAGATGCTCTTTTTTTGTTAAAAGTCGCTTTCTTTGAGTACCAGTCGGCTTGATCATCAATTCTTTGATTCTTGTAAAGTGTCTTTCGAGAATCGAATGACAGGGAGCGAATTGTTCGCATCATATCTGTTATAGGCTCTTTTGCTCCTTCAGATGAGTTCAGAATGGTTGAAAGACTTTGATTCTGCTTTAGCACGTTCTTTAAGTCGTTAATAAAGTTTACCTCAGAGCTATTATCTTCATGGAAAGGCTCTGCTTTCATCATCCATTTCCAAGATAATGTTTTTACTGATTCAGCCACAGCCCTTCCGTTATACCATGTATCATCAGGTTTATATGTCTTGAGATAGATAAGGATTCCGAGAGTAACAAAAAAAAGTAATGCTGATACCACAGCACCATAAGTGTTAACAGGGACAAAAAAAGATACAGCCGCAGCTATTACTAAAATTCCCAGATAAAAGCTTAAACAGAGATAATATATGTTTTGGGCATACAATGATGCCTTGTTTGCCGATTGATACAATCCGGGTAAGGAGTCCTCTTGTACTTGCATTTACGTCCTTTAAAATTCGTTATCTGTTTGTGGAAGCATCTTCAATCGCCTCCATCATTGATGCATGTTTCCATTGCACGATAGAGCTAGCGTTATCTCTAATATGGCTGGGAATATTGGCTGGTGGCTCATTGCCTTTATAAACGGCAATAACACCTTTCCCCATTTTTTTGCTTTGCTCGATCTCCCATTTAACCCACTTGCTTTCTATACTGTTTGGCGATAGATAAACCATGGTCACGGAAGCTTTTTCAATTTTCCCCCTAATTTGGCGCTTGATATATTCATCTTGATCGCTGTTATAAGCTTTTTTTACTGAGTGGTCTGAAAATTCAAGGTCAACGCCTTCGTTTTTAGCTTGACCTCGCAATAGATTAACCTCATCCATATCATCGCTAGAAAAACTGATAAACACGTTTCGCTTGGATTCGCCTGCACTTCGCAAATGTTCCTTAGCTTTCTTTTCCAGTTCCTTTCTATCAACTGGAGAAAAACCATAGCCGCCGCCTCCACCCATACTAACCTCCTTTAATCCTGAATTCTTTGCATGATATACAAACACCACATGGTTCATCACCGCCAACATGGCATGAATATGATAAAATGCCTTTTTCATTGGCTATATCGATAACATCTTTTTTATAGAAATCACGTAATGGAGCCACGATTTCGATTGTTTGCCCTAAAGCCTTTGAAATCGTGCGCTCTGCAGAAAAAAGAAAGTCGTCAGTCTGATCTGGGAATATAGCGGTGTCTTCCCTCAAAAGCCCGATGGATACGCTACTGCAATCGTTTTGCACGGCAAAAGCACTGGCTATTAGCAAAAACAACAAATTCCGTCCGGGCAAAAAAGCTTCATCAACAATGTGCTTGGCTTTGTCGGTAAGCCCAGAGATGATTACGGAGCCAAAACCGGAGATGTCGATTTCCGTACATTTGGGAAGTCCAAATTTATTAACATGGTTTCGAACAGCCAAAACTTCCTTATTAATATTTAATTGCCCATAGTTTATGAATACTGGCTTTTGCTCCACACCTGCTTCCATAGTTAAAACAGACATTAAGCAGGAGTCCATCCCTCCAGAAAGCAAAGTTACTACGCCCATGTATATGCCTCCTTACCCAATGCTCTCATTACAAACCACATTGACTGATCAACAACTGAAACCGCATGATTGAACTTTGATGCTTTGTCTATAAATCTCCGCTCTATCGCTTCATACTCGTCAATTTTGCTTACTTGCTTTGGGCAAATGTCTAAACCATCAATCAATTTTAGATAATTCAAAATATGCCTATCTAAAATAGCGACATTATCTGTAAACCCAATATTTTTAACATAATGGCTAGATTGCTTCGGACCAATGCCTGGGCACAAGAAAATCAATTCTCTTCGCAAGTCCGATGGAGCGCTCATGGTCCCTATCATCTCTTTTAAAGAACCATATTTTCGTTCAATATTGCAAAACGATTCTGCAATATGCTTTGCAGCGCGTTTCGGATATCTGTACCTGCTGTATGTCTTGCCATTGGTCGATGAATAGGCTGGAGAATTTAAAATGCTCTCAATTGAATAGGTATGTTCACTGGATTTTATCCGTTTTTTTAGCCTTCTCAGCACCTGGGTCGATTGGATAGCACTTGCATATGCCAAACTTAATTCGTAGCGAACGCCACTACCTAGAATACATATGAGTAATTCAAAGGTTAAATCCTGTTCGGACATGCAGGTATAATCTTTACGCTCAACTACACGCTCAATATCCTTACAAAGTTCTGCTATCGCACTTTCAATTTGCCAGGGCTTCATGCGCTTCTTCTCGTCTATTAATCGTTTTAGAAAATAATTTTTGGTTTTTATTCAGAAAAGACTTAGGCAAATAGCGCTCTAACATAGCAATCTGTCCATCGTTCTCAATTGCTTGTTTAAGCATCTCCATCCACAAGCGGTAAAACTCGAGATTGTGCGCATAACAGCGGGCAAAAAAACTTAAATTTTTTTCACTACCATACTCGCTTTGGTGCTCATATAAATCGAGTTGCAATGGGTGATGTAACTTACCAGAATCAAAATCCACAACAGTTTGACACCAATCCAAGCCATCGAATGAGTCCGCGCCGGCAAAAGCGTAAAGCATCATCGATAATGGATTACCCGTACCTAAAATATGCAGGACTTGATATTTGCCTGTGCTATTCAACGCAGACCTGATCTTTGAAATATTCTCGGCGATTTCGCATATTCCAAATCCAAGTTCACGTTCTGGAATAGCAATTAGCTCTGGGCTGCATATGGTCGCAACTTGTTTGCATATCTCGGGGTAATCGTAGGCGTCTTTACAATGAACTATGGGAGAAATTACATCGGAACCGATTTGGCCTATTGTTCGCTTTATCATCGATTCAATATTTTTGACATTCGCCGTTTCGTTGGCCAGACAATAATCATCAAATCCAAATGCATGTGATACGTTATTTCTTCGCAATGTATTGATATATCGCTTAAAACACCAACGTTTAGAGCGAGACCACGCTACTTCATAAATACCTGAATCCCACAACACTACCTGACACTGCTCATGAGCTTTGTTTAGCGCAGCGAGCAGCCTTTTGTTGTCTTGATATTTATAAACATCGAAACACGAAACCAAAAACTGAGGAAAATCTAGGGAGGTAAGTAGTTCAATATGATCAATTACCGACCAGACATTTTTGGATACACTTGATACCGATGGATAAAAAACAGGAGTGGGAACTCTACCGATTGTTGAAACATCTGGGAACATGTTAACTATCCTCTGTCTTTTTCCATGTATAACAGTGTATTCAGCATCAAGGCTGAATTTACCGCTCATTATGTTGTTAATTTAGCGCTTTAATTGGCGCTGGTCATTATGAATAAAGTTGCTTAGCACTCAGTTTCGACTGAAATTTTTTGCACTGTTTCTGTGTATCGATTGCAGCGGCTATTCATCCTCTGTATCGGTTGTGCGGAAGTTATTCCAGTGGCGGTTAAAGGCAGATGGCAACTTGCCAAAATCGACGGGCTCACCTAAGTCGATGTGAAAAATGGGTATAACTGAGTTTAGCTTTGATTACGCGGCGCTTGCCGTCAACACACTTGTTGAATGTGCTGCAACGAGCTGTAATGTCTCATTTTCAGTGGCTTGCCAAATGCGGGTGAATCGAAGTGTCGCTTGCGAAGTCACACCACCAAAGGTGCCGTCAATTTCAGCCAATACAGAGACAATCGCAGTATTTTCCATGATGCGAATGTGCTGCTCTGACATGTTGATGGATTGAATGCGGCCAAAACCGGAGCGATGCCCTTGAATATCATCCGCCTTAGTCATGAGTTGGCCTAAGTGATTGGTGAAAATGAGCTGCTCACACAATAAGGTATCAAGTGTATCAACATCTGATTGGAGCATGGCTTCCTTGAGGCGGTTTTCATGTTCTTGAATGACTTCAATGTTCATCGTTTACATCCTAGTGAGGTTATTTCTAAGCTCGCACGCTTCGTGCTGTGAGCCATTAGGCTTGCGATGTTTACCAATCGCTATCTATCAAACATCGCTTAAATTGCTGCGTTGAAATCGGCTATTCATTTACGGCTTTGGTTCACGACAGCGCTGATAAAAAACAGTCACGCTAATGTTCTCTGCGCAAAGCATGCTTAGCTAGGGCTGCCCTGCATACATATACACACCAAGCACGCCGTAGAGCACTGCGGTCGGTATGACGGTTGTGACCACAATGGCTGAATCAATCACGACGGTTGCTGGCGTGATAATGACTTTACCCAGATTGGCGATGGTGCTGGATTCTTGAATTACCTGAATGCGATATTCATTTTCCAGTTTGATGCTGTTTGTTTGGCCTTCAAGAGCCAAGCGATGGCCTGTAAGTGAAGCGTGAAACTGCATCGGCTGAGTATCAGAGAACCCTAAATCAATGAGCTGTTTTCTGCGGGCTTCAGAAATACGTGAGGCGTGAATGAATAGGGTTAGTTCCCCCGTGATTTCACCGGAGGCTTGTAACACAAAGGGGCTGATACGTGGGGTGAACTCAATGTCGCGACTGAGTTTTAGTGCCGTTTTCAGGGCGGGGCTTATCTCAAAGAGATAGGCGTATTTGTTGCCGCTCACAATTAGTAGGTTGTTGTTATCGTTGACTGTGAATGATGAAACGGACTCAAAGTAGCGGTCATTCTCCCAAAGGGCTGATGTGGTGCCACAGCCTGTCAACGTCATGGCGAGCAGTAGCGAGATCAAACATGTTTTTAGCGACATGGCTTTGGTTTGCATCATTTTTATAGGGATCACTTTCATCGACATTCCTTGCATCATTCAACTGCATTGATGTCATTAATCTAACGTGAAAAATGATTGAAATCTTTCTTCGTGATATCACCCAACACACAGTTTCGATTGAAAAAAATGGGTTAGTTTCGATATCAATTCGCACCCAGTCGTGGCTGCGATCTTGTCTTGATTTGTCTTTCTTGAAAAAGGAAATAGGAATCAAGAAATACAAGTCAGTTCGCGCTGTGTCGATGCTGCTGAATATATTGTTTAGGTGGCATGCCCAGCGTCTTCTTAAAAAAGCCAATAAAGGCGCTGACGGACTCATAACCCAAATGCTCGGCAATGCGCTGTACGGGGACTTTGGCGGAAAGCTGCTGTAGGGCGATAACGATATGCAACTGTCCGCGCCACTGGCCAAAGGTGGTGCCAAGCTCCTGTTTGACCAGCCGCGCGAGCGTGCGCTCACTCATGGCGTAGTGTTTGGCCCAAGCACACATGGGTTGGCGATTGCTCGGGTCGCGGAGCATGGCTTGGGCAATCAGTTGTAATCTTGGCTCTGTGGGAAGCGGAAAATCAAAGCGCTCACGGGGCAAAAGCATCAATTCATCCAATACTACGCTGGCCAGTCTTGCCGTGGCGCTTTCCACCTCATATTGCGGCGCACTTTGCGCCAGTCGAATCACGGCCTCTCGCATCAAAGGTGACACGCTGAGCGTGCAGCTTTGTGTGCTTGGCATACAAAGTTGCGGCTCCACAAATAACATGCAGATATCTGCACCAGAGGCGATGTGGTTGCTATGTGGCACTTGGCTTGGAATCCAAACGGCGCTGTTGGTGGGCACCATCCAAATGGCGCGATCGATGGTGCAGGTCACTGAGCCACTTAATGGTAAAACCAATTGGCCTTTGAGGTGCTGATGGCGCGCCGTTTCCATGGCTTTCAGTTGCGGATTAAAGCGCAGCGCAGTCACGGGTTGGGATTGCGTAGCGTGCTCAAAACCAGCATCAAGTGGGGCAGAATGCATAAATTGACCGAATATCGATATTTTTTGTCAATCTACCTTAATTCGGAAATTTTCAACGCACTATAATGCGGGCGTCATTAAAGGATTGATGGATGTCACAAAAAATGAGTAATGCACGAATCCGTGGTCGTGGGCTTGTGATCCTCGGCATTTTATTAATTGCCAGTAACTTAAGAAGTCCCATTGCTGGGATGGGGCCGGTGATTGATTGGATCACCCAAGATTTAGGGCTCACCGCCGCACAAGCGGGCATGCTCACCACTTTGCCGCTGCTCGCTTTTGCTTTTTGCTCGCCCGTGGCTTCAGTTTTAGCTCGCCGCGTGGGTTTAGAGCTTTCTTTAATGTTGGCTTTGATTGCTATTCTCTGCGGCGTTCTCGTGCGCTCTCAAGGCTCGACGCCGCTGCTGTTTGCGGGTACCGCCTTGATTGGTGTCGGTATTGCCATTGGTAATGTGCTGCTGCCAAGTTTGCTGAAACGCGATTTTCCCACCCATTTGCCCACACTCACGGCGCTTTATGTGTTGCTGATGGGGATTGGTTCTACTTTGGTGGCTAGTGTGGCGATTCCGCTGGCCAGTTGGGCGGAGCATATGGGATTCACGCTGTTGCCCAATTGGGGCGTTTCGCTGGCCTCTGTGCTGCTGTTGGTGCTGCTCGCCATGGTCGTGTGGTTGCCGCAGGTGCGCCGACATAGCGCGCCCACCAAAGATACCGCAGTGCTCGATAGCCATAGTTATTTGTGGCGAACCGCTGCCGCGTGGCAGGTAACGCTGTTTTTAGGCATCAACTCCTTTGTGATGTATATCCTTATCGCTTGGCTGCCGAGCGTGCTCATTGATAAAGGCTACAGCGAGCAGCAAGCGGGCTTTTTGCATGGTTTATTGCAACTGGCGACCGCCATTCCAGCGCTGGCGCTTATTCCTCTTATGGCGAAATTCAAGGATAAACGCTGGCTTGGTGGGAGTATGGCGGTGCTTACCTTTGTCGGCATCGGCGGGTTAATGCTATGGCCACAATATGCGGTGCTGTGGATTTTGATGTTTGGTTTTAGCTGCGGCGGCGGTTTTATTTTGGGGCTCTCTTTTGTGGGCATTCGTACCCACGATGCTCAGCAAGCAGCGGCGCTCTCTGGTATGGCGCAATGCATGGGTTATTTGCTAGCGGCTACGGGGCCGATTTTGTTTGGCCTATTGCACAGTGTGACTGGCAGTTGGGATGCCTCGTTGGCGATGTGTGTTTTGCTCTGTTTGGTGTGGGGCGCGATCGCTACCAAAGCGGGGGTACCGTACCTTATTGACCGTCGTGGTCACGCCCATCCCGTGGCGATTCATGCACATGAAACACCAGAGCAAGAGCTGATTCGCTTGCGCGCTGAAGTGGAAAAACTTAAAGCGCAGTTAGCGGCGCAAGCGCAAGCACAAGCACAAGCACAAGCAGAAGCTGAGCGCGACATGGATGCGGCTTCTTTGGTTGAGCAAAGTGCCTCTTGAGTGATTTATTCCTTTTCTAACAGCAGCTTAGCATTATATGATTTGTGCTAAGTTGTTGTTTTTAAGGATGAGTGCCAATGAAAGGATGGACCAGTTCGGCGGTGACGGGCGGCGCGTTTTCAGTTTTGTTATCGATAGCGATGCAGGCAGAAGCGAGTACGGAAACCACAAAGGCAGAGCCACATTTATCAAAGGCTTATCAGCAGCAGTGTGGCTGGGTCGATAATCCATCATCAGCCAATCTGTTTTTTGAAAATGAGGCGGTGAGTTTGATTATCTTTCGCCAAGGCTTGGCGCAAGATGATGCCAGTATTGATATGATTTATGCCAATCGAGATGAAAGCCAAGTGCTACGCCAATCTAGCGCCCATGCGCTGTGTGCTTGTATCGAATATATTGCCGTGGATGACACGGTCACTGAGCTTAAAAGCTTTACGCAGCAGCCGCTGAAATCTTGCTTATCTAATCCTGCATTGCGCGCACTTGCGCCCATTCAACCCAAGGGCTAATTCATTCAAAACCGATCAATCCAAAACCAGTCAACCCAGAAGCGTTGAACGAAAGTGCTAATCAGTAAAAGAGACAGGCCAATGACGGATCATTTTTCTATTCGACTTGCCACCCAAGAGGATGCGGCTTTACTTCCTCAGCTTGAGGATGATGCAGGCTCACTGTTTGCCACCATGCCTTTGGATTTTTTGCAGCGCTTGCCCGCAGAAATTCCCTTTGGTGATGTGGCGTTTTACCATCAACGCATTGCGCAGCAATTGTGCTGGGTCGCGCAACGTCATGCGTCGAAAGGACAGAGCCCGCAAGTTGTGGGTGTTATCTGTGCTGATTGGGTACTGGAAGACAAGGCTTACTATATTGCCGAGTTGTCGGTGGCACCGTTAGCGCAAGGGCAGGGGATTGGCCGTGCGTTGGTTAGCCATATGCAGTGCTTTGCCAAGGAAAAGGGCGTGGATTTAACCCTCACCACATTTCGAGAGGTGCCTTGGAATGCGCCTTTTTATCGCTCATGTGGTTTCGTTGAATTGTCAGCGCCAGTCATCACACCATTTTTAGAGGAACGGCTATCAGAGCAAGCGAGTCACGGTTTTTTACGTGATGATCGCTGCGCCATGCGCTGGTCTTTCGCGACAAGCATTTAGCACGAGGCTTAAAGGGCTGCTCTTGTGTATCGAATTGATATACAGCCCTTTTTTAACGCTTTATTTTGATGGTTATTATGATGCGTTATTTCAATGGAAGATTGGCCTGATCGTAGCGGTGTAGCTGTTGGCAGGCGTGGCTTAACTGTGAAAATTGCCGCGCTAACTCGCGATTGAGCCACAAATAGCCAAAATAGCTGATGTCACTTTGATCGTCGAGGGCTTCAGGCGTCGTTGCTTGCTCCGGTACATGATGGTGCGGCTGCAAAGACATTAGTTCAATGTCATTTATCTCAATGGCGAGCACTTGCTTGTGCTCAATGGCCGTTGCCAGTGCTGAAAATTGTTCACTCAATGCTTGCTGCGCTTCGTTTAATCCCGCCATTTCACAGATTTTCTCTTTGCCTAGCTGACGCTCCCAATGGGTGCTCACTAAGGTTTCTAAGTCAGCATAAAAGCGTTTTTCAATGGCGAGTAATTGGATCAGCACAGAGCGCAGCGGCCGAATTTCTTTGACGGCGTGCGGCAGCAGTGCAATTTGTCGGTCAATCAAATTGGACAGCGTCGTGGCATGAAAGGTGAGGTAGGTCTGTTGGTGGATCTCTTTGCCATGATGCGCCAAATAGCGCTGACTTTGCTTGAGAAACTGCGCGGTGAGGTGAATAAATTGGTCACTGGCGCGCGATGGAAACACATAAAGACTGGCTGCTATGGTCAGCACCGCTGCCCACAATACATTCATGATCCGCCAGCCTGCAGCACTCATATCCGCAGGACCACCACCGGCAACAATGACCATGGTAATGGCCGCCATTAAAGCGGTGTAGGAGTAGGACTCCTGGGTGTAATACATCACCCCAACCAGTAATCCCAAAAACAGCAGATGATGGGTCCAGTGATATTGTGGCGGAATTAAAAACAGCGATAAACCAATCAAAGCACCGGTCAAAGTACCCCAAATCCGCTGATTCGCTTTGCTAATCACACCGCCGACAAATGGGATGGCACCAAGAATGGTGACTGCGGTGATCAGCGCCCAATAGCCATAGGGAATGTGAAACCAGCGCACAAAAAACAAAATGGTTGCCATCACCAAGGTGACTCGAATCATGTATAGAAAGCGGCTGTGTTGAAGGGCAAAACGGGTATAGGCAGACATAGATTTCATTTGGTTGTAGAGAGCTTTAACCCTAGGTGCCATGAGCGCTGGCAGGGGTCTGATTTTTGCGACGACAATACGGATTGCTGCGAAGAATGCAACGTAACCGTTTGCCTTAACTTTTCGCTTTAAAAGGCCGCACTGTAAAGCTTGGATTGCAGTACTGAAATTGAGGCAAACAAAAAGATGCGAATCTTTATTGACAGAGTTAACAAAAATCCATAGTATCCGCGCCCAGCAGATAAGGATGCCAAGCAAATTATCTGTTTTTATTGAGTTTCTTGGCGCACGTCAGCTGATCCCGGTCAGTTGTCTTTTCTTTTTTTAAAAGTAGAGACACTGTAAAAAGGGAAAGCCAATGACTGCGACCACCTCCTCCGACTCAATGCCAAGTGCCATTACGCACGACCAGCCAATCTCTTGGCAGAAAAAAGCAATTCTCAGTGTTGCCTTTTTGATGGCAACCACCTCTGTAGGCCCCGGCTTTCTTACCCAGACCGCAGTTTTCACCAACCTCTATAAAATCGATATGGCCTTTCCGGTCTTTGCCTCCATGTTTATCACCTTTGGTATTGTGATGAACCTTTGGCGCATTGTTGGCGTATCAGGCCTACGCATTCAGGACTTAGCCAACAAAGTGGCACCGGGCCTTGGCTATGGCATTGGTATTTTGCTTGCGCTTGGCGCAGTGGCTTTCAACTTTGGTAACGTCAGTGGTGCGGCGCTAGGGATGGAGGTGCTCACTGGCATTGATACCACCTGGGGCGCACTCTTTACTGGCGCTTTGGGTTGCTTGATCTTTGTGGTGCACAACGCTTCTAAACGCATGGATCAGATGGCGCGCTACCTTGGCTTGCTGATGATTATTTTGATTGCCTATGTCGCGATGTCTAACTTACCGCCAATGGGCGCGACGCTTTCTGCCGCCATTGTTCCCACAGATATTGGTAACTTGCTGATGCCAACTTTGATTATTGTGGGTGGCTCTGTGGGTGGTTACTACACAGGTGCGCAGCGTTTGGTGGATGTGGGTTTGCAAGGGCAGCAGCAAATGGAACCCATCAAAAAAGCAGCTTGGGCGGGTATCTCAATTGCGGTGGTGATTCGTATTCTACTGTTCTTGGCAGTCTTTGGTGTGATTGCCACAGGCGCAGAGCTTGCTAAAGCCAACCCAGCGGCTGATGCATTTCGCCATGGCGCAGGCCAGCTTGGTTACTACATCTTTGGTTTGGTGCTCTTTGTGGCGTCAATCACTTCCGTTGTGGGTAACTCCTACATGGCAATTTCACTGATTAAAACCTTGTTCCCAACGGTCGCACGTCATGAAAAAGCGTGGTGTGTTGGCTTTATTGCCCTGACTAGCCTTGGCACCATTATGATGAACATGCCTATTTTGCTGCTGATGCTAGCCGGTTTGGTGAATAGTGTGATTCTGCCGATTGTGCTTGGTGTGGTATTGATGGCAACGCGCCGTAAAGATATCGTGGGTGACTATAAACACCCGACATACCTGTTGGCCATTGGCGGCCTGATTGTGCTGCTGATGAGTGTTGCGAGTGTGAGCAATATCAGCAACTTTATGGCTAAATTTATCGGCTAGTGTTGATGTGCATCGCATGGGGCAAACCATGTGATGCACCTTGCGTAAGAAGTCGTCTGCTTCTTGACAAAAAAATACCCACGACGTCTTCTGTATTTAGTTGAGCCACTGTTGTTTTAGTTGCGCATTATTCGTGGGTCGTCTTTCAAAAGCCATTCAATTGAATGGCTTTTTTCGTTTTTAGGTGCGATATAAACAAATATTCCTCGAATTTTGATGCAATTATCATCAATGCATTTGATTGTATATGCGAGACGCGTCACGTATAGGGTGCTGTTTCTTGACTAGATTAAATGCACTAATTCATCTCATCGTACCAGTTGAGATGAGTGGTCGCCGATGAGTAATCCGCAAGGATCAGTTGTAACCAGTCAACGTGCGTAACATAGATGATATAACGCAGATGAGGTGAATATGTCGACACTAACATTGGAACCTAAAAACGCTCCCATTGTTCCTGATCGGCTGAGTACAAGTGACATTGAACTCGAAAGGGAATTTGGACAGACACAGCAAGCGAATGGGCGTGCAAATAAAGTGAACCAGTCTTGGCTGCAGGGCGTTGAGGTGATTGGTTCTGGCTATGATCTTTTTGGCGATTACGCCGCAACCGAATCACTGACCTGTCAGCTTTTTGATTGGCAGCGCAGTGAAAAAAAGGATGTATCGTTTCGAACGAATCAGTGTGTGCCTTCGGTGATTGATGTGCAGCAACGCGATAGCAGCATTCTGCGCAAATTCAGCGGGGAAACTATCGAAGAGTACCATCGAAATCTATCCAATGTGATTAAGATGGAAAGTGACGCCTGCTTTTTTGCAGAATCGCTGCGCAATGATTTTAGCCATTCTGCATTGTGCTTGGCTGAAAATGCATTTTGCCGCGTACAGCACTGTATTAATAAGTGGTCTTTATCCATACGCGCTGATTATCAAGCGCTGCGCTCGCTGCTCTATCCAGATGTGAAAAGAGCGCTAGATGATGCAAAAGAAGCGCGCGACTTTGAATGGATTTTTGCACACTACGGTAGCCATTTTATCTCAGGGCTGGTCATGGGAGGCCGTGTGGTGTTGACGGCATCGACCAATAAAATGCTCGTTGATCGCAGTTATAGCTACGATCATTTGGCTGAAGCTGTCTATAAGTCCATGACAGGTCAGCTACCGGTGGCTGCGCTGGATAAATACGCGGCGGCGCTTGATAGTTTTGAAGCGCACTCAAATGTTAGTTGTAACGTTAGTGGTGGCGATAGCATTGCGGCATCGACGATATTTCGAAATCATCGTCTTGATTTTGATATGTGGCGAGAAACCATCAGTAAGTCACCTGATTTTGTGGATTTTGCTGGCTCACAACCAGTGACGGGCATTTGGGAGCTGTGCGCCGATAAAGAGCGTGCTGAAGCCATGCAGCAATATTTTGAGTCGGTTTGGGTGCCGCGTCGAGAGCAAGAAACCCAGCTTCATGCTGATTATCTTGATGCATTGATTGTGGTGTATGGCCGTGATGCCGCTATTTCTGCGCCAGAAGGGTATCAACTGATCCCGGTGAATTTAAACGAGGGTGTCGCGGGTGACTTTATCTATCTTTGCTCGCATAAAGCGAAATTTAAGCCCATGGATACTGGCTTGCCGAGACAGTGTATTACCGACATTGTGGTGGTGATGGATAATGACGATGCGCCAGATGGTTATGTCAAAATCCCTGTGGATCTCAATCGAGGTACTGAGACAGGTCGCCGAGTGAATCTGTGTTATTTACTTGAAAAATATAATGCAGAGCGAGCAATCAAAGATGTGATGATTATTAGTGATCATCATCCGGATATCTATGCGCCCCATGGCTATATTCGGATTGCAGATGATCTGAACGCAGGTGCAGGTGGGCACTATATCTATCTATGTTATTCGCGAACCGCCTAAGGTTTCCCCAGCTGAAGTAATCTTGTGTTGATGTATTTTACGCCGCGCCCCTGCGGCGTTTTTTATTTGATTGAGTCTTGGGGGGGACAAGGGCTTGTGGTGATTCGCGCTTTAGCCCATGAATGCCCCATCAAAATTCACGGGGTGACGGCGGGGGGATAAGTGAGACATATTTGCGACTTGGGTGGAAAAACAATCGCTGAGAGCTCTTTTCACTGCCTGCGCTGATATGCTCAGAGGGATCCCAGCAAAGGAGGTGACATGAGCAAAACGATTTTAATCACCGGTGCAACTGATGGTATTGGTCTTGAGACGGCAAAACGCTTGGTGCTTGAAGGGCACCGCGTGCTCATTCATGGTCGTAACGATGAGAAACTTGCTCAGGTAAAAACGGCTTTGCAAACGGCGGTTTATACCCATGGACATTGCGCTGCGGTTGAAAGTTATTTGGCTGATCTGTCTGATTTAACGCAGGTGCAGACCATGGCCAAGGCGATTTTAGCGCAGTATGAATCCATTGATGTGCTGATCAATAATGCGGGTGTTTATGCCACGCAGCATCCACGTTTAGCCAATGGCGCGGATGTGCGTTTTGTGGTCAATACCTTGGCCCCTTTGCTGCTGACCCAGTTATTGTGGCCTGCATTCCATCCACAAAGTCGGGTGGTGAATCTCTCTTCTGCGGCACAATCCAGTGTGGATTTAACAGCGCTTCGCGGAGAAAAGGCGCTCAACGATGGCGAAGCCTATGCGCAAAGCAAATTGGCGCTCACCATGTGGTCACGCCTGTTGGGCTTGAGTCATCCCGAAGGGCCTGTGGTGGTGGCAATCAATCCCAAATCTTTTCTTGGCAGTAAGATGGTGAAAGATGCCTATGGCATCGCGGGTAGCGATCTCAGTGTGGGGGCTGATATTTTGTATCGCGCAGCGCTTGGGGATGAGTTTGCAACAGCGCATGGCCAGTATTATGACAACGATATTGAAGCTTTTAGTCACCCGCCTATGGATGCACTCAATGAACCCATGGTGCGCCAAGTGGTGGCAAGTCTTGAAGCTTTACTAACGCCATATTTAACTTAATAGATGAATGTTGAATGGATGCATATTGATAGCAGTGTGAGTCGTGTACGTTCAATGAAATCCTATGTATGGAATGATTAAAAAAAGCGCCGCAATTGCGGCGCTTTTTAGCTGTATGTTGCTATTTGTAATTGCAATTTGTAGTTGCTATCTGTGTACTGCGATGGACTTGTTACACCGCACGTGTTAGCCAAGTAAGCGACTGCGATGGATTTTAATGACCGCTTTTCGCAGTGGTTTGATTTCATCGTTGATGGCGCACATTGGGCGATGGGCTTCACCAGGATAAAACACCACCAAATCGCCAGCTTGCAGAGTGACAAATTGTTCGCGTTTTAGATCGGGGATAAATGCGAGATCGCCTTGCCAGCTGTAGCGCTCAGGTTGTGCGATGGCTTCAATGGCATAGCCGTAGCGTTCTTCACCGGCAAGTACGATTTGAATATCTAAATAATCTTGATGAATTTCTGGCTGCAGTGATTGAGCGAGTTTGGTTTCTGCTTGCATCAAAATGACGAAAACATCCTTGCCATCAATTTCAAATTCACCTTGTTCATGACTTGCTGCCAATGCCAAGGTTTGATGAATGGCATTAAGCATGACGGGCTGAATGTAACCGATGCGATCGAGCTGCGTAATATTGGCAAGTAACATAATGAACCTTTTGGGTTGGAGTGCGATGAAACATCGCTGAATGGTATTATGTTAGCATTGATAAATTAGAAAATACGAAGGGAATCAATCATGCGCGCCTAGCGCGGTGACTCGGCGCACATTGTTTATGGGATGGCTTGTGATTATGCAAGTGGGCGTTTGACACACACAAAGAGTGCGTTGCCCGATTCGCCATTCCAAGGTTGTAGGGTGTCGTAATTGTGCTCAAACAGATGCACATCAAACTGTGGCTCCAGCAATGCGGTGAGCTCTGCAAAGCTGATGGCGACCATGGGATGCTCATCATGCCAGACATGTGTTGCATCTTGCGTTTTACGATCCACACTGAGCTTAAGGGCTTGAGTATCGCCTTTGCCGCTGTAATACCAGCCCGATTGAAAGGTAAATTCGCTGCCTTCGTGATGCACGCTATGACGCACAAAAGAGTCATTGCGAATCAGATTTTTCTCCACCACATTAAAGCAAAATAGCCCGCCTTCATGGAGCGCCAAATAGACTTGCTGTAAGCACTGCTTGAGGTTTTCTAAATTGCCGCTGTAGTGAATGGAATAGAGAAAGCAGGTGATAAGATCGAGCTGCGTATCGACGGTAAAATCGCAGATGTTTTGCAGGCTAAAACTGGCCTCAGGGCAGCGCTGCTGGGCGAGTTCGAGCATGGGCTGATTGAGGTCTAATCCTTGGCTTTGATACCCCTTATCAATGAGGTGGCGAATATGTTGCCCTGTGCCGCAGGCAAGATCGAGATGACGTTTACCACCATTACCAAAGAGTTGGTCAAAACGTGAAATACAGTGACTTTGGGCTGCATAATCGATGTCAGTACACATCAGATCATAGTAGCGAGAGAGATCGGTATAAAGCGCGTTTGAAGTTGGGGTGTTCAAATGAAAACACTCAAAAATAAAAGGTGGCGCATCCTATATGAAAAGCCAAAATAAGCGAAGCAATATTCGCACAAATTTCACGCATCACTGCTAACTTTTTGATTAATTTGATAATTATATTATTCACTCTAATTGCTTGAATTCATTGAAATTAGATAAAATGACAAACAGAGGCGATACACTTATTTGATCAGTAAGGCGGCGATAACTGAGCGGATGGATAAGCAGATGGATAAACAGATGAATCAGTGGATGAATAAAGGGATGAACAGATGGGTATTGCACTTATTGTTTGTGTGTAGTGGCTTTGCACTGCCAGCTTTGAGCGCAGAAGGCGTGGTGCAAATTCGAGCCAAAACTAGCGCCTTAGTCAATGTCAGTGAAAGCTGTCGAAGCGGTAACTATGCTCAGCCCGATGGCGATTTTGCCGTGCAGCTTTTTTGTGATGGTGCCTATGGCAATCATCTCTCTGTGTATCTTGCCACGATGAGTGATCAAATTTCGCCGCGATATACAGTGAACCAACGCCACTGGCAGGGACAAGTGTGGGGTGTCAATGTCACTTCATTTCTATGGCTCAGTAATGGCGATGAACTGGTTGTTGCAACGATGAATAACGGTAGGGCCACGGTTTATTTACTGAATTTAGCCGAGCAGCAGTCGCACATCTTGTATCAGCAATCCGTGGATGACATTGTGATTCTGGGCGTTTCGAACCAGATGTTGACGATTGCGTTGAGCACTGAGCAAGGCCGACAAATTGTTGAGGTCACTTTACCTCAGCATCATTCGTACTTCAGTAGCAATAATTGAAATTAATTATCAATTAGTCTTGCAACTTCAATTGGGATTAGTTATTAATTGCAGTATTCGATTAACACTTTAGTTACAACTTGTGTGTGAATCATACTGTTAATATATCTCACCATCCAAAGGGAGTTCGCATGGTCTCTGATTCTCAGACAACCCAATCCGCTCAATCTGCTGCGCAAAGTTGGTTTAGCTGGGGGATCTCGGTCATTTTCAATTGGCGTATTCAACTCCTGACACATGTAATGGCTTTCGCCTGTTGGTCTGTGACTGCTTTTTACCCGCAATATGCCATGATGGTTCGCGGTTACGCGCTGATTTATCTATTCACTTTTGCACCTGTGACGCTATTGATGGTCAGCAGTGTTTGCGGGCGTTTTTCAAAGATGGGTGCGTCATCTTCCTTGGCTAATTTACCATGGCTCCTCTTTGTGACTGTGCCTGTCGGCGGTGTTGCTTGGTTGATTTGGACCTTTTGGTGTGTTTTCCATCAAATTTCTTAGCTAAAAACTGAACTAAGTCTTTAGCGCAATTTATGCCTGCCTTCACCTTGTTCTCAATCAATCGCTGTTTTGAGTTGTTCTTTCGAAGTGAATTTGCGAGCTACATTTGCGAACTGAATTTCTGAGCAGCAAATAAAAAAGCGCCTTTCGGCGCTTTTGTAATTGATATGACTGACGTTAGATTTTCTCAGATCGACTCGTGTCAACGAGCAGCCAATTTATTTGCTTGGACGACAGTTTGAGAAGAGATCTAATTGCGCTTCATACACCTTGGTTTGAATATCCATGGCACCCAAGAGTGAGTGGAAGATATTGTCTTGGCTGTACTCATTCTCTTTACCCATTTTACGCAGGCAATTGAGGTCAATTTGTTTGCTTTGCGCAAAGCCAGGTGACATCCACATCAATAGTGGCACCTTGGTTTGTTGCTCAGGCGCAATGGCGTAAGGCGTGCCGTGTAGATAGACACCGTGCTCACCAATGGACTCACCATGATCTGAGATATAAATCAGCGCCGTGTTATAGCGATCCTCTAGGCTAATCAATTTCTCAATGAGGTTCGCCATCACGTAATCGGTGTAGCGAATGGTGTTGTCATAGGCGTTACGAATTTGCTCATTGCTGCAGTTTTCAATATCGGCACGTGCGCAATCTGGTTGATAGTGTGCCATGGCTTTTGGATAGCGTTGGAAGTAGGTTGGACCATGGCTACCAATTAAATGCATCACCATCACGCGATTGCCTTTCATCTGCGCAATTTGTGAGTCCAAATCGGCAAGCATGATTTCATCGTAGCAAGTTTCACCGTTACAAAGTGGGTGGCTGCTGACATCGAGTTTGGCAAGCTGATGTTCGTCGAGCTTCGCGACATTGTGGGCAACGTGTTTATCACCACCATCATTGTCTTTCCAAAGCACACTCACACCCGCGCGCTTCAAGATATCCAATGCGTTGTCTTGCATGTCAGCACGCTCACGATCGAAGTTACTGTGCTGAAGAATAGAGAACATGCAAGGTACAGACACGGCGGTTGCTGTGCCGCAAGAGCTGACATGGTTGAATACCACAGGATTGTACTTCTGGGTAAAGGCATTGGTGTCACGCTCATAACCATTGTATTGATAGTTTTGTGCGCGCGCGGTTTCGCCCAATAGGAAAATCAGCAGGGTTGGTTTGCCATTACCCTTATCATGGAAATAAGCAGGGTTTTGTTTGGCATCTTCACCGATGGTTTTGTAGGTCAAAGGCGTAGACAAATAGCGCTTATCGATCAGTTTCACTGCACTATAAACAAAGTGAGTCGGAATGATCATCTTCTTCAAATAAGGCTGGTTGCGGCCCACTGAAGCATAATCTTGGTAGTAAAAACCGGCGATAACCACCACCAATAGTAGAGAGACCACCATGCTGATCACTTTACTGAGAAGCAAACGGAAAATGGAGGGTGCAGGGCGTACTGGGGTGAGCAAAAGAATGACGGCAGGAAGAACGCCTAGACCCAGCACCCAAAACAGAGCAGTCAAACTAAAGTAGGAACCCGCTTCATGGCTGTTGGTTTCGAGAATATTCACCAACATATCTTGGTCAACAATGGTGCCATAGTTATAGCCGGCGTAACTGATGACACTGGAGATCACGATCAAAATAGAGAAGAAGGCCTTGCCCACATAGGGCCAGTTCAGCAAGCTGAAAATGAAGTTCATCGCCAAAATGAAGAAGAGCGGAATGGAGATGATAAAGCCGATTTTAACGGATTCAAGCTCAGTGAAAATTTGATGAAGTTTGGCGTAAATTGGCAGATTCAATGCAAGTGCAAAGTAGCAAGCAAGTATCAAAGTGATACGCCAAAGCGGCTGCGGCTTGAGTCGTTTAGACAGCATGCGTTTGTCCTTTGTGATGTATTTGATGTTCTTATGGAACGGTGTGTCCGTCATTAAGCGTGCAAATATATAGCTATGTCACATTTTCCTGCAAATTTATGCTTGTTTTTTAAGCCTATTGAATGATGGCTAAATAGTCACAAATTCTTTACGTTTTTGCTGTTTTAAAATTGATATTTTCCAATGGAGCGGTCAGGTGGCAGTCAGAATCGGTCTGGGAGAGGGCAAATCTGCATAGCAAGATGAGGCTATTTTCGGGATAGATCGTCGCAAATGAAGGCAACTCAATGACTGCAATGGATTGCGGGGCGTGAGTGGCAACAGCTAGGAGTCGTGTTGGAACAGTGCGGGTTAAGGCGACGAGTATGAAATTCCTGTGACCGCGCAGTGATTTTTAACATCACAGCGCGAAATCCCAGCGGATGTGATATTGCATCTGTTTACATCATAAATGAGATCAAGCAAGCTGTGCGCACAACCAATCCATCATGAAACCTATGACCACACCTGATATTCGATTGATCGCTTCTGATATGGATGGCACCTTGCTTGATGAGCAAGCGCGCCTTGCTCCGGAATTTTTTGACCTTTTTCATCAGCTCAAGGCGCAAGATATTATCTTTGCAGCCGCTTCAGGTCGCCAATATTACAGCCTGCTTGAGACCTTTGCGCCCGTGAAAGATGAGATGATGTTTATTGCCGAAAATGGCACCTTGGTGATGCATCAAGGACAAGAGCTCTATAGTTGCACCATTGCGCGTGATGAAATCCATGCCATTGTCGCTGCGGCGCGCGAGATTGAAAATGCCTATGTGGTGCTTTGTGGTAAGCGCTCTGCTTATATTGAAACCCAAGCGCCAGAAGCGCTGGCTGAGTTTCAAAAATACTACCAGCGCTGTGAATATGTGCCGGATCTACTCGCGGTTGAAGATGATTTCATTAAGGTGGCGATTTGTCATTTTGGCGGCACAGAAGCGCTGGTTTATCCAAGTATTTATGGCCAGTTTGGTAACACCCACCAAGTAGTGGTCAGCGCTAAAATTTGGCTCGATGTGATGAACGCGCAGGCGTCCAAAGGTGCGGCCATTGAGCATTTGCATCGCACCATGCAATTTGGCCCTGAAAACACTATGAGCTTTGGGGATTATTTGAACGATCTTGAAATGCTGAATGCCAGTGGCTATTCCTATGCCATGGCCAATGCGCATGATGCGATTAAAGCAGCTGCGCGCTTTGAAGCGCCAAGCAATGCAGAACGCGGCGTTTTGCAAGTGATTGAGCAATTGCTAGCCGGTGAAATCAGCGGCAAATAGCTCGGTTGCGACAATTTGTCCAATATAAAAAAACCGAGCATGTGCTCGGTTTTTTTACAGGCGCTCAATATTAGAATTCAGCGTTGTGGTAAACGTTTTGTACGTCATCACAATCGTTCAAGGTATCCAAGAACTTCTCAAAGCTAGCCACGTCATCACCAGCAAGGGTGGTCATGGTTTGTGGAACGAAAGTGATCTCTTCCACATCTACAGTGACGTCTGGCTGGCTATCTGCAAGCGCATTTTTAATCTTGAAGAATTCAGTGTGTGGTGCGAATACAGTGATCACGCCATCTTCACACTCGATATCAGCGACATCACAGTCAGCCATCATCAGATTTTCAAGTACAGTTTCTTCGTCTTCACCTTTGAACTGGAATACAGCTTGGTGATCGAACATGTGTGCAACGGTACCTGGGCCGCCAATTTTTGCATTGTTTTTCACAAAGCACTGACGCACATCCATAAAGGTACGGTTGTTGTTGTCGGTTAGACAGTCAACGATGACAGAGCAACCACCAGGGCCAAAACCTTCGTAACGTGCCACTTCATAGTTTTCGCCGCCGCCGCCATTGGCTTTGTCGATCGCTTTTTCAATGACGTGGGTTGGTACTTGGTCTTTTTTCGCTTTTTCGATTAGACGACGAAGAGACAGGTTTGAATCTGGATCGGTGCCACCGTTTTTAGCAGCCACATAGATCTCTTTACCGTACTTAGAGTACACCTTGATTTTGGCGCCTTGTGTCTTCGCCATTGAAGCTTTACGTACTTCGAAACTACGTCCCATGGGGAGTTACTCTCTATGTTTGACAATAATCTGAGGCGCGAATTTTACCTTCGGGAAAGCCTCTTGGCTAGCACCTGATAGCTAAAGGGTGGTTTTGATTGGCTTTGTGTCAAAAATTTGGGACAAAATACGGCCAATTGAGGCTGGTTTTGTGATGCTTGCAGGCACACTGATCTTGCCTCTATTTATAGGCTGAACACTGAATAAATAATCGCCCATTGTTGAAATATAGGATTGTCATAAACCAGTGATTGCAATCTAAGAATGATTGCTAGAGTATATACTCTAATTATATTTTCATGATCTTACATGGATTTTAAGCGATAGATTGCCATGAAACCGATTGACTCATTTTCACTGACGCGCTGGCGCACAGCGACGCGTCATTTTCGTGTATTGTCCTTGGCTTGCACCACAATGTTTGCATCGGGCTGGGCTAATACAGCGCTCGCCGCAGATATTGGTTTTGAGCAAGCTTGGCAATTGATGCTGCAAAATAACCATGGGATTGCAGCAGAACAGGCCAATGTTCAGCGTTATGCGCAGCTCGCTGAAGGGACCAAGGCCATGGATTTGCCTTCGGTGACCTTGGGTGCGAACTATACCCGTCTTGATCAAGACATCACCTTATCCGGTCAGCAGTTGCTTGATAGTACCGATGCCGCGTTACCGCCGCCAGCCATGTTGCCGCCTACGATTGCGCCCATTGTGGGCAGCTTGCTTGGCACCACCTCAACAATTGCTGAAAAAGATATTTTGTCCTCATCGGTGCGTGTGATTTGGCCGATTTTTACGGGTGGTCGCATTGATGCAGCGCAGCGCGCAGCGCGCGGTAGACTAGATGAAGCGAAAAGCCATCAAGCCATGGCGCTGCAAGGTCGTTATGACGATCTCAGCCGCTACTATTTTACAGTCCAACTTGCCAAGGCCGTGCTGCAAACACGCCAAGAGGTGGAGCAGGGGCTTGCACAGCATTTGGATGCAGCGAAAAAATTAGAGCAGCAAGGACAAATTGCGAAAGTGGAGCGCCTGCAAGCGCAAGCCGCTTTTGATAAAGCCATTGTCGATCGACAAAAAGCAGCGCATGACCTCACCATGGCCAAGGCGGCCTTTGCTAAGCAAATTAATCAGCAAACAGGTCAGCAAAGCAATCAACAAAATGAACTGTCACCTGGTGATCCGCTGTTTATTAACGCCCATCTTCCGCCGCTCCATGCTTTTATCGAGCAAACACTTGCAACCTATCCTGGTCTTTCGTTACTCGATGCTAAAGACAGCCAAGCTCATAGTTTGGTCGATGCCGAAAAAGGGAAGTATTACCCCAATGTTTATCTCTATGGTGACTACAACCTGTATGAAGATGACAGCCTAGCGAGTCAAATGAAACCAGACTGGTTGGTGGGTGTGGGCGTGAGTATTCCGCTTATTGATAACACAGGCCGCTCTGAACAGCTTCAAGCTGCGCATAGCGCGGTGCTACAAGTGCGTCATTTAAAAGCGCAGGCGAAACAAAATCTCGCACTTTTGGTGCAAAAAACCTATTTAGAAGCGCAGCAGGCCATTGATGAAGCCAATGGTTTGAACTCCAGTATTGCGCTAGCGAAAGAGAATATATTGCTGCGTCAAACCGCATTTGCCCAAGGTTTAGGCGACTCGCTTGATGTGGTGGACGCACAGCTTTATTTAGCCAGCGTGCAAACCCAGCAATTGGTGGCGCGTTATCGCTATGTGATTGCACTCAATAAACTATTGGCACTGAGCGGGCAAACGGCCCAGTTTGCGCAATACCAACAATCATCCGTCGCGCATGTAGCCGCGCACTAAACAGCACTAAAGAAGGAATCGATGATGAAATATGTAAAACCACTTGCTGTGACTGTGGTGCTGGTTTTTCTTGTGTCTTGGGTGGGTTACAGCTTTTATCGTGCATATCTACCGCAACCAACCTTACTTCAAGGCGAAATTGAGATGCAGGAATACAGTATCTCATCCAAAGTCGCTGGGCGAATTGATCAAGTCTTGGTACGAAAAGGCGACACCGTATCCAAGGGCGAGCTGATTTTTACCATTCATAGCCCTGAAATTGAGGCCAAATTAGAGCAAGCACAGGCCGGTGAGCAAGCCGCCAGTGCCATGGCGGAGCAAGCTGATCAAGGTGCGCGTAAGCAAGAGATTCAAGCAGCCAAAGCGCAGTGGCAAAAAGCTAGCGCCGCAGCAGCGCTTTTGAAAAAGACTTATATCCGGGTGAATAATCTTTACGAGCAAGGGGTGATCGCGGAGCAAAAACGCGATGAAGCGAAAACCCAATGGCAAGCCGCGCAATACACGGCCAATGCCGCGTATCAGATGTATACCATGGCCAAAGAGGGCGCGCGCGTCGAAACCAAAAAAGCGGCGCAGGAAAAAGTACGAATGGCACAAGGTGCTGTGGCTGAAGTAGAGGCTTATGCCAAAGACACCCAAATTCACAGCTGGTATCAAGGTGAAGTGTCACAGGTCTTACTACACGGTGGTGAGCTTGCGCCGCAAGGTTTCCCTGTGGTGACTGTGGTGGATACCCAAGATGCATGGGCGGTGCTGCATGTGCGCGAAGATCGCCTTAACCAATTTAGAAAGGGCCAGCTGTTTGAAGCCTTTATGCCAGCACTGAATCAAACCGTTCAGTTTAAGGTGACCCATGTCGCTGTGATGGGTGATTTCGCCACTTGGCGCGCGACGGATGCGTCGAAAGGATTTGATTTACGCACCTTTGAAGTACAAGCGCGTCCCGTTGATAAGAGCCTCTCTTTGCGGATGGGGATGAGTGTTGTTGTGACGTTGTCACACTAAAGCTGTGAATGAACCCATGAAATATTCAGCCCATCCATATACTTCGCACGGCTTTCTCCCTGCGGCCACATTGTTGCGCCGAGATCGCTGGCTCGTGGTGGTTCTGTTTGTGCTGCCTGTGGTGCTCGTTGTTATGCTGTGGTCCATTTTTGCGCAGGGTATTGTGCGTGATTTGCCAATTGCTGTGGTGGATTTATCTAACTCCAGCTTATCGCGTCAGCTGATTCGCCAATATGACGCCAGTCCGACGCTGGCGGTGACCCGTGAATATGGCAATGCGCAGCCTGCTAAGCAGGATCTTATCGATAGTGAAGTGTATGCCTATTTGGTGATCCCGCGGGATTTAGATAAACAGATGCGCCTTGGCTTATCGCCACAGCTCACCCTTTTTTATAATGGCCAATATTTGCTGATGGGACGCTTAGTGAGCTCTGCAGCCATGCAGGCGCAGGGCACCCTCAATGCACAAATATCAGTGCTGCAAGCTATGGGGCATGGTCACGTCACGCCGGCTGGGGCTTTTGGTCAAGCGATGCCGATGCAAAGTCAGGTCACTGCACTTTTCAACCTCAATAGCAACTACACCATCTTTTTGCTGGGCGCCATTGTCCCTGCGCTTTGGCAGGTCGTGATGGTCGCGGGCACCGTATTGGTTCTCACCGCGCAGATGCGCTTATCAAACGGGAGTTATTTGACTGCTGGCAGTTCGGCGCAATGTTTTTGCCGCATTGGCCGAAGTTTGTTGTGGCTTTGGGCACTTTATTGCGCGCAGGGATTGTTGTTTCTCACTTGGTTTTTCTATGGCTTGGATTGGCCGCTGCACTGGCAAGCAGGTCTGGGTGGGCTCAATCATTGGTTGATTTTGATCTTTGCGCAGGTTGTTACGGCGCTGGTATCGATTGTGATGGGCGCGCTGTTTTATTTCTTAACACTGGATGCCGCCCGCGCCATGAGTTTTGCTGGCGCATTTAGTGCGCCGAGCTTTGCTTTTATGGGGATCACTTTTCCCGTCACCAATATGGGGCATTTTGCCATTTGGTGGCGTGATCTTTTGCCGATTACCCATTATATCGATGTGCAAGTGAGCCAAATTAACTATGCGGCGCCTTTGATGACAGCGCTCAATCATATGAAGCCCATGCTTGGCTATATCATCGCTGTGATTGCGCTTTTGCTATTGGTCGATTTTCAGCGTCAGCAGCAGGCTAAGCATGCCGGCCAAGTGGAGGGCGTGTTATGAGCTGGTGGCAATTGATTCAAGCTGAGTTACGTGCCTTTTCACAAAACAAAGTGGTGCTGCTCACCGTGTTTGGCGGCGTGCTGTTTTATTCTTTTCTCTATCCGCAGCCCTATCTTGAGCAGGTGCCGCGTGAGCAAGCGATCACCGTGGTGGATTTGGATGGCAGTTCACAAAGCCGCGCTTTAATACGGATGGCCAATGCGACATCGCAGCTAAATGTTGTGCGTCATGATCTGAGCATTGCGGCGGCTAAAGATGCGTTTTTAAACGGTGATGTGCAGGGGATTTTGGTGATCCCACAGCATTTTCACCGCGATCTTTTATTGGGCCGTTCTCCGACCTTGGCCTATGCTGCTGATGCTTCCTACTTTCTGGTGTACGGCACTGTGATTGAGGGGATGCTTGCCAGTAGTGGCACGCTAGGGGCACAGGTGAAAGTGGGACGTCTGATGGTTTCCGGCGTGCCTAAAGTGCAGGCAGCGGAGCAATACACGCCGATTCGCCTCAATGGCAAACCGACCTTTAACCCCGCCATGGGCTATATCGAATATGTCGTACCTGCGGTCTTTGTGATGATATTGCAGCAAACCCTTATTATGGGGGTGGGCTTAGTGGGCGCAGGCCAGCGCGGTCAAGGTTACTGGCAAAAGACGCCTTTTTGGCGTGTGGCATTACTGCGTGTGGTGCTATTTGTTGCCATTTACTATGTGCTGAGCGCCTTTTATTTTGGCTTTACCTTTGAGGCCTATGGTATTCGGCGTCTCGCCGATCCGGCCGAGTTATTACTGCTGCTATTACCATTTTTGCTGATCTGTTGCTTGATCGGGTTGCTGTTAGGGGCGCTGATGCCGCGTCGCGAGCTGGTGACAGTGGTGGTACTACTGAGCTCCATGCCGCTGATTTTTTCCATTGGCTTTATCTGGCCACTACAAGCTATGCCCCTGTGGGTTCAGCAATTTGCTCAGCTGTTTCCTTGTACGCCAGGTGTACAAGGCATGCTAGAGCTCAATCAAATGGGCGCACCGTTTCATCATTTAACCGCGCAGCTCAATATGATGGCGCTGCAACTGCTGGGTTGGGGTATCTTGGCGACGGGCGCTTTGTATTGGCGCGCGAAACAGGCGGACTGATTGGTTTTAAAAGCTGGCGATGCCAGCTTTTTTTTGATGTTTGCACTGCGTGCAAGGTAGCCAGTTTAACTTTGCTGCGATCAAGCGCACGTCCTGTATTAATTCAATTATCATGATAAATATGAATTGGTTAGGATGTGCGCAACAGCACGAGGGGGTGGCGATGAAAAAAAACTGGGGTGCTTGTTTGCTAGCATTATGCTGGTCAGCAACAAGCGCGGCGCAAATGCCAATTTTGAGCATGGACTATCAAAGTAGCCAAGCAAAGGGGATGCGTTTTCATGTCGATGTGAATGATGCAGGCTTGGTTCGTTTTGATGGATTTCAGTTGGTTAAAGGATTTGGTCATCATCAATATCAATTAACGCCCGCGCAGCGACAAGCCCTTACCAGTTTAATGCAATCGCCTTGGCTTGCGCAGATCCCCAGTGAGCTGTCTGGCACTGAGCTTTGTAAAAGCTTCAAAGCGGAGATGCCAAGGATTCAGTGGCAAGTGGGGGCTAAAGCCATCGTCCATGATTTAGGTTGCCAAGGGTTTGCCCAGCAAATGTCTCTGTATACATGGGAGCAGCAAGTCTACCAAGTGTTGGCACTCAATCATTGGGTGGGCAGTGAGCGGCTGCATCAACCGGTGAATGTTCAGCCGCCAGTGGCGGCCTTTAGTGAATTATTACAGTATCTACAGCAGCAATCTTTTGCGGCGATTTTAGAGCTGAATGTTGGTGCCAATGAAGCGAAGCTTAAAACGCTCAGTGAAGCCATCGGGCAACCTTTGCCCACCCAGCTAGCGCGATTGCTGGGTTTCAGTAATGGCCAATCACCGACCAGCATGGGACTGATGGTGGATGGTTACTATTTACTGAGCACAGAAGAAATCATCTTTGAATACCAAACGCTGAGTAAAATTTACAAGCAATCGGCCAGCTCACGTCAAATTTTGGATCGCAGCGGTGCAGTGCTTGATACTTGGTGGCAGCCGCAATGGATTCCTTTTGCTTCCATTGGCAATGGCGACCTGTTGCTGATTGATTTATCGCCGGGTGAGCAAGGAGATGTGGGGCAGATTGTTGAATTTATTCATGACGATACAGCGCGGCCATTGCTCGCAAAGGATCTGCAAAGCTACTTTGCACAGATTAGAGCAGGATTAAAATCTGGTGAATTTGTGCTGACCGAATACGGGGTATTGCGAAAATCGGATGCTGATATGCTGTTAGAATCAGCCCAATAAAAAGCGCCGCAGGGCGCTTTTTTATTGTTTATTAATCAGTAATCAGTGCGAGTGCGTATGGCGCACCATTATTGGTCTTGTTGTTTGCGCTGCCCCTTTGGGCTAGGACGCGAAGTAAGGGTATCTTTATTGTTTGCATGGCGATGCGTTTTATCGCTTTTACGCGCAGAAGGTTTGGATGAGCGCGCTGGACGCGATGACCGACGCGGAGGCTGATGCGATGCATTTTCATCCCGAGCCTTTGGCTCTTTGTGTCGCGTGTTGCTCAGGTTTTCTTGTCGCGCATGATCGCTTGAATGCTTCGCTGCGCTTGCGTCTGGCAGATCTTCATGCGGCGCCGCTGATTCAGCGGATGCATTATCGCGAAGACGTTTTGGCACATAGTTTAGAATTGAAATTGGCACAGGTTTTTTCGGCTCAAAGCCTACGATCTCACGACGCTCTAAAAGGTGACCCAGACGTTTTTCAATCATGCATAGGTTCTTAAAGTCATCTTTAGAGACCAAAGAAATGGCTTCACCGCGCGCCCCCGCACGAGCCGTACGGCCAATGCGGTGAATATAGTCATCAGCAGGGAAGGGCAGATCATAGTTGACCACGCGCTCTAGATGCGCAATATCAATCCCGCGTGCCACCACGCCAGTGGCCACAACAAAATTTACTTTGCCCTGCTTAAAGTCTTCAAGAAGCTGCTCACGGGCAGCTTGGCTGCGACCGCTATGAAATGCTTCTGCATGAATGCCGCGTTTTTCCAGTTGACTGACAAGCTTGGCTGCACCTTGCTTGGTTTTAATAAAAATAAGCGCTTGTTGCCACTGTTTACTGTGAATTAAGTGGCTAAGTAGCGATGATTTGGCGTCTTTATCAACGCCAACCATCCACTGCTCGATTTTGGGTTTTTGTCCTTGTGAGCGCAGATCCACTTCCTGTGGCTCAATCATGGCTGTTTTCGCCAGCTCACGCACAGGCGCAGCTAAGGTCGCAGAAAAGAGCAGAGTTTGGCGCTCATTAGGGAGGCGATCCACAATCCAGTTCAGCGCATCAATAAAGCCCATATCCAGCATGCGATCGGCTTCATCAAGAACCAGATATTTGATCGCGTCAAAATGCAGCGCACGTTGTTGAAAGAGATCGCGTAAGCGGCCCGGTGTCGCAATCAGAAGGTCTATCCCTTCAATGAGCTTTTGCTTTTGCGGAGCGCTATCTACACCGCCATAAACGGCCAATGTTTTCAGTGGTAAATGCAGGCTGTATTCACGGGCTTTTTGCTCTACTTGCAGCGCCAATTCTCGGCTCGGCACAAGCACCAAAGCGCGCACACGTTTTTTGCCAATGACGCCTTGCGTCGCCATTTTTTCAAGCAATGGCAGAACAAAGCTGGCCGTTTTGCCACTGCCAGTCGGTGCGAGTGCAATTACATCCTCGCCTTTGATAACCATAGGAATGGTTCGTTTTTGAATCGGCGTTGGTCGATTGTAAGAAAGCGCGTTCAGCGCAAGAATCAAAGGCTGGCTTAGGCCAAGGGAGGTAAATGACATGGAGATCTCAAACCGTAAAATGGGCAATAAAAAAGCGAAGGGTGAGTCATTTATGGTGATGACTCTTAGCCATCATCGGTGATGACTTAAGGTCGCTATGGCGCAGTGTATCACGGCTTTTCGCTTCGGTACTATTTCATATAGACCTGCGCATATTGGCGCAGCACTTTTCGCAGTACTTTAAGCTCAGGGGTGTGCTCTAAATTGGCGGTGTAATAGAAAGTTAAATCAATATATAGGCGGTTAGCGAGCTCTTTGATTTGCAGCTGCACCAATTTGCCATGGTCAACATAGGGCTGGGCATGGCTACAACTGAGGATCGCCCAGCCATCGTCTTGCACCAGCGCCAAAAGATGGTCGTGATTACTCACAAGGTTGAGATTGGGTGATACCGCAAATAGATCGGGCTGGTTTTTCATATGATTTTCGCTGATCAGCTGGGTTTCCAGTTGTAGCTGAGCCATGGTGACGCGATCGCTTTGGGTCAGTGGATGGTGCGCGCCGCAATATACCGCCAAAGGGGCTTGCCCTAGGCTCATAAAATCAAGAGGGAGCTGATGCTGATTGCGCTGTTGACTTTGCATAATCGCTACCTGATAGTGGCCACTAGCCACTGCCGTTAACGCTTCCTGGCGATTGCGCTGTAACCAATGTAGGCGCAGTTGCGGATAGCTTTGCCGCATTGCTTGGCTGGTATAGCGAATGAGCTGTTGTGGCACGGCGACATCATGGAAAATTTCAACTTCAACCGGTGGCGTCAGATAACAAGTGTTAAGGCTATGATGCAGTTTTTCACTGTGTTTGAGTAAAATTTTTGCCTGCTGATAAAACTGCTCGGCAAGGGGCGTTAGCTTTGCTTTCTTACCCTCGATTTCAAAGAGCACAATGGCATAACTCTCTTCCAGAATTTTAATCTGCTCTCGCACTGTGGTGCGGTCTTTGCCGAGAAGACGCGCAGCTTGGCTATAACTGCCTGTTTCAGCAGTGGCACAAAATGCGCTGAGGTGCTCATAGGAAAACATAGGCCAAGCTCTCTATTCGGCGGTGAGGTTTATCTTGCCATGCTTTGGTTTGCGAAAATGCGCACTGGCTCATGGCGATCGTGATTGCTGATTGCAATATCGCGCTGACCGCGTGAAGGCTTGGTGAAATGGGTGATAATTTCGATCTGTCGATTAGACTGAAATAAAGTCATAAAAATCTGATGAAGGTTGTTTTGAAATGGAATTCAAATCGAGTTATCTAAAATGGGTGGTATTGGGTTTACAGGGCTTCGTCATGAGCGGTGTACAAGCTGCAGAGTCGCGCTGGCAAGGTGAGCTTTCTTTCAATGTGGGTTATATCTCTGTGAAAGATAATCTCAGTACCAAAACCGACCAATCTATTGCGAATTACGCTGCGCCCAATGACCATGATGGGATCGATTTTGCGGGGGGATTAGGGCAAATCAGTTACCGTTTAGATGATGACAATCGGCATCGCCTTTATTTCGGAACCTCGCGTGCGGATATTGCCATAGGCACCTTGGCGCTTGAGCTTGGCTATCAGTGGCAACAAGACTGGGCGCTCGTTGATATCTCCTTCCTGCCGACAGTGCTGTCTCAAGAAGCTTGGCAAAATCCCTATCTGCTCAATCAAAATCGTCAAGAAACGGATCAGAAGGGACATGCTTTTCGGTTGCAGCTCAAAAATATCGGCGATTCTCGTTTGAGCCTTGAGCTTGGCTATGGCGATACAGAGATTGAAGATGAAGGCATTATGCAGCCGAGTCTTCATCGCTCCGGTGATGCTTGGCTTGTGCGCGGGCAATATATGCAACCCTTGAGTCGCAGCAACGGACTGATTAGCGCGCTGGCTTGGCTGAATTATGACGCCCAAGGGCAAGCTGCCAGTTATCAGCGATACGAACTGCGCATGACCTATTTTCATCATATCAATCAGCACCAATTTGCTCTCACGGGCGCCTATGGCTTTCAGGATTATGATGCGGTGCATCCCATCTTTTTGAAAACCCGTGAGCAGCAGGATGGGCGTTTATTTTTAGCCTATGAATATCAAAATCTGTGGGGTGTAGATGCGCTCTCAGCCAATTTATTGCTGGGATATCAATTGGGCAATGCCAATCTCGACTTTTATGATAACGAGCAGATATTTACATCAATAGGTTTGGGCTGGCAGTTTTAATAGGTGCTTCAGTGCTGTAGCACTCTACAAGGAATTAACATTGAGTATTTTACCAAGTCTAATAGCCCAAATGATTTATTGTTGAAATTGTGCCGTGAATCTTTGAGTGTTTATGCCTCAAAAAATGAGCAAGAAGTAGTTGATTGCTTTTTTAACTTTTGTGTTACGGCTCATTCCCTGAGAGATTGGTGCATTAAAGTATCATCAGCAACCTCTCAAGACTTCCATGATTACTGTAATACATTTGACACTTTGGAAATGTGTCGTGATATTGCGAATTCTAGTAAGCATTTTGGCTTAGATGGCAGTCGAGCATCGACTGTATCTGAAATTGATGAAAAAGAGCTTAAATACGTTCCTTTCGGTACAAATGACTCTGAGGGCGGCGTGATAAAGCCCAGCTTGGAAATAGTTACCGATGAGGGTCAAATAGTTAATCTAAAAGATTTTCTAAACGATACCGTAGAATCATGGGTGAAAGTATTTGATCGATTTAGCATTCAGCGAGATCAGAAATTTACTTATACAGGATCATTGGAAGTGCAAGTCGAAGACTATGTTATTTCTCTTATCTAAGTTCGTAGTGCTAGTAAGTCCTTAAGAGACTAAAACAGCAGGCTGTTCGCTTCACACCATTTTAGTCCCTTAATGAGGAGTTAACTGATAGGTATAGGCAATAAAAAAGAGGGCGCATGGCCCTCTTTTTCTCTATGTGAGACGTTCAGAATTAAGCGAGTTGCTCGTGCTCAATTGCCGCATCTTCATCTGGCTGCTCAACCGCACTTTCTGCGCCGTGCATCCAGTAAATCAATTTATCGCTCAACAGCCATAGAATCAGTGCTGATACTGTTGCTGTGATCGCAATACCACCGAAGATAGACATTGCGCCAAAGCTACCAACGTGTGAGCCAATATAGCCCGCAACATAGTTTGCAACAGCGTTAAAGCCAAACCATACACCCATCATCAATGATGCAAGGCGAAGTGGTGCCAATTTGGTGATCATAGACAGACCGATTGGTGACAAGCAAAGCTCACCCAAAGTATGGAAGAAGAACGCGCCAACCAACCACATCATTGAGGTTTTCACTGTGGTGTCACCACCTTGCTCAAGCACGGCACCAATCATACAAAGGAAACCAAGAGCCAAGAACACAAGCGCCATTGCAAATTTAATTGGCGAGTTTGGTTCGCGAGGGCCCAATTTCACCCAAAATGCAGCAAGTACAGGTGCAAGCACAATGATGAAGAATGGGTTCAATGATTGGAACCACGCCGCAGGCACTTCAAAGCTACCAATCATACGATCGGTGTAGTGCTGGGTGTAGACGTTCATCAAGCCGCCTGCTTGTTCAAAGCCAGCCCAGAAGACCACGACGAAAAGACCCATGATCAAAATCACTTTGAGGCGATCGAACTCTTCTTTGGTGAGCGGTGCTTTACGACCTTTGCTATCTTGGTTTTTCTTCAGTTTTGCCGCAGGGACAGTACCGATGTTACCCAATAGATTTTTAGCAAATGTTAGCTGAATTAGCATGCTGAGTAGCATACCAATACCCGCAGCCAAGAAGCCTGCTTTCCAGCCATAGCTGTTGGTTGCAGAGCCTGACACGATACCCGCCATAAATGAGCCAATGTTAATACCCATATAGAAGATGGTGAAAGCACCATCACGGCGTTTGTCGCCTTGGTCATAGAGATCACCCACCATGGTTGAGATGTTTGGTTTAAACATCCCGTTACCGATGATCAGGACAATCAGACCTAGATAAAGCGCATGTTCTGGTGATAGGCCAAGCCAGCCATTTGGCAGTGCGAGGGTAAATTGGCCTAGCGCCATTAAAAAGCCACCAATCAAAATGGATGTGCGCTGGCAAATGTAGTTATCTGATAACCAACCACCGATGAGTGGGGTTACATAAACAAGACCGGTATAGATACCGTAGAGTTGCAGTGCATCTTGCTCAGTCCAACCAAGGCCACCGTTCATAGTGGTATCAGTTAAAAATAGAACCAAAATGGCACGCATTGCGTAGTAGGAGAATCGCTCCCAAAGTTCAGTCCCAAACAGCAGGAACAAGCCGCGAGGATGACCGAACATCTCTTTGTGTGTGTTTGTCATAAATATTACTAATCTTTGGAATTATAGAATTTAATGCGACTCTATATATACGCTCCAGATGACCATGCTGCAAATGTGGCATATGGTGAATTTCCGCGCGAAACTCCTAAGTGAATGATTTATCAATATTTGTGCGCATAATTAACAAAAGTTGAATATCCTGATAATTCATCGAAAATAGGTTATTTTGTCGTGAATGCGATCTCATCGGTAATATATTCTTAATTTGAGCGATAAATCCAGTTGAATGCACTAAAAATCACATTATTTCGCCATGTTTTAAAAGGTAACTAAATGTAACATCGCTCTTTTGGCATTTATTGCTTGATATTCGAAATAAATGCGAAATTTCTTATCTGTATCCACTGTGTTTTCCGCTTTTTCCTTGATTATTTATCGTTGTTTGATATTTTTCATGCAAATAAAAATGGTTCGCATTCGCATGATTTATTTAGTGATTGCCATTAGGGAATAAAGAAGGAAGTTGCACATGACAAAACAACAGAATTGGTGGGTCACCCTAGGGTTGCTACTCGTATTGGGTTGGACGCCTTGGGCGAAAGGCGCAACCTACACCCATGCTCTGGGTGAGACACATTTGGATAAAACGCCGCAGCGCATCGTGGTGCTAGGATTTGCTTCCTTAGATCTATTGCAACGCTTGGCTATTAAGCCTGTCGGGGTAACACAAACCCTATTACCCGAATATCTTGCCTCTTTTGCTGACGCGTCTTATGTCCATGCAGGCAGTTTGAGTGAGCCAGATTTTGAGACCATTTTTGAATTAGCACCGGACTTAATCATTATTGAAGGCCGAATGGCAGGTGCTTACCAAGATTTAAGTCAAATTGCCCCCACCTATATTTTTATGCCGGATGCGCAAAATTATTGGTCTTCCGTACAGCAAGGCTGGCGTGATATCGGCGCCATGCTGAATAAAAGCACGGAGGTTGAACGCTTGATTGACTCAGTACAGCAGCAAATGAGCACGCTGCAAGCAAAAGTAAAAGCGCAACCACTTTCAACTTTGATGGTGATGAACAATGGCAACAAAATTGCGATGTTTGGTCCCAATAGTCGCTTTGGTTTGATCTATCGCGAGCTTGGTTTTCCATCAGTCAGTCATGACACATCTGCTAATGGTCCGCATGGCCACTTAATCTCCTTTGAATATATCGCGCAGCAAGCGCCGCAAATTTTGTTTGTGATGGATCGCGAGCAGGCTATTGGGCGTGCGCAGGGGATGGCTAAAAAGCAGTTTGATAATCCATTGATGGCTAAGACGCCAGCGGCGCAATTCCATCGACTAATCTTTCTTAACCCATCGGTTTGGTACCTTGCCACCGGCGGCGTGACTGCCACTGAATTGATGTTGGCTGATCTCAATCAGGCATTTATAGCGCCGCAAGTTGCGCTGACGCAGTCAAAACAAGCAATGCATTCGCAGTCGCGATAAGATGAGGGTTATATTTTTTGCAGCCGCGGTTTTTTTTGCTTATTGCGGCGGGTTCATTGTTTGTCGGGGTGGCAAGCGTCAGCCCCTTGGATCTTTTGCAGGATAATAGCCAAGCATGGTCGATCTTTTGGGTAAGCCGCTTGCCGCGTTTGCTGGCCATCATTTTTGCCGGTGCAGGATTGAGCATTGCAGGGCTGTTGATGCAGCAAATTGTGCAAAATCGCTTTGCTGCGCCTTCAACTACGGGAACCATTGATTGTGCCATGCTCGGATATATTTTGAGTTTGGCGTTTTTCTCGCACTGGGGGCGCTGGTCGCAAATGCTGCTGATTTTCGCCTGCGCCATGGGGGGAACTTTGCTCTTTGTTCGCTTTATTGCGCGCCTGCCGTTGAAAAACACCGTGATGATCCCACTGATTGGCATTATGTATGGCAATGTGGTGGGGGCGCTGACCACCTTTTTCGCCTATGAATATGACTTAATGCAGACGCTTGCGGCATGGAAAGTCGCCAATTTTGCATCTGTGCTTCAGGGCAATTATGAGCTTCTGTTTATTGCACTTCCTGTCGCTGTGGTGGCTTATCTTTTTGCCTTTCAATTGAATGCCGCGAGTATGGGAGAGAGCTTTGCGAAAAACATTGGCCTTCACTATTCGCAGATCCTGCTGATTGGCGTCACGCTGGTTGCCATCTTATCTGCCAGTGTGGTGATGATTGTTGGGGTGATCCCGTTTTTAGGCTTAATTGTCCCTAATTTGGTATCGCTACTTAGCGGTGACAACCTGCGTAAGAACCTACCTTGGACGGCCTATTGGGGCGCGCTATTGGTTTTAATGTGTGACCTATTAGGGCGGATATTGATTTTCCCCTATGAGGTGCCCATTGCCATGGTGATGAGTGTCTTTGGCGGCGCTATCTTTATTTCCTTGATCTTAAAGGAGCGACGTCATGGCTAATTTGCTCGCAACTTTGGGGGAAAGGGCGCAATCAAAACGCCAATGGCGTTGGCGCGGTGCATCGCTTGGCTTGCTATGGCTTGGTTTGGCATTGATCATTGCGCTTGCGGGGTACCATTTATTTGAAGGGCTGACCGCAAGAAATTATCAGTTTTTTCTTTCAAGGCGAATCCCGAATCTGTTGGCCATGGTGCTGGCTGCCATTGCGATTGGTGCGAGCGCCTTGGTGTTTCAAACCATTACTCATAATCGTATTTTAACGCCCTCAATTTTAGGCTTTGATGCGCTTTATGCACTGCTTCAAGTGAGCTTGGTCGTGTGCTTGGGTAAAATGCATCCGTGGGTGCTCAATCCTTATCTGAATTTTGTGTGGGTGACATTGGCGATGGTAGTGAGTGCTTTGCTGCTGTTTCGACTCTATTTTCGAGTGATGGCGGGGCAGATCTATCCGTTACTGCTGATTGGCATTGTGTGCAGTGCGCTCTTTTCTAGCATGGCTGATTTTATGACGTTGCTAGTTGACCCAAGCGAATTTACAGGCATTCAAGATCGCTTATTGGCGAGCTTTAACCGCATCAATACCCATCTTGTGTTTGCCTTGATATTGCCCATGGCAGCTTGTTTGCTATGGCTTTGGTATCTCAGTCCGCAGCTTGATGTGATGTGGCTTGGCTCTGAAAATGCGACAAGTTTGGGTATCAATACAGCCAAGCTGACGCATCAAGTGCTGATTTGTATCACCTTAATGATTGCCATGGCGACGGCACTCGTCGGGCCCATTCTCTTTTTTGGCTTGATTGTGGTCAGTGTGACACGTCAGCTATGCCAAGCTTTTCAACACCGAATATTGCTCATTGCTAGCAGTGGTGTTGCCGTTTTGATGCTGCTATTTGCGCATCTACTTGTGGTTCAGTTGTTTTCATTTTCAACCACCCTCAGTGTGGTGATCAATCTTATTGGGGGGAGCTACTTTTTGTGGTTACTCACCCGTCAATCGATGGCTCAGTCATGATTCATTTTTCTAATCTTCATAAAACCTACCGCCAATTTTCTGTGTTATCCGATGTATCGGGCGATTTTCCTCGCGGCCAAGTCACGGCCATTATTGGTCCCAATGGCGCGGGTAAGAGTACTTTGCTATCCGTGGTGTGTCGTTTGGCAAAAGCTGATTCTGGCGATATTGAAATTGCAGGCCAACGACTTGAAAGCTGGGATCAAAATGCGCTGGCGAAGCGCTTGTCGGTGCTGCGTCAATCCAATCAAATCAATATGCGCTTTACTGTGCGTGAATTGGTGGCGTTTGGCCGTTTTCCCCATTGCCAAGGTCGTTTAAAAGCGCAAGATCATCAGGCGATCGATGAGGCGCTGGCGCTGCTCGAGCTGACCCATTTATCTGAGCGCTATTTAGATGAATTAAGTGGCGGTCAGCGTCAGATGGCATTCATCGCCATGACAGTGGCCCAGCAAACTGATTATCTCTTTTTAGATGAGCCGCTGAATAATCTCGATATTAAGCATTCCGTGGCCATGATGCGCTGTTTGCAGCGCCTTGCTCATGCACAAAATAAAGCGGTAGTGATAGTGATCCACGATATTAATTTTGCTGCGCGCTATGCTGACCGTTTGATTGCGATGAAAAACGGCAAAATAGCTCAGATGGGTAGCACGCAAGAGGTCATTCAATCTGAAATATTGTCAGATATTTATGAGGTGCCTTTTGTGGTGACCGAGCATCAAGGGGCGCCGCTGTGCGTTTATTACTAATGCTTCAGTAAAGTGTGATGGCGCGCTTGCCCCGGGATGGATAAGACGCAATTACACACGCTCTCAGGCACAATCAAAGAAGCGCCATTAAGGCGCTGTTATGAAGCAAGTCCTTGCCCTCAAATGAGATAGACATGATGAAGATTGTGATCGCCCCAGATTCCTATAAAGAAAGCTTAACCGCGCTGCAAGTGGCCAATGCCATTGAGGCTGGGTTTCGTCAGGTTTTTCCTGATGCGCAATATATCAAATTGCCCATAGCTGATGGCGGAGAGGGGACGGTGCAATCTTTGGTGGATGCAACACAAGGGCAAATCATCGACTGCCAAGTGACCGGGCCGCTGGGAACGCAGGTTCAGGCATTTTATGGGCTACTCGGTGATGGCAAGACAGCTGTCATAGAGATGGCTGCGGCATCGGGTTTACATCACGTACCTGCAGCTATGCGCAATCCCCTTCACACCACCAGTTATGGTACTGGAGAGCTGCTGCGTCATGCGTTATCACGTGGTGTGCAGCATATCATTTTAGGTATTGGGGGGAGCGCGACCAATGATGGCGGCGCAGGAATGGCGCAGGCATTGGGTGTTCAGCTATTGGATGGCCAAGGGCAGAATATTGGTTTTGGTGGTGCGGCGCTCGCTCAATTAGCGCGTATTGATTGCAGCGCCATGGACACTCGACTGAACGATGTCAAGTTAGAAGTCGCTTGTGATGTCACCAATCCGCTATGTGGGTCAAAAGGCGCATCGCAAGTCTTTGGCCCACAAAAAGGTGCAAAGGCGCAGATGATTGCGATACTCGATGGTAATTTAGCGCATTTTGCAGATGTGATGGCGCGTGACTGTGGCCGTGAGGTGCGTCATCTGCCGGGCGCAGGCGCTGCTGGTGGTATGGGGGCGGGGCTTATGGGGTTATTCAATGCAAATTTGCGCGCTGGTATCGAGATTGTGGCGGATGCGCTGCGCTTATCAGAGATTGTCGCTGATGCTGATTTGGTGATCACCGGAGAAGGGCGCATTGATAGCCAGACGATTTATGGCAAAACGCCTGTTGGCGTTGCAAAAATAGCGAAGCGCTTTGACGTGCCGGTGATTGCAATTGCAGGGGCCATGGGCGCAGATTATTCCGCTGTGCACCAGCATGGTTTAGACGCGGTCTTTAGCTGTGTTCCTCGAGCGATGCCCCTAGATGATGCTTTGACTCAAGCGACAAATCATGTGGTGCAAGTTGCGCAAAACGTAGCGATGGCACTGTATGTGGGGCGCAGTTTAGGTTGTGCTTAACCGCTTTCATGAGCGGTGAATTCAGACTATAGGCAAAAATAAAAAGCGAGCATTTAGCTCGCTTTTTAGTGCATATCGATCAGATATGGTCAAAATTGCGGCGCATCAAATTGCTCTGGCTCGTCGGAATAGATGCATACATTCCATTTGTCGACTAAACCTGTGTCGGCTATGCACTGGCTTTCAAAAAAGTGTTTGATCTCTTTTCGTTGGCAGTGCGCTTCAAAGCTTGCGTTATCGGCCCAAATTTCATGAAAGGCTATAGGGTAGCTTTCACCGCCAGCAAAAGGACTTTCAATGTGGCGGGTGACGGTATATTGAATGCAGCCATCTTCTCTGAGCGTGTTCGGCTCAAGCGCTTGCAGTACTTGAAAGAGCGCATTGAGCTGACCTGGTTTTGGCTGAAATTGCGCGACGCAGTAGACTTTTTTTGACATTGCTTTTATCCCATGAGTTGTTGCGCATATTGGTATACAGACTTGAGAATGGCCATTTTATGGGCATCTTGCTCATGTTCGTACACTAGATTTTCGAGGTTCAGTAGATAGTCATCAGCACGGCGCGAGAAGTAATCGCTTTTGTGCGCAAGCCATTGCTGCTGCTCTTTGTCATTGAGCGTGTGCGGAAAATGACGCGCGCGATAGCGAAAGAGGAGCGGTGCAATGCGTGGGTCATCAACGCTTAGGTTGAGGCTATCCAGAGCTTCTGGCGGTGTTTGGCGAATGATCTCCATGGCGCTTTGTGTGCTGGGCGTGAAAAACCCATCATATAGCTGGGTATCGACGTCATCTTTTGCAAATTCAGGCGCTGAGAGCTCAAAAAGGGCGACGAGTTTATCGCGTACTTCTGGGTGCTGTTTTAGCTTAGCTAAATTGTCGAGACAGGCTTGGCGATCAACATTTAAACGCGCCGCGTCATCAGCGGTGAGTGTTTTTGCTGGAGCAACCACAGGACATTTGTTGGTATGAATGAGCTTGACTGGCACCGGAAGTTCATTTGCCGCTAAATCCTCTCGTTTGGTATATAAGCGCGCAGCTAAAGCTTCAGCATCCAGATCCAAAAGTGGTTGTGGATCCATGGCAAGGTTGACTGCAATTACTGCGTTTTGATTGGTGGGATGCCAAGCCATAGGTACCATCCAGCTGATATTGCTACATTCGCGGCCAAGCATGCCAGAGACATGAACGATCGGCGTGAGATTTACGGTATCAATCAGTGTTTTGACTTTGTTTTTATTGCGGTGTTCAAACAGGAATTGAAACAGTTTGGGCTGACTGTCTTTGACCAATTTAGCCATCGCAATGGTGGCATAAACATCAGCCATAGCATCGTGCGCATTGCCATGTTCAATGCCATTGGCAACAGTGAGGCGCTCTAGTTTAAAGCTGGTAAAGCCGTCTTCATTTTCTGGCCACTGAATGCCCTGTGGGCGAAGTGCGTAGCAAGTGCGCATGACATCCAGTAAATCCCAGCGCGAATTGCCGTTTTTCCAGCTCCAGCCATAGGGTTCGAAAAAATTGCGATACAGCGTATAGCGGGTCACTTCGTCATCAAAACGCACATTGTTATATCCCACCACACAGGTATTTGGGGTGCTGAGCTCTTTTTCAATCGCGGCGATAAACTCAGGCTCAGATAGGCCGTGCTTCAGTGCGTGCTGTGGCGTGATCCCTGTGACAAGACAGGCTTCTGGCGTAGGTAGATAATCATCTGTGGGGCGGCAGTAGATCACCAAAGGCTCACCAATAATATTTAAATCCATATCGGTACGAATGCCTGCAAACTGACAGGGGCGATCTTTGCCTGGATGGGTGCCGAAAGTTTCGTAGTCGATAAAATAAAAAGTGGGTGAGTGTTGGTTGTTCATCTGGGTCACATGCTTGAAAACAGAGGGTAAAGATAACACAGCGGCCAATAAAAAACGCCATCGAATTCGATGGCGTTTTTGAAGTTATAAGTAACCTTTACCGACACTACGCTTTGACGGTTTGAGCCAATCAGCAAGGCCATCATCACTTTCTTGATCTTCTTGTGTGACATGATTTTCAGTGAATACGACTTGATACTCGCTGGCAACAAAGTTGCGTTGTGATGCAATCACAGAATCAATCAAACTTTCCATTACCAAGGCGATAAATTTTTGTGCATTGGGCTCTGAGATATGAGCGATATAGGCTTCAAGCTCACTGTCGCTCAGATCTTGGTAACTGTATAAGCTGTGCAACATGATATTGGTGCGAATACGTGATTTGATTTTGGGCTCCAATTTTTTGGTGAAGCTCTCTATTTCTTCGACGGGAATAACCAAATCACGGGGATAGGTATCAGATTGGCTGATGGCGTAAAAGTGCACCTCAATGGCTTTTTCAACCATGGGGTAGGTATGTTCAACCAATAATGATTTTTCAACGTAGGTGTTAATTAATCCCACACGTTTGGTGTCTTTGACCAGCTCGCGTAGTTGCGTATTGAGTTGTAGTGGTGTGAGCTCGGCCATTTGATAGCTGGCATTGGCTTCAAGTTGACGTACTTTTTTTGCGAGTGGTGATTCAAACCATTCAAAAGCGGCATCCATGGTATCGCTGTCAAGCTCGGTATAAAGCACGATCTTAGTTTCTAGCAGAAAATCTTCATAGCGAAAATAGGGAATCATCCCACTCATGGTTTGACTGATTTCACGGTCGTTGACGCGTTCTGCCAACATTTTTTCTTCGGTTTCACTGAGGATAGATTCAATGGTTTGCTGAATGGCGTGGTTGGTGCCACTAATTTCCATTAGCTCAACGACACGGAAATAACGAGAGACAGCGAGTCCTGTACCGATAAGGACAATAAGAAGAAGCGTTGACAGGATCCACGATTTTTTGTTGCGCATTGTTATACCGTTGATTGAATCTTAGGGTGTATGCTAGCTCACCCATGGCGTTCTGCCTGCATTTGTCGCAGGTCAAAGGTTCGATTTGGGGAGATTTTGGCAAAAAGACTGTAATCGCAACATTTTTTTATGCAAACTTTCGATGGCAAGCACATTTTTCTTGCCATCGCGGTATTGTTTGCGACCTAATTAGATTAGGCTTTTCCCTTGTATATCATCAGGCTATGGCTAGTTTTCCATCTAGATATGCGCTGATATCAAGCACTGCTTGCGAAAGGACCGCATTCTTGTCTTGCTCACTTCCCATGTTAAGCCCCTCAGCATAAATAAATTTCAAGTCATGAATGCCAATAAAACCCAAAATCTGTGTCAAATATGGCGCAATTAAATCTGAGGCTTGTCCTTGGTGCTGACCGCCGCGACTGGTAATGATTAATACCGGTTTATTATCCAGCATGCCAACGGGACCATGCTCTGTATATTGGAAGGTCACACCAGCCCGGCATAATAGATCAAGCCAAGCTTTCATTTGGGTGGGTACACTGAAGTTATACATGGGTGCCGCAAGAATGATGAGATCGCTGTCCTTTACCTCAGCAAGTAGACTATCGGCTAGATTCTTAATGGCGTTTTCTTGATCACTATTGAGCGCAAATAGGGTATCGCCATCTAAGAGTGGTACTGGATCTTGCGCTAAATCGCGTTCAATGAGATGAAAGTTGTTTAGTTTTGGTTTGATAGATTCTATCAGTGCATTGGATTGAGAGTAATCACCAAGAATACTTGATTTGATAATAAGTGCTTGTTTCATTAGTGGTTCTCAATTTTTCTAATTTGATGAAATAAGTTTAAATCGAAAGTTGGAGAATGATGAGAGGGGAGATTTGGCTATCTTGTTCAAAAAAATTGAACTTTATTTCAGGTCTATGGGGTGAAAAAAGAGAGGCAGATGCCTCTCTTTGAGTTTGTTTATGCTTGCTTACTTTGCATGGCGCGACGAATGCAATAAATTGCGCCGCCCCATGTACAGCCAATACCAATGCACATCATGACAATTGCTGCTGTGGTCATTTTAGGCTCCTTCTGCTGTCATTTGTGGTGCAGCAGGTTTGGTGAAAAGGTTAATTGCAACGGCCACAACAATCATGGCGCCCACCACACACCAACCGGCAAAGAATAAGGCTTTGGTTGGATACCCTTCATAATTGGTAGTGAGTGCGGTGTAGTACTGCATGATTACAACCACAAGCAATGCGCCTGAAGTGATATAGCGAATACAGTTGACAAACAAGGCACCAACTTTGAACTCGGAGGTTTTGTTGATGTAATCGCGCAATCCTTTCAAATTAAAGAACCAACCAATAATAATCAGCTCAATCAAACAGCTGGTGAGAATGCCGATGTTATTGACAAAGTAATCCACGACATCGAGTAGGAATAAACCGCCATTGGTGGTGAATGCCAGTGAGACAACTAAACCGGTTCCACAGACAATGGCAGAGGTTACCTTACGGCTCCAGCCCGTTTTATCAATAATGGCTGAGTTGACTGCTTCTAAAATAGAAATGTGCGAGCTTAGACCGGCGATGGCCAAGGCAAGGAAGAAGAGTGGGCCAAGAATATAGGGAATGGGTAGGAAGTTGATTGCTTTCGGAATGGTAATAAAGGCGAGACCGACACCACTACTAACCACTTCAGTCACTGCTACTTGTTGCTCTTGCGCCATATAGCCAAGTACCGCAAAGATCATGATACCGGCCATAATCGAGAAGCCGCAGTTGATCAAAACGGTCATGATTGCGTTATTGGTCACATCCGATTTCTCAGGCAAGTAACTTGAATAGGCCAGCATAATGGCAAAACCAATGCTGAGAGTGAAGAAAATCTGACCATAGGCGGCAGACCAAATATTCCAATCACTCAGGCGTGAGAAATCTGGTTTGAACATATAGTTCAAGCCGGTCATGGCACCATCAAGAAAGATCACACGCGCAATCAGTACAACCACCATCACAAAGAGCACTGGCATCATAATTTTGCTGGCACGCTCAATACCAGCTTTAACACCGCCAAAAATGGCAAAAAATGAAACTAACCATGCGAGAGCAACGGCACCAACGATGTGCCACTGAATTTGGCCAAGCTCAAGAGGCGATCCGCCCAATTTCAAATATTCACCAAAGAAAAAATCTTTGGTGGCATCGCCCCAGCTTTGGGTAAATGAAAAACTGAAATAGGAAAATGCCCAACCGATGATAGCCACGTAGTAAACCGCGATCACTGCTGCTATACATACTTGGAACCAGCCAAGCCATTCTAGCTTGGGGTGAATACTGGAAAAGACGCGCGGCGCAGAGCCTTTGAGCTTTTTACCCAGCGCAAATTCCATAATGATAAATGGAATACCAGCCGTGATCATCGCGATGAGATAGGGTAGGAAAAATGCGCCACCGCCATTTTCATAAGCCATATATGGGAAACGCCAAATGTTTCCTAAACCGATTGCAGAGCCGACTGCGGCGAGGACAAAACCTACGCGAGAGCCCCATTGTTCTCGTTTCATAAAAAAGTATCCTTACTAAATTTAATTACTAAAAATCAGCAATTAAATAGTGATATAAACTGCATCATGCATTCTTTTGTCGAATAAATAGAAATAAGCCACTATTTTCGACATTGGTCACAGATTAACAGCTTCCCTATTGAAGGCAATAGATAGTGAGGGCGTGAAATAGGATTGTTTGTGGTTAATTATTCTACATTTATTTACGTTGTTAGTGGATAAATGAAAATTAGCGTGGTTGAAAGTGATAGGTTTGGTGTTTTTGTTGGTTTGTAAAATCATCTGTTAAAGATGGAATTTGCACCTTTTGCCTAAAATGTGCGCACTTGTAAGATGGATGTACTGTTTTGAATGTAACAGCAAGCTGACTTCGTGCGATAAAACGTGAGCTTTTGCTTGCACCTTGTTCGATATGGTCTATGCCTTAATTAAGGGCTTTGATTGATCATAAGGAGTGAGTATGTCGGCAGAACTAAAACTAGCATTAACAACCACGGCCATTGCGCTAGCTGTGATTTTAGCGTTTGGATTGATCGCGATTCAGTTTCCCAGTTAGCAGCGTAGAACCCATCTTTATCACCTTAGTGTTTTCATTGTTGAATCTGACTATAATGCGCCCCTAATAAAGGGGCGCATTATGTTTGATATTCTTTTTTCCCATCCCGATTTTGTTGTGATCCATAAAGCTGCAGGTGTCAGTGTTCATCGCGACAATGACGATCAAGGTTTGCTGGATGTGGTGTCCAAAGAGGTCGGTGTACCGCTTTATTTGATCCATCGTTTGGATAAGATGACATCAGGGTTATTGCTTCTGGGTAAAAATGCGCAGGCTGCGGCAGCTTTGAGTGAATTGTTTGCCAAGCGCCAAGTCGAGAAATTTTATATTGCCTTATCTGAACAAAAGCCAAAGAAGAAGCAGGGCAAAATTCAAGGCGATATGAGCAAAGCGCGCCGGGGGAGTTATAAGTTAGAAAAGACTCATGAAAACCCAGCGATTACGCAATTTCTTTCGTTCTCATTAAAACCGGGTATGCGTGCTTTTATCTGTAAGCCATATACAGGCAAAACGCATCAAATTCGGGTGGCACTTAAGAGTGTTGGCGCGCCGATTTTAGGGGATATTCGCTATGGTGGCGCACCTAGTGATCGCGGTTATTTACATGCAGCAATGCTTCGTTTTACCTACCAAGGTGAGTTGTTTCGCTTTTTCCAGATACCCAAAGATGGGGCGCATTGGTGTGATGAGCTGGGGCAAGATTGGATTTTGCAGCACCAAGCACCGGAATTACTTGCTTGGCCCAAATTATTTTAGTGGATCGCGAGCGTCATGATCTTTTGAGTCTTTTGGTCTGAATCATGTCAATGGTTGCAGCCTGTAAAAATATCCTTCACAAATTTGAAACAAAGGAGCCAGAGCCCAAATAAAACCGTGATAGGATGAGCGTGTTAAATCTGGAGGATTGAATATGCCTTTTCGCCGCTCAAGTGCTGCACGCTGGCGCGCCAAGCGCCGCCGACTGCGTGTCACCGCTGGTGTTCATTTTGGTTTTCACCAAAACCTGAAAAAGAATCGTCAAGCTATCCTGCTGCCGATGCAAGCTGAACATATTGTTCGCGCCAAAGATCAGGCCGAACTTTTGCGAGATGCCAGTTAGCAAAACTAGATTCTTCATTAGCGCCTCTGTAAACTGCATCGCTCGTTTTCGCTATCATTGAGACTGCAATGCAACTGTCTGCGCTTCGCGATCTATTTTCCTCTCTTTCTTTGCCTCAAGATGCACCGCAGGGGCGTCGTTTATTTCATGGCCGTGGCCGCCTTGTACCAGGTTTAGAGCAGCTGACCATTGACTATTTACCGCCGGTTCTGTGGGTCGGTTTATTTAAATCAGCCGATGATGCCTTTCTCGATGAATTAAAATCTCAGCTCGTTGCACTGGCAAACTCAGAGCAATGGGTGGAGAGTGGGCTGAGCAGTATTCAACTTCAACACCGCTATTTGCAACCTTGTGAAGTGGACTTGGTCTATGGTGATGCGGTGCAGCAAACTGAGATCCAAGAAGGCGATTTAAAATTTGGTTTGCGCTTTGGCCGCAATCAAAATACTGGGCTTTTTTTGGATATGAGCCAAGGTCGTCAATGGGTACAGCAACACAGTAGTCAGGCTAGAGTGCTTAATCTATTTGCCTATACCTGCGGCTTTTCTGTGGCTGCCATCGCGGGTGGTGCCAAGCAGGTTGTTAATTTAGATATGGCCAAAGGCGCATTATCGACAGGGCGTGAGAATCATCAGCGCAACGGTCACGACCTGCGCTCTGTGAGCTTTTTAGGTCACGACCTTTTCAATTCTTGGGGCAAGCTGAAAAAATCGGGTCCCTATGAGATGGTGGTGATTGATCCGCCATCGTTTCAAAAAGGCAGTTTTGCACTGACCAAAGATTACGGCAAAGTGCTGCGCCGTTTAGATAGCTTGACTGTGGATGGTGCTCAGGTCTTAGTTTGCGCCAATTCACCAGATGTCACGCCGGATTATCTGATTGATATGATGGCGGAAGAAGCGCCGCAATTTTCATTGGTTGAGCGTTTGGCCAACCCTGCGGTCTTTGCCGATGTTGATGAGCAAAGCAGCCTAAAGGTGATGGTGTTTGTGAAAAATAAAGCAGTGGATGCGTAAGCAGCGGTTGAATGGTCAAATGCAGCGCCAATGCTGAATGACGGTGAGTTACTTGGTAAAAGTGCTGATAAACATCAGTCGATAAACAGTCGATAAACAGTCGATAACATAATGCGATAGAAAGAAAAAAGCGGCCAACAGCCGCTTTTTTTTGTGTTTAAAGGTTCACTAGCTTTTTGCGGCCACAGGGCAATCTTGCAGGGTGACAAGTTTATCCGCCACAATTTTGGTGTTGGCATCGCGAATTTCAATTTCGTACACCACACCTTGGTCTAAAAGGCTTTTGAGCTCTTCGCTTTGACAAAAACCCTTGCTGATATTTTGACTAAAACGCTGGGCATTGGCTTTGCTGTCAGTGCGTAAAAATACATAGCGAACACGATTTTCTTTTGCTTTGACATTGATGAGGCGATAACCCGGAAGCTCTTGAGGTAGCTTTTTAATCGTTACATCAGCGCGATAACGCGCGAGAACGTGTGATTCAGGCTCTTGGCTGGCGCAGCCTGACAGTAAAAATAGAGATGAGAGCAGGGCGATTGAAAGCGTGCGGAACATAAGTCAAACCTTGTTCAGTAACATAAGCGTTGGTTAAGACAGCGATTTGATTGAATCGTGCCAAAGGATTAGAGCATTGCCTGTTCCCCCCTGCAAGCAGCAGTCTCTTTTTTCGAATTGAGGGCTCAGTTTTTGTGCACAACCATAGAAACTCACAAAAACCATGGATTGCGTTTAGATAAATGAGCACGGAGGTTGCACAGCTCATTGCCTACGGTTAGTGAGCGTATTAAGCGCGTCTTTTCATAAGGGGAGAGAGCGCTCGCCTAACGCCTTGACTCTTGGCATAATGAGTGCCCATTTTTGATGTGACCACCATGATAGCGGATTACTTTTCTTCACAAGGGGCTTTGGCCAAGGCGATCGACGGATTTGTGCCAAGACAGCCGCAAATTGATATGGCTGAAGCTGTTGCCAAGGCGATTCGCCATGATGCGCAGCTGGTGGTGGAAGCGGGTACAGGGACAGGGAAAACTTTTGCTTATCTGATTCCAGCGTTAACCAGTGGTAAAAAGGTGATCATCTCCACGGGTTCTAAAGCGCTGCAAGAGCAGCTCTATCATCGCGATCTGCCATTACTAAAAAAAGCCCTTGGTTATCATTATGCCTGCGCACTTTTAAAAGGGCGTAGCAACTACTTATGTCTTGAGCGTTTGCATCGTGAATACGCCGAAGCGCACAGTGGCGTACGCGATAAACTGGCACTGAGCCAATTGGTATTGGTGCGCCACTGGTCAAGTCAAACCAGCTCTGGCGATTTAGCTGATTGTGCGAGTTTGCCTGAAGACAGTCCCATTATTCCAACCATCACCTCAACCAATGACAATTGTTTAGGCCGCGAGTGTCCGCAGTATGAAGAATGCTTTGTGGTCAAAGCGCGTCGCCGTGCCATGGATGCACAGTTGGTGGTGGTCAATCACCATCTATTTTTAGCCGATTTAGCGATTAAAGAGACGGGATTTGGTGAGCTGATTCCGCAAGGTGATGTCTTTATCTTTGACGAAGCGCATCAATTGCCCGATATCGCGACCCAATATTTTGGTACCAGCTTATCGAGCCGCCAGTTGATGGAGCTGGGTAAAGATATCGATATTGCTTATCGTACTGAGCTGCGCGATAGCAAGCAGCTGCAAAAAGTCGCAGACAAAATTCAGCACTGCGCCATGGACTTGCGTTTAGTGCTTGGTGAGCCGGGTCAGCGCGGCAATTGGCGCGAGATTGCTCAGCGCGGTGGTGTAGCGCGAGAAGTGGAGCGATTGCAAGAGGCGCTGGATTTTTGCCAGCAGGTGCTCAAGCTCTCTTTAGGGCGCAGCCAATTATTGGATGCAGCCTATGATCGCAGCGTACTCTTTCAAGGCCAACTAGCACGAATGCTCGATACTTCCGTGTCTGGTTACTCCTATTGGTATGAATGTACGCAGCGCCATTTTGTACTGCATATCACGCCGCTCAGTGTGGCACAAAAGTTCCAAGAGCAGGTGAAAATGCAAGGCGGTAGCTGGATTTTCACCTCAGCAACCTTATCGGTAAATCATAATTTTCAATATTTTACCGCACGTCTTGGCTTGACGCCGTCGCAAGCATTTACTCTGCCAAGCCCCTTTGATTATCAGCGCCAAGCTGTGCTTTGTGTGCCGCGTTTTTTGCCTGAGCCCAATAGTCCGGGGTTAGCGCAGACTTTGGTCGAGCGCTTATCACCTGTGATTGAGGCCAACCAAGGTCGCTGTTTCTTCCTATGTACCTCGCATCAGATGGTGCGTGCTTTGTCCGATGGGTTTCGTCAGCATCTATCTTTGCCTGTGCTGGCACAAGGGGAGATCCCTAAACAAAAATTACTCAGTGAATTCTTAACACTGGGCAATGCATTGCTGATTGCCACAGGTACCTTTTGGGAAGGGGTGGATGTTAGAGGACAAGCGCTAAGCTGTGTTATGATCGATAAATTACCCTTTGGCGCGCCAGATGATCCACTGCTCAAAGCGCGAATGGAAGACTGCCAGCTTACCGGCTGTGACCCATTTTCGCAGGTTCAAATTCCAGATGCAGTGATCGCCTTAAAGCAGGGCGTAGGGCGTTTGATTCGCGATCAGCAAGATCACGGCGCCTTAATTATTTGTGATAATCGCTTAGTGACCCGCCAATACGGGGCAACCTTCGTGGCCAGCTTGCCTGAAATGCCACGAACACGAGATTTAAACCAGGTCATTGCGTTTCTAACCGCAGGGCCAGAAGCAGAGCGCGAGATAGCCGCGACTTTGCCAGAAAATGAGATAGAGAATAACGATGACGGCAAAAATTCTAGCCATTGATACCGCAACAGAAAATTGCTCTGTTGCTTTAATGATCGGCGATCAAGTGATTGAGCAAAGCCTCTTAGCGCCTCGCGAGCACACGCAAAAAGTGCTGCCGATGGTGGATCAAACCTTGGCGCAAGCAGGCTTGAGTTTGCAGCAGTTAGATGCCATCGCCTTTGGCCGTGGCCCAGGTAGTTTTACTGGCGTTCGTATTGGCATTGGCATTGCGCAAGGTTTGGCCTTTGGTGCCGATTTACCGCTCATTGGTATTTCAACGCTACAAGCCATGGCGCAAGCCACGTATCGTTTGCATCAAGCTGAGCATGTATTAGCGGCGATTGATGCGCGAATGAATGAAATTTATTTTGGCCATTACGCGCGTCAAGCCAATGGTGATTGGTTGATTCAAGGTGAAGAGTTGGTTCTGCCGCCGCAAGATTTAAGCGCAGCACTGCCAACCTTAGCACCGAATACACTCAGGGTGGGTACAGGTTGGGATGCCTATGCTGAACAACTGCAAGATGTGATGGCGCAAAGCCAAGCTTGCGAAGTGCTTTATCCGCAGGCGCAAGATATGGCAATGCTGGCGCAATATCGTTGGCAAGCGCAAGATATGGTCGCCGCCGAGTTGGCTGAGCCGACTTATTTGCGTGATAAGGTGACTTGGAAAAAATTACCCGGTCGCGAATAGTCACGGTTGATGGATTGAGCTGTGAATCATCAGGTGGTATGAATGCGTGTTCAAAATTTACCTTTACCGGTTACCAATAGTCAGCGCTCGCAAGCGCCAAAACGCGCGCAGGCGAGTGCGCAAACGTCGTCTTCACAAAGTACAACGGCGGCTACGGCTGCGCCAAGTTTATCTACCTCAATCCATCCATTGGCGGCCAGTGTGGCCGACGCTGTAGCGCAATCGCCATCTGGCTATCAGCAGATTATTTATGACCAACCACAAGGTCCCGGCGGTGAGGCGGTTGGTGAATACTTGTCGGTGATGAATTACGATAAAAAACAAGCGTTGGCAGCGCTGGTGGGCATTGATTATTACGTATAACCGCAGCGCATGATTGATGATGCAATCATGATTCGATTTCGAGGTTTTTATGAAGCAGTTTTATCTCGCAGCCTTGCTTACTTTAACGCTGAGTGCTTGTTCGACCACGCCGCAATCGTTACAAAGCAGCGCTGAAAATTTGATCACACAATACGCTGAGCTCAATCAAGCACAAATCAAACAACCCGTGCGTCTGGGCGGGGTGATAGCAAAAGTGGATAATCTTGCGGAACGAACCCGCGTTGAGATTGTGAGCTTACCGCTATCATCCAGCGGCCGACCAGATATCAATGCCAATACGCAAGGCCGTTTTGTTGCCTATATCGACGGGTTTGTTGAGCCGGTTGCCTTTCATCCAGGGCGTTTAATCTCTGTGTTGGGTCAATATAGTGGTCAGGAGCAGGGCAAAATTGGCGAGTATAATTATACATTTCCTGTGTTGATGGTCAGCGGCACACAATTGTGGAATGTTAGCCAAGAAGTGATCATCTATGATGATTTCGGCCGCTTTGATTGTTTTGACCCATTTTATTGCGATCCATTTGATAACGGCATTCGCCGCGGTAAAGTGCAAGATCGCGTTGTACCACAATCTGAATAAGTCATTCTTTTGCAACTTCATGAACTTTTATTGCCCCTTGCTGATTATTCATTGGCCGCAAGGAGCAGTACGCCTGATTTAGCGGCTGAGCAGCCTACTTTAGTATTCCTCCATGGTTGGCAAGATAACGCCAATAGTTTTGCCCCCATATTGCCGCAGCTTGCGCCGCATTTTCGTGTTTTAGCCTTTGATTTTCCGGGTCATGGCTTATCACCGCATCGTAGTGAACACTGCTATTACCCCTTTGTTGATTATCTCGATGAATTGCAGCAAGTGCTGAGTCTATTGGCATCGCCCTATATTTTAGTGGGGCACTCCATGGGCGGTATGCTGGCGGCAACCTATGCTGGCTTGTGTCAGGATGAAAATCTCAAGGGTCTGGTGTTATTGGAATCAACAGGGCCCATCGCTGATTCGCCTGATCTTGCCGTTGAACGACTGCAAAAAGGGTTAAAAGCGAGACAAAAATGGCGAAAACAGCGGCATAAAGTGCATCGCGGCTATGAAACCATGGATTTTGCCATTGCGCAGCGCAGTCGAATTAATCGTATTGATCCTGTGCAGATCACGCCACTAGTCGAGCGTGCCTTAGAGTGTAGGCAGGGACGCTGGTTTTGGAGACACGATCGAAAAACCGCATTACCCTCATTGACGCGTTTTACTGAGCCGCAAGTAGAATCAATTCTGAGACAAATTCAAGTGCCAATTTTTACCCTTTTAGCAGAACAAGGCTATGATTGGCTTAAGCAAGATCTGAAGTTAAGAAAAACGTGGTTACATGCTTTTGAGTGCGAGATCCTAGCAGGTTGCCACCATTTTCATTTACAATGTCCAGATCTTGTCTCGGCTAAGATTCTAGCCTTTGCTGCACAGAATTTTGCTCAAGAAACAACCGAAAAGGCGTCAAAATAGACGCTGCCTCTGACCAGCTACTCAGTAGCAACACCATTACTACAAGAAGTAAGGAGAATTATGGTGGATAAGGTATGGCTTAAACGCTATCCGGCAGATGTCCCTGCTGAAATCAATCCTGAGCAATACAGCTCTTTGGTTCATCTTTTTGAAACTGCTGTCGCCAAATTTGCCGATCAACCTGCCTATATCAACATGGGCGAGGTGATGACTTTTCGTAAGCTGGAAGAGCGTAGCCGAGCGTTTGCCGCTTACTTGCAAAATGAATTAAAACTGAAAAAAGGCGATCGCGTCGCGATCATGATGCCAAACTTGCTGCAATATCCGATTGCGTTGTTTGGTATTTTACGCGCTGGTTGTATTGCTGTGAATGTGAACCCTCTGTATACCCCACGCGAACTTAAGCATCAGCTCAATGATGCTGGTGCCAAAGCGATTGTCATTGTTTCTAACTTCGCGCACACCCTAGAAACTGTGGTTGATGAAACCCAAGTGAAACACGTTATTTTGACACGTTTGGGTGATCAACTACCTGGTGCGAAGGGCACCATCGTGAACTTCGTCGTGAAATATATTAAGCGCATGGTACCTAAGTACAGCTTGCCACACGCAACCTCTATGCGTTTGGCGCTGCGTAAAGGTCGTCGCATGCAATATGTGAAGCCATTTATCAATGGTGAAGATATTGCATTCTTGCAATATACCGGCGGTACCACAGGTCTGGCGAAAGGCGCAGTGCTCAGCCACCGCAATATGGTGGCCAACGTGATGCAAGCCAAGGGTATGTATGGCGCGCGCTTGCAGGAAGGTCGTGAATTGATTGTTACGGCGTTACCGCTCTATCACGTTTTTGCGCTGACCGTAAATGGTCTGCTGCTATTTGAAATGGGTGGTCAAAACTTGCTGATCACCAACCCACGTGATATTCCAACCTTTGTGAAAGAGATGTCGAAAGTCACTGTTTCGGCGATCACTGGTGTGAATACGCTGTTTAACGCATTGAATAACAATGAAGATTTCAAAGAGCTTGATTTTAGCCAATTGAAATTGAGTGTTGGTGGCGGTATGGCGGTGCAGCGCGCCGTCGCTGATCGCTGGCAGAGTATTACCGGTTGTTATCTGCTTGAAGGTTACGGTTTAACCGAATGTTCGCCTTTGGTGGCAGCATACCCGCATGATTTGACTGAGTTCAATGGCTCGATTGGTCTGCCTGTTCCTTCAACTGAAGTGCGTATGGTGGATGATGAAGGCAATGAACTGCCTATGGATGGCGTTGGTGAGCTTCAAGTTCGCGGTCCACAGGTGATGCAAGGCTACTGGCAGCGCAATGAAGCAACCAGTGAAGTGTTGACTGAAGATGGTTGGCTATCGACGGGTGATATCGTGCGTTTTGATGAGCAAGGCTTCTTGCACATTGTTGATCGCAAAAAAGATATGATTTTGGTATCTGGTTTTAACGTTTATCCAAATGAAATTGAAGATGTCGTGGCGCTGCATGAGAAAGTCCTTGAAGTGGCTGCAATCGGTGAGCCGCATGAAGTGTCTGGCGAAATCGTCAAGATTTGCGTCGTGAAGCGCGATGATAGTCTGACGCGTGATGAGCTGATTCAGCATTGCCGCAAACATCTTACTGGTTACAAAGTTCCACGAGTCGTGGCATTCTATGATGAATTGCCAAAGACCAATGTGGGCAAAATTTTACGTCGTGAGTTGCGTGATCAACCCGCACAAAGCTAAGACGTTATTTGTTGAGTAAAAAATGCCGGCAAATGCCGGCATTTTTATCGAAGTAGGTTTTATGAATTATCAAATGATCACAGATTCGCAGGGACTTGCAACCGTCTGTGAAGCCGCTGCGCAAGTGCCCGCAGTGATGCTCGATACCGAGTTTGTACGCACGCGCACCCTGTATCCTCAGCTGGGGTTGATTCAACTTTTTGATGGTCAGACCCTCAGTTTGATTGATCCGCTCAGTATCGAGGATATGTCCCCGCTGTGGCAGCTGTTGGTCAATCCGCAAGTGATTAAAGTGCTACACGCTTGCAGTGAAGACTTAGAGGTCTTTTTACGCGCTGGTGGTGTATTACCTGCGCCCATGTATGACACGCAAGTGATGGCAGCCTTTTTAGGCCATGGTTTATCTACTGGGTTTGCCAAGCTGGTGGAGGAATATTTAGGCGTGACCTTGGATAAAGGTGAGTCTCGAACGGACTGGTTAGCGCGCCCACTGACGGACAAGCAGCTAAACTATGCTGCTGCCGATGTACATTATCTATGGCCGCTATATCACACCTTGGCTGAAAAACTAGCACAGACACCATGGCAGCAAGCCATGATTGAAGAGTGTGAACGTTTGGTGGCGAAAAAGAATAAAGTGATTCGCCCAGAACTCGCTTATCTAGATATTAAAGGTGCCTGGCAGTTAAAACCCTATCAATTAGCGGTGTTACAAAAATTGGCGCAGTGGCGTTTAGAGCAAGCACAAAAGCGCGATTTAGCATTGAATTTTGTGGTCAAAGAAGCGCAATTGCTCGATTTGGCGCGTGATATGCCAATGAATCAAGCGCAGCTTGAGTCATTGGCACTGGATCCTTTTGTGCTACGTCGTTACAGCCAAATTTTGCTCAGATTGATTCGCCAAGGTAAAGCGGTATCGCCGGATGCTCAACCAGAAGCATTAAAACGTTTGGTTGATGAGCCGGCTTATAAAGCGGTGCTTAAATCCTTTAAGCCAGAAATTGAGAAGCTGAGCCAGCAAACAGGTCTCGCAAGCGAGTTTATCGCTTCGAAAAAGCAGATTCACCAAGTGCTGAAATGGGTATGGTGGTATGACTGCGATGAAGCAAAGCGCCCTGATATGCTTAAAAGTTGGCGTGGGCTGCTACTGAACAGCGTCGTACAACGTATTTTCCCGCAAATTAAGTTGTAGCGGGCTGCTTAAACGATTTAGTTTTACGCATGAAAATGCATCAATTTAAACCACGCACTGGCGTGGTTTTTTTGTGCCAGAGAGCGAGGTGTAACTGTCGTGTCTATGTTTGAGTTCACGGTTTTTCATTCGTTATTGGCTGTTTTCGTGTTTTTGTTCACAAGATTATCATTGTGATTATTGTTGTGAGACTTTTTTGATCGAATGAAAAAAGATATGATGGCGCCATTCTTTCATTGTGATAATTGAATAGGTGTGAATCATGGAAAAACAACACCCTCAGTTGGTAAATATGAAGCTGCTACAAGTGAGCTACCAACTCAATGCATTATTGGCTGATCTGACCGTCAATGCCACTGATGCGCAAAAAGAGCATTGGCAAAGTGCTTTTCATTGCGTGCTTGATCCCTTGTTTGATGGATTGATTGAGCCTTTATGGCAGCGCCATCCTGAGCTTGAACCATTGGCTGTGGGCGGGGCGTTGCCTGTGCCAAATCAATGGCATCAAGGACAAGCTGAGCGGCTAGAGCAAGCGATTGTTGCTTATTTAAATGATGAGCCAACCGCTGAACCTTCAACTGGCGTGGTCTTTGACCAGTGTCCACACGTGTTGTTGCTGGACTAACCACTATCAATACACAGACATGGTATTCCAATAAACATTCATGCGCCTGTGATATTGAACTTTCAATTGAAAATCACATCTTGTTTTTTTATTGAAAAAAAGAGGCCCGAAGGCCTCTCCTGAATTGAACCATCTGCACCGCCGCTAGGGGGAAAAAGTGGGGTGCAGATGGGTTCTTCCAAGTCGTTAATTTTAGTAGATACCTGCGCGATGCATGGTATTTAAGTTGATCACACCAATCAGAGTGTGCATATGGTCAAGCACAGGCAGTGCTGAAATGCCTTTCTCTCGCATTAAGATTAATGCATCTGAACAAAGCGTACCTTGCATCACCGTGGTGCAATGCGGCGCAATTACATCGCGAACCGGCGTATCTAGGCTCGATTGTTTGGCAAGTGCGCGGCGCAAATCACCATCCGTAAATACGCCCACCACGCGTTGCTCAGACACCACAGCCAAAAGGCCAAGGCCAGTTTCACAGAGTAAGCCAATAGCTTCGCTCAAAGTTGTTTCTGGTGTGCAGCGCGCACTGCTGTGTTGATGTTCAATGAGCTGATCGAGACGTGTTAATAAACGCGCGCCTAAACTGCCGCCTGGATGTGAGCGGGCGAAATCATGCTGGTCAAAATGGCGCATTTGCATGGTGGTAATGGCCAATGCATCGCCAATGATTAATGTGTTCACGGTACTGGTGGTTGGCGCAAGTCCGAGCGGGCAGGCCTCTTGCGTGACGCCGACATTGAGTAGGAAATCGCAATGCTCAGCCAAGTAGCTTTGTGGATTGCCGGTCATGGCAATAATTTGAATCCCTTTTTGCGCAATCAGCGGCACCATGGTTTTAAACTCGCTGGCTTCGCCTGAATAGGAGATTAAAACCACCAAGTCGCCTTCACTGATCATACCAAGATCGCCATGCAGCGCTTCTGCTGGATGCACGAAAAAGGCCGGAGAGCCGGTTGATGCCAAAGACGCCGCGATCTTTTTACCAATATGTCCTGATTTACCAATACCAGAAATAATCACTTTACCTTGGCAGTTTAAAACCGCTTGGCAGCTTTCACTAAAGCGCTCATCGAGACGTGTGAGTAGCGCTTTTGCCTCATTGAGCTCAGTTTCAATGACGCGTTTTCCTAGATCAATAATGGCTTGATGGTCCATGGTTATTTCTCTACTGATTGTTGCTGTTTTTGCCAAATTTCTGTCATCAGAGCAGGTGTGAGCTCCGTTAAACTTGCAATGGTGTGATCGGCAAGTGCAAAGCGCTCATCTTGTGCGTCTTCCGCTGGCATTAAAATACAAACCATACCTGCGGCTTTCGCGGCAAGTAAGCCATTGGCGCTATCTTCAATCACCACACAATCTTGTGGCGCTACATCGAGTGCTTGCGCTGCCAGCAAGAAGATATCCGGATGCGGTTTACGTTTTTCCATAAACTCACCCGATAAGCATTTCATTTTCACATCTTGCGGAATGAAAAAACGTTTGTAAAGCGTTTCGATGAATTTGGATGGGGATGATGATGCGATCGCCATTTTTACGTCATTGGCTTTCAATTCATTCGCCAAATTTAAGGCGCCAGGATTCAACGTGAGTGTTTGCTCAAATGCCACTGTCATTTTGCCGATCAGCATGGCATCTGCTGCGTCAAGATCAAAATTTTCGAGCGCAAGTTGGGCGGCAATAAAATCAAGAAAGTCACGATAAAACATCCCCTTTGTTGATTCTAAAAGGGATTGTGAAGGGGTGCCGTGCCAATGCGCCAAGGTTTCACGCTCTGCAACGCCCCAAACGGGTTCGGAATCAACCAACACCCCATCCATATCAAATAACACAGCTTTCATCGCCCTTGGCTCCTTCTATTTGGCGGCAAATTTGAGTGTCTATCCTAACTTTTGTGTTTTTCGATGTAAAAAAATTGTTCGTGATTTTAGTCACGAAATGAAAATCATATGCTTTTCAAATGAAAATCAAAATGAAAAAGTAATTGGGCGATTTGCACTGAAATAAAAAATTAATCGTTCACAATAACAAACATGAGGTCACATCTATGGACTCGATTATTCACGGAGCGGAGTGGTTCATCGGACTATTCCAACAAGGGGGCGAAGTCTTCACCGGTATGGTGACTGGCATTTTGCCATTGTTGATTTCTCTTCTTGTCGCGATGAATGCGTTGATTCGCTTGGTCGGTCAAGATCGCGTTGAGCGTCTCGCTCAGCGTTGTGCCGGTAACCCAGTATCTCGTTACCTTGTTCTACCTGTTATCGGCACTTTTATCTTCTGTAACCCAATGACACTGAGCTTGGGCCGCTTCCTACCAGAGCGTTACAAGCCATCTTACTACGCAGCTGCTTCTTATAGCTGTCACTCAATGAACGGTCTATTCCCGCACATCAACCCAGGTGAGTTGTTTGTATACCTAGGGATTGCAAGTGGTTTGACAACGCTTGGTCTTCCTCTTGGCCCATTGGCAGTGAGCTACCTATTGGTCGGTATGATCACAAACTTCTTCCGTGGTTGGGTTACTGACTTCACTACTGCAATGGTTGAGCGTCAGCAAGGCGTACAGCTTGAGCGTGAAGTTCACTTTAAATAATCGAGGATGCCTATCATGACTAAAGTACTACATATCAAACAAGGCAATGGCGGTTGGGGTGGTCCTCTTGCACTCCCTGTAGAAGCTGGCAAAAAAGTGCTCTTTATTACGGGCGGTACACGTCCCGATATCGTTGACCGCATCGTTGAGTTGACCGGTTACGAAGCTGTGGATGGTTTTAAAACTGCCATTCCTGATGAAGAGATCGGTGTTGCAGTGATTGACTGTGGCGGCACCTTACGCTGTGGCCTATATCCAAAGAAACGCATTCCTACCGTGAATATTCACGCCACAGGTAAAGGCGGTCCTTTGGCACAATTTATCACTGAAGATATCTATGTATCAGGCGTGAAACCTGCGGATATCACGCTTGAAGAGAACGGCTCAATCACTTCAGCAGCACCTGCAGCGCAGCCTGTAGAAGAAGAAAGCAAGTTCGACACTAGCAAAAAACTAACTGAGCAAAGCGACAGCCTACTGGCCAAAATCGGTATCGGTATGGGCTCGGTGATGTCCACCTTCTTCCAAGCGGGTCGCGACACCATTGACACAGTGCTAAAGACCATTCTTCCGTTCATGGCATTCGTATCCATGCTAATCGGCGTAATCATGGCTTCAGGCTTTGGTGACGTGATTGCTGGGGCATTGACGCCACTTGCACAAAACCCTCTGGGTTTGGTGACGCTAGCACTGATCTGTTCGTTCCCACTGCTCTCGCCATTCCTTGGCCCTGGCGCAGTAATCGCTCAGGTAATCGGTGTATTGGTTGGTACACAAATTGGTCTTGGCAACATTCCGCCACACCTAGCGCTACCAGCACTATTTGCGATTAACGCTCAAGCAGCCTGTGACTTCATCCCTGTTGGTCTAGGTCTTGCTGAAGCGAAGCCACGTACCGTAGAAATCGGTGTGCCTTCAGTACTGTACTCACGCTTCATCACTGGTGCGCCAACAGTATTGCTCGCGTGGTTCGTTTCAATGTTCATCTATCAGTAATAAAAAAACTCGAAATAAAAGCAGTAATTTAAGGAAAGAATCATGACTCCACTATACCAAGCCACGATTAAACAAATCGGTGACTGTGCCCTAGAAGCACTTGAAGACAACATGATGATCATCTTTGGTGATATGGCCCCAGCAGATGCCGCAGAGTATTGCTTTGTCCATGGCCACGATGAGCTTAAAGGTGAAATCACCACAGCAGGGTTGCTTAAGCTTGGTCAGCATGAATATCGCATCACAGCAGTGGGTGAGGTGGTGAACAAGAACTTAGGTGAACTTGGCCACATTACCATTCGATTCGATGCATTGACTGAAGCTGAATACCCAGGCTGCCTTCATGTTGATGGACCAACGCCAACTGATTTGACGCTTGGTGACACGATTTCTTTCTGTTAACCGCTTGGTTTCAAAAATTAGGGGGGAGGGCCGCTCGTTGCCTTAGGCCCAACCCCCACACGAATAATAAATTGGAGATTTAAAATGAAAAAAACAGCATTGGTTGTCGGCGGTGGTCAAACTTTAGGTGCGTATCTATGTCACGGTCTAGCCGAAGATGGTTACCGCGTAGCAGTCGCTGACTTGAATGGTCAAAACGCAGATGCAATTGCGGCAGAAATTAATGCAAAACATGGTGAAGGTAGCGCGATTGGTGTTGCTGTTGATGCAACCAAAGAAGCAAGCGTTGTCACCATGACCAAACAAGTTGATGATGCATTTGGTCGTATCGATCTACTTGTATACAGCGCCGGTGTTGCGAAAGCTGCGAAAATCGACAGCTTCCCACTTGATGCATGGCAGCTTTCTCTTGATGTGAACCTCACCGGTTACTTCCTATGTGCCCGTGAAGCGGCAAAAGTGATGATTCGCGAAAACAACGGCGGTCGCATCATTCAAATTAACTCTAAGTCAGGCAAAGTTGGCTCAAAACACAACAGTGGTTACTCTGCTGCGAAATTTGGCGGTGTTGGCCTGACTCAGTCTCTTGCGCTTGACCTAGCAGAGCACAACATCACGGTTCACTCTTTGATGCTTGGTAACCTGCTGAAGAGCCCAATGTTCCAATCTTTGATTCCTCAGTACGCAGCTAAATTGGGCGTGCCAGAAGCAGAGGTTGAGCAACTATACATCGACAAGGTTCCGCTAAAAGCCGGCTGTGACTATGAAGATGTATTGAATGTGTTGAAGTTTTATGCTAGCGATAAAGCGGCATACTGCACTGGCCAATCCATCAACATTACCGGCGGTCAGGTAATGTTCTAATCCCCCCTCGGGTTGGATTAAGTGCAATTTGAGGTTAACCTCGTTGGGGGCAAGGACCATGACTTGCCCCTTTTTTATTTCAATACAAAGCCAGCCAAGGAGACGACCATGGATGCTACTACCAGTTTAATTTTTGTCGCAATATTTGCGTGGGTTCTTCAAATCGCATTTGGTTTTCTTCAAGTGCGCGCATTTAACAAAATGTTGCAGAAAATGGCCAAACAAGGCCAAGTGAAAATTGGTCGCACTCAAAGTCGCTGGAAGCCGCGGACATTGTTAGTCATGGTTGAGGATACTGATGGTGTCATCATTGAAGCCAAAGCATTGAAAGGAATGACAGTTTTTGCAAGGCCTCGCACTGTTAAATGTTTGCTTGGTCAACGTTATCCATTTGCAGAACAAGTGATAAATCAGCTCGATAAAGGCACGCGTGAGGCGTTAACTGTCGCATTTTCGCACTGATAAAGAAAGAAACGCTTTCATTGCCTTTCACATTGAAAATGATTTGGTGTAGTTTAGCCCTAGATAAATTAAGTGAACGGTATGAGTATGGACAATCGAAGAGCGCGATTGCTTGAATATCTTCGCGCGAATGGCAAGACCTCAGTCAACGATTTGGCTGACATTTTTGAAACCTCTGGCGCAACCATTCGTAGTGATTTACGTGCATTGGAGAATCAAGGTTTATTGATTCGCCGCTATGGTAGCGCAGAGGCCACCACGCCAGGACACAGCAGTGAAGATCGTTCTATGGACGAGAAACAAACGCTGAACCTAGATGCTAAGAGCAAAATTGCTCAGCGCGCGGTGGATTTTGTTGCCGATGGCGACTCTATTATTTTGGACTGTGGCAGTACGACATTGCAGATGGTTCATCACCTTGAGCGCATCATGGAACTGACCTTGATGACCAACAGTATGCACATTGTTAATGCCTTATCGCATTTGGAAGCAGAGCATACGGTATTGATGCCAGGTGGTACCTATCGTCGTAAATCTGCCTCTTTTCATGGCAACGTGGCAGAGCGAGCTTTTCAGAAATTTTCATTTGATAAGCTATTTATTGGTGCCGATGGTTTTGATTTGATGCAAGGGACCACGACCTATAACGAAGCCTATCAAGTCAGTCAGGCGATGTGTCAGGCCGCAAATCAAATCATTGTGGTCACTGACTCCAGCAAATTTGGCCGCCGCAGCCCCAATGTGGTGGTGCCGCTAGAGAAAATCGATGTGGTGATCACCGACAGTGGGATCGCTGAAGATGATATTCGCTATCTAGAATCCCACGATATCCAAGTGGTATTGGTTTAAAAAAAGGCACTTGGTGCCTTTTTTTATTTTGTTACGCCTCTCAAATTTTCATTGTACTGAATTTCAATTTCAGTGATTGAACTCACGAAAACCGTTTGCGTCACTTTGTGGTGAAATTAAATGAGTACAGACTCGCAAAGTGTGATCTTACTCTAGCGGTTTTTATGGATAACATTATTGGCTTGGCTGATTGGTTTATTGGCCTTTTCGAGCGCGGTGGGCAAGTCTTCACCGATATGGTAACGGGCATTTTACCGTTACTCATCTGTTTACTGGTCGCAATGAACGCCTTGATTCGATTTGTCGGCCAAGATCGCATCGAGCGACTCGCACAGCGTTGTGCCAATAATGTCATTGCGCGCTATCTTGTGTTGCCCGTGGTGGGCACCTTTATCTTCTGTAACCCCATGAACCTCAGCCTAGGGCGCTTTCTTCCTGAAAAATATAAGCCTTCTTATTATGCTGCGGCTTCCTATAGCTGCCATTCCATGAATGGTATGTTTCCGCACGTCAATCCTGGCGAGCTTTTTATCTACTTAGGTATTGCCGCCGGCATCACCACCCAAGGGTTGCCGCTAGGGCCTTTGGCGGTGTGTTATTTGCTGGTCGGGATGGTGACCAACTTTTTCCGCGGTTGGGTCACGGATTTAACCACGGCATTGGTTGCTAAGCAGCAAGGGGTAACGCTCAGTAGCACGGTTCATGTCAAGCAAGGAGCGCAATCATGAGGATATTTGTGACGGCTGGCTCTGGGGGCTGGGGCGGACCGCTGACCATTGATTTAAAACCCAACCATAAGATTTTGTATATCACCGGTGGTATTCGACCTTCAGTGGTGGATCGCCTCGTCGAGGTTACTGGTTTAGAGGCTGTTAATGGCTTTGAAACCTGGATGCCCGATGAGGATATTGGCTTGGTGGTCATTGATTGCGGTGGCACCTTGCGCTGCGGTTTATATCCCAAGAAAAATATTCCCACATTGAACATTCATGCCACGGGTAAAAGCGGTCCTTTGGCATCTTTTATTCGTGAAGATATCTATGTTTCCGCGGTGACGCCAGCGTCTATCGCGCGTATCGAGCATGTGGGTGAGGTGGTCTCAGAGCCCTTATCAGTGCAAGAGCAGCGAGATATTGCCCATGAACAAGTGCGCTATGACGCCAGTAAAAAATTAAGTGAACAAACTGACTCAATGGTCGCACGGATTGGCGTGGGTATGGGACGGGTGATGGCGACTTGTTATCAAGCGGGTCGCGATACCATGGATACGGTATTTAAAACCATTTTGCCATTTATGGCCTTTGTTTCCATGATGATCGGGGTGATCATGGCCTCTGGGCTGGGCGATCTCATTGCCCATGGGTTGACGCCACTTGCAAACAATCCACTGGGGATGGTGACCTTGGCTTTGGTTTGTTCATTCCCGTTGTTATCACCATTTTTAGGCCCCGGCGCGGTGATCGCGCAAGTCATTGGCGTTTTAGTGGGCACGCAAATTGGCTTGGGTAATATTCCACCGCATTTAGCATTGCCGGCTCTGTTTGCGATCAACGCACAAGCGGCCTGTGATTTTATCCCTGTGGGGCTTGGACTTGCCGAGGCCAAACCAGAAACCGTACAAGTGGGTGTGCCGGCTGTGCTTTATTCCCGCTTTTTAACGGGCGCGCCTACAGTACTCTTTGCTTGGGCTGTCTCCTTTATGATTTATCAGTAGCGCCATTATGGAATATCAATTTCAAACGAAATTTGTTGCGATTGGCGAGTCTGCGTTAGACGCGCTAGAGGATGACATGATGATCCTCTTTAATGAGCAAGCCCCTGAAGCGGTGCGCGAATATTGTTTTATCCATAGCCACAGTGAGCTGAAAGGGGAGATCACCGAAGACACCACGGTGATGATTGGTGAGCAAGCCTATGTGGTCACTGCAGTGGGCGCAGTGGTCAATCAAAATCTCGCTGAGCTGGGTCATATCACTTTAAAATTCGATGGTCAGCGCACTCCAGAGCTACCGGGGACAGTGCATCTGCTAGGACCTAAACTAAAAGTGCCAGAGTGTGGTGATAATCTGATTTTTGGCTAATTATCGGCGTATTGAGTTTGATGAAAATGGCATGTCTAAGGGAGAGGAGACTTTCCCTTTTTTTGTGTGAAATGGTGAGGAAAAGATCGGTCTTTTGATGATAAATTGACCATTAATTTCATGATTCTCATTTCAACTTGGAAAAGTTTTTACAATGTAATCGATTGAATAATGTGATCTATCTTTCGTTTTCTGCCAAAATAGAGCGAATTTTGAGCGGTCGTTCCACAATTGAGAAAAGGGTAGAGAGAGAGCAAAGATGCAGACATTAATTTGGACGGTTTTAGGAGCAATGCTTGGCGCGATCACTGGCGCTGCATTGGGGGTGCCATTGTTTTGGTTCCTCGGAAACTACTTTTTTCAAGTGGATCAAGCGATGGTCATCGCATTATCAGTAGGCGCGGCGATTGCTGGTTTGTTTGTGATTGGCATTGCCATGGGAATGGGATTTTGGGCCTGTTACCGAGTTCGAAGCTAAATGCTTAGATGTCCAATCATTAGAAGCTCAGAGCAATAAAAAACGCGGCAAAAGTGCCGCGTTTTTTATTGCTCGAATGAGGCTTGGATATTAGATGATCTGAATCAAGCCAAGATTCTATCTTCCAGCAAGCTTTACTCGTCTGGTAGCGTAACATTGAGCTCAAGCACCGCAAGATCTTCTTCGCGCTGATCCAGCGTGACGGTCACTTGCTCTGGCGAAATTGCCACATATTTTCGAATGACATCCAAAATATCTTGTTTCAATTGCGGCAAGTAGCTTGGCTGCTGATCTTGCGAGCGGCGCTCAGCAACAATGATCTGAAGGCGCTCTTTGGCCACATTCGCGCTGGTTTTTTTCTGTGGTCTAAAAAATTCCAGTAGGGCCATCCTATCCTCCGAACAGACGTTTCAAAAAGCTTTTCTTCTCTTCTTCCATAAAGCGGAATGGACGCTCTTCACCGAGTAGGCGCGCCACAGTATCTAAGTAAGCTTGGCCAGCATCGCTGCCCTCGTTAAAGGTGACTGGCTCACCTTTGTTTGAGGCGTTCAATACAGACTGGCTTTCAGGGATCACGCCTAGCAGTGAAACGCGTAGGATCTCTTCTACATCTTCGACACTGAGCATTTCACCCAAGGTCACGCGCGCTGGATTGTAACGGGTCAAAAGTAGGTGCTGTTTGACTTGCTCACCGAGTTCAGCTTTGCGAGATTTTGCATCCAAAATGCCCAAAATGCGGTCAGAGTCGCGAACTGAACTCACTTCTGGGTTGGTAGTGATGATGGCTTCATCCGCAAAGTAGAGTGCCATCAATGCGCCAGTTTCAATGCCTGCGGGTGAATCACAGATAATGAAATCAAAGCCCATGGTCTTGAGCTCTTCAAGTACACGCTCAACGCCTTCTTTGGTGAGCGCATCTTTATCACGGGTTTGCGAAGCCGGCAGAATAAATAGGTTTTCGGTGCGTTTGTCTTTGATCAACGCTTGGGTCAGGCTCGCTTCACCATTAATCACATTGACAAAGTCATAGACGACACGTCGCTCGCAACCCATGATGAGGTCAAGGTTACGTAGACCGATATCAAAATCGATGACGACAGTTTTTTTACCTTGCAATGCAAGGCCAGAAGCAATGGCTGCACTAGAGGTGGTTTTACCCACGCCGCCTTTGCCTGAGGTGACAACAATAATGCGTGCCATCTGAGATTCCTTCTTAATTCTTAGTTAGCAACGTGTTATGCGTTACGAAGCTGTTCAATGTGGAGTTGGTTATCTTTGAAATACACCATCACCGCTTGATTGTGGTGGTGTTCTGAAATGGCGTCATTGAGCCAATAGTTTCCTGCGATGGAGACCAGTTCTGCATCCATTTGGTCGCAATAAATTTGCGCATCCTGATTGCCACTGGCGCCTGCAATGGCTCGGCCACGCAGGGTGCCGTAAACATGAATGCTGCCATCGGCAATGAGCTCTGCACCGGCGCTGACATGGTTCATCACCACTAAATCACAGTTATTGGCATAGACCTGCTGGCCGGAGCGAACTGGATGGCGAATCACCTTGGCTGCTTGGTGTGTCACTTGTTGTGTTTTTTGTTGGCGCGCCGCGGTGACAATAGCTAAGCCTGCGTCTTGCGCTTGTTGGCGCCAACGCTGATTTGGACAACCCGTCACGGCAACAGGAATCATCCCATGGCTTTCAATCAAGCCTTTGACCTTGGCAAAATCGAGATCTTGCTCGCTTGGCATTTTGCTTACATCCAATACGATGGGCGCATGGGCAAAAAATGCAGGTGCTTGGTTCACCTTTTCTTCAATACTTTGGCACAAACTCTGCAAATCGTTGTCGTAGAGTTGCAGTACAGAGAGGGTAAAACTGCTGCCTTTAAATTGGGCGGTGTGACACATAAATGGAAACTACTTACCGCAACAAGTGCGGTTGACTGTGACGATAATCAGTCTCTCATGTTATAGTCCGCAGCGCATTGCGACAAGCCTCCATCGCCCATTCCACGCGGCTTTGGTCAAAACTTCATCGCTTCGATGGTGAAGCTGTGAACTTGCGCATTCATCGATTAAAAAAACAGCTAAAATAAGGCGAGTAACATGTGGTGTGCGATATATCGAAGCCCTAAAAAAATGGCAACCTACCTCTATATCGAGCGCAAAGATGATTTTTCATCGGTGCCAGAAGCTTTGTTACAAACCTTTGGTACCCCAGAATTTGTCATGGTGTTAAAACTAACCCCAGAGCGTCGATTGGCAAATGCAAATATTGACCATGTGCGCGACGCATTGACTGAAAATGGATTCTATTTACAGCTGCCACCAACGCCAGAAAATCTTTTGGCAGCTGAACGCGCTTTGCAAAATAAAGAATAAAGTTAGGGAATAAAAGGATTGAAGATGAATAAAACGCTGTTAGCTGTCTCGCTTGCGCTTGGATTCTCATCGCCATCTTTGGCGCAAACTGCGGAGTTAGAGCAATCCGCTGATAATTTGGTGCAAATCACAGCGCCAGTGGCTCAGAGTAAAGAGCCAGCGGTACAAGATACAACAGCGCAAAGCAAAACACCTGCGGTGCAAGTGAAAGAACATAGCGCAGAAGATTTTCAGCGCTATGTGACAGCCCTAAAAGCTGAAGCTGCTCAGCAGGGCATTGCACAATCAGTGATTGATAGTGCCTTTGCCAACGTAAAATATCATCCTAAAGCGGTTAAAGCGGATCGTAACCAGCCAGAGAGCAAACGCACGCTCGCACAGTACTTAGAACGCGCCTTGCCCGATTGGAAAGTCGCGCAGGCCCGTCGCTATTATGATCAAAACTATGCAGTGCTGAAAAAAATTGGTGATGAATATGGTGTGCAGCCACGTTTTATCGTCGCGCTGTGGGGCGTTGAAAGTAGCTTTGGTAAGCTGCAAGGCAACTATGATGTGATTGATGCCTTAACCACGTTAGCCTATGACGGTCGTCGTGAAGCTTTTTTCCGCAAAGAGGTGATGTCTGCACTACAAATTCTCAATGCAGGCCATATTCCACTATCAGAGTTTAAAGGCTCTTGGGCGGGTGCTATGGGTCAATGTCAGTTTATGCCAAGCTCTTATCTATCTTTTGCTCGTGATGGCAATGGCGATGGCAAGATTGATATTTGGCAAACCAAGGCTGATGTTTTTGCTTCAACAGCCAACTACCTTAAGCAGGCGGGCTGGAACGATGAATACACTTGGGGTCGCACTGTAAAATTGCCGGCCAACTTTGACCAAGCCTTGATTGGTCGAAGTAAAGCACAGGGGAAAAATCTGGTTGAATGGCAGGCATTAGGCGTTCGCAATCAGTATGGTGGCGATTTACCAGCGTTGACCGACTTAACGGGTTGGGTGATTCAGCCAGATGGCAAAGGCACGCAAGCTTATTTGGTTTACGGCAACTATCAAGCCTTGATGGATTGGAACCGTTCAAATTACTTTGCGTTGTCTGTGAGCCTATTGGCCAATAAGATTAAATATCGCTAATTGAGCTCAGTAGATTTTGAGAAATAAAAACCGCCATCATGGCGGTTTTTTTGTTTGCGCATCGTGCGCTGTGTTTAACCAATCTGTTTCGATAAATAGTAAAAATTGTCTTCAGCTTTATCGCGCGTAAAACCACATCGCTCATAGAGATGGATAGCTGGACTGATTTGAAAGACGCGCAGGCGAAGCTGCTGATAGCCTAATTGTTTGGCATATATTTCACAATGCGCGAGCGCAAGGGCACCCATACCACGGTTTTGATATTTTTCTTCGATTTGAAAATCGCGGATATAACAGCCTTGATCGTCAAATGCGAGGCGAATAATGCCGATGATGCTGCCATCACACACAATATCCAAATTCTCTAGGTGAGCAATCTGCGCGGTGATGGTTTCAATTTGCCAGTCCACGCCATAGTGCGCGTAATAAGGATGCATATTGCGCTGGGTTAGCTTGGCGGATATGAGTAAATCATTGGTGGCTTGGAATGAAAGGGACATGGACTCAAAATCTTCTCAGTGCTGGTGCCGTTTGATATCGCTCAGCCGTGTTGTGAATACCTGCGCACATAATTAGCACGACTCATATTTGCGGCAATGGTCAATCCGTCTCGGTGTTTTATCTCATTGTCCCGCGTTTTGTCATCAGAAAAATCGTGAGTCGAATCTCTTTTTGAAAGATTTGCTGCGCGAAATATCACCTTTTTGAAGTGCTTCACACAGCACAAGTTTTGAATCAACCATAGTTAAATCGTTAACAAAATAACAACAAGTTATCAACAGCTGATGCGACAATTAATGCACAGCGCAATCCTTCTACATTGTGTCGCTGACACAGCAGAATAATCGCCGGGGGGCGGCAATGAAAATATCAGGTTCCACCATCGCAATCTGTGCTGCTGGTAGTGAGATGGGGCAAATGATTGCACACTATTTTGCGCAAGCGGGAGCAACGGTCGTATTGATACAAGAGCAGGCGGTCAATCCCTGCGAATTAACACAAGGTATTGTTGAATCGGATTTTTATCAGCTTCAATTTGATCCGCAAAATGAACAGAGCAGTCGGAAAATATTTGAGCAAATATATGAGCTCATTGGTCCGGTGGATATCTTTATTAACTATTGGGCTGCAGCGGCGCAAATGAATTTGATGTCCGATGATGCCATGACCCAGCTCTCAGGGGCGATGAATCATGTGGTCTCGCGTTTAACTGTGCTAGGTCGCGAAGCTGCAAAACAGATGCAACTGGGACAAGGTGGGGTGATCATCAATATGACAGCGCCAGAAGAGAATGGCGTGGTCAGTTTAGATAGCACGCGAGCCATTATTGATGGCTTTACCCAAACTTGGGCGAAGGAACTCTCGCCTTTTAATATTCGTGTGGGTGGTGTGGTGCCTGTGCAAGCTAAACGTACGGCTGGCCTTTATAAACCGGTTTGCCCGCAGGAACTGGTGCGTAGCGCAGAATATATTGTTGAGAACGATTACTTTAGTGGTCGCCTGCTTGAAGCTGAGATGAGTATGGTGTTTTAACGCGACTGCCATGGTTTGCATACAAAGCCCGCCTTTTGGTGGGTTTTTTGTTGCCATTTTCGCCGAGCTGCGTAAGCTTTGCGCCTCTTTGTTTTTTGGAAGATTTGCTGTGAAGCTTGCTCAACGTTTAATTTTGGCGCCCATGGAAGGGGTTGTAGATGGTTTGATGCGTGATTTTATTACCCGCCTAAACCCTTACGATCTCTGTGTTACAGAGTTTGTGCGTGTCGTCGACTTGCTATTACCTGAGCGGGTTTATTACCGCTTAGCACCAGAGCTACTTCAAGGGGGCAAAACAACGGCAGGAACGCCTGTGCGCGTGCAGTTGCTTGGACAGGATCCCAACTGGTTGGCTGAGAATGCCAATCGCGCCGCAGCGCTGGGTTCTCCAGGTGTGGATTTGAATTTTGGCTGTCCTGCGAAAAACGTTAATCGCAGTCAGGGCGGCGCCTCACTTCTTAAAAATCCACAGCAGATTTATCAAATCATTCATCAAGTGCGTCAAGCGTTGCCCGCTGATGTCACCCTCAGTGCAAAAATCCGTTTGGGCTGGGATAGTATTGAGAGTGCGCAAGAGATTTTTGATGCGGTTATTTCCGCAGGCGCGAATGAGCTGACGGTTCATGGTCGCACCAAAGAAGATGGTTATCACGCGCCAGCCAATTGGCCTGCGATTGGTAAGCTCGTCGCACAGTGTCCCATTCCATTGATAGCTAACGGTGATATTGTCGATGCCACGACGGCCAAACAGTGCATGGAACAAACAGGGACACCACTACTGATGGTGGGGCGAGGTGCCATTGAAAAGCCAAACCTTGGCGCGATGATCCAAAGCCAAGCCTCGCTGCTGCCTTGGTTTGATTTTGTTCATGCCATGGTGAGTTTTCATGATGAAGACCCAGCGGCGCGTGCAGAGTTGTTCCATCCGAGCCGCGTGAAACAGTGGCTTCGCTACCTCAAAGTAAGCTATCCACAAGCCCAGCAGCTGTTTGTTGAGTTTCGGTCACTACGAACAATTGAAGAGATGCATGCGGGATTTCGTGCGCATTATGAACAGTTGCTACGAACCCACTCACAAATCGGTGAAATCTAACACTTTGATTTATAAGTTAAACTGATATAATTCACCGCAGATTCAATGACTTGGATACAAAAATGGAAAAAAAGCCCAATATTTTGCGCCGTCAGCTCGATAAGTTTGATCACCGTGATTTGATCAACTCGAGTTTTTGGGTAGGGCAAATATTCGTCCTTATCGCGACTGTGGTTGGGGTTTATTTGGCTGCGCAAGCGGGTTTGCGCCAAGCGGTTGAGTTTGACAATTTGATGGGTGATCAGAACGTCTATTTTTTGCAAAAATCGATGCACAGCGAAGTGAGTGATAATTTACAGATGATTCGCGACTACGTTGTCGAAGTGCGAAAAAATCAGGTGATTAATCGTAAAACACTCCGCCCTTATTTCCCGCGTTTGGTTTGGGAAAATATGCGTTACTCCCCTTATACCTTAGAGACGCCGCCAAAGTACCTCACCGCTATTCAACGTTTTTATGGCGAAATGGATTTGCTAATCGATAAATATGAAAGCAAGACCTATGGTTCACGTTATGCTGCCGATCAGATGATTGCAGCTGTTGAGCGCATTGAACCTGTGCTGGATGATATGGCGCTCACTTTAAAAGAAAAAGAGAAGTCGCTGACTGAAGCGGGGGTCGATCTTTAACTTTGTTTGCTCTGTTTAGCTAAAAAAAGCGCGTCTGAAAACGCGCTTTTTTTATGTCTGATATGTAGGTGAAATCATATTTTCTAACTGGGATATGAAAGTAAGTTTTTTATCAGTTACTTTGAATCATGACGATTGACGTGAACTGATAGAAAGCCAACACAGACAAATTGCTTAAACTGATGTGCATGGTAGATTTCTTCTCAACATCCAGATTAAAAAGGATTTTTTATGTTCAAAGCATCTTTTCATACGGCCATGTGCATGGCATTGCTATTTTCAAGTACCTCAGTTTTGGCTTGGCAAGCTACTGATCATCCAACGTTAAAGCGATTTCCTAATGCAGAAATCGAGAATAATTCTGATTACTTCGAATATGAAGAGGTGAATGTTATACGCAGTAAACCCCGTGACGTTGGTGGAAATGCCGTGGTTGATAAAACTGAAAAAATTTCAGGCAAGGTGACTTTTATTGAGTATGAAATTGCTGAGAAATACACGGCACTTCAAGTCTATAAAAATTACAAGCAAGTGTTTAAAAAGCAGGGTATTCAACTGAAATTGGATTGTAACCGAAGCTGTATGCAAGATTTAAATCCACATGATTTTCGTAGCTTGATTATTGATGGTCGTACCTTAGGGATGTACGGTTTATCTCAGAATCATTTATTGGTGGGGGTGAAAGGCCCATATCACTATATGTTATTTATTGGTGAGGGTACCTTTGATACAACTGTTTATCAGGTTGTTGTCGAAATGGATGTGATGGATACCGATATGATGTCGCCCATTGCGGCCTCTTTGCAGTCTGATGGCAATATCAACCTCTATGGTATTCAATTTGATACCGGTAAAGCGGTGCTGAAATCATCCTCTAAAGATGAGTTAGGGCAGCTTGCGGATGTACTGAATCAATATCCTGAACTGAATATCGATATTATTGGACACACCGATAATGTCGGTAATGCGAAGAGCAATCTCACCTTGTCTCGTCAGCGCGCCGATGCGGTGAAAAAATATTTGGTGAAAACTCACGGTATTGACGGTGATCGCCTTAATACCATGGGCCGCGGTCAAACCAAACCCATCGCAAGCAATGGTAGTAAAGAAGGTAAAGCACATAACCGCCGAGTTGAAATTGTTGCGGTGAATCCAGAAACCATTACATCGCAGACACAAGTCGCGCAAGGTCAGCAAAAGAAAAGTGATAAACCTTCCTTAGATGAGACCAAAAAGAAAGTTGATGACACTACAGATAAAGTGAATGGTGTTGTTGATACCGTAGAAGATGCAGTAGGCACGGTCGATCGTGTATTAAGCTTCTTCTAATGAGGTGACTGCCTCACTGATCAAAAACCGCCTAAAGGGCGGTTTTTTGTTATCGAGCGTAATAACACTGCTGATGAGCTTTAGAAATCATTGCGCTGAAATAAAAATACTGTTCAAATAAACAGTTCGATAATACATAACAACGCATCATTGATGCATTTTTGCCCAACAGTTGATCACCATCGTACTGTAAATTGCAGCGTAAATTTTCAGACAAGAATGGGGTAAAAATCGGACGATTTTTCTTTTGTTTTTTTGCTGTCTCTATCTTGACATTCCGTTAGCAAAGTCAGGACTGGCTTGCCAAGAGTTACCCACAGATTCTGTGGATAAGTGTGTGGGTGAAGCATAGGAAAAAGCGCTAAGTTCGTAAAAACAAAGCAATAGACCATGGCGATCCAAAACCGATCGCTTTTGAATGCTAATTAAAGATCAATAACTTATAAGATCAAAAGATCGCTGAGTGATCATCAACTCTAGCAAAGGCTTGTTTAAAAAATATGCGAATCTGGCTGTGAATTGATTTACATCAAGTTGGGGAAAAGTCGTGGAAGAATTGAACAAGAAATGTCAAGAAAAGTGGCTCCCCCTGCTGGACTTGAACCAGCGACATACGGATTAACAGTCCGCCGTTCTACCGACTGAACTAAGGGGGAATTGCGGGGCAGGATGATATGGATTTTTAATTCTTTCGTCAACCCTTCCTATGCATAAGATTGCAAAATTCAAGGGATGAATGGGCGCATCGCGAATAGATGGGGCTTGCACTTGCGTGCGTACACTTCGAGAATAGATAAAAAAACGAGATGAATTCATGGAAAAATCATTTGAACTCAATTCGCCCTTTCAGCCATCGGGCGATCAGCCCACAGCGATTGCGCAGCTGCTACAAGGGCTCGATGCCGGTCTGGCAACGCAAACCTTGCTTGGTGTGACAGGTTCGGGGAAGACATATACCATGGCCAATGTGATTGCCACGGCCGACCGTCCGACCTTGATTTTAGCGCCAAACAAAACATTGGCCGCGCAGCTCTATGGCGAGATGCGAGATTTCTTTCCGAATAATGCGGTGGAATATTTCGTTTCTTACTATGACTACTACCAGCCTGAAGCTTATGTGCCGTCTACCGACACCTTTATTGAAAAAGATGCGTCAGTAAACGCACATATTGAGCAGATGCGTCTTTCGGCCACCAAGGCGCTGATGGAGCGACGCGATGTGGTCATCGTTTCTTCCGTGTCGGCGATCTATGGTCTGGGTGATCCACAATCATATTTGCAAATGATGTTGCATGTGCGCCGTGGAGATGTGATGGATCAGCGCGCGATTTTGCGTCGTCTTGCTGAAATTCAGTATACTCGCAATGAGCTCGCATTTGAGCGCGGTACCTTCCGTGTGCGCGGTGATGTGATTGATATTTTCCCTGCAGAGTCTGATCGTGAAGCGGTTCGCTTGGAGCTGTTTGATGATGAGATTGAACGGATTTCACTGTTTGATCCGCTCACTGGTTCAGTGACGCAAGATGTCGCGCGTTACACCGTGTATCCGAAAACCCACTATGTGACGCCGCGAGAGAAAATTCTTGAGGCGATTGAAAAGATTAAAGTAGAGCTCAATAGCCGACAAAGTGATCTGCTGGCTAATCATAAATTGCTTGAAGAACAGCGAATCACGCAGCGTACGCGCTTTGATATTGAGATGATGCAAGAGTTGGGTTATTGCTCTGGCATTGAAAACTATTCTCGTTATTTAAGTGGGCGTGCAGAGGGCGAGCCGCCACCAACCTTATTAGATTATTTGCCAGCTGATGGCTTACTGATCATTGATGAATCGCACGTGACAGTGTCACAAGTTGGTGCCATGTATAAAGGCGACCGTTCACGCAAAGAAACCTTGGTGGACTATGGTTTTCGGTTGCCATCAGCTTTGGATAACCGACCCCTGAAATTTGATGAGTTTGAAGCCATAGCGCCGCAGACCATTTATGTTTCAGCAACGCCTGGTGCCTATGAGCTGGATCGCTGTGCAGGCCAGGTCGCAGAGCAAGTGGTGCGACCGACAGGATTGCTTGACCCGATGATTGAGGTGCGACCTGTGGCAACGCAGGTGGATGACTTGCTCTCTGAGGCAAGGCGTTGTAGTGCCAATAATGAACGGGTGTTGGTGACCACGTTAACTAAGCGTATGGCTGAAGATTTAACTGAATATCTCGATGAACATGGCATTCGTGTGCGTTATTTGCACTCCGATATTGATACCGTAGAGCGAGTCGAGATTATTCGTGATTTGCGTTTGGGTGAATTTGATGTGCTGGTGGGGATTAACTTGCTCCGTGAAGGTTTAGATATGCCGGAGGTCTCACTGGTAGCGATCCTTGACGCCGATAAAGAGGGCTTCCTTCGTTCTGAGCGCTCCTTGATTCAGACCATTGGCCGTGCTGCGCGTAATATTCAAGGCAAGGCAATTCTATATGGGGATACCATCACCAAATCCATGGCCAAAGCCATTGAAGAAACGGAGCGTCGACGCGAAAAGCAAAATCAATATAACCAAGATCATGGGATTGTGCCGCAACCGCTGAATAAGAAAATTGCGGATATCATGGAGCTTGGCTCAAAAGTGCCAACCAAGGCGAATAAGCCAGTGAAGGCGCCGACCTTGAAATCACTGAAGCAAGTGGCTGAGGATGAACCGGCCTATATGGCACTTTCGCCGCAGCAGCTGGAAAAACGAATCAGCGAGCTTGAAGCGCAAATGCTTGTTCATGCACAGAACCTTGAGTTTGAGCAAGCCGCAACTTTGCGTGATGAAATTGCAGTGCTGCGTGAGCAGTTTATTCGCAACAGCTGATCGGATGGTTTTAGCATCGTCAACTATCTCTAAGCCGCTCAATTGAGCGGCTTTTTCGTTGCAGCAGCTTGGCTGCCTTTGTCTACACTTAAGCCATGATTTCACAAAGGATGTTGGAATGATGGCTCACAGCAAACGCATTCTCATGGTGGAGGACACGGCCTCTGTCGCGACGCTTTATTGCTCCTATCTTCTTCCTCTCGCATTTGACATCGAGGTCGCCAAAGATGGCGGCGCAGCTTTAATTGCGCTGAAAAAAGAGCCCTTTGATATGGTGCTACTTGATTTGCGTCTGCCGGATATGACAGGGATGCAGATCCTCAATTGGATTCAACGTGAATGCGCACATATTCCCGTCATTGTGATGACGGCGCACGGCTCTATTGATGTGGCGGTAGAGGCAATGCGAGAAGGGGCGCAAGACTTTCTAATTAAACCCTGTGAAGCCAATATTTTGCGTGCAACTGTTGGACGTGTATTTCGTCAACAACAGACGGTATTAGCTAGCGGGGAGCACAACGTAGAGGCACCTTCGCCTGATGCAGAGCATGAGTTGGGCGATTTTTATGGTTTTATTGGTCAATCACCGGCCATGGCATCGGTCTATGAAGTGATTCGCTCTGCAGCAAAAAGCCGTGCCACAGTTTTTGTCACAGGCGAGAGTGGTACAGGTAAGGAGCTTTGTGCAGAAGCGATCCATCAAGCCAGTGATCGAAATCAAGGCCCCTTTGTGGCGATTAATTGTGCCGCGATTCCCAATAGTTTGATTGAAAGTGAGCTTTTTGGTCATGTGAAAGGCGCTTTTACTGGTGCGGCGAGTGAGCGAAAAGGCGCGGCAGAGCTCGCCCATGGCGGGACGCTCTTTTTAGATGAAATTGGTGAGATGGAGCTGGATTTGCAAACCAAGTTACTGCGTTTTATTCAAACGGGTTTGGTGCAAAAAGTGGGGAGCAGTGAACAAACGCAGGTGGATGTGCGTTTTGTTTGTGCGACCAACCGCGATCCATGGTTGATGGTGCAAGCCGGACAATTTCGAGAGGATCTATACTACCGCTTACAGGTGATCCCGTTAAGTTTGCCTGCGCTGCGTGAGCGTGGTGAGGATGTAATGCGAATTGCGGATATTTTACTGGCACAAATTTGTGTCGAAGAGGGTAAACAATTTGCCTCTTTTTCATCGCAAGCGCAGCAGCAACTTAAGCAATACCAATGGCCTGGGAATGTGCGTCAATTGCAGAATGTGATTCGCAACATTGTGGTGCTCAATGACGGCGAGATCGTTACTGCCGAAATGTTACCACAAGCCGTGATGGCGCAGGCGCATCCATCGCTCAATGCACATCAGGGCTTGGCTGATGGGGCACATCTTACCGTCAAGCAGGGCGCGCAAGGAGAAACGATATCCCATCATTGTGAGATTGAGCCGCTGTGGATCACCGAAAAGCGAACCATTGAAGCGGCCATTGCGATTTGTGATGGCAATATTCCTCAGGCCGCAGGGCGGCTTGAAGTGAGTCCATCAACCCTTTATCGAAAACTGCAGAGTTGGCAAGCCCAATCAGGAGAGTGAAGATGAGTCATATCAACCGACAGCGCGTGACTTTATTGTGCGATGAAGTGGGACGTGACATGCTCGCCATGCTCTTTAAGGTTTTTAGCGAAGAGTTGGCGGAATATGTGCAGTGCTTAGATCAAGATGCGAGCTTGGCTAATATCGCTGATGTGTGTCATGCCGCGAAAAGCAGTGCACGTAGTTTTGGTGCAGATTTATTAGCAGAACAAGCCATTCATTTTGAGCAGCAAGCCAAACAAAGTGAGCAGTTGTGGCTTAAAGAACATTTACCACAACTGCGAAATTTACTGCTGCAAAGTGCGGAAGATTATGCGGCACTAGCCAGCGATGAGAAGGCGCTCGATCGCTTGCTTCAATAGTTCGCGATCATGACGCCATTCATGATTTTTGGAGGCTAGCTCTGTGACTGTGACGGGTCGAGAGATCTGATCGGCATCTTTTTGATAGGCCGTTAAAACGCGATCAATTGGGCGTCCATCCATAGCGCGCTCAAGCCAAACTAACATCTCTTCTAAAGTCATTAAACCAGCTGGACCAGGCTCTTGCGCCAAGTTAGTAATAAACACCACTTGTCCTTTGGTTTGCGAGAGGGCTTTACCAATCCCATTGAGTAGTAGTGGCGGCATCACACTGGTGAGAAAGCTGCCGGGACCAAGTAGTACCAAATCAGCGGCCAAAATGGCGTCTACCGCTTCTTGTGTCGCTGGGACATTGGGTTCGACAAATAAGCGGCGTGGCACTGCATCAAGTTCATCAACACACACTTCACCTCGGGTTAAATTGCCTTTGGCGTCAATCGCACTGAGATCGGCGGCATGTTCTGACATCGGCAAAATATGGGTGTCCACATTAAGCATGTCGCGAATGAGGTTAATGGCATCTAAGGGGCGCACACTTAAATTATCTAAGGCGGTGAGCATTAGATTGCCAAGATTATGGCCATCGAGCTCGCCATTACCACGAAAGCGATATTCAAATAGCATGGAGCCGATGGACGGTGTAGTAATCAGCTGGTTGATGCAGTTGCGCATATCGCCCCAAGCGATCCCGCCTTGGCATTGGCGAATACGGCCGGTGGAGCCACCATTATCTGTGGTGGTGACAATGCCTGTCGCTTGCTCACCCAAGTGAGAGAGTGCTGCAAGCACTCGGCCAAGACCATGCCCGCCACCAATGGCGACGATTTTTTGATGTTCAATAGAGAGCGCAGCAGAAGTATTGGCCGCTGAGGATGTTGTCATTGTTATATTCCAGCAATCGCGATACTTTCAGTGTAAACCGCACTCTTTTATCCACTCAAACATTTGTTGCAAAAAAGCAATTTCGTCCATGAAATTGTGATAAATATCAATAGCAATCGGTGACCTTTAGTGCTCTGCTTGACCCAGCTGTAGCAGATAATCACTGGCTGCCTCGCAAGTGGTTGCTTTTAAAAGACTTTGCTTTTCTTCAAGTGAGAGCGGCAATATCTCTAGCCAGCGTTGGCATAGCCAAGTGAGGTCCGTGAAATTTTTCTCTGGATAGAGTGCATTGAGCTCAGGGTGTTTTTCAAACACTGCGTTTAACCGCGCTGCCAATTTTTGATGCCGACGTTCAACCGCAACTTCAGGCCAAAGGGGGAGGGGTTTACATTGTGCGGCTAATATCCCTTCTTTCGTTTGTTGCACATTTTGAATGAGTAGCAAACGCTCTCCTTGCACCATCAGGCGTACGCGTCCAGCTGGCGCTTCAAGAAAATCCACAATGGTGACTTCTGAGGCCATGGGGCAGGAAGGCATGCTGTTTTCTTGGTCGATCATTGCTAAGGCAAGCGGTGAGCCATGATCGAGCGCATGCTTCATGGTATCGGTTTGCACGCCTGCCAGAATATCTAGTGGCATTCGCCCACCAGGCAAAATGTGGCGGCGATTAAATAGAAGGGGTAATGCTTTGTATTGAGTCGGTCGAGTCATAGTGCCTCCTTGGTCATCAATTCAAGGAGCAAAGGCAAGGCCGTTTATGGATGTGAAATGTCTAGTTTTTAAGATGAAGCCAAGATTGGCTTGATGAATTTAATGAAAACAATATGTTAATTATTTGTGTTGGTCTTGATAGGGACAACACAACAGGAAAAATTGGCCATAAATATGGACACAACAGTCGATGACGTGGGTCGATGATTGCAAGATGCGTTGCACATTGATTTTTATTTTGAATTTGCAAAGCCTGCAGGCCTGTCGGTGCTTGGTTTCGTAGAAATGAAAAAGCAAACGTTTGCTTAATGCTTTTTCTATCAATTGAGGGATTTACCCTTGTGAGGGAGGGATGGGGCAGAGTAAACTGCTCGCCTTTTTCAGCCATTTTGCAACATGGCTGTTACACTCAATAATAGATTTATGTGATTTTGCATCACATAGCCGATAACTCCGAGCCTGCTCTGCTAAGTGTATGGATGTGAATGTTCCATTCTGCTGCATAGGTTGTTCAGGCCAGTGACTGGTTCACTCAGGGTCGTTTTAGAAATGACGCGGCCTCCCGATGTTTGGAAAGGTGTTTTGTGGCACAACAATTTGAAGATCGTTTTCACCGTAAGTTTTACTACCTACGGTTGTCGGTGACAGACGTATGTAATTTCAAATGTACTTACTGTTTGCCGCATGGCTATCGTCCGACGAATAAGCCATCTACATTTCTTTCTTTGCCAGAGATTGAGCGCGTGATCGCGGCGTTCTCCGATTGTGGTACCGATAAGATTCGGATCACCGGGGGAGAGCCTTCGATGCGACGGGATCTGCCGGAAATCATTCATGCTGCGGCCAATAGGGTCTCTGAAGTGGCAATGACCACCAATGGCTATCGCATGGCACGCGACGTCGCGACTTGGCGTGAGGCTGGCCTCACCCGCATCAATGTCAGTGTGGATAGCTTGGATCCGCGTCAATTTGCGCAAATCACAGGTGAAAATCGTTTCGCGCAGGTGATGGCTGGGATTGATCAAGCCTTTGCCGTAGGTTTTGAGCAAATCAAAGTCAATAGCGTTTTGCTCAAAGATCTCAACAGCCAAGATCTCCCTAAATTTTTAGCTTGGATTAAAGATCGTCCCATTCAGCTTCGTTTTATTGAGTTGATGCAAACCGGTGAGATGGATAGCTTATTTACTAAGCACCATCAATCAGGTGTGAGCATTCGCAACCAACTAATGGCACAAGGCTGGCAGCTCAAAGCGCGCAAAGCCAATGATGGCCCTGCGCAAGTTTTTACCCATCCAGATTATCTTGGTGAAATTGGTTTGATCATGCCCTATGAAAAAGGGTTTTGCGCCAGCTGTAATCGCCTGCGTATTTCTGCGCTGGGTAAATTGCACTTGTGTTTATTTGGTGATCAAGGCATCGATTTGCGTGATTATCTACAGGCAGATAACCAAAAGCCAGAGCTGATTGAACAGATTCAACAGGCGTTGCAAAGCAAGGCGCAGGGGCATTATTTGCATCTTGGCGACTCCGGCGCGACGCCACACTTGGCATCCATTGGCGGCTAGGCCAATGTTGATGTCATTGCGTATACAAATTAGAAAGAAAATAGAGGATTAATTGATGAGCCATGCTGCAAAAGAGTTCAAACCTGCACACGTTGCTGTTTTAACCGTTTCTGATACCCGTAATCTTGAAACCGATACCTCGGGTCAATATTACGTGGATAACCTGATTGAAGCGGGCCATAAAGTCGTGGATCGCGCCATTGTGATCGATGATATCTATAAAATTCGCGCCATTGTGTCGAAGTGGATTGCCGATGAAAATGTGCAAGTGATCATCAGCACCGGTGGCACTGGTTTTACTGCGCGTGATTACACCCCTGAAGCGTTGATGCCGTTGTTTGATAAAGAGATTGAAGGTTTTGGTGAGCTTTTCCGCGCTATTTCTTATCAAGAAATTGGTACCTCAACCGTGCAATCTCGCGCGTTGGGCGGTTTTGCGAATAAAACCGTGATTCTTGCAACCCCTGGCTCAACCAATGCTTGTCGCACGGCGTGGACCAAAATCATCAAAGAGCAGCTCGATTCTCGTCATCGTCCATGTAATTTTATGCCGCATGTTAAAGTGATCGCGGAGGAAGCATGAGCCAAGCGTCTATGGACACTGAGCAACAACTGTCGCACCTCAATGCTAAAGGCGAAGCCAATATGGTGGATGTCTCTGAAAAAGCCGTGACCGTGCGTGAAGCGCGTGCCGAGGCTGTGGTCAAGATGTTGCCACAAACGCTTGAGATGATTGTGGCAGGCACGCATCCCAAAGGGGATGTATTTGCTACCGCCCGTATTGCTGGCATTCAGGCGGCGAAACGCACTTGGGATTTGATTCCGCTGTGTCATCCGCTGCTGCTATCGAAAGTGGAAGTACAACTGCAGGCCGATCATCACAATCATAGCGTTCGCATTGAAAGCTTGGTCAAACTCAAAGGCCAAACGGGCGTTGAGATGGAGGCGCTGACCGCAGCTTCTGTGGCCGCATTGACCATCTACGATATGTGCAAAGCGGTGCAAAAAGATATGGTGATTGAAAGCGTGCGTTTACTTGAAAAAACAGGTGGCAAATCGGGCACCTTTAAGGTGGATGCATGATTACCGTTCGTTTTTTTGCCGCGCTCAAAGAGCGTGTGGGCGTTGAAACGCTGACATGGCCAGCGGTGCCTGAAACCACCGCTGCATTGCGCGATGCGTTGGCTGCGCAAAGTGATGAATGGCATCAAGCGCTGACTCAAGGTCCTTTGCTAGTGGCTGTTAATCATACCATGACGCATTGGTCTCAAGCGCTTGAAGCGGGTGATGAGGTTGCGTTCTTTCCGCCAGTGACGGGTGGTTAGACGAAGTGATGAAGGCATTTTGATGATGGATTCAACGACCAATTTAACATCAGCGCAGGCGCCTGATTTGACGTCAATTGAGATCAGCGTACAGACGCAGGATTTCACCCTGCAGCACGAATATGATGCACTCGTTGCACGCAGCGGCGGTGAAGGTGCTGGCGCTGTGGTCACTTTTGTTGGCCGAGTGCGCGATACCAATAGGCCGCATCTTGCGACTGGTGATGCCCAGCAAAAAGGTGAAGTGAGCGGATTATTTCTAGAGCACTATCCGGGGATGACCGAAAAGGCGCTTGCGAGTTTGATTTGTGAGGCGAAAACGCGTTGGCCGCTGCTCGCGGTAAAAATCATTCATCGCGTCGGACAGCTCAATGCAGGCGATCAAATCGTATTTGTGGGTGTGGCCAGTCAGCACCGTGTCGCGGCATTTGAAAGCTGTATGTACCTGATGGATACCCTGAAAACCGCTGCGCCTTTTTGGAAAAAAGAGCAAACGCAAAGTGGTGAACATTGGGTCGCAGCAAAAGCCAGTGATGATGCACAAGCGGCGCGCTGGCAAATCGATTAGCGGATTATGCCGCTGATAACACTTATCAAAACGCGCTTTTAGCGCGTTTTTTTTATGGCGGGTGATGGGGTGAAGGTTCGTGAATATCAAAAAGGGACGATAAACGTCCCTTTCCATTCGCGGTGATTTGCTATGCGTGATGAATATTGACGCCATAGCAAACGTTGTAGCGCGCTAGTCTTTACCGACAATCTCAAGGAGCTCGACATCAAAAATCAGCAATGCACCGGCGGGAATACGGCCCACACTGCGCTTGCCATAACCTAGCGGCGCTGGAATATAGAAACGTTTTTTCTCACCGACCACCATGGTCTGGACGCCTTCAGTCCAGCCTGCAATCACTTGGTGCAAACCAAAGGTAATGGGTTCGTTGCGCTGTACTGAGCTATCAAATACGGTGCCATCCAGTAGGGTGCCGTGATAATGCACTTTGACGGCATCGCGTGGGCCAGGGTGTGTGGTGCCTGTCCCTTGCTCTAGGGTTTCATATTGTAAGCCAGAGGCTGTGGTGGTGACGCCAGCTTTGTTTTTATTTTCCGCAAGAAAGGCTTCGCCCTTGGCAAGATTGGCATCGTAGCCTTTGCTTCCCGCAATGCGCTGGTACAGGCCAAAAATCAAAAATGCAGCAAATAAAATCAGAAAAAACTTCACGATGGCTCCTCGCCAGATGTTGTCATTGAATGGCCGTCATCATACGTTTTGTGCTCGCTGTAGCAATAAAAAACGCCGCATGACGCGGCGTTTTGTGATGGTTCACCCGTTTGCTTTTTTCACTGCTTTTCCACGTGGGTGATTTAATGCAGGCGATTTTGGGTTGATTTTGGACGAAAGATAAGTGCGATTAACCTTTGTAGAGCTTTGGATTAAACACATCGCGTAGCCAGTCGCCCAAGAGGTTGATGACCAGCACTAAACTCACCAATACCAAGCTTGGGAAAGCAATCAGCCACCATTTGCCAGAAAAGATATTTTCAAAACCGATGCTGATCAAAGAGCCCAAAGAGGGTTGGTCCACCGGCAAACCCAAGCCTAAGAAGGAGAGAGCCGCTTCTGACATTATGGCGTTGGCCACTTGCACCGTGGAGATCACCAAAATTGGTGATAGGCAGTTGGGCAGAATGTGGCGGAACATAATGCGTGGTGATTTAAAGCCCATCACACGCGCCGCTTCCACATACTCTTTTTTCTTTTCGGCCAGTACACAGGCGCGAATGGTGCGCGCATATTGAGGCCATTCAGCAATACCGATGATCACAACAAGCATTAACACCGCATATTGGCTAAAGAAATCGCCGCCAAAGCTGGCCTTAAAAATCGCAGAGATGATGATCGCCACCATCATGGTGGAAAAAGAGAGCTGAATATCTGCAAAGCGCATCAAAAAACTATCGACACGTCCGCCAAAGTAGCCCGCAGAAAGACCAATGATAATGCCTAAAAATAGCTGTAAGCCCACCGCTAAAAAGCCGATGGTGAGTGATAGGCGAAAGCCGTAAATGATGGTGGAGAGCACATCACGGCCTTGTTCATCGGTACCAAGTAAAAAACGCTCGTCACCCTCTTCAGTCCATGACGGGGCATAATCTGAGTCCATGATATCAATGGACGCCAAATCGTAGGGGTTGGTGGGCGAGAGCACTGGTGCTAGCAAGGCGACACCAATAAAGAAAACAAAAATCACAAAGCTGGTGATGGCAACTTTGTCACGCTTAAAGTAGTAGAAAAAATCAGAGGCTAAGAAACGTTGCCATGCATTGGGCACCACAGGGTTCATCTCAGCGCTTTGTTGCGTTTGCTCAGTCATATTATGCTCCTTTACCCATCAAATTAACCGTTGGGTTGATGATGCCGTAAAGCAGATCGACCAAGGTGTTGGTGACCACAAAAATCAAACCGACGAAGATGACGTAGGCGGTGATCAGCGGTGTATCGACGCGGGTAATCGCTTCAAGAAAGAGTTGTCCTGTACCGGGCCATTGGAACACTTTTTCAGTCAAAATGGTGTAGGCCACCATGGTTCCGATTTGCACGCCACCCACGGTCAGTACGGGGAGCATGGTGTTTTTTAATGCGTGTCGGTAGTAGATTTTTTTCAGGCCAATGCCCTTGGCTTGGGCAAATTTAATGTATTCAGAGCCAAGCACTTCCAGCATTTCTGAGCGTACCAAACGAATAAACAGCGGCAGCATAATGGATGCCAGCGCAATGCTTGGCAAAATCAGATGCAAAAGGCCATCCATCGTAAAAAATCCGGACTCCCAACCGAGCACATTGGCGGTTTCGCCACGACCAAAGGAAGGTAGCCAGCCAAGCTGGATAGAGAACACATACATCAGCAAAATGGCAGTGAGAAATACCGGAATAGAGATACCGATACTGCTGAGCGCCATAATGATTTTGGTCATCACACTTTTGGGTTTTATTGCGGAATAAACGCCAAGTGGAATGGAGCAAAGAATAATGATGAGGGTGGCACCAAACACCAGCTCCAAAGTTGCGACAAGCTTATCGAGGATCACATCGAGCGCTGGGCGTTTAAAGAAATAGGAGGTTCCAAAATCACCTTGCACCGCACCGCGAATAAAACGGCCATATTTGGTTAAAAATGGATCGTTGAGTCCCATTTCATCGCGCATAGCTTGACGCTCTGCCTCAGAGACGGATTGACCAACGAGCTCTCGCAGTGGATCGCCAAGATTATCTTGAATGGAAAATGCCACCAAACTGATCACAAACATCACAACGATGGCTTGTACCAGTCGATTGACCAGAAATGAGAACATTCCTTGCCCCTTACAATTCGAAAAACTGCTTCATGCAGACTCAGTCCTATCAATGACCATCCCGCGACTGAGAAACCGGGTGGACTGGATCACACATGGGGCAGGCAAGCTGCCCCATATGCCATGGCAACGGGTTAATTTTCATCAACCCGTTGCCAATGTGGCGTATTACTCAGAAACAACGAGATCGCCGTAATATGGGAAGTCCATGGCGTTGACGATTGGTTGAATATTGACGTTTGATTTCGCGCCCCAAGCCAAGTTTTCCCAATGTAGCGGTACAAACGCTGCATCTTTATACAGAATTTGCTCAACTTGTTTGAGCATGGCTGCACGTTTGGCTGGATCGGTTTCGGTATTTGCCGCTTGGGTAAGGGCATCAACCTGTGGGTTTGAGTAGTAACCACAGTTGTATTGACCTGTACCTGTTTTGGCATTGCGGGTCATGGTCAAAAACTCAGTGAAGTTCGCTGAATCTTCAGTGTCTGAATGCCAGCCAATCATCAACATATCTGCCGCACACAGATCATACTCAGGCCAGTATTGCGCTTTTGGCATGGTCTTCAGTTCGACATCAATGTTGATTTTCGCCAGCATCGAAGCCACAGCTTGCGCTACTTTTGCATCGTTCACATAGCGGTTATTTGGCGCGATCATGGTGATCTTAAAGCCATCTTTATAACCCGCTTCAGCCATCAGCTGTTTGGCTTTTTTCAAGTCATAACGAGGCACCAAAGCTTCATCATGGCCGATGTAACCGGCTGGGCTTTGCTGGCCTGCTGTGGTTGCAAAACCTTTCATGATTTTCTTCACGATACCTTCGTTATTGATGGCATGCACAATGGCTTGACGGACACGTGCATCGCGAAGCGCTTCATTGGTGTTTTGGTTGAGTTGGAAGGTGATCAGACGGGTGCCTGACATGGTCACCAAGTTCAGACCTTTGGCATCTTTTACTTTGTCGTGATCATTTGGTGCCACAGGTGCAATGATATCGACATCGCCTGAGAGAAGCGCAGCAACGCGTGTCGCGTTTTCTTTAATTGGCACCAGTGTGATGTGGTCAACGTTGCCTTTGGTTTGGGTATCCCAGTAGCTGTCAAAACGGTCAAACTCAACTTTGATCCCTTGTTCGCGTTGGGTTACGACAAATGGACCAGTACCTGAGATATTGGTTGAGGCAAAGGAGTTACCATGTTTTTTGATCTCGCCTTTATCACGACCATCTGCAGTTTTACCGGTATAGAACTTGCTATCCATTGGGAAGATGTAGGTTGCTGTTTGCAATACCAATGGGAATGGCTGCGCAGACACGAGGTCAACGGTGTGATCGTCCACTTTGACCATTTTGCTAAAGGGCGCAAAGATCGCTTTGAAATCAGGCGAAACTTTCAGACGGTCAAAGGTCCAGACGACGTCATCGGCGGTCATGGTGTTGCCTGAGTGGAATTTTACGCCTTGGCGCAAATGAAAACGGAAGGTGTTTTGGTCAATACGTTCCCATTTTGTTGCAAGACGAGGCTCAAATTGGAAGTCTTGGGTAAAGCGAACCAATGGATCAAAAACCATATGAGACAGCTGTAATGTACCACCAGACAGCTGCTCATGCGGATCCATTGATACTGGATCGGCATCAAGCGCGACGGTGATATCAGCAGCGGCAACGCCGAAGCTAAGACCCGCAGCCATCAAGGCAACGGCAAGTTTTGATTTGAGCATTTTCATGCACGACTCCTTATGCGGAAATGATTTCCTATCATGTTGTGTTTGTGCTCGCCCTGAGATGCGGGCGAGTCATTTTGATTTGTTTGCGTTGGTTGTATTGTGTCGTTTGCGATTAAACGGCGTTGCGAAGACCTGTAAACTCAGGCATCAATTGAATCAGCTGGCGGCTGTATTCATGCTGGGCATTGGTAAAGAGTTGTTCGGTTGGCGCCACTTCTAAAAGCTCACCCATTTTCATTACCCCGATGCGATCGCACATTTGGCGGATCACCGGTAGGTCATGGCTGATAAACAACATGGTGAGATTGAGCTCTTGTTGCAGATCTTTGAGCAAGTTTAGAATTTGCGCTTGTACTGAGACATCTAACGCCGAGGTCGGTTCATCGCAAATCAGTAGGCGAGGGCGAGTGGCCAACGCACGTGCAATAGAGATACGTTGACGCTGACCACCTGAAAACTCATGGGGGTACTTCAGGCCTGCTTTTTGTCCCAAACCCACATAATCGAGCAAATCATTGACCACTTGGCGCGTTTGCGCTTCGCCAGAAGTCAGGCGATGAAAGCGAATGGGCTCCGCGATAATGTCAAAAATTTTCATGCGCGGATTCATTGAGGTATAGGGGTTTTGAAACACCATTTGCATTTGCCGGCGCATCGGGCGGCGTTCGTGCTCTGATTTGAGCGCGGTGAGATCCACCCCTTCAAAATGAACCGTACCGCTATTGGGCGTATAAAGTCCTGCGATAACACGGGCAATGGTGGATTTACCAGAGCCTGATTCGCCCACTAAACCAAAGGTTTCGCCTTCTTTGACGTCAAAACTGACATGGTTGGACGCTTGCACATATTCGCGGCGACTGGCAAAGAGTGAGTCTTTGGTGGTAAAGCGCAAACAGACATCATCCACTTTTAACAGTGGGCCGGTGTAACTGCGGTGATCTTGGCTTTGGCCCAGCCAATGGGTTTTGATATTGAGTTCAGGCAGCGCTTTGGCATCCTCGATATAGGTCACCAAAGGGAAGCGATCGAGTTTGATATCAGAGCGTGGTACTGCCGAGATCAAGCTGCGGGTATAGGCATGCTCAGGCGTACCAAGCACTTGCTTTGTTGGACCAAATTCAACCAACTCACCGCGATACATCACTGCCACGCGGTCGGTAATATTGGAGACCACACCCATATCATGGGTGACCAGCATGCAGCCGACGTTTTTCTCCATACACAGGGTGCGAATCAAGGTTAGGATTTGATCTTGAATGGAGACATCCAGCGCGGTGGTGGGCTCATCTGCAATGATTAAATCAGGCTCACCAGCAAGGGCGATGGCGATTACTACACGCTGGCGCATGCCGCCGGAAAACTGGTGTGGGTACTGTTTTAGACGGTTTTCAGGCTGCGGTATGCCCACCTGTTTCATTAAATCTAAGGCGCGCTGATAGGCTTGCTCATCGGAAACCTTCATATTGGCATGAATGGTTTCGACCAATTGCTGCTCAACGGTAAACAGTGGATTGAGCGAGGTCATGGGATCTTGAAAAATAAAGCCAATTTTGTTGCCGCGAACATTGAGCATGGCTTTATGACTGAGCCCAGAGATTTTCTCACCATCAAGATAGATCTCGCCCCCAGCAACCAGCCCTGGTGGGCTTAAAAGATCAATAATGGCGTTACCAACGGTGGATTTCCCTGCACCGGACTCGCCAACCACCCCCACGATTTCACCGCGTTCAATCTCAAAGGAGAGTGACTCCACTGCGGTATGGGTGCCATGACGTGATGGATATTCGATACGAAGCGAACGAACTTCTAGAAGTGGCATGTTCAGACCTCAACTGCTTTGGCAGCGTTCTGCCCTGTCTGTAAATTGAATCCCTTCATCATCAGAATAATCTTCTGATCAATGCTTGGGCGACAATTTGGCAAAGATTGAACTGAAATGCAAACCAAATGCACAAAAAACATGCGATAGATTAATTTATGAGCAAATCGAGTGCTTTTATATGTGTATTTTATAATTTTTTATGCTGCATATAAGTTGCGAACTTGATCATGTCTGATGTTGTGATAGTCAATAAAAACAGGGGATATGGCTAAGTCGTTATTTTATGTGCGGGTAATTTTAGTGCATATTATTTGGTGATACCTTCATCTTTTCTTATCTATTGTTTTTGAGCGTTATGCTAGCTTGTTATTCAGTCTAGGTGATTTTTGTATAGTTTATTTATCTATAAATAATCAAATTGTCGGTGGTTTGCTCTGCTTATAACTATGGGGCCGTAACGTCATCACGTGAGGGATTTGAATAATAGGTTTAGAAAGTCTTGCAAAGAGGTTGCTGCAGATGATTTGACTTGTGCAGTGATTGCCTTTGTTTGATTGATGGGTATGCGGCGGTTGTCGCAGTGGCTATCAGATTGATTGTTTATCATCAGTTCATAGCTATAAAGGAGAATCAAGGATGGATTTTCGAGCATTTGAGACGTTTTATCAGCGAGAGATTGAGCGTGATGTCACGTACTATGCGACTTCGATGTATCAACTCATAGAGTCGGATCGCAAAGGAACGGCGCAAGATAAGAGACATCGGCTATGGGGATTTGTGCTTATTTCAGGATTAGTACTAGGTGGTTTGTTTTTACTCGACGATGAATATATGAACGAGCATGCCACGCTTTCTGTCATTCTTTTTGTCAGTGTGCTTGGCTTTCTTGCATTGCTCTATGAATTACTCAATGAGTCAGACACGTCAAAATTTCGAGAAAATATAGAAAAACAAGTAGCACTTAAGCAATTGTGGTGTAACAGATTACTCCCATCAGTCTTTGATTTTTTAGGTGGCACTGCGAAATTTGAGAATGACACACGCATCGATGTTCGATGGGAATATCAGGGGGTATCGTTCCAATATCAGCGATATAGCGACTTCTCATTAAATGGCTATGAATTTGAAAGTCAATTGAGTCTTGAAGATTACTACCTTGACTATAGGCCAAATCACCATCATCTAGCGGTTGGTGTCGGTGATTTTATACACTGCACGCAGGTTGAGGTGCCATTACCGTTTCGAATAAATCGCTACGTTTTTATTCACTTAGATGAGATGAAACAACATTTCAATCATAAATACCGTAATAAAGATATCGATCGCGTTCGACTTGAGGATCCTAAATTTGAGGGTATTTTTGAAATCTATAGTGGCGATCAAATTGAAGCGCGAGAGATATTGACCCCGATGATAATGGAGAAAACTTATCGATGGGTTAAGCGGTTTAATGGGGTTGTTTCACTTGAATTTCGAAATCAGACAGTAAAAATTTATTTTCATCATAGCAAAGAGCACCTCCATCAGAAAATCATTGATCTCGCATATGTTCGTGCTTTGATTTTTTCTTACCACCGTGATTATCAAATGTGTTGTTGTTTTATTGATGACGTTTTATTGCCATTATCGGCAGCCATGGAAAAGATAAGAAAGCGAGATGGAGAATATTATGTGATGGGCTATGAAAATAGTTTCCCTGTTTTCAATTCTTAGGGTTAATGTAATTGGGTAAGTTGGATTGATTGAATTTCTTTAGAGAATAAAAAACGCGCCTAGAGCGCGTTTTTTATTGAGTGGAGGTGATTGCTTTTTAGTACAAAAAAGCCTCTGCGTTGACGCCTTCGCGCGCTTGCTCTTGCGCTTTAAATAGCTCCATTGCGCGCACACCAACCATATTGGCGATCACCGAGCTTGGGAAAATTTGCACCACGTTATTTAAATCGATCACTGAGGTGTTGTAGAAGCGGCGGCTCGCACTAATGTGCGACTCCACTTCATGGTAGGTGTGCATCGCTTCCATAATCGCTTTATCTGAACGCAGGTCTGGATAGCTTTCAACATTGATCATCAGCTGACCAAATTTGTCGCTCAGCGATTGCATGGCTTGAACGTGGCTATTGACTTCGGTGGGCTTATTTTTGTCATAGCCTTCCATTACTTTTGAGCGTAGTGCGGCCACTTCAGTAAAGAGGTCTTTTTCATGCTCCATAAAGCGGCGGGCGACACGCAGCACGTTAGGTACGAGGTCGAAACGTTTTTGCATTTGCACATCGATGCCGGAAAGCGCCTCTAGTGCTTGGTTACGCAGTTTAATCAGTTTGACGTAAGTGCTATAGCCCGCTACAGCGATCAGCACAATAATGGCCAATAGAATATATTCCATATGTTGTTCTCCTTGCGACGAGATGGTACCCGTCTTTTCTATGCATTCTGTTTATCATATCCGCTCGGTGATTGCAGCTTTAAGATGTCAATCAATTGATGTATCTCAATGATCTCATTAAACATTTGTACGATTGGCTGCTCAAATGTGATGGCTTGGTAGAGATTATCTAAACCGCAAAAATAGTCATGCTTGCTTGGAATTAAAATAAACAGTCGGTTTTGTTCAAAGCAGGCCTGAATTTTGTCGCCATAAATGGTGGTTAGATGCAGTAAGCGCTCCATCATGGCGGTTGAAAGCAGATAGCGAGCCTCAATTTGATCGCTACCATAGACTTCAAAAGTGCGTTCAAATTTAGGATCTTCTAAGCGAACTCGAGCCATTTTTTGACGTTCAAAGAACCGACTGATGGTGCCCTTGTCGGTCTGAACTAGGGTGGTGCCTTGAAATGGTTTGGGGCATTGAATATCAATTCCGATACCAGTAAACACAATTTCACTACTGCTTTTTCCGTTATTGCTGCGCTCTCGTTTAAGCTCAAATTCTTGAACCGTAAACCTTAACCCTTGATAGGTGCCACTGATACTTTCATTGAGTGTACCGTGATGAAATTTGGGAAAGAGCTGATATTGCTCGTAGTAAGAAAGCGCCGGACGTTGCATCAAATTGTAGTAGTAGTCCTCGCCAAAGTAACGCAGGGCCACGGGATAGGCGGCATCACCAAGCGTACATTGAAGCTGGGTCAGTGGATTTCGACAGTAGAAAAAACAGAAAAATAGCGGCACGACATAGAGGACAGTGACGAGCGCCCATCTTGAAACCGTCTCCATTGAGGGCAGTAGGATATGTATGAAGATACAAGCCAATAAGGTCGGTAGCATCCAGTAGCGAAAGCGTTGCCTCGTTTGCTCAAGGGCAGGGATTCGATGCTGTTCATATTGTTGGCAGATAGGCTCGATATGCTGTTGATAGTAATTACGAAAATTCGGTGCGCGTTCGGCCAGTGCGTAAAACTGAGCTTGCTGCAGGCGCTGGTCAATGGGGTAGCCCAAAATCAGTTGCCAGAGATTTGTCGCATATTGTGCTGTCTGCATGTTCCCATCCTTGGGGTTACTTTTAGACTGAATCACACCGCTTCAGGTTGAATGATCAGCGTCTCAATTAAATGGTGGATGATGCCCAGCTCATGAAAGAGCTGCTCAATATCTCGGCTAAAGGTAATCGCCTGATAGGGATTCACTCGCGCCTCAAAAAAGTCATGCTTGGTTGGCAGCAGAATAAATAGTTGATTGTTTTGAAAGCAGGCTTGCATGTCTGCGTCAAAATAATCGGCCAGAGAGAGAAATTGCGCCATGGTATCGCGAGTGAGTATCTGGTTCACTGCTTTGAGATCATCGCTATAGACTTCAAATTGCGCTTCAAACGCGGCATCTTCGCGTTTGATCTGCTGTAAGGATTCGCCAAATCCATTCCAGGCATTAAAAAAGCCGCGATCGCGTTTGACTTGAATGGTCGCCGCAATGGATTTAGGCAAGGTCAGCTCTATAAATAAACCGCGAAATACTGTTTGGTAACTCGTTTTGCCACGGCTATCCGTTTGACGGGTTGTGAGCACTGTTTCTTGGACACTAAAGCGGGTGTTTTGGTAACTGCCGCTGAGGCAGTCATCAAATTTTGAGTGATCATAGCGTGGCAGCAGGCCATATTGACGATAGTGCTGAATATCTTGGTAAGCATTGCCATTGAATTGATAGTCGTTGCCAAAATAAGCCAAGATGGTGGGAAATACATCATCTTCAATTTCATCATTGAGCTGTGCAATAGCCTGTTGTGCCCAGCTACGTGTGATGAAAAATAGACCACAGCTAAAGGTCATCAATGTCAGCCAAAAGGCCCAGCCTAAATCGGTAAATAGCTGCTGTAAAAGCCAATAGAGTAGAGGAAGGGCGATTAAAAATCCCGGAATCGCCAGTCGAAGTCGAAGGCGGTATTGGTTGAGTGCTGCCTGTCGTTTGAGTTCATAACGGGCGCGAATAGGCGCGACGTGCTCAGCGTCATAGGCATGGTACGCGGCTTGATGTTGCGCAGGAATATCAAGCGTAAGGGCTTTTTCTGCGGTATCAATGGAATGGCCGAGCGCGAGGGAAAGCCAATGATGGGCAAGATTCGACATGGGAACTACTCAATAACTTAAATCTTGCCCAAGTATATGATTTTAATTAATAAAAGCAATGGGTTATGGGCTTATCTTAAATCTGTTCGTCGTTCTCGATGCTCAAGATTGACAAAACTGATGAGTTTTTGGATCTCAATCATTTCATAGAACAGTTGGTGAATATCGTCAATAAAGCGCGCGGGCTCTTCAGGATTTAGGCGAGAACTGAAGTAGTCGTGAGGTGTTTCCAGTGCAACGATGACTTTTTTATCCTGAAAGCAAGCTTGTACGCTACTGCGAAAGGCTTGGCCAAGGCGATAGAAGCAATCTAGTGTTGCTGGTGGTAGTAAATATCGCGCTTCAATTTGGTTGGTGGTGAACACCTCATACTCTTTTTCAAAGCCTGGATCTTCAAGGCGTGCGCGTTCAAAGTGCTCAGGCGCGGGATGCTGCAAATGGCCTAAGGGTCCATGGGGTTGCATCACCAGCGTGGTGCCTTCGAAATTTTTATATAGCCCGCACTCAAGAAAGATACCGTGGAAAATTTCATCGCTACCCATCATATAGTTGGTCAGGGTGACTTCAGTTAGTTCAAATTGCGAGCCTTCATGATGGCCCAGCATACGATCATCGGTATAGATGTACTCAAAGGGTGGTAAAATTTGAAATCGACGGTAGTAATATTTGGGATGTGGCTGGGATGAATTGACCTTGATTGCAGGGTCAAAATAGCGCAGTACGGCGCGCAGCATTTTTTGTTTGGCTTCATGCATCAGTTGGACGTGCATGGCTTCATTACCATGATAGTCACAGTGATAGGGTGATTGGTTGTCGAGCCCTTGGTTCAAGGAGGCACGGCGGCGATGGGCTGGTGGATGAAACATATGATCGAGCTGACCAAGTAAATACATGCGTGCAGCAAAGCCGGCGACACAACCGACAAATCCAGCCAAATATAAGCCCATATGCTGGTGCTGATGCATAAAATAAGCGATCAAACCGGCCACCAGTAATCCGCAAATAGTTGCCAGAAGGGGATGAATGGTGCTTTTCTTTTTTGCTTCTCTCTTTTGGCGCTGACGGCCTGAAGTATTCGCGCCTTGTTCGCGCAAATTGCGCATCAGCTGGAGTTGCCGCTCGCACAGAGGCATGATCTTTTCGCGGTAATGGCGGGTGAAATCACTTTTATGCGGCTCCTCAAAATGAAATTCAGCCTGCGCCAGTTGGCTTAGTTTATCTTGGTCTTCAATCGTCAATGATTTGGGATTTGCGTACATAACCGCTCCTTGTTGTGCACATAGATTACTGAAAATATTAAGAAAAAGAAGAGTGTTCTCAGTGCTGCATGAAGCTTTCAGAAAAAATGATGGGTATCTCTCAGAACCAAAGGATATTGATCTAAATCCAATCCATTGCGCATTGATTGCATTCTAGTTGCGAGGACAATAGAACTTGGGTACATTAGCGCCAAATGCTAACGATTCTCAATTATTGGTGCGAATCATTTTCGTCACGGACATGGATTCTCATGCGAATACGACATATCTTATGGCCGCTTTTAGGGCTGCTTTCCATCAGTTCGCCAGCACTGGCAAACGTCAAACAAGCGCAGCAAGAAGCGCAATCAGGTTTGAGCCATAGCGCTCAGCAACAAAATACCATCGACCACTTAGAAGATGAGCGCAGTCAGCTTTACTTCGAACTATCAGCGCTGAACCGCCAAATTTCACAGCTTGAAACCTATAACGCGCATCTACAAACCATGGTGGAAGATCAGCAACAAACGCTTAAGGCACAAGTGCAAAAGCAGCAGGAGATTGCAGAGCTCAAGCGTGCCTTGGTGCCTTTGATGTATGAGATGTTATCGACCTTAGACCAATTTTATCAGCAAGATGTGCCGTTCTTGCCTGATGAGCGTCGTCAACGTATGGCATCACTTCAGCAGATGATGGCACGTAGCGATGTGAGTGATGGCGAGAAGCTGCGTCGAATTTTGCAGGCGTACAATATTGAGCTCGAATATGGGCAAACTATTTCACAATATGCTGGCGATCTAAATATCGATCAAAACAAACTGCGCGTGGTGTATACCCGTGTTGGCCGTATTGCATTGCTTGCGCATGTTGCTGATATGAGCAAAGCATGGTGGTTTGATGGCAACAGTTGGCAACCACTATCCCGCGATGGGATTGAGTCGATTCAAATTTTAAGCGCGCAGTTAGAGCGCCGCGGTTTACCACAGATGGTGGCTTTACCTTTGATGGAGGCCAGCCATGACTAAGTTCGCGTTCAAATCACTGTGTATTGCGCTGTGTGTCTCACCATTACTGGTCTTTGCAGCTGAGCCAATGAGTGGAAAAGCCTTGGTGGATGCTGTGCGTGCACAGGTAAACCAAGATGAACAAGTGGATCGCGCGCGCGTACAAACCGCTTATCAAGATAAAGCCCAGCTGCAAGCGGCAGTCAAAAAAGCCAAAGCTAAGTTGGCACGGTTAGAAGCAGAGCAAGCTGCGCTTAGTCAAACCATTGAAGCCAATGAGCAGCAATTGGCCGAGCAGGGGCGTGCGTTGCAAATCGCGACAGACAGCTTGGGCGAAGTGCAAGGTCACTTACAAAGTCAGGCGCAAGAAAGCGCAAGATTAGCCAATCAAAGCCAAGTGGTATCACCTGCTTTTACTGCATTGGTGCGTCAATTAAGCGATAGCCAGAGCTTGCCATCGCAGCAGCATCTATCTCAATACTGGCTTGGTTTGGTCGAAGCTTTAGTCGCCAGTGAGCAGATTCAGCAAATCGAGCAAACTGTCATTGGTCTTAATGGCGAGGAGCATTCGCAGCCAGTGTGGCAAATTGGCGAATTTGGTCGCATTAGCAAAGGGCAATATCTTAATGCTCAAACTAATGCAGTTTATGCCCAGCAGCCCGATGATTTGGATTTGGCTGAGCGCTATAGCGGTCAATCAGGACAGTGGCTTAGCCTAGATCCCACGCGAGGCTCGGTTTTAGCGATGCAAGCACGTTTGCCGACTTTGTCTGAGCGAATTCAGCAAGGCGGTACTGTGGGCTGGGTGATTCTAACGCTACTGAGCGTGGGCTTAGTGATTGCTGCTGTGCGTTTGAGCTATCTATATCAAGTGACACGTAAGATGAAAGCGCAGCGCGGTCAGCCGCCGCAAGCAGATAATCTGCTTGGCCGCTTACAACTTGCTTATGCCAGTCAGTCGCAAAGTGATTTAGAAACCCTGCAGCTCAAATTGGAAGAGCAAGTACTGCGTGATATGCCGTTACTGGAGCGTGGAATTCCAATGCTGAAACTGTTGGCAGCAATCGCCCCTATGCTGGGGTTGCTTGGGACTGTGTCGGGCATGATTGCGACCTTCCAAGCGATCACATTAACGGGCTCTAGCGATCCAACCACCTTAGCCGGCGGGATCTCCATGGCGCTTGTGACCACTGTACTAGGTTTGGTTGCCGCCATTCCTTTGTTGCTTTTGCACAACTTGGCGCAGAGTAAGAGCCAAGCGGTGATCACCCAGCTTGAAACGGAGATTGCTAGCTTGTTGGCCAATCATATCGAGCGCCATCAAGGCGTGTCAGCTGTTGCGGTGCATCATGAATCGGAATGCGTCCATGCTCACTGAGTCAGCATCGCATTCAACCAATGCCTACCACATGGCGCAGCAAGTACTGAGCAGTGGTGGGCCATTGGTATGGGTGATCCTTATTGTGATGATGTTGAGTTGGTTGCTATTGCTTGAGCGCTGGCTCTATTTCAAACAATACGGTCGCGCTAATTTTGATTTTTTATTGTGCCAATGGCGCCGTGTGGCCTTTCTTAAACCAAGGCAAATCGCAGCCATTCGTCAAAATACGTTGAATCAATTTGCCGTGGTTCATCGCCGACGCCTTCATTGGGTGGGGCTGTTTATTGCCCTGTGCCCCATGCTTGGCATGTTAGGTACGGTCACCGGAATGATTCATGTGTTTGATGTCTTAGGTGAATTTGGCACCGGAAACCCACGCTTGATGGCCAATGGCATTGCGATGGCAACGGTGCCTAGTTTGTGCGGCATGATTGCAGCGGTGAGCAGTCTATTTGCGCGCAGCCGTTTACTGCGCCGAATCGATCGCCAATTAATGAAATTAGATGAGCAGCTGGTTTACCAGCAAACAGCAACGATGAACTGCGAATAAGATGAGCAGTGAGTAAATAGAATGCGAGTGAAATTAAGAAAGCAGGCAGAAGAGCCGCAAATTGATATGACCCCAATGCTTGATGTGGTCTTTATCATGTTGATTTTCTTTATTGTCAGCACCACCTTTGTGCGTGAATCTGGCTTGGATGTTGAGCGCCCTGATGCCACACAAGCCAGCGAGCAGCCCAGTCAATCTATTCAAATTGCACTGGCCGCTAATGGGGATATCTATGTCGATCGCCAGCATGTTGATATTCGTGAGTTGCGCGGTATTTTAACCCGCTTGCTGAGCCAGCAGCCCAATGCCAGTGTTTTGGTGCAAGGTGATGAAGCGGTTGCCCATGGTCGTGTTGTGGCGGTGATGGATGAAGCGAAGGCGGCGGGTGCAGCCCATATCGCGGTGGCCGTGGATGCAAACTGAGTTAGAAACCAGCCATTGTCAGTTGATTCGCCAGCAGCGACATGCTTGGGGCTATCGCTGGGCACTAGCGGGGCTCGGTGCGAGCGGTTTTGTATTGCTACTGCTGCTACTCATGGGTTGGCAAATTAACAATGATTTTCAGTATCAACGTGAGCCCGAGCGAATTCAATTTGATGTTTCAATGGCCGCCAAAGATGAGTCCATGGACTTGCGACAGCGTCATCTCCCTGAGCCACCCCCTAAGATTGAACCGCAAGCGCCGGTTGAAATGACCGAGATGATGCCGATCAAACCTGTGATGCCCAGCTTAAAAGCACCAAAGCCTTCCAACTTTAGTCCCAATGCCACGGTATCTGTGCTGGCGAATGTTGCACCGGGTAATAGTTATACTGCGCCTGTGAATACTGGGGTTGCGGCCATTGCTGTGGGGCAAATTCAACCAAGTCAGCGCGCCATTCCTATGTATCCAAGGCAAGCAAGCCGCCGCGGCATCGAAGGCTATGTCAAACTTGGCTTTAGCATCGATGAAGATGGCCGCGCGGTGGATATTCAAGTGATTGAGGCACAACCCAGAAATATTTTTAATCGCTCGGCAATTCAGGCATTGAAGCGCTCACGTTTTCCTGTCACGCGTTTGGATGAGCAAGCGGTGGTGGTGCCGAATCAGGTTCAGGTTTATGAATACAAATTGGAAAAATAAGCTTTATTGCCTGCTGTGTTGTGTATTTTTAGCCTTGCCTGTCATGGCCAAAAACTTATCGCCAGCCTTGGCAAAAAAGCTCAATGACACCCAGCTCGCACTGGAGAAAAAAGACTATCAACGCGCGCAAGCACTGCTTGGGCAAACACCACCAAGCAGTGAGTTTGAGCAAGCGTGGTGGTGGCGTATGCGCGGCGCTGTGGCTCAGCATCAAAATCAGCCAGCCTTAGCTTTGGATTATTTTCAAAAATCCGCATTGCTCAATCAGTTTGACGCTACGCCGATGCGACAGCTGTATCAGCTGGTGGGGGATTTATCCCTGAATCAAGAAAAGTACGACCAAGCGATTCGTGCTTATCGCGCTGCCAATGCTATTGAACCGCGTTACGCTGCATGGCGCGGTTTGGCACTTAGCCATTATATGAAAGCGGACTATCCGGCCACTGTCACTGCGGCGAAAAAAGCGATTGCCGGTCATCCATCCCCTGAAAAAAGTGTATTTGAAGTATTACTTGCGGCGCAGTATGAGACACGCAATTGGCCGGGTGTGGTGAAAACCACACAAGCGCTTTTAGCGCGGTATCCTGCGCAAGTCGATTGGTATTTGCAGCAAGCACAGGGCTGGCAATATCAGGGCCGATTAAAAGAAGCGACTGCAAGCTTGTTGACGGCGCGCGAGCAACAGTTACTCACGCAGGCCAGTTATTGGCGCTGGCTGGCTTATTTACAGCAACAATCAGGTGCACCTCTTCGCGGCGCCGAAACACTTGAGCTTGGATTAAAGCAGGGCGTGATTGCAAAAAATGTCGAAAGTCAGCGTATGTTGCTCAGCTATTATCAGCTAGCCAAAGCGTGGCAACGCGCAGAAGCGCCCCTGAGGTGGTTGATTGCCCAGCAAGGCAAAGGGAAAGATCGTCGCACATTGATTGAAATGAGGCTCACTGCACGAGATTGGCAAGGCGCGCTGAAAGCTGCTTATCAGGCTGAAAAAGCCGGCGTCTCATTTAGCGAATCCTTGTGGTTAAACCTAGGCTTTGCCGCGAATGAAATGGCTGATCAAGCGGCGCAGCGCTGGGCTTATCAAGGTGTTTTGGCTATAAATCCAGAATCAAAAATAGCGCGTCAGCAAATAGCGATACTGGATGGACGCTTAAAAAGTTAACTGATAAATCCGTTTAATCGCTTGTCACAGATAAAGAAAAAGCCACGTTATGCGTGGCTTTTTTATGCGCGTTATTTTCTGTTGAATCGCTTTATCGCTTTATCGCTTTATCGCTTTATCGCTTAGAGCAGGGGACCAAACAGGTAGAAGAACTGCTCAATGGGACGACAGACAAAATTGCGCTTTTTCCATGTCGTCAATTCAATGGGATTGGCTTGGGTTAAATATTCTTGCTGCACTGCGCACACGGTGGCACAAAACTCAGGGTCGTCCACCGCTAAGGTGACTTCAAAGTTAAGCCAGAAGCTGCGCATATCCAGATTCACCGTCCCGATAAAGCAATGGCTTTGGTCAATCATAACGCTCTTGGTATGCAATAAGCCGCCATAGAAGCGGTAAATATCGACGCCTGCATCCATCAGCTCTTCAAAAAATGAACGGCTGGCCCATTCCACCATTAAGGAGTCATTCTTATCTGGAATGATCAGCGTGACTTTGACGCCGCGCTGGGCTGCAGTTTTCATTGCTTGCAGCATATTTTCACTGGGCACAAAGTAGGGGGTGGTGATGGTAATACTGTGCTTGGCTTGATAGATACTCAGCAGTAGCGCTTGATGAATAATACCATCTGGCATACCAGGACCCGATGGGATCACCTGCACCGAATGGTTGGCATGAGGGTGAACTTGGCTATTGGTGGGGCAAACGGGCAACATTGGTAGGTTGCGCTTGCCCGTTTCTACTTCCCAATCCCAGGCTTGAATACAGTTCAGGAGGGGGACCACAGGGCCTGTGATACGCATCATCACATCGACCCATTGACCAACGCCGGCATTTTGTTTGAAAAAGCGAGGGTCAACCAGATTCATCGAGCCGGTATAACCCACTTGATTATCAATCACCACAATTTTGCGATGAAGGCGAATATCTAAGCGGCGGAAAAACATACGAAATGGGCTGACCGCTAGCGCTTCAACCAGCTCAATACCGGCATCTCGCATCACATCAGGCCAATGGCTTTTAAAGAACTCTCGGCTACCGGCGGAGTCGAGCAAAATGCGCACATCAACACCGCGTCGCGCAGCCTGAATACAAGATTGCGCCACACTATCGGCAAGACCGCCCGGATGCCAAATATAAAATTCCAAATACACACTGCTTTCGGCTTGATTGATATCGGCGCATAGGGACCGCAAAATATCTTCCGGCGTGTTGTGCAACGTTAATTGGTTTAGGGTGAGACTCGGGATCCCTAATCGCGCCTGACATAATTGGTGCACCGCGCGTATATCGCTGTGTTTGCGCATCGGTGAATGCTGCGTGCATTCAGCCAAGGTTCGAAACCAATTTTCATAGGGCGAAAACATCTGCTTTGCGCGAACGGCTCGCTTGTTGCCTAGCTTGAGTTCACCAAAGAGAAGATAGATCACCACACCAAACACTGGAATGATGTAAATGATTAAAAGCCAAGCGACGGATACACCCACAGCGCGGCGTTTGAGTACCACGCGAATGGTGACGGACGCCACGGTGAGCCAATACAGAATCAGCAGCGCAGAGATAAGAAATTGATAGAACTGAGACATCAAGTGCCTTTTTTAAAATGATGGTGATCAAAGACAACTGCATCTTAGCGCAATGCAATTGAGACTGTCAGGTAAAAGCAAGGTTCAATGCGTTTTGAACCGTAACATGAAATGATCGATTTGGTGTTTTTTTCAGCAAGAGGTGACGAAAATAGGAAAAAGTCGCCATTTTATAGATAAAAATAGCGCCTCTGCTTCACATTGTAATCACAACCTGTTTTACTAGCCATCCTATGAATACCAAAAGATATTTCTCATGCTGTAAAATATTTTTTACATGCGTGATGCTAAATACCTCACAATACATGGAATGATATATGGCAAGTAGTTCACGCGGACAGTTCACCACTCGGTTGGGCTTCATCTTAGCAGCAGCAGGATCAGCTGTTGGCCTAGGAAACATTTGGGGCTTTCCAACCAATACCGCAGAAAATGGTGGCGGGGCATTTCTTCTTATTTATTTGGCAATGGTGGTGCTGATTGCATTCCCTATGTTGGTGGCCGAATTAACCATTGGTCGTTATGGCCAATCCAACCCTATTGGTACACTGAAGAAAATTTGGAACGGTAAACCAGTGATTGCAATCATCTTAGGTGTCATTGCAATGATTGCTGCTTCTTTGATTTTGAGCTTCTACTCTGTTTTAGCGGGTTGGCTTGCAGGCCATGCCATCGCCCCTGTTTTAGAGCTCGTGAGTCTAGATAGCGCCGCTAAATGGTTGGTGACTGAGACGCTTGCGCGCAATATGTTTTTAACCGCGCTGTTTTCTTTGATGACAATTTATGTCGTTCAGCGCGGCGTTGCTGACGGGATTGAAAAATGGTCAACCCGCTTGATGCCTGTACTGTTTATTCTGTTCTTCGTAATGATTGCGTATATCTTCACGCAAGATGGGGCTGTGAAGGGTTTGAAGATGTATCTGATCCCTGACTTTTCGCACATCTCGCCGAAATTGATCATCGATGCTATGGGCCAAGCCTTCTTCTCGCTTTCATTGGGTGTGGGCACCATGATGGTTTATGGCTCTTACCTGAAAAAAGATGCCAACATACCGAAAACTGCAGGCCAAGTGGCAGCCATCGACACTGGTGTTGCGTTGACGGCAGGTTTGCTAATTTTGCCTGCGATGACTGTGGCGCAGCACAACGGTGTGCAGATTTTCAATGATAGCGGCGAGCTGCTTTCCTCTGGTGCCTTAGTTTTTTCTGTGTTGCCAAACATGTTCGAAACCATGGGGACGGCAGGTTTGTTCTTAGCTGCGATGTTCTTCGTTCTTATGGTGATTGCGGCGCTGACTTCATCCATTTCAATGCTCGAAGTCCCTGTGTCTTGTGCGCAAGAAGAGCTTAATAGTGATCGCTCTATTGCCACGTGGGTGATTGGTGGTGCGATCATGCTGCTTAGCTTTGTGATTTGTGCCAATACTGGCACCTTGATCGACTTGGTCGCATTGGTTTCGACTGTGTATATGCAGCCGCTGCTAGGTGCTGCGTGGGCGATTGTGCTGGGCTGGGTTTGGCATCGTAATGGTGTGCTCAAAGAGCTTCAGCAGGGTAATCCGGAGATTGAAAATGGTCTGTTTTGGAAGATTTGGCCTTGGTACGTCCGTTTCGTCTGTCCAATTGCAATCTTCGCAATCTTCGCATTACCATTTGTATAATTGATATCTGTACTAAAAAGGCAGCCATTGGCTGCCTTTTTTATTTTATTTCATTACCTTAGATTGCAGTTGTTCTCTTTTTCTGATGTAAAATAGCGGCGATATTGGGCATAAAAAAGAGGATGAGATGCCAGAAACAGCTGCGTGTGGATATAAGCAATATACAGAGTGTCTTAATGATTTGATGGACTACTTTATTCTGACGGATATTGAGGGACTGACGACTTACCAAGAGGAAGAGGGGCTGCAAGCTGATCTCTTGACTGAGTTTACCAGTAATGAAAGTGGTGACTGCGCGGTGGAATCGGGTGTCATGGTACCTTTAGCTGGCATTGAGAATTACCCCTATATCCTGTATTTCAACCTAGGTGTACATTCTGTTTTTGAACAGCGACATAGTGATCTGCAACATCGCCAATCTGGGTATGTGCTGCAGGTCGTCAGTGGTCGTGTTTATCTTCTCACCATGCCACTATTGCGTGATTGGCCGACCTTAAGTGCAGTGGTTGTAGCACATAAGCCTTATTTAGATATCGCTAACGGTTGGTACCAAGTAACCGTTCATATCGGCGAGACTCAGCAAGAGTCTGGCTGGGAGCCTACCTTAGAATTTATGTTTGAGCCTGTGGCGCAAAAGCCCGCGCTAAAGGCGGATATTAACTATCGCTATGGCATTGATGCGCGAGAATATTAGCGTGTTATCTCAGTGTATAGCAGACATAAAAAACCCCGCTTGGCGGGGTTACTTTTACTTCGCGTCAGATTTTTCTGGCTGAGGTTCTTCTTTGCGCTTGAAGCGCGTTGGTTTATAGCCGTGACGAACACGTGAACTCGTAGGGCGTGAATGAAAACCAACTGGTCTCATATTATTTTTCTCATTCCGGAACAGGGACAGGATGTGCTATCAGAGGTTGGATTTCACATGCAATCTCTTGAAGCGATTCCAGTGTAACGTGCCCTTGCTTTTTTTCGCAATCCTGTACAGCACAAAATGCTGCTATGTGAAAACAAAGTCTATTGAAGGTCTTTTAATAGCAAAAAGTTATTAGCATTCAATACCCACAACATAAAGATGGTCTAATTCATGCTTTGTGCTTGCGCGTAAACCCTCGTGAAATGGGGAGCTAGTTCACATTGCGTGAATGGCCTCCATTTTATAAACCCATTTATTCCAAAATGAAAGAGGTATCTCGTCAGTGACTTGTCAGTGCTTAAGTCACTGACGAGATGCAGCGGGTTGTGTTTACTTCGATACCGGTTCTCATATGGAAAGCTGCATGCTTTTCTCGTCTTTCTCACAAAAGTAAGCGTAATGCGCGAGCTTTTTTGATTGCGGTGTGATTGGTTACGAGAAATTGTTTTCTTATTTTTAATATCTGCTAGTGGTGATTGTTTTCATTGTTATATATGACGCTGATTGAATGCGCTTTAACCCTCAATTTCAAAAGGCGGTAGAGATGAAAGCAAGTCATTATGGTGCGGTATTGGTTCGGTTATTTGCTATGGCTCTGGCTTATCATGCTTTAGATCGGCTGACACTTATGATGCTGATGGGATTTGATAATATTAACTATCACAATGTTTGGAATATGTTTGTCTATCCCCTCATTCCAATCGTGATCGCCTTACTGCTTTGGTTTTTTCCGCTGACAGTATCTCAGTTTCTAGTTCGAGAGGATTTTGATCATCAAGTGGAGCTCATGAGTGTCGGTACCATTTTGATGGTGTTGCTATTGGCTGTTGGTATTTTTCTTTTGTATCACGCCATCATGAATGCACTATATTGGGTGGTCGTATTGCCATATCGCACACAGCTGGATGAATATGGTGTACCGGCGATCTCCTTTAGTCCTTTTGATATATCAAATATGATCGTAGCGGGTCTTGAATTGATTGTGTCTTTGTTACTGGTGTTTCGAGCGCGCTACTTTGCTCGATTGCTTCTTCGTGTTGTCCGTTGATGACGCTCGCATTGTATTAAAAAGGCCGCAATCGCGGCCTTTTGTTGTCATCCCTAAACCACCGCCTATGGCGGTGGTGATTGTCCCTTAGGGCTATTGCCCGTAGAAGTGCCCATGCTAGAAGAAAAGCTCTTATTCACCATAAGTAAGAGGTTTCAATTAACATGGGCGATTACAGAAGTTCATCACATGTGTACTGGCGTTGTAAATATCATATCGTATGGACACCAAAGTACCGTTTTAAGATTTTGAAGGGCAATGTAGGTAAGGAGCTTTATAGGTCGATTTACATTCTCTGCAACATGAAAGATTGCGAAGTTTTAGAGCTAAATGTGCAAGAAGACCACGTGCATTTAGTCGCAATCGTCCCACCGAAAGTATCCATATCGACGTTAATGGGCATCCTGAAGGGAAGAAGTGCAATTAGGCTTTTCAATAAATTTCCTCATATAAGGAAAAAGCTCTGGGGTAATCATTTTTGGTCTAGAGGTTACTTCGTAGATACGGTAGGTGTGAACGAAGAAATAATTAGACGGTATGTGAGACATCAAGATAAGAAAGAGCTGGAGTATGAGAAACAGCTTGAGTTGTTGAGAGATTAGCAGCGAGATCGCCCCCTTCTAGGGGGCTGATACTAAAACCGCCTTCTAAGAAGGCGGTTTTTTATTTTTATATCTAGAGATATTTTAAAACAGCACGGGGTAGAGCCAGCCGGCGAGCATGGCCATGGCAAGGATCACGGTGACAAAGGCGACAATCAGCTGAGTTTTAAATAGAGATTTTAGCAAAATCACTTCAGTGAGGCTGGCGCCTGCGCTGCCGATAATCAATGCCATCACGGTACCAAGTCCCATGCCTTTGCTGACCAAGGCAGCGCTTAGTGGAATCACTGCTTCGGCGCGAATATAAAGTGGAATACCGATAATGGCAGCAACCGGTATGGCAAATGGGTTGTTGTCGCTAGCGACCGATGCGATCCACTCTGTAGGTAAAAAGCCATAGATCAGCGCGCCAATACTAATGCCCAAAAGAAGGTAGGGGGCGACTTTAACAAAATCTTGCCAAGTGCTTTGCCATAAGCTGCGCCATACCGATACGGGCGCAGCTTTTGTGCTGCCATCTTTAGAACTACCACAAGTGCTCGCGCAGCAGCTTTGTACTGGTGCATAGACTTCTGGTTTAACAAAACGCTCAAAGCCCAATTTTTCCAAAATAAAGCCAGCGGCAATGGATACACCCATGGCAATCACGAAGTAAAATACCGTGACTTTTAAGCCAAGTGTGGCAGCAAAGAGCGCAATAATGATGGGGTTGAGCAAGGGGCTGGCAAAGAGGAACACCAAAACACTCCCCATGCTTGCACGGGCGCGCAGCAACCCTTTTAAAAATGGAATGGTAGAGCAAGAGCAAAAAGGCGTGATTGCGCCAAGTAATGCGGCAATGAAATAGCCGCGACCATTGCGACTGCTGAGGATAGCCTCAATCTTCTTGGGTGGAATTTTGCGTTGTAGCGCTGCAACCGCAAAGCTAATCAGTAAAAAGAGGGCGCTGAGCTCAATAGCTAAGAACGCGAAAAGCTTGAGGGTATCGACGATGGCGTCGTGATGGGTTTGAATCAAATCGAACATTGCCAAATCTCTATATTTCTGGAATAATCGAAATATAGAGATTATCATTGCAGCGGTCAAGATATTTCGATATAAACCGAAATATGGATAAAGTTGAAGCAAGACGTGAAGCAAAGAGAGGCAAAGCGATGGAGCTAGAGTTTGTAACCAAAGCCCTAAAAGAGTTGGGCCATGAAACACGGTTGCGATTGTATAAATGCATTGTGCGCGCGGGCCATCAGGGTATTGCGGTAGGGCAATTGCAAGAGTCGCTGGCGATCCCAGGCTCAACATTGTCGCATCATATCGCCAGTTTAGTTGCGGCAGATTTGGTTCATCAGCGCCGCGAAGGGCGGACACTTTACTGTGTCGCGCAATACGACACGCTTACGGGTGTGATTGATTACTTGCAGCAAGAATGCTGCGCAGATGAGTGCGAAGATTAATTCATGCATATATGGGGCAAGGCGTCAGCGAATCTGTTTTGAGCGTCCAGTCAGTCAATCAATAAGCCAATAAGCCAGTGAGCTAGCCGAGCGCAATGTGGCGATTGCGCTCAACAAAGATGATTTGCTAGTTCCTATTATTCGGGGCAACGGACATAGGTAAATGGGGTATATCCCGGATGTTTAATGGTTAGTTGATCGCGTTTATCGCTTAGCATCCAGTTCGATTTTTCCTGCCATGTTTCACCTTCACCGCTATAAATCATGGTGATGGTTAGTCCAATGTTGGTGAGCTCAATGTTGGCGGGTTTGGCAATGCTTTCATAGTACTGCACTTGGGTTTGTTGCACCTGCATTCGTGTTTCACTTTCAGCAAGCCTACACTGTTGCTCAGATTGATCCCAGATACCTTGATAGCTTTCTGGAAAAGTTGGGGTCGCTGCGAAAGCAGTTGCCCATGGGCTGAGACATAAAGCAAAAATCAGCGGACGCATGAAATCTCCATATTTTAAAATCAATCGAAATACGCGATGTGGTTATGCGCATAAGTGATGGCTACAATAGCTTGAATTATCTTTAGATTCATTGCTTTGCGCATAAGCTGGATTGGGTATCACAGCTGTCGATGTAACGTGTTTCTATTTTTCTATCGCCTAATCAGAAAAGCTCAGTAGCAGCACAGGCTGCTCTGCGATAACCTGTTTAAACACGGGGACCAAGGCTGGCATATAAGTTTCACTGCTCGGATTAAGCTTGCTGTACATGGTGACACAGAGTTGGTAAAGCGCGTCTTGCTCTGTTGTCGAGAGATTGCGGGTTTTGATAAAACCAATAAACATGGCACCAATGGCAAAGAGGTGAAGACCAAACTGCGTTTTCAGCAGTTGCGCTAAGCGCGCATTTTGCTGCGGGCTGAGGTTGTCGGTCCAATAGCCATTGGGGAATGCAGCAAGGCTTAAATGATTTTCTTCCACAGGCACCACAAACAGATGCGCTTCTTCAATATCCATGATGCGGCTTGGATGCTGGTAAAAAGCCAAGTAATCCTGCTCATGGCTGCCATATTCGCCAAAAAAATCCCAGCGCTCCACATAGAGGCTTTCTACGGGCGTTGCTTGCACTAAGCGGGCGAGATTTTGTTTGATCATCATAAACTGGAAGTGTTCTTCATCATCACCACAGTAGTCGCCTTGATCCATATCTTGTGCAAAGGCAGAGGTATCACAGTCCGTATTATCGTCTAAATTATTGGCGGAAATACTGTGCATTGAGGTGTAACAAGCCTGCGGGTAATCATCGAGCGAAAAGAGAATTTGCGCCTGTGGGTATCGCGCTTGTATCTGCCAGTATTGCTCACAAAACTCAGGCCAAGATGCCGGAATATTGGAAACCTCAGCGCAGCAACAGCGCTCTGCTTGCCATGGGTTTAACCAATTGAATTCCATCATGTTTTATCCTCATCAACAGTTGATAGGACAATATGCGTTAAATGATTAAAAATCAATAAGTTAATTTGATTTTTGAATGGTGGTGAAGCGAGGGGGATTGGCTTTGTGCGTAGGTTATATCGTGCTTTGAGCGCTTGGAACGTGCTTAGTAATTCAATTTACCGCGCAGGTTTTTCTTTTCGCCCTGTTTCTTTTTATTGTCGAGGCGCTTTCTGTGCACGCTTTTAGGAATCTTAGTGGGCTTTCGTTTCTTCGGTGTGACCAATACACTTTCAATCAGCTCGCGGAGGCGGCTGAGCGCTTCCTCTTTGTTTTTCAGTTGGGTGCGATGACTTTGTGCCTTGATGATCACTACGCCATCTTGGGTAATACGGCTGTCAGAAAGGGCAAGCAAGCGCGCCTTATAAAGCACAGGTAAATTCGAAGCTTGAATATCAAAGCGTAAATGAATAGCGCTTGAGACTTTATTGACGTTTTGTCCACCATTGCCGCTGGCGCGAATGGCTGTGAGTTCAATTTCATCATCAGCAATTTGGATCGTTCTTGAAATGGCTAGCATGGCAGGCTCCTTGATTGGTGCGCGATTGTAACAGCAATTGATTGCAGTGCAAATAAATTACAAATATATTCAATGTCTTATCTCAATTTTTGCAGCTATTTTTTCGGTGTTTTTCGTTAGATTTTGACCATTTTTTGCGTTTTGACAAAGTTCAGCTTGTCACGCGGTGTTAGGGTCATGACAGCGTCATTTTGCACAATCAACAATGCGCTTTGTGCCTCAAATTTTGCACCTAGCGCGAAAAGATGGAAAGGATGAAGTATGACCAAACGATATTTAGATTGCAGTGCATCGGAAATTGCCGAGCTTTCAGGTACTGATTTACTCAATTCCCTACGCATGAGCGAAGGGCGCATTATTGTCAGTGAGAGTATTGGTATGTTACAGCCGATGTTAGTCAGCGTGAGCAATGCCGAACTGGCTGCTAGCCAAGGCGCCGATCTACTTTTGCTCAATATGTTTGATTCACAAGCCCCTGTGATCAATGGTTTGCCCAATGATATTGAGCCTGAGCAGCTATTATCGATACTTGCAAGCTATACGGGTCGCGCGATTGGCGTCAATTTAGAAGCAGTGGATCCAAATTTTGCACGGACCCATGATGATTTTTGGCAAGTCTCACCTGGGCGTTTAGCCACTGGCGAAAATGCGCAAAAACTCTATGAGATGGGCGCGCGTTTTATTACGGTTACCGGTAACCCAGGCAACGGTGTGAGCAATGAGGCGATTACCCATAGTTTGCGTTTAATTCGCCAAACCATGGGCGATCGCATGGTGCTTATGGCTGGCAAGATGCATGCGGCTGGTATTTTGCGACAGGGCAGTGAGAAAATTATCACCAAAGCAGATATTCGAGATTTTGTTGAAAGCGGTGTAGATGTAGTACTCATCCCTGCGCCCGGTACCATTCAGGGCATCTCGCAAAGCTATGCCGCTGAGCTCATCGATTATGCCCATGAGCTAGGTGTCATGGTGATGACTGCCATTGGCACCTCGCAAGAAGGCGCAACGCCTGAAACCATTCGCCAAATTGCTTTAATGAGTAAAATGGCTGGCGCTGATTTGCATCATATTGGTGATACTGGCGCTGCTATGGGGATCGCAACGCCTGAAAATATTCGCGAATATAGCATTGCCATTCGCGGCGTGCGCCATACCTATGCACGTATGGCGCGTTCAGTGAAACGTTAAGCTAAATATTGTGATAAGTAAAATGCCCACGCAGTGGGCATTTTCTATATTGGAAAGCTGATGGGAGTTTACTTTGCCGAACTAATCATGACCAGTTCCCATTGAATGGTTTTCTCAATTCCATTTTCGAGTGAAACTATTTCTTTATATCCAAGTTCTTTTCTGATTTTAGATGAGTCAATGGTGAAGTGTTGGCTGAAATTCATACTGTTCATTTTATAGTTAACTAGCTTCACACTGCCATGCCAGTCTAATTTTTCAGCAATTAAATTGTGCCACTGAAGTTCACTTAACGATGTCCGTTCAGCTAAATTGTATACTTTTCTATGCTCTTTACTTTCCGTTGCTAACACAATGCCATAAGCAATATTCTCGACATAACCCTTAGAGAATTTCATGTTTGCTAAATCGCTTGGTATCTCTATAGATGCATCTTGGTTACGCATTGAAGAAACAATGTTCGCAAAACGTCTATTATAATCAGCTGGACCATATACCATGCCTAATCGCAAAATGATCGGGTCTATAATATGGCTTGATAGCGCGGTTTCTTCTACTAATACCTTGTCATAATCGTAAGCAAAGTCGCTATCTATCTTCCCTCTGTATGGAAATCGACTGCTGCGAATTTCAGCATTTTCATCTAGCGGTGTTTGGATGATGTTTTCTATTAATCCATTACATAAGATGTCATAAGCTTTATAGACATCACAGCTTGATATAATGATGACTTTGATTTTCTGATTATTTAATGCTGATTCTAAAGATTTTATGTTTTCCTTGCAGAGCGCTCTCATGTGAATGATAACATCAGGCATAGTTTCATTTATGGCTCGGGAAAGATCTGCCTTGTCATTATAGTCACCATGTATCTCGTTATATGAAATATTAGACTTGTTGGGTCTATGAAACACGGTGACATCATGCCCTCTATTTACTAGCTGTTTAGATACTTCAGCGCCAATGAATCCAGTTCCAGCAAGGATTAATATTTTCATATGCAATCTCATTATTGTGTGTTGCTGTTTTTTTAATCTTCATGTTAAATTTTAAGATGAATATATTGCAGTATTTAACTCGGCACATTAGACATTTTATGTTGGTCGTGAGTTATATGGCTCATCAATACATCATCTAATCTAGCGTGAAAGCCGAATGAAATCTTCAACTATGTACTCACTAAATCCGCATATTGGATTGAAACTATTCTGATTGTTGCGCTTATCTTTATTTTTGAACCGCATCATGTTCAGCGGCGTGTATTTTTATGAATTTTTATCGTAATTTACGAGGTCTTGCGCCATGTTCATTATCAAATTTCGGGCGATAATGAAGGTGAGTAAAACTAGAAATGGGGCATTTGGCCATGATTGAGCATGTGATCTTTGATGTAGGTAATGTGTTGGTGCGCTGGCATCCACAGCGAATTATTGAGCTGAGTTTTCCGCAGGAAGCTGATACTTTGGCATTGGCGAAAGCGGTTTTTGGTGACCCGATTTGGGCAAGTCTTAATGAGGGTAAATTGAGTTGGCTGCAGGCGCAGCAGGCTTATGCTCAAAAATTTGCTTGGCATGACGAGCAGATCAAAACACTGTTTTATCAGATCACTGCAACGCAGCAATTGCTGGTGGGCACAGTTGATTTAATGCGCCGGTTAAAGGCGGCTGGCTATGGCATTTATGGTTTAACCGACAATGTGGAAGAGATAGTCCATTACCTTCAATTACGTGATGATTTTTGGGCGATGTTTGATGGCGTGGTGACCTCTTATCAAGAAGGGGTGCTTAAACCTTCGCCACAAATCTATCAAGCACTGCAAACGCGCTATGGATTGAACCTATCGCACAGTGTGTTTATTGATGATATGCCTGCCAATGTTGAAGGGGCAAAAGCGCAGGGCATGCATGGGATTGTTTTTGTGGATTGCGGCCAGTGTGAGGCAGCGCTGCGAGATTTAGGGCTGCGATTTTAACGGGTTCTCGTCGTGGCGTTTTGGCGGATATAATGGGCAGGCATAAAAAAAGCCCTCCGAAGAGGGCGCAGAGGTAAAATATACAGCTTTATTATTGTTTTGGTTGAAGTTTTACAATCGTACCTTGGCTTAGTGCTTCGATATCATTGGCCATGTCTTGGGCGGTGATATCAGCTGGCATTTTGACACTGACTTGCGCGGTAAACATGGTGCCGGCAATGGCACCAAGGCCAAAACGATGACAGTCCATATCAATCACTTCAATATTGCGCTCATCAAGAATATGACTAATTTCTCGCACGATCCCCGGCCTGTCTTGCGCATCCACACGGAAACTGACTTCCGGTAAAGTTGCAAGCTCAGCTGACGCTAAATCGGTAAATTGCACCGTGAGTGTGGCTTGCTCGCTAAATGCGGCTTTCACGGTGTCGCAATTCTCTGAGGGAAGTTCGACTTTGATTACCGCCGCCACAGTGTCATCGACATAATTGACTTTACTCACCAGCCATTTACCCCCCTGCTCGTGGGTGATGTGAGCTAGTTCTTTAATTAAGTTGGGTGAGGCCTTACCAATAAAACTAACCAAAAAGACTGAGTTCATAAGCAACTCCTTAACTGCAACAGTTCAAATGTAGGCAATTCCCTCGCCGCGTAGAAAGTCACATATGGTTGTGTTTTCTTACTTTGAGTGTATGAAAAACAAGCGGAAAAAGTTTGGAGAAAGCTCAATTTAATGGCCGACTAAGGTGAATGAGTTCACAAAATCGTTCATTTTCAAAACAAAAAAAGCGCTGAGTCTCAGCGCTTTGTTCAATGATGGGTCACCAAAGTGATTTGAGTCGCTTTTACGCCATCTGGGAAAGCTTGGTTAGTCGGTCTTTGACTGGGCGCGCGTTGTCTTTTGCAAAGAGGGCGCACAGTTCAGCTGCGCTCATGGACTCACTTAAGATATCAATCAGCTTGCACCGTTGACCCACATAGAGCGATGGGATCGCAGAGGTTAATGCACCGCTGCGCGCCATATCGACTAAGGCAGGGGTGAGGCTATCTCGATGATATTTCACGGCCCAAAGCAGTAGATGCTGGCGGTTCACGTCAAGCGAAATTAATTGATCCATCAGCCATGCATAGGCTTCGCTACGATAATCATCCCTACGTGCTTCGAGCAAATCGGCTAAGTTCCACTGTCCGCAACGCACTTTCAACGCGCAGTACCCGAGTTCGATATTTTCAATCAACACCTTATAGCCACGATAGCTGTGGTTGGCGAGTAGGGTGAGCAGTTTTTTGCGACGCGGTTCATCGATATACCAGAGGAATTGTCCGACGCTATAGTTGTAACCGTAATTATCCAGATTCGGTTCTAGATTTTCTCTGATATAGCGTTGCATCATGAGCGCGACTTGTTGATAGCGCAGCGCTTCTTGTGCGGTACGTTCGCTTTCGCTTTCTTGCGCTGGTGACAGATAATCAAGGATTGCACGCTGTAGGCGTTCGATGCGCTCTGCTTTGCTTGGCATTTGTTGCAAGGCACCTATGATTGTCTGTGCATCGATGCTGTCGTCAAACAAGATAAATTCATGGCCAAGGCGCACGCTGCCATCTTCTGCGATAAGCCCTTTTTCGGTGATCAAAATGACATTGGTATCGCCCTGTTTTTGCGCAATGGTTGGGGTGCTCCAGTTCTTGTCGTAATCACTTTCAGGGGAGAAAGCGAGATCCTCATGGTAGCGAATATCGAGTTTATATTTTTCGGGTAATTCCTGAGTGCTGCCGCTGAAAAGGCACGCGTCTTTAAATTGCTGGGTTAGCACCCGTTCCCAGGAGTGCGTATTGAGCTCAATAAAGATGCGCAGTGCTCGCTCAAAGTCTGATTGCAAATCAAAGTTAAACTCGGGATAAGCCAGCGAGGCGTGGAAGTGGTAGTTCACCTTGACGCTTTCTTTGATGTAGTCCAAACCGCGCAGCAGTGCTTTGCTGCGGTTTACCCCCATTTGCGCAAACATGCCTGGATTTGGGTCGAGCAGGTTTTCAACCATATCTACTTGCGATAGATAATTGCTGGCGCGACTGTAACTCTCGACATTTTCTTGCAGCTCACAGGCAAGGGTAAAGGCTGAATCGATCCCTTGCTTGTTGAGTCCTTCATAAAACTCGATTTCATCCAGCACGTTGTCAAAATCCAGTTCATCGCCATCTAAGCGATGTACTTTGGCAAGATGGTGCACCATCTTTACGGGTGCCATGGCGACCATCAAATGCCATAAACGAGCGGCAATTTTGCCCAGAGGTAAGGGCAGTTGCTGTAGCCAGAAAAAGCAGAGGACAGCGCGTTGGTAGTCATCATCAAAGTCATGTAAAAAATGATAACTCGGCTGTTTTTCACTAATTTTGGCGAAATACAAGTTGCTGAAACGGTTAATTTCATCACGCAGTAAATAAGTGTTGAATAGGTCTATGAGCGCGTCTTGTGTCAGTTGTGGCGTGTCGGCGGTAAAGTAATCTTCAATGAGTGCTACTTGCTCTGGTGTGAGGCCATCGTCCTCATGGAAGCGATTGCCTAAAATGCGTGCATTTTTTAGCAAATATTGGCAAGCCGTCTGGAAGACACCCTGTTCAAGTAGTTCGATTTGCGCTTGGGTATACTCATCGTGAATGCGCGCATGAAAGTCTTGATTGAGCAGATAAGCTGCCAGGCTATAACGGCCTAAGCCTGTGACAGCGTCACCCCATGTGTTGGGCGCGCGCAGGCTGCGATCTTGAAAAATTTTATCAGCGCTATCGAGCATCTCACTTTCAAGTTTGTCGTCCATATCATCGAATTGCGAAAGCAGCAGTTCAAGGCGTCGGCTTTGCACTGCATTGGCGCCATTGCCGTCGCTGGCAGCTTCGTAGCGCTCACCATAGGCCGCTTCCGTTAAGATGGCTTGATACTCTTCATTGCCAGTCAATAGATCGCAGACCTCTGTAGGCATGGGTTGCTGACCCAGTAGATGATAAAAACAATCCACTAAGCGCAGCATGATCATGCTGTTTTGTAGGTGACGGCTGCTATCGAACTCCTCATTAATGCGAATACGAGAGATCAAACCATTGCAATATTCGGTGTCAAATTGGTCGGACTCCAGCATCAAGTCGCGCGCTAGGTGCTCGAGCACTTCATGAAGGTTTTCGCGCAGGATGTTGTTATCGCCCGGCCAATAACTGGCTTCATTGATCACATCATGCAGGGTGAGTGCATGGGCTTGGCTATGCTGCCAAATGTTGATGTTATTTAATTGCTCAAGAATTTCAGGATGTTCACCTGTATTGACGTAGTGCCCTAGTTCTTTGGCAAAGGGCAGCGACAAAATGAACTCATTCATCATTTTGATCGCGCCAAGCGGTCGATAGAGCGCAGTTTCTCGGATTTCGCGCGCTTCTTCTTTGGCATTGTCTGCGGCGATGTGGCCCGCATACACGCACAGTGGCGTGCTTTGGCTCGCTTCAATTGTGCGCTGCAGATCCATGGCTTCATTTTCAAGGGTGCTTGCCATAAATGGTGCTTCAAGCATTTGTCGCTGCGCTTCCTCTGCATCAAATTTGCAGAAGATTGGGAAAAGCGATTGATAGATGGAGAGTACAGGGGTCATCTCATCTAAATCATCATCTTCGTAAGTGGCTAGCATTGGCTGGGCAGCAAAACGCTCAATGATGAGCTGCTTAAAGCGCGGATAAATATCAGGATTGGCTTGTAGATATTCACCTAAAGGTTGCTTCTCTGGATGGTAATGATCCCAACTCATGCCATAGAAGGAAAAACGAAAGGCGAAGTTATCACACCATACAAAGGCTTTGAGCATGGCATCAGACCAGCCATTTTCATTCACCAAGCTGATAAACATTTGCTCATAACCCGTGGCATGCTCATCGTCCCAATAGGGTATAAAGAACTGAGAGAGATAAGTGGCATCTTGAGGATTGAGTCGAGCCATTAAATACAAGGCTTCAGCGCCAAATACGCGCATATCATCGACCCACATATCACTGGTGTCATTTTGATAGCGGGCAAAATCTACAATGGCTTGCGCGGTGCGGCGAATTTCGGCCATCAGCTCAGCATCATTTTGTGCATGCTCAAGCGCAAGGGCAAAAAAGATCACTTCTGAGATACATAAGTTGCGCTCAGGGGTGCTGATAGAGGTGCGCTTATAGCCGCCATCTGGGGTGCAATTGAGCGCATTGACAATGAGATCGGCGTATTCGCTGTCTTGAATTTGAAGGAATTTGGCTTCACCGCTGCTGATATCCTGAAAGGCGATATCAAATTGCGCCATACAACCATCTGAGATAAAGGCTTGATGGTTGTTCAGTTTATGTTGATAGCTAAGGAGTGCGTCGGTAATGCTGGCAGTTTGCGTGCGATCAAATGTGATGATCTGAGATTGAGAAAAATCGGACATTGTATCTTTTTGTTTTATAAGGGAATCAAATTCAAACTACGCTTTATTGTGATGAATATCAATAACTTCCATGCATTCTTGTTAAGCAAAACGTTTTCTTTGGCTTACAAATTTGGAACAACACTGGTCGAGCCACTGAAACAAAGAAGTTTCGACTGTTTCACATTCTCGACTCCTATTGAAACACTAGGATCAATACAAGCGGGATCCTATTACCAATCTTGCTGCTTAGTTGATTCATTTGCTGTTTGAGCTGGCGTCATGCCGTATGCTGAGAGACTGCAATGGAATAGAGATGTGAGTGATGGAACAGCCTGATTACAAAATGATAGAACAGGCCTTTGTTGAGGCCGGAACTGCTGCAATTGATGCTTTATCTCAATCTGCGCTCAATGATATTTATGCTTTTTGTTTCGATATCGATATCGAGCAAGGACAGTTTTCTATTGCGGCGAATGATAATGCCAATTATGAGGCACATTGCTTAGCCTATGAAGCGGAATGGGGCTATGTGGCAAGCGAGGATCGCGGCATAAAAAGTGTGCGATATAGTGCCGATGAGTTTGCTTGGTTTGCCTGCGATTGTGATAAGTTGGCGAAGGTTCGTCGACTGCTAGATGACTTGGCGCAGCAAATTTATGACTATCTCGACGAAGATGATTTTGCCGATGAGGCGCTTGCAGAGGTTTCGCATATTGAGGCCAAAGTACTTGAGACTGCGATTTCAGCCATCCACGCATTGAAAAAGCCGATGAAAACCTTGAACCAGTCTAATGATTTTATCGCTTTTGTGACGCAAAATGATGCGGATAACAGTGCGTTAAAAGGCTTGATGAAGGCAAGCCTTGGTGAGAAGGCATTTCGTAAACTCTTTACCGATGAGTGATGCCATGACGGTTAGTACCATCAGCGACTCAAAGCCTCGTTTCGACGGGGCTTTTTGATTGATTTGGACGTTGTTTTCAGTGGCTGAATTTCAAATATCAATAGGTTAAATATTTTATTTAATCGATATTGAGAATTTGTTTCATTCGCGTTCGTTGTTTTGCTAATCTTGGACCATTCGAAGTTGGCAGATGATGAGTCGTGCCATGATTATTCTTAATGATCATTTAGCGCTGATGAAATTGCGTCAAAAGCTTAACAAGCAGGGGCGCAAGCAAGCAAAATATCGTCGGAAAATAAGCAAGCTTTTGGTGGTTAAACCATCGGATGTAAAGCGCTTGCAAAAGCTTCAGTACAAACTTGAAAAAGCCAAGCGTAAATGGGCCAAAGCAAAACAGAAAATGCAGGCCATTATGCAGCAGTCGCTGGATCTGGTTTGGTCACCGTTAGCAAAAGCGCCTTTAGTGTCACAGGGCGTATTGCCAGGCGGACGACAAGCACCCGCACCGACCTTGCCTTTGTTGGCGTTATCAATTCATCCCGATCATGCGTTGGTGGCAATTGAAGAGCAGCCACAGCAAATTTTACTGACGATTCCGCTCAAATCGCCACCTTGTAAACGTTGTCCGGCCTTAAGCGGTGGTATTTGTGCCTGTGCCCAAAAACGCTTGGCCAAAAGCTATCAACCGCCAGAGGCCGCTTAAGACCGGCGTTATCTTTGCAGCCATCGACTAGGCTTTTTATAAGGCAAATCGATGTGGGCTTTGATATGCAATTGCTTGGACTTGATCATATAGTGCTGCGCACGGCTCAGCTAGAGACGCTACAGCGCTTTTATTTAGATCTTGGCTGTGAACTTGAGCGGCAGGTCCCTGAATTTGGTCTCGTACAACTGCGTGCGGGCAGTGCGCTACTAGACTTGGTGGATTGTGATGGCCCCCTTGGCCAAGAGGGCGGTCCGCCGCCCAATGGTAAAGGCCATAATATGGCGCATTTTTGTCTGCAACTGGCACCCATTGAACCGCAAGCGCTGCATCAAAAACTGGCGGAGCGAAACCTTACCCACCAACCTTTTATCCAACGTTATGGCGCAACAGGCTTTGGCGATTCTGTCTATATCTTTGATCCGGATGGGAATTGTATTGAACTCAAACCCCTATGTTGGCTACCTGAGTCTCAGCGCAAAGATTGAAATCTGAAAAATAGAGTGTGAGATGGCTACCAAAACTGATGCGCCAGCGGTGATGGTGGGGCGCTTTAATTTCTCCTCACTTGACAAAAAATGAGCGACTGATGAAAGTGAGCACAGAGAAATGGATGCCAAGGACGCAAAGGGATTCTCATGTTTATTCGAAATATGCTCGATAAAATTGTGTTTGGTGCTGCGCTACTTTTGGCGCTGCAGGTGCCGCAGCTGGTCAAAAGTTACCAACAATTTATCGCTGGCTATTACACAGCGACAGCCGAGCAAGTGGCAGCTTTTGAAACTATCGCCACACAGCATGGTTTTGATAGCTTACAAGCGATGATTGATGCACATAAGCAAAATGAAGACTTGAGCGTGCAGTCCGATGCATTTCATAAGCAAGATACCTTCAATCAATATCAAGACTTACAGGTACTCACCCAGCATTTTGATGGGAATAATTTGCTGATGCAGGTATGGCAAATGGTTCAGCCGCATCGCCGGGCTTATTTAGAGCAAGCTGTGAGTTATTTCTCGCCTGGTTTACCCATGAGCCTTGAAGGTTTGTTGTTTGGCTTTATTGGCGGCATGCTGCTCAATTTAATTGTGATGAGCCCGCTCTATAGTCTGTTCTGGTTATGGGGTAAATGGCGCCGCCGAGCGCCGAAAGTTAAACCACGGCCTGAGACAATGCGTACCGAGCCAACATTGAATCGCGCATAACCATGCTTTGACATGCTTGAAGAAGTAACGCATGAATGAATGTATGAATTGAGCGCGCTGATGTGATGACACGAAAGCTATGACACGAAAAAGCCTTCCCGATGGAAGGCTTTTTATCATCAGTGCGAACTAATCGCTTTCGCAACTTATTCTGATTCTGGCAAATACCAGTACCCTAAATTACAAAGCTCAGTAAGCAGCGCAATCAAGTCTGAATTTTGACAAAGACCGGCTAACTGAGCGCCACTGAAATAGTGGTTATCACAAAGTAGGGCAGCAACCGTCTCGCAACCTTCAGGGAGGCGGTAGCTGTCACCATGAATAAATAGGGTTTGCGGTGCGTCTTGATGGTAGAGGGCTTTGAGGCCCGCAACACGTTCAAATACCGCGCCTTGAAGTAGGCTTTGCTGCAGCTCTTCGGCTTGCCAGAGTGGATCTGCAGGAATGATATCTAACTCATGACGCGCTTGACTGAGTTGCTCTCCGAGCCATTGGTCACGCATGCTTTGGTTGTTGAGCAAAGACATCAACAATGCATCGAGCTCTTGACGATCGCTGTGGCTGATCATCCCGTGTTGATCGCGCGTGGCAAAACCCGTGCTATGTAGATGTTTATCGCCCAAATCATTGGCCAAGATATGGTCTGCAAAGCCGCTCAATAGCTCTTGCGCTTTCGGTGAGCGATAGCCTACTGAATAGCTTTGTGCTTGGGTGAGGCTTTTGCCTTCGTGTGGGAAACCCGGTGGAATATACAAAATATCACCCGGCTCTAGCACGGTATCAATGATCGCATCAAACCCCGTAATTTGGCGCAAACCAGTTTCATGATTGGCATCTTGATAGTCGCCTAAATCGCCGACACGCCAGTGACGTTTACCGCTGCCTTGGATGATAAATACATCATATTGGTCGATGTGCGGACCAACGCCACCTTCGGGCATCGATAGGCAAATCATGACATCATCAAATAGCCAGTTTGGTAGTTTTTCAAAAGGTTTAGCTAGCGCTTGAAGGCCATGGTGCCAATGGTTGGCGGCTTGAACAATCAGTTGCGAGTGGGTGTCGCTCAACGCGCTAAAATCTTCAAATGGGCCATGAAAAGCTTGCCATTGATTGTTGGCATTTTTGACCATGCGTGAGTCAATTTCAGACTCCATGGCAAGACCGGCGATTTCATCGGCACTAATGGGATCGACAAAGTTGGCAAAACCTTGACGAATGACGGTTGGCTTTTGGTGCCAAAACTCAGCAACAAACTGGTTTAAATCGAAATTAAGGCTGTACATCAATATTGTTCTTATGGGGTGTGGCCGCGCATCATAGCATCGGCACATGGAAATAAAAAAGCCCAGCATCGCTGGGCTTTGGATTTGACTTAAAGTAGGTCGGTCAATTTCACCGCATCGCCAATGTAGTTGGCTGGAGTCATCTGCTTCAAGCGCACTTTTTCATCTTCTGGTAGCTCAAGGCCATCGATAAAGGCAGCCATGCCAGCAGCGTCAACACGTTTACCACGGGTGAGCTCTTTGAGCTTCTCATATGGTTTCTCGATGCCATAACGGCGCATCACAGTTTGGATTGGCTCTGCCAGTACTTCCCAGTTGTGATCCAACTCGTTGAGTAGCGCATCACTGTTTAGCTCAAGTTTGCTGATGCCTTTTAGTGTTGAGGTATAAGCGATGATCGCATAACCACAGCCCACACCAAGGTTGCGCAATACGGTTGAGTCAGTTAGGTCACGCTGCCAGCGTGAAACAGGCAATTTTTGAGCAAGGTGGGTAAAGATTGCGTTGGCAAGACCCAAGTTACCTTCCGAGTTTTCAAAGTCGATTGGGTTAACTTTGTGCGGCATGGTGGATGAACCAATTTCACCTGCAATGGTGCGTTGTTTGAAGTGGCCTAGTGCGATATAGCCCCAAACGTCACGGTCAAAATCGATCAGAATGGTGTTAAAGCGTGCAAAGGCATCAAACATTTCCGCGATGTAATCATGCGGTTCAATTTGCGTGGTGTACGGGTTCCAATCAATACCAAGTGAGGTCACAAACTCTTGGCTATATTGGTGCCAGTCAATTTCTGGATAAGCAGAGATGTGCGCATTGTAGTTACCTACGGCACCGTTGATCTTACCAAGGATTTCAACAGCAAGAATTTGCTTGTATTGACGTTCCATACGGTAGGCCACGTTGGCCATCTCTTTACCCATGGTGCTTGGTGATGCAGGCTGGCCATGTGTACGAGAGAGTAATGGCATGTCACGATATTGCTCTGCCAAACCACGGATTGCATCCATCAGGTTGCGGATCTCTGGCAGCATCACGGTTTCGCGTGCTTCTTTGAGCATCAATGCGTGTGAAAGGTTGTTGATATCTTCTGAGGTGCAAGCAAAGTGAATGAATTCATTCACTGCATGCAATTCAGCGTTATCAGCGACTTTCTCTTTGAGGAAATATTCAACCGCTTTGACGTCGTGGTTGGTTGTGCGCTCAATCTCTTTGATGCGCATGGCATCTTGCTCGCTGAAATTGTCAGCGATGGCATTCAGGAAAGCATTTGCTTCGTCGCTAAACGCGGGAACCTCAGTGATTTCTGCGGTGGCGGCAAGCTTTTGAAGCCAGCGGATCTCAACAATAGTGCGGTACTTCAGTAGACCAAATTCACTAAAAATGCTGCGAAGTACAGCGGTTTTGCTTCCGTAGCGACCGTCTACTGGGGATACAGCAGTCAATGCTGATAGTTCCATTATGGTGTCTCTCCTGAGTTAAATTAAAGTCGGGCTAAAAGAATGTTGGCTTGCTGCACGATTTTGCTACGGCCAAGAAGAAGTTGGCGGCGTTTGCCACCGACTTGACGCCATAACACTGTGCTGCGAATCCCAGCGAGCAGTAGGGCGCGCACTTGATTTTGTACGCTTTGTTTTTGTAGCTGAGCTGGGGTTCCTGTGACTTGAATGCGAGGACCAAGGGGGCTAATCACATCCACGTAAATACTTGCGAGGTTATTGATATAATTCTCGTCAAGTAGCTCATAATGTTCGCGCTGGTACTGTGCCATTTGAATGCGCTGGCCAAGCTTTTGCATTAGCTCAGGTTGGCTGCTGAGTTTGCGCTCAAGGGCAATGAGACTGACGACATAGCGCATCAATTCATTGGTTTCTGACGAGCCGCTCATGCCGTTGGTGAGTACTTTTAAACCGCTGCGCAAATCGCGCTCTTGGCCGTAAACCTCAAGGGTATTGGCAGGATTGGTATTTAAAATACTCGCCAATGTAGCGCTTAGCGCTTGTTCATCACAGCGCCCTTCACGCGCTGTGTCTTGAACCAGTTTTGCGGCTTGGCAAATCCCTGCAAAGGCGAGGGTGCGATCATAAAGGGTGTGGGCCACGCTATTTTGCTCCTTTGCTAAATGCGTTGCTCGATAATACCACCACCTAAGCAAACCTCATCTGAATAAAAGACGGCAGATTGGCCTGGTGTGACCGCAATTTGCGGTTCATCAAACATTACACGAATGGTGTTGTCATCCATTGGAACCACGGTACATGGAATGTCATGCTGGCGATAACGTGTTTTCACGCTGCAGCGCAAAGGCGCTTGCATTGGTGTGCGATTCACCCAATGCAGCTGGCTTGCAATCAGACCATTGGAGAATAGACGCGGGTGGTCATGGCCCTGTGCAACGATTAACACATTGCGCTCGACATCTTTATCCACCACATACCATGGGTCTTCTGTGCCATTGCCGCCTTTTTGGCCACCGATACCTAGACCTTTACGTTGGCCAAGGGTGTGGTACATCAAGCCTTGATGTTCGCCAATGATTTCGCCATCGACGGTTTCAATGGCACCCGGCTGTGCTGGTAAGTAGCGCGATAGAAAATCAGTAAATTTACGCTCGCCAATAAAACAAATACCAGTTGAGTCTTTTTTCTTCGCGGTCACAAGACCTTGCTCTTCAGCAATTTTACGAACTTCCGGTTTTTCAAGCTCACCAACCGGGAAGAGGCTGCGTGCCACTTGCGCATGGCTGAGGGTATATAGGAAGTAGCTTTGGTCTTTATTGCCATCTAAGCCACGAAGCATTTGCGGCAGGCTACCATCGGTTGGGAAGGTACGGCGAACGTAGTGACCCATGGCGATGTAGTCAGCGTCGAGCACTTCATCGGCAAATTCGAGGAAGGCTTTGAATTTGATCTCTTTGTTACAAAGAATGTCTGGGTTTGGTGTGCGTCCTGCTTTGTATTCGGCAAGAAAATACTCAAATACATTGTCCCAATATTCCGCTGCGAAGTTGATGGTGTGCAGCGTGATCCCCAGCTTATCGCACACCGCTTGTGCGTCAGCGAGATCAGCTGAAGCCGAGCAATATTCATCATTGTCGTCTTCTTCCCAGTTTTTCATAAACAGGCCTTCCACTTGGTAGCCTTGCTGAAGAAGAAGATAAGCGGAGACGGATGAATCTACACCGCCTGACATGCCGACGATGACTTTCTTTTGTGCGTTGTCGTGATGAGGTTGGGTCATGAATGGTAAAACTCTATCTGTGATCTGCGGCGCATTCTAGCAGAACTGTCGCCCTGAAAACAGGGGCAATCCATGTGCAAAAAGCGCTTATTTTTGTGTGTTGTCACTTGTTTGTGGTAGCTCGACGCGGCGCCATTCTCCAGGCGCAAGACCATCGACGGTCCATGGGCCGAGTTGATATCGAATGAGGCGCAGCGTTGGATGGCCAATATGTGCGGTCATACGACGAACTTGGCGGTTGCGACCTTCGCGCAGAGTGATGGCGAGCCAAGTGGTGGGAATGTTCGCGCGTTCGCGAATGGGTGGATTGCGCGGCCAGATATCAGGGGCATTCATGCGCTCAACTTTGGCTGGCAGCGTCATGCCATCTTTGAGCTCAACACCTTGGCGCAGGGCATCTAACGCTTGCTCTGAGGGCTCACCTTCCACTTGTACCCAGTAGGTTTTCGGCGATTTTGATTGGGGCTGCGTGAGTTTGGCCTGCAGTTTGCCATCATTGGTGAGTACCAAGAGTCCTTCGCTGTCTTTGTCTAAGCGACCTGCGGCGTACACATCTTTGACATCAATATACTGGGCAAGTGTGATGTCATTGGCTTCGCCTGAAAATTGAGTGAGCACATTAAAGGGTTTATTAAACAAAAGAATCTGCTGCGGGCCTTGCATTGGACGTGCGCTGCCCACCTGACGTTGGCGTGAAGGGCGTCGCGTTACGCTGCTCGATGTGTTGCGGTGCGAAGACGCGGTGCGAGTTACATTCGTTTTTTTAGAATGTGCCTTTTTTGAAGGTACTTTTGTAGAAGAGACTTTGGATTTTGAACCAGGCGCAGGTTTTAAGCGATTCGACATGACAAATGGCAATATCAGATAAGGAATGCGCGCAAGTATATCTTATTTACAGCAGGCATGGGTGGCGGTGTGAATGATAAGAAAAGTAGCTGGGATAAGTAAGATAAAGAAAAAGCACAATCAAAGATTGTGCTTTGTTACTTCCGTTACAATAATGCAACAAGCGCCGAGACGGCAAAAGCAATTTGATATTGCTCAAGGCATTACTGATGCATCTATTGTTTATTTGAATTTTTATTCACAGCATAACCTTGGGGGTTGCATGCAACTCTTTTTTTCAAAGAAAAAGAGTTGCTGCCATGGTTAAGCGTTGGCACTATCCATATGGAGGAGTGTGATATTACTAGCGTGGTAGCCTTTCGGTCCTTCGTGAATATCGTACTGCACCTGCTGGCCTGCCTTTAATGTGCGGTAGCCATCCATCTGAATGGTTGAATAATGGGCGAAAATATCGCCATCACCCATATCAGGGCAGATAAAACCGAAGCCTTTTGCGTTGTTGAACCACTTCACTGTTCCCGTTGCCATACGTTACATCCTTTTTCATTGACGAGTAATACTGGGGTGAATGTCAAATGAATATCTATGCCTTTGATATTCAAATTGCTTTCCTTCTCCACTCTAGTAAAAAGGGCAGGGCAGTCAAGTGACGATGTGCAGAAATGGTAACAATTTTACTAAAATTTAATATATGCCGTATTAAACTGTAGCCGGCCCTGAAATCAATGACTAAGATGAGACTATGAGTAAGTTATACGAATGGATTAACCCAGATTCTGATGTGGCGTTTGAGGAAGAAACTGCGCTTCAGCCACCATCCATGTATCACGTGGTACTCAATAACGACGATTACACACCGATGGATTTTGTGGTCGAGGTTTTGCAGGTTTTCTTTGGCATGAATGCTGACCAAGCCTCGGATATTATGTTAACGGTGCACTATAAGGGCAAAGCATCTTGTGGCGTTTTTACCGCCGAGGTGGCGGAAACGAAGATGGCTCAGATCAATGCCTATGCCCGCGAGCAAGATCATCCACTGCTTTGCACCATCGAAAGAGCCTAAAATAACACGATGCAAGCCATTGTTAGGGAAGGTGAATAATGTTGAATAAAGAGCTTGAAGCCAGTCTAAATGGCGCCTTTGCGCAGGCGCGTGAACAGCGCCATGAATTTATGACTGTGGAACATCTTCTACTGGCCTTGTTGGATAATGCCAGCGCCCGTGAAGCGCTGGAGGCCTGTCTGGTCAATTTAGAGCGGCTGCGTACTGAGCTTGCCAGTTTTATCGCGCAAACAACGCCGTTGATTCCCAAAGACGATGAAACCAGAGAAACCCAGCCGACGCTCAGTTTTCAGCGTGTTCTACAACGTGCAGTATTTCATGTGCAATCTTCAGGGCGCACGGAAGTCACAGGTGCCAATGTTTTAGTCGCTATTTTTAGTGAGCAAGAATCACATGCAGCCTATTTGCTGAAAAAGAATGATGTGAGCCGTTTGGATGTGGTGAACTTTATTTCACATGGCATTAGCAAAGATGATAGCCACAGCGAAGGCCTTTCTGGACAAGGACCATCGCATCAACCCGGTGAACTGAATAGTGGTAGCACAGAAACTGCCAATGAAGATCGCTTAGAAAATTTTGCAACCAACTTAAACCAGTTGGCACGAGTCGGTGGCATCGATCCACTGATTGGGCGTGATAAAGAGTTAGAGCGCACGATTCAAGTTTTGTGTCGTCGCCGCAAAAATAACCCATTGCTAGTTGGTGAGGCCGGTGTCGGTAAAACGGCCATTGCTGAAGGTTTGGCATGGCGTATCGTCGAAGAACAAGTGCCAGACGTAATGCGTGATTGTGTGATTTACTCTTTGGATATTGGCTCTTTGCTGGCAGGCACAAAATATCGCGGTGATTTTGAAAAACGTTTTAAAGCAGTTCTCAAACAGCTAGAGCAAGAAGAAGACGCGATCCTCTTTATCGATGAGATTCATACTATTGTTGGTGCGGGCGCAGCTTCTGGTGGTCAAGTAGATGCGGCAAACCTTATCAAACCATTACTCAGCAGTGGCAAGCTGCGTTGTATTGGTTCAACCACATACCAAGAGTACGGCTCTATTTTTGAAAAAGAGCGCGCATTGGCTCGCCGTTTCCAGAAAATTGATGTGGTGGAGCCATCCATTGACGACACCACAAAGATCTTGATGGGTTTGAAGTCCAAATATGAAGATCACCATGAGGTGAAATACACCAATAAGGCGATTCGCGCAGCAGTTGAGCTGTCGGCGAAATATATCAATGAACGTCACTTACCTGACAAAGCCATTGACGTGATTGATGAAGCGGGTGCACGTTGTCGATTGGTCGTCGCGAGTAAACGCAAAAAAACCATCAATGTTAGCGACATTGAATCGATGATTGCCAAGATGGCGCGTATCCCTGAGAAATCAGTATCGAGTTCGGATCGTGATGTGCTGCAATCGCTAGACGAAAAACTTAAGATGCTGGTTTTTGGCCAAGACTCTGCCATTAGCGCTTTGTCTGAAGCGATTAAATTGAGCCGAGCAGGTTTGGGTGCTGAGCATAAGCCCGTGGGCTCATTCTTGTTTGCGGGCCCAACAGGGGTGGGTAAAACAGAAGTAACCGTACAGCTGGCGAAGTGTTTAGGTATTGAGCTCCTTCGCTTTGATATGTCCGAGTATATGGAGCGTCACACTGTGAGTCGTCTAATTGGTGCGCCTCCAGGTTATGTGGGCTATGACCAAGGCGGTTTGCTCACCGATGCTGTGATTAAACATCCGCATGCGGTTGTACTGCTTGATGAGATTGAAAAAGCGCATCCAGATGTGTTCAATCTATTACTGCAGGTCATGGATAACGGTACACTTACGGATAATAACGGTCGTAAAGCTGATTTTCGTAATGTTATTTTGGTGATGACCACCAATGCTGGCGTTAGTGAAACGATTCGCAAATCCATTGGTTTGATTCAGCAAGATCACAGTCATGATGCCATGGGCGAAATTAAGAAGGTGTTCACCCCTGAGTTTCGTAACCGCTTGGATAACATCATTTGGTTTAACCACTTGGATGTCAGCATCCTGACGCAAGTTGTCGATAAATTCATTGTGGAACTACAGGCACAGTTGGATGCGCGAGGTGTGTCCATGGAAGTCAGTGACGAAGCGCGGATCTGGCTGGGTAACCAGGGCTATGATCGCGCCATGGGTGCGCGTCCAATGGCACGTGTGATTCAGGAAAATCTGAAAAAACCACTAGCCAATGAGCTGTTGTTTGGCTGTCTAGCCAGTGGTGGTAGCGTACGAGTGGATCTGCAAGATGACAAACTCACCTTTGATTATTCAACTACTGAAGCCACGGTGAATTAACAGAGTCGAATGAGTTCACGCTCTTTATAACGACAAACCCCAGCCATTGGCTGGGGTTTTGCGTTTTAAACTTTGCTGCAACAGCTGGTGCAGTCAAAGGAAATATTAACGCGCGCGGAAGACGATGCGGCCTTTGCTCAAGTCGTAGGGAGTCATCTCAACCGTGACTTTATCGCCAGTCAAAATACGGATGTAGTTTTTGCGCATTTTGCCAGAGATGTGTGCAGTAACAACGTGTCCGTTTTCAAGCTCAACACGGAACATAGTATTTGGCAGGGTATCAAGTACCGTTCCCTGCATTTCAATTACGTCTTCTTTTGCCATTGAATCCTCTTTTAGGCCTGTAGGCCAGTCTTTAACTGGCGCATAATGCCCTGAAACTGGGAGAGTGTAAAGTATGGGCGCATATTTTAACGCTGCCAACCCTGCTTTGATAGCTTTTCATGAGGGTGGAAACGAGATTTATAATTCATTTTTTGGCATTGCTCGATGAAATAGCCTGGATAAATCCAGGTTTTCTGCCAAATTTTGGCTTGTTCAAGTTGAATGAGCAGGCATGCGCTGCCTAAGGAAAGCTTGTGCTGCGGGTCAAAAAAGCTATACACCGCGCTTAATGCATGCGGGGTGATGTCAGTGACCGCAATGGCAATCAAACGTTCCTCTTGGTAAAGATGCAAATATTGAATGTTTTGCCATTCACTGTGGCTAAATTGCAGAAAACTCTGGCGATCGGCTGGATACATACTGCCATCTTGATGCCGCGTATTGATGTATTGCTGATAAAGCGAAAACCACTGCGGATCAAGCTCAGATGAAAAATGCCAACGCATGGACTGAATTTGGTTCTTTAGCCGTTTTAAACTGCGACTGGGGGTAAAGGCCATCACATCATAGCGTATGGGCGTGCAAGCAGAGCACTTGGGACACATTGGTTTATAGATGATATCACCGCTGCGTCGATATCCTGCGGCCAGTAGCAATTCATAATGGCTGTTTTGATGCCATATTTCATCCATGACCACACCAAGACGCTCCTGCTGACCGCTGAGATAACTACAAGCATGAATGGGGGTGAGCCCAAGATTAATTTGCATGCGATGCTCCAGGGAACGCCAGTTGCTGCTGGTGATAAACGCTAGCGGGTAATGCTTGTTCGCGTGTTTGCATCAATATATCCAGATATTGCCTGCGCGGCATTAATTGCGCGCCCAAGGACATTAAATGCGGGTTTTCCATTTGGCAGTCAATCCAATGACCACCATGTTTGGCAAAGTGATGGCTAAAGGCCCAGAGCGCGATTTTTGATGCGTTAGTGGCACGTGAAAACATCGACTCACCGCAAAACATTGCGCCACAAGCGATACCATAAAAACCGCCAACGAGTTGGTCTTGATGCCAAACCTCAATTGAGTGCGCATGGCCGAGATGATGCAGATAGATATAGGCTTGGGCGATCTCTTTGGTGATCCAAGTCCCGGTGTTTGGGCGGTGGCGGCATCCGGCAATTACGCCCGCAAAATCACAATTGATGGTGACCACATATTGCGCTTTTCGTTGAAATTTGTGGCTGCTTCGACTGAGGTAGGGGGTGCAAGGATCAAAGAGCGCACGGGTTGACGGGCTCCACCATAAGATGGGCTCCCCTTGGTTGTACCATGGGAAAATGCCATGTCGATAAGCTTCAATGAGACGCTCTGGCCGCAAATCACCGCCAATAGCCAATAGCCCATCGGGTTCACTCAGCGCTTGGTCTGGTATCGGGAATTGAACATGATGTGGGCTAAGTTCGGTCAAATACATGGCAGCGGATTGAGAACAATATAGAGGGGGAAATTATACGTTGCTTATGGAAAACAATATACCAGATGAAAAAACAATACTGCGTATGGATAGCACAGATAAAAAAACCGCCCGAAGGCGGTTTTTAAAACTGAGTGTACTTATGCAGTGACTGGCTCAAGTACAGCAGCAATAGACTCACAGAGTTTGTCCATATTGCTGGTGGTCATGCCTGCAACGCTGATGCGGCCAGAGCCTACGATGTAGACACCAAACTCATCTTTCAAGCGCTTCACTTGCTCTGGAGATAGACCCGAGAAGGAGAACATACCGGTTTGACGGCTGATAAAGCTAAAGTCTTGCGACACACCTTTCTCTTTGAGTGTTTTAACAAACAACTCACGCATCTCTTGAATGCGATCGCGCATCTCAGTTACTTCTTGTTCCCACTCGGCACGAAGTGCTGGATTATCTAAAATCTCAGTGGCCACTTTACCGCCGTGCGCTGGTGGGTTGGAGTAGATGGTACGGATGATGCTTTTCGCTTGGCTAAATGCTGTTGCTGCGATGTCGCTGGTTGCTGCAGCTAGTGTAAAGGCACCGACGCGCTCGTTGTACATACCAAAGTTCTTAGAGAATGAACTAGCAACCAAAAGCTCAGGGCAAACCTTCGCAAACAAACGTAGGCCTTCTGCATCTTCTTCTACGCCGCGGCCAAAGCCTTGGTATGCAAAGTCAAATAGAGGAAGCAGAGATTTGCGCGCACATAGTTCAGCAATTTGTTGCCACTGCGCTGCAGTTGGATCGATACCGGTTGGGTTATGGCAGCAGCCGTGAAGTAGCACCACATCGCCTGCTTGTGCTTGCTCTAGATCTTCAAGCATCGCCGCAAAGTCCATATCGCGATTTGCTGCGTTATAGTAGCGGTATTGCTGCACGGTCAAACCCGCAGCATTAAATACGTTGTTGTGGTTCGCCCATGTTGGGTTGCTGACCCAAATGGTATCGCTGCTCAACTGGCGCTTAATAAATTCTGCGGCAATACGCAGTGCACCAGTACCGCCAGGTGCTTGCGCTGTTTGAACGCGTTTTTCAGCAATTAGCTGTGCATCTTGACCAAAGAGAAGTTTTTGAACCGCCAGTGCATATTCAGGAGCACCCGGAATGCTGAGGTAAGATTTGGTGGTCTCTTTCTCAAGCAATAGGGCCTCTGCTTTTTTCACTGTATTAAGAACAGGCGTCTCGCCGGCGTTCGTTTTGTAGATACCAACACCAAGGTTGATTTTGTTACTGCGGCTGTCAGCTTTGAACTCTTCAGTTAAGCCAAGAATTGGGTCTGCGGGCGCTGCGATAATTTTTTCAAACATTTGCGTCATCCATGCTGTGTTCGAGAGAAAAGGGTCTGCTCAAATTTATACCGTTAACTGATATAAATTGACACTATTTTCTGAATAATCTTTCGTGAAATTGATCAATTTCCGAACAAACGATAAACATAAAAAAGCGCAGCAGGTGCTGCGCTTTTATTTTCGAGAGCTTAGAAGTTCGCGTTACGTGGTGTACGAGGGAATGGAATCACATCACGCACGTTGCCCATGCCAGTGACGTATGAAACCAAACGCTCAAAACCAAGACCGAAGCCAGCGTGTGGTACGGTGCCGTAACGGCGTAGATCGCGATACCAGTTCATATGCTCTGGGTCGATACCCATTTCAACCATACGCGCATCTAGAATATCTAGACGCTCTTCACGTTGTGAACCACCAATGATTTCACCAATGCCAGGGGCCAAAACGTCCATCGCAGCAACGGTTTTGCCATCATCATTCATACGCATGTAGAAGGCTTTGATATCTTTAGGATAGTTTTTCACGATCACTGGCGCTTTAAAGTGCTCTTCAGCAAGGAAGCGCTCGTGCTCAGAAGACATATCGATACCCCATTCAACAGGGAATTCAAATTCACGGCCAGAATCAAGCAGGATTTGAATCGCATCGGTATAGTCTACTTGTGCGAAATCTGAAGCGACGAATTGCTCAAGACGGGTAACAGCTTCTTTATCGATGCGCTGCGCAAAGAACTCAAGATCATCGCGGCACTCTTCAAGTGCAGCTTTGAACACATACTTCAGCATATCTTCGGCAAGTTTTGCAACGTCATCTAGTTCTGCGAACGCAACTTCAGGCTCAACCATCCAGAACTCAGCCAAGTGGCGGCTGGTGTTTGAGTTTTCAGCGCGGAATGTTGGACCAAATGTGTAAACCTTGCTAAGTGCACAAGCGTAAGCTTCTGCGTTTAGCTGACCAGATACGGTCAAGAAGGTTTCTTTACCAAAGAAATCTTCGCTGTAATCCACATCACCTTTGTCAGTGCGTGGCAGGTTGTTCATATCCAGCGTTGAGACGCGGAACATTTCACCAGCACCTTCACAGTCAGAAGCTGTGATCAGTGGCGCAGACATCCAGAAGAAGCCTTGCTCGTGATAAAAACGGTGAATCGCTTGTGATAGACAGTTACGGACACGAGCAACCGCACCAATCACGTTGGTACGAGGGCGAAGGTGCGCAACTTCACGAAGATATTCGATAGAGTGGCGAGTTTTTGCCATTGGGTAAGTGTCAGCATCTTCAACCCAGCCAACCACTTTTACGTTAGTGGCTTGCAGTTCAAAGGCTTGGCCTTGTCCTGGCGATTCAACAACCTTACCTGTGATTTCCACTGAACAACCCGTAGTTAGACGAAGAACCTCGTCTTGGTAATTATTCAGTTCATTAGGAACCACGGCCTGAATCGGGTCGAAACATGAGCCGTCATAGATGGCAAGAAAAGAGATTCCAGCTTTGGAATCACGACGGGTACGAATCCAGCCGCGAACTGTGACTTCACTGTCAACAGCGCATCGGCCCTTCAGTACGTCGACTACAGGCACGTAAGTCATAATGAGTCTATATCTCCGTTGGTGCACTAAGTGCAATTTTTGTGTTTTTCCAAACAGCAATATTACCTGTGGATGGCGCGGCTGCAAGCGATGATCGCGTTGAAGCGGTAATTCTTTTACTTTTTTTTCTTTCAATGGATTTTTTCTGTTTAAAAAATGCTCGAACTTGGTCCGTCGCACAAAATTTCCTGATCGAAATGCAAAATGGTCACGAAACCGTTTTCCCCATCGCTTTTTTCCGGCATAGTCTGCAACTATTTTGTGATATCGCCATGTAATTAAAGGAGATGTGTGAATGAGTGGTATTTTCACGCGTTGGCTCGGCGTTTTATTGAGTGTGCTGTGGTTGCCTTCAGCAGTGGTGCAAGCATCAGAGCCGGGGGCGCAATCGGCGTCACTGCCGCCTGAAAGTGCGGTCTGTGTGATCCGCCATGAGCAGCAAGTGTTGATGACGCTGGATAAATTTACCGGTCGTTATGCATTACCTGGCGGCGGTATTGAGGCCGGTGAGACTGCGCAGCAAGCCGCGGTGCGTGAAGTATATGAAGAAACGGGCGCAGTGGTTCGCGTCGTTCAGCCTTTGGCTGTGATTAATCAAACCAATATGGTTTATAGCTGTGTGACTGAGCGTCCTTTGCCAGTGGCAGCGCATGCCGATCCACGTGGCGAGCATATTGTGGCCGCTTGGTTTGCACCGCATTTTGATAAAGAGATCAAAGCGGTTTATCTGCTCAACCCAGAATTACAAGCCACAAAAGATTTTCGATTTAAGCGACATATTGCGCAATTAAGCAAATGGCGCGATCAGACCCCAGAGAGTGCGATTACGGTGTATACCGATTTATCGGCGAATGCTTCTGCACTGCATCGATTAGAATTGCCATTGATTGCAGGTCTACAAAACTCAGTTGCTTCTTTGCCTGATATTCTGTCGCGACTGGTTTCTGGCGTACTGTTGGCAGCTAATTTATTTGGCGAAGGTGCGCTGGTTGCTTGTTTAATTCCCTTGGTATTTGGCCTGTGGGGACGTCAAGCGGGGCTCACGTTTATTTTTTACGTGATGGGGGCTGCGGTGCTGATCGCCGTTGCCAAACAGCTCATTGCTTGGCCGCGTCCTTTCATTTATTGGCCTGATCTACAGCAGATGAATGCTTCTGGATTTGGCATGCCAAGTGGGCATACCTACTTATCCGCAATTTTGTGGGGGCTTGCTTATTTTGCACTGCGCGATGGACTCAAAGTGAAAATTTCATGGATGGTGCCTGTGCTGATGGTGATCCTCACGGCAACGGCGCGGGTTTGGCTTGGCGTTCATTTTATTTCAGATGTGGTGTTTGGCGCGCTATTTGGCGGTGTGACGATTTGGCATTGGCGTCGCCTGATTGATCGTAAAAGATTGGATCTGCAAGAGCAGCTGAATCTGCCGATGTTTTGGTTGGTGATTTCGGTGATGTTACTGGCGGGTGCGATCTTTACGCAAAATCCGACCTTGGTCTATGCCTTTGCATCGGCTTGGAGCATTGCCTTGGCCTTGAGCTATATTCGCCGTAAAAATTGGCAGCTCAATCGCGCTGTCAGTGCAAAATATCGCTGGTTAACCGTGGCGTCGATTGGCTTTGTTTTGCTGGTGGTTTGGAGTCTACTCAAGGTTTATGTGATGACTCAGACGGGCGCCCTGGCGATTGTGATGGGTTATACCGTTGCGCTGTGGATCTTAACGTTCTTGGTCTTTGTGATGACCGCAGGTTGGGCTCATCATAGTCAGCAGCAAGCTTAGCTGTGAAATTTCAGTAAGAAATTTAAGTGAGAATTTAAAATTGAAAAAGGCGCCTATTGGCGCCTTTTGATTGAGTAAAACATGTGTGCAAGCACTTGCGAAAGCGTTGATGAAAGCGCAAGGGCTCATCTTTCATTTTGTTCGTCCGTTTTGCTCCTTGCGTGCACTATGCTCGCTATGCATTGAGCTCAACTAACTCGTTACCAGATATTTCACCTTGGCTAAATTTCAGCACGCTGGTTAGCGTGGTATCTGCAATATTGGCCAGAGCTTCTTTGGTTAAAAATGCCTGATGGCCGGTAAAGAGCACATTGTGACAGGCGGATAGGCGGCGGAAGATATCATCCTGAATGACGTCATTGGATTTATCTTCAAAGAACAGCTCTTTTTCGTTGTCATAGACATCCAGACCCAAGGCACCAATTTGCCCTTGTTTGAGTGCTTCGATGGCGTCACTTGAGTTCAATAAACCGCCGCGGCTGGTGTTGACAATCATCACGCCTGGTTTCATCTTGGCAAAGGACTCTGCATTGAGCATATGCGTGTTTTCAGGCATTAATGGGCAATGTAGGGTGATGATATCGGCTTTCTCGTAAATCTCATCAAGCGTGGTATAACGCGCACCTAAATCGATAGCTTCCTGCGCAGGATAGGGGTCATAGCACAATATATCCATGCCAAAGCCCTTAAGGATGCGCATTGCTGCTAGGCCGATTTTACCGCTACCAATAACGCCAACTGTTTTGCCAAAAAAGTTAAAGCCAGTTAAACCTTCAAGCGAGAAGTTTGCGTCACGGGTACGCTGGTACGCACGGTGGAAACGGCGGTTGAGTGAGAGCATCAGACCGACGGCATGCTCAGCCACGGCTTCTGGTGAGTAGGCCGGTACGCGAACCACTTGAATGCCGTATTTTTTTGCGGCGGCGAGATCAACCTTATCAAATCCGGCGCAGCGCATGGCAATGAGCTTGGTACCATTTTCAGCGAGCTCTTTTAGGACTGCATCATCAACATCGTCGTTGACGAAAGCGCAGACCACATCAAAACCTTGAGCAATTTTCGCGGTCCTTTGCGTGAGGCGAAAATCAAAATAATGAATATCAAACTGGTAGGTTTGATTAATTTGTTCAAAGGAGATTTGGTCGTACTTCTTCGAACTAAACAATGCAATTTTCATATCGGCCACTTCCCTTAAGTCGTAGTTTTATTACAAATAAGCTACCACGCTTTCACAACCAAGGGAAGTTTGTATGACAAATTGAATTCATTGATGTTTTCAATCAATCAAGCCCATTTTTAGAACTCATCAAAATTTAAACTCAAGCGCCGATCATTCATTGCTGCCATCAGCATCTCGGCATCAAGCACCTGAAGCCAAGGCATCAGTTGTTGCTCGCTGGCGATGATAAATTGACTGAGCTGCTGAATCACCACTTGCTTGAGTGCCTTACCATCCCAAGGTTTAGCAATATAATAGTCCAAGCTTTCGTGATTGAGCGCTTGAACGGTTTCTTCTAGTCCCGCTTGTCCGGTGAGAAGTACCTTGCGACAGCTTTGGGTGCTTTCATTGGCACCCAATTGTAGTAAAAAATCTACGCCGGTTCGCCCTGGCATAATGTGATCGCATAGCGCTAGGGCCAGTGGAACACCTTGAGCGATGGACTCTGCGAGTACCTCTTCAGCTTCACTAACAGATTCAGTCGCTTCAATATCAAAGTGGGAGCTAAGCTCGCTGAGATCTTGGATAACGCTATCGAGAACTTCTCGTTCATCATCGACGCATAGGATGAGATATCGATTCATGATTCGCTCCGTGGGCTTGATGTTGTGGGGCTGAGATCGGCAATAAAATGCGCATTTGGGTGTATTTTTCAGGCTCTGAGGTGACGATGATTTCACCCTGATGTTGGTGAATAATTTGCTGGCAAACCGACATCCCAATGCCTAAACCAAAATTCCCCTCGCGCTTGGTGGTGTAGTTAAGCTCAAAAATACGCGCAATGGTCGCTGCATCCATACCGCAACCATTGTCGGTGAGCGTTACTTCCACATACTGATTCTGCTTGGCTAGTTTAGTTTCAACACAGAGTTTGGGCCGTGCGCCAAAAGACTCCATGGCATCCAAAGCATTGGCAATTAAATTGGTCCAAACCTGCTGCAGGGCGATGGGTTGGCAATGAATTGCGGGCAGGGTGTGATAGCTTTTTTCTACCTCAATGCGCTTTAAACGGTTTTCAAAAATCACTAAGGTGTCTTCGAGCCCTTCGTGAATATCCACTAAGTGCCAGCTTTCATCATCTTGGCGCGCGTAAGATTTAAGGCTTTTTACCATATCCGCAATACGTTTTGCGCATACATGTATGGAACGCAGAAAATTACCCGCTTGATAGTATTGATCCCAAAGCGCTGTGGATTGCTCCAACTGTTGCGTTGTTAGGTGCTGCCAATGTACGAGCTGACTTGGCTCGTCTAATCCCATGATCACCAATTTTCTTGCTAGCTGTCGATCATCGGTCAGCGCTTCAAGGTTTTTCGCTTGTGCCCGAGCTTGCGCGGTAGACAGTGGCCGTACTTCCAGCGCTCGGCGCAAAATTGTTTCACCCAGCTCATGGGTGTCTCTGTCGAGCTCATTGCTTAGAATAAATTCAAAACTTGATTTTAGGGTATCAGCGCCGCGTAGGATGGCTGCGACGGGATTGTTAAGTTCATGGGCAACACCCGCCACCAGCTGACCTAACATGGCCATTTTCTCTTTTTCTAGAAGCTGGTCTGTGGCGGTCTCTAAATGGTTGAGCGCGCTGTGCAGCGCCATTTCAGTTTTAATGCTGCGCTGCAAGCGGCGGTTAAAATGGCGCAAAAGTAGGGTGGTAAAAAGTGGTAAAAGCTCATTTTTACTTTTCATCACTTTGCTAAAAAGTGGGCGATCGATTTTAATGACTTTGGTTTGAGATAGGGTGCGCCCCGTTGAAAATGACGGCTCACCAGTGACAAAGGACATGCCACCGACCAAATCGCCTCGGCCATAGCGCACCACTTGGTGATCATGGCCGTCTTCATCGCGTTTGGTGAGCACCACGTTGCCCTCAGCAATAAACCAAAGAAACTGATTTTCCTTTCCTTCTTCAGTTAACAGATGATTTTTACTGTAGGTGCGGCAGGCTTCATCCTCGTTATTGCCATCAAAAAAGTCCTGCAGCGCAGTTAAAAACTGCTGCGATAGGGTTTGATCATCGAGCTGATAATAATCTTCAATAAAACCAGAGCGAAATTGCTGCATTTGTTGTTCGATATGCGCTTTGATTAATCGCTGCGTATCCAGTAAATGGCTGTAACCGAGATATTCATCGACCTTGGCGTGATCCAGAATAAAGTTGGTGAGCTCTTTTTCAACGGCTTGACGAAGTGCCACTGGTTGCCAAGGCTTGGTCAAGCAGTGATCCAGTTGTCCTTCATTGACGGCGGTAAGGATTTGTCCCACATCGGGCGTGTCGGTAAGTAAAATTTTATAGGCGCGTGCTGTGGTGGGGTGCTGATGTAAGCGAATAAAGAACTCAATGCCTGTTTCTTTACCCAAATCATCATCACAAAGGACCAATGCAGCCTCTTGCTGGCGCTGATGCATGGACGCTAAAACATAATCCGCCTCATCTGGGTTATCTACGCAGACAATATCGAATTGCTCACTTAAATAGGCGAGTTCTTGGCTCAGCTGCGCCACAATGGTGGCGTCATCATCAATACAGATAATGGCGTAGGGGGGCATGCGGCTCTCCTTAGCAATGCATTGGATGAATTTTACGCAATTGTGAATATTTTGGGTGCGATCTTGCTAGCAAAGTGTTGATTTTAAAATTAAGTTCTAGACGGAATGGCAAGGTGATGTGTGTCGCATAGTAAAATGTACTAACCAGCAAGGCGTAAAGGCTTTGCGATTCTTTTTGCATAATTTGACATGGATTTTACATAGGCGGGCTGGTTTGATTCTTCTCTGTCTCAACTTCGGTACACTGATGCCTGATTTCAGGATGAAGAGACGAAGATGAAAAAGGTCGTGTTACCAATCTGTATCCTATTGGTTTTATTGCTAGTTCCATTGGCTTTGGGATGGTTGACTAAATTCAAAATTGAAGCTGAAATGGATTATCACTCGGCGACCATGAGCCGAACGGTAGACGCCTATGAGATGGGTTATCTCAGTTCAAACGTTGTGCTTAAAATTGAAGTGACCGATTATGCCAATCGTCAATCAATGATTGAGTCGAATATCCCAGTGGTTTACTTCGTGAATGTGAATATTTCTCACTGGCAACCCACCATGAAAGTACAAGGCCATATCCATGTTGCTGATGATGGCAGTTTGCTATCAAAGGTGATTGGCCCAAGTCAAAAAACGCTGGCATTTTCTGCCAGCAAAGACCTGCTTACGGGCAAGCTTTCTCCGGTGCGTTTTGATATCGCAGGCATGAATTACCAAGATGCAATGCAGATCCTCCGTGTTCATCCGGGCCATATTACAATGCCTTCAGATTGGACATCGCCAAATGCTTCAAAGCAAATGGACTGTACGTGGCCTGGCGTCCAATTTTCTTCGCCTGAACTTGAGCTCACTCTTTCAGATTTGCTGTGTCGTTCGCAAGGGCAAGTCGATGCGAACGGTGAAACGATTGAGATTGCTTTAAAGCAAGTGAGTATTCAATCGATGGAGATGCTCGAGCCTTTCTTGATCGATAAAATAGCGCTGCAAATGCATGAAAGGCATCAGTCTCCATATATTGATTCCACGGCAAAACTCTCCGTTGCTCAAATGGGTATTGGCGAGGATGTGCTAAATGATATCTATTTGGCGATGGAAATGAACGACCTGAATCAAGGTGTGATTGAGGTTGTTTCTGACTCATCGTTGAAAGGGCCAGCCTTGATGGGGCGTTTGGCGGATTTCGACCCTGTGTTTGATATGCTTGAAATGAGTTTTGGTTATACCTCTTCGCAAGGTGAGAATCAGCTGAGTTTGAGGTTTTCAACGCTCCCTGGGTTTGTTCATAACCCAATGAACAACATGATTATCGATTTTACGACGCAGATGAGTGCGGCAGATTATCAAATGTGGAGTCAATCGATTCCTCAATTACTCTTACTGGAAAAACTGAATTGGCTGGCGTGGGATCATAAAAAGGAAAAATACATGATCGAAAGTCAGTTCCGCCAAGGTGAGTTGATGGTGAATCGCTATCCGGTCTCGATGCAAAAGATGGCATTGGTGGCACAGGCGATGCAGAGCATGGAGTGATTTTTCGTTACTTTTTTAATTTTATCGACAAGGGCTGCCCATGCAGTCCTTGTTTTTTTATACTGTGCCCATCATCAATTTGAGTGACGGAATATGAATCGATTGAAAAAAATAGCCGCAGTTGCAGGTTTGGTTGCACTGATTGCCAGCTGGCCATTTATGGTGGGTTTGATTGCTGAAAAAGCGACGATTCGAGGAATTAATGAGCATCAGTCCGATGATCTAACGCTTGAATTACTGGATTATCAGCGTGGTTATATTCATGCCGATGCGAAAACGCAGGTGACGATCACCCAGCCTGATCTATTGCGTTTATTTCAGCGTGCGAATGTGCCGCCTGTACTGCTGTTAGAGCATCACATTACTCATCATGCATTGTCACTTGAGATTGCGAGCCAATTTACGCCGGATACTGAAAAAGCCTTAGCAAAGGTTTTCTCGGTATCACAATTTAAGATGACCTTGCTGACTGACACGAGCATCAGTGGCAAAACGACCTTTGATGCCAATATCAGCGATATGAAAAATGACGTTTTTTCATTGCAAGCGGGACAGATTAGCGGATATTACAGCCATGCGCAGTGGCAAGTTGCCTTCGCCGCAAAAACGCTGATGGCACAACTTTCCAATCGTTCACTTGATGCAACCCGTCCTTATATGCGAGTTCAGGTTAGTGAGGGCGACAAGGAAAGTGATGGCATTCATGGCATTGATTGGGCTTTGGATGCGCAGAATCTCATTTGGCATGATGCCCAGCGTGATTATCAACTGAAGCAGCTCGCGCTGTCATTTGTGCTTCAGCCGCAAGCGTCGCATTACGATATGAATGTGGCGGGGCAAGCCGCACAGCTTGATTTTAATGATGCCGCCCGTTATCACACGCAAGTGACGCTCAATTTAACGCACTTACCGACGGATAAATTAAAAGCGGCAGTGGATGTCATTACCAATCCGCCGGCATTGTGGAATCGTAAGATTCGTCGCCAGCGCCAAACTCAAGCCCTCAATGAGCTATTTGCGGGCGATTGGCAAGGGCAATTGGCAGCGCAATATAGCCGAGCGCCTTCAGCACGCGCTGAAAATCACCTGTCTTTGGCTGTTTCTGGTATTTCACCGGCCAGCAGCAATTTATTTTCAGCCTTTGTGCAGCACAAAGGGATACTGAATTTAAAACTCAATGAAAAAGATCATTCGCAAGCGGACTGGGCGGTGCTGATTGAGCACGGTTTGCTACAAAAGCAGGGTGATTATATTCAGGGTGAAGTTCGTACTGATATTTCAGGTCTTTCTAATGCAGAGCAGCGTTTACCGTGGGCACAATTTGTAGTGGAGATGAAAACCTTGGCAAGACAAGGGTGAGTCTCAGTCATGATGAATAAATGAATAAAAAAGGTGCCGTGGGCACCTTTTTTTATTCGTCATTGTATTGTGCGGTTTAAGGGATGAAACCGTCAATTTTAAGCTTGTTCAGGGCGGGCAGGCATTGTACTACGAAGGCCAAAGAGACGCTTAATTCGCATTTCCACACTCGGGAAATATGGGTTGATAAAGAGTTTGTGCGCCATCAGCAAACCTTTCACGATGCAGATGATCACCATTTGTGGTGCGCCCAGTAAGAAGTAACTGGTACCGCCGACAAAAGCGGAGATAAACATCGCCCACTGGAAAATCTTCATATTGGTTACGCTCAGCGCCACAAGAATTAACACGAAATCCATCCAGTTGAGGGCAATGGCCCATGATGGATTAGCGCTAAAATCACGAATGGCATACACCGCAAAGCCAAGTAGCGACGCAACCGCAATAGCCGCTAAAGCATGAATGACGCGCTTAGGCACATTCATATAATCCTGTGCGTAGCGGTAAAAATTTAAAAAGCCAAGTAGGCCGTTGAGCAGTACTTTTGGCAAAATACCCAGTAGCGCGCCGTAGATAATGTCATTGACCACAGAAAGGAAAGTGGCAATACGCACCCCTTTAAATTGGTTAAAGATAAGCAAACCGATGTAAAACACCAGTGAGGACCAACCCAAGATATTGATAACGAGGTCAAGGTGATTTGTCATATTCAGATTCTACAGCTGAGCAAAAAAGAGATGCAGTGTACAAAATGAAAACGAGTAGAACAATCTTGTGATCAAGCGCAAGCTGTGCTTACTGGTTGGGATTCGCTATCAGTTTAGCAACTGACATCTTGCAAAATGAAACAGTAGACAGAGATAAATGTTGCATAATCTCGACGATCCCAAAATAAAAAATATTGGAATCATTGTCTTAGGGGATAATCAGATCTGCTTAGATAGACTGATGCGATAATACATGGAGGGAATATGCGGCTATTGGTTCTTTTAAGTCTGTGCTTAGGGATTGTCTTTTTTTATCAAACGGGTGGTGAGCCGATGCCAACCATGCAGCTACTGCAAACACAGCTCAATGATGACGATGCGGGACTTGTTTCTGTTGGGGATTGTGAGGCAGAAAAATGCGTGATGGTTTATCTTGCGCCTTGGTGTGGAACTTGCCGGGCCGCATCGCCGATGATCGTCCAGATGAAAGCGCAGCTTGAGCAAGAAGGGATCCCAATGCAGGTGGTGATCGGCAATGCCAATGGATCGCAAGTCCAGCAATATGCAGCGCAGTTTCCTTTTAATGTCGCACTTGATCCCATGGGTGCTTATAGTCATCAATTAGAAAATAAAGGTGTCCCATATTTTGTTGTGTTTAACAAAAAGGGAAAGCGAGTGAGTGATTACGGTGGTGCCTATTTACAAGTGGATGCGATGCGCGGGGCATTGGAAATATAGAGTTAAAAAAAACAGGCAGATGCGCGTGCGTGTTCCTGCTGTTGCTAATCAGTAGCTCAGTGAATGCGGCTTTACAGCCTTTTGTCAGTGACGGCTGTAGTCTATTTCCTAATGGTGACTGGTCGCAGCCCAATGTTTGGTTACATTGTTGTGTCGCCCATGATTTTGCCTATTGGCAAGGCGGCACTAAAGCGCAGCGTTATGCGGCTGATCAAGCGCTTGAGCAGTGTGTGATGGCGCAAGGATTTTCTTGGACAGCGCAAGCCATGTTTCTTGGTGTGCGTTTTGGCGGCAATCCCTATTGGCCAATGTGGTATCGCTGGGGGTATGGCTGGCCCTATCCATCGAGTTATCAGCCTTTAACGACGATGCAGCAACAGCAGGTCGAGGCGCAGGTTGCCATATTGTCAGCACCTCTCAAACAGCAACTTCATCTAAAATAATTGAGATGATTGCACTTAGGGTGAATATCAACAACGAGGATAAATGGATGCGTTACTTGTTATTGGCTATCTTGGCGATGGTGAGCATGGGAGCAGTTGCAGGCAGCTACAGTCGAGGTCACACGATTGCGTATTATGATCAGGGCTCTGACTATTTTTACCAAGGGGTGGTGGAAGTAAAGGCAGGCCACCTGTTGCAAGGCCGCTCGATTGAGAATAAAAACCTTTATATCTATAACACGCAAACCGATCAGGGAAAATTGCTCTTTCAAAGCCGTGTCGATGGCAAAATTACTGATTTAATATTTGAGCAGGCGTTTATGGTGGTGCCTAGCAATGGCTCGGGATATATGTCAATCCAAAAGCAATGCTACACCTGTATTAAAAACAACAATGGCATTAAACAGCGCGAACCAGCCAATCGCATTATCATTGTGACCTTAAAGACCATGGATAAAGGCGAAACATTGATTCTCTATGTCGCTAAAAAGGATGGCTCTGAGCTTCAAGAGTTAGCACGCTTTGATCCAGCGACAGTCAGCTGGCATATCGATGTAAAACATGAGGTGCTTCGGTTGATTGAGCAAAAGCAGGACACCATCGTGGTGCAAAATAAACCACTGCCAAATTTCTAATCAAGGGCAATAAAAAACACCGCGATTGCGGTGTTTTTTATTCGGCTTGCTGCGTTAGAAGTTAAAGCGCACATCGAACCAGAATGTATCACCAGCGGGCTCGTTGACATGATAGCTCGCCCCGAGAGAGATAAGCTCAGTGGCATGGAAGTTTACATGGCCACCAAAAATGCCATCGTTACTGTCACCAGAGAAGATCCCAACAAAACCGCCTACTTCAAGTTGCTGAGTGATCCACTGGCGAACCCCGACCTTAAATTCAGCGCCATTGTCATCTAAGTCACGCGATCCTTCTTTCCAATCGCTATAACGCCAAGAAAGACGGCCATAAAAATCAGTCCACATTCCGATTGGCGCATTAAATCCCACACCCGCATTGACGTTGGTATATTCCTCAAAATCGAAATCACCTTCAGCAAAAAAATACGCATTGGGATGGAAGGCCTGTGAAATATTGACGCCTAAAGAGCCATGCTCAGAGCCAACACGAAAGCCAAGATAGTTATAGTTAAAGTTACTTTCAGCATGAGATGGGAGTGAAAGTAGGGAGCTTGCTGCGCAAAGAGCAAGAGCCATTTTTTTCATGGTCAACAGTCCATATTGAATGTGAATGCTGAAATTCTACAAAAGCGAAAATGTAATTTCAGTGAACTCAACGAAATTATTGGGTATTTGGGGTTTGTGGACCATCCGCATCGATGGGGACTTTGGGACCGAGAAATTTTGGCTGTTGATCTGTGAAATAGAGATCAAGCACCGCTTTGACGCGAGCAAAAGCTTCGCGAATACGAATTTTTCGACCGGCGCTGCCATCTGGAGAGGGCACTGCGAGGCAAATCGCATCAATCTCTTTGTAATCGGCAATAAATAGCGCACGCTCGCAGTGAAAGCCTTGGCTCACCACCACAAAGTGGTTGGTTTCAAACACCTCTTTGGCGCGAACGATGGAGTCTAAGGTGCGAAATCCCGCGTAATCGAGGTGAATTTTATCGCCAGGAATGCCAGCGGCGAGTAAGTCTCGTCGCATGGTAATGGGTTCGTTGTACGAGCGATGCGCGTTATCACCGCTGAGTAAAAATGCATCCACCTTGCGCTGGCGATAGAGCTCGCGCGCAGCATCAATGCGGTATTGATAGAAGGGGTTGAGGTTGCGGCCGATATATTTGCTGGTGCCTAGCACAAGTGCCACACCACGCGGTGGGATCTGAGCGACATCGTCGTAGATACGGCCTGCTGCGCGAGACGCCATCCATTGATCGATAGAAAAAATGGTTAAACCCAGCAGGATAACCAGTACGATCAAGGTGATAAGAAGGGGTCTTAGGTAGCGCATCATCTATCTTAACTAATTGTTGTCATTCTATTTTACGTTCTTTTTTTTAGATTGCAGCATTGAGATCAGCCTTGACGATGATTTTGAGCCAAAAAATGAAAGTAATCTCACTTCATCCGCATGAATGGGGATCTTCAAGGGTGAAATACCCTTGATTTTAAATAAAATTCAGATATTTCTTGTTATAAAATATATTATTCACCTTTGCGTTTGTTTTTTGCTTGTTTTGTTTTGCTTGGGTTGTGCTTTAATGGATAAAACAATAGGGTGTCATTCAGAAACTGAATAAACCCTAAGAAAGGATGCGCTATGAAACTTTTTGTTCCCGCTAACTACCATTCGCCCTTGGACCTTCGTGACACTGAAGTCGCGATTAAAAAGCTCAAGGATTACTTTGAAACCGCGCTGGCCTACGAGCTTTATTTAACCCGTGTTTCTGCACCTTTGTTTGTTAAACCAGAAACCGGCTTAAATGACAACTTGAATGGCACTGAGCGTCCGGTGGATTTCGACCTTTTGGATGACAATCACGCGAAAGTGGAAGTGGTTCACTCATTGGCAAAATGGAAGCGTATGGCGCTTGCTCGTTATGGCTTTGCCGAAGATGAAGGTCTTTACACGGATATGAATGCGATTCGTCGTGATGAAGAGTTGGATAACCTGCACTCAATCTATGTTGATCAGTGGGATTGGGAAAAGGTAATTTCCAAAGAGATGCGCGGTGTTGATTATCTTAAAGAGACGGTTGGCAAAATCTATAACGCATTTTTAAAGACTGAGAACTACATCAACCAAGAGTATCCAGTACTTGAAAAGTGGTTGCCAAAAGAGATCACCTTTATTACCTCTGAAGAGTTACTGCAGCTTTATCCTACGCTGGATGCAAAAGGGCGTGAAAATGCCATCTGTAAAGAGAAGAAAGCTGTCTTTGTGATGCAAATTGGTGGTGCGTTATCACATGGTGAGCGTCATGATGGACGTGCGCCAGATTACGATGATTGGCAGCTCAACGGTGATATTTTGTTCTGGAACCCTGTGCTTGAATGCGCCTTTGAATTGTCATCCATGGGGATCCGTGTAGATGAAGATTCACTCAAAGCGCAGCTTGCCATTGCCGGCTGTGAAGATCGCTCAAGTTTGCCGTTCCACCAAGGTATTTTGAACAAAACCCTGCCTTATACCATTGGCGGTGGTATCGGTCAGTCACGTATCTGCATGTTCTTCTTGCATAAAGCACATATCGGCGAAGTGCAATCATCGATTTGGCAAGATGAGATGATCCGCGAATGTGAACAGCACGGAATTATACTGTTGTAATTGCTAGCCGGTGCAAAATAGTTAAGACCAGCCCACGGGCTGGTTTTTTTATTGCGCGTTGTTTCAAGGCGCTGAGTGATACTTCATAAAAGTGGGGTAAGGGCGCAGACGTCTCTGCAATTGCTTGGTTTAATAGACTAAATAATACGCAAAGGGTCTGTCATGAGAAAAATCTATCTATTTGACTGGGGAGATACCCTGATGAAGGATGACACCAGTCAATCTTTGCCAATGAAAGATTGGCCAAGTGTTCAAGCGGTTGAGGGTGCTAAAGAGGTACTGAGTAAACTGTCGGTGAGCACAGTGATCTATGTTGCTACCGGTTCAACCAAGGCAACGCCTGAAGACATGAAAGCGGCGTTTGAACGCGTGGATTTAGCGCAATATATTCGCGGTTATTTTTGTCCGCAACTTACGGGGTATTCAAAAGATAGCCCTGAATATTATCGAGCCATCGCTAAAACCCTTGAAGTGGATTGTCAGCAGCTCATGATGATTGGCGACAACTATCAAAAAGATATTCTGCCTAGCCGCTCAGCGGGGTTGGAAGCCGTCTGGTTTAACGACCAAGGCTTGCCGAAAAAGCCAGGGAAAATGGTGACGGCACTGACACAACTGATTTAACGAAATGTCCGTAAATTTTTATAAAGCCGTACTTACAATGTACGGCTTTTTTATTTGAACCACACATACTGTAATTTTTTTGCGTATTGATTTTGATAATGAATTTATGCCGGTCGATTGCCACTGATAGGGATGATATCGAGCAATATTTACAACTCGTTATTCCGATGCGTAAGGAGTGAGTATGCGTTTTTATCAAATTTTAATTTTAGTTGTATTGCAATCTGCTTCGTTTCTTTCATATGCGGAGATTCCAGTTGATACATCTATGAGTTCGAGTCAAATTGTAAATGTAAATCCTGGTGATGTTCGAGCCGAAATTCCATTTCGGGTAGATACTATCGATACCGTGCACCTTGAGGTGATTGTACCGATCGATAATGTCAGAATTCATGTGCTTGACCCTAACGGCGATGTAGTAATTAGCCATGGCCAATCTGGTATCTGGGATATTCCTGGTGAAGCAATTGAAGCCGGATTACCTGGCGCGCATTACTTTCTACCTGAGCTAAAAAAACCGCTGCTTGGTGACTGGCTGATTGTGGTTGAATTTCCATATATTGATTATAAAACAGCCATTATGGTCAATGTGTTCATGACATCGCCAGTGCAGTTGAGTCCAGCAATACCAAATGATCGATATATATTGGGTGAGTCAGTTACACTGGCTGCGCTATTAACAGTTGATGGTATCCCAATGCTTAACCAGTCTGTGGTGTTTGAAATGCAAATGCCAAGTGGGCAGCAAATCAAGTTACGAGGAATGGATAATGGTGAAGGGGCAGATGGTACCGTAGCTGATGGTGTTTACTCAGTTCTTTACTCTGAATTAACTGAGCTTGGTGAGTACCTGATTAAAGCAACAACAACTTTAACTTATGACAATCGTTTATTGACGCGGGAATTTTACAAAAGGATCACGGTGAATCGCCCGCAAATAGATGTGAAAAAGGTGACACTTTTTCCCGTACTTGGATACCGAGGATGCTTAGAAACGGTTCGAATTGAAACTGAAGTCGATGTGTTTGAAGCTGGAACTTACGCTATTACACAATATTTAATCGAAGGGGAGCGTAAGCTAAGATATGGCAATAGAGAGACATTGGTTGCAGGAAAAACTGTACTGAGTGTACAAGTTGAGCCACGAGAGTTATTTGCTGTCTTTGATAGAAAGAGTCGTTTATCTATTGGAACGCCGCGTATTACGCAAATATCTGAAAAGGGTTCGCCTAGAGCATCTGCTCGTAAATTTTATGCTCAGATCCTTGATTTATCTAATTATGAGCAGTGTCGAAAGCCCGTGGATTTTAATAATGACTTAGTGGTTGAAGAGGTGATGTCAGCGAATGGTCGTTACATCAGCGCCCTGAAATATCACTACACTGTCTATATTCAAAACCCTGACGTCTACATCACTACATTTCAAGTTAAATCAGCATCGACAAAAGAACTAGTGAAGTTCGTTACACTGAAAGAGCGCTACGTCGAAGGAGAGAATCAAGTAAGCTTTATAGTAGATGGTCGTTATTTTCAAAAAGTGGATGGTCCATACCTGATTGACTCTGTGGGTATCTACCCAGAAATTTATCAGGCGGGTGATGGGCGCCGCGGTCCAAATATGGGGCCAACAAAGGCTTATAAAAAAGAACAGTTTATGCCTTAGCTGGATGTTTCCGTCTAAGTCGAGGCGGTTGATTTTGAAAAACTGATTGGTTCCATCGAAAATTTGCTCACAGGGTGACCCTTGTGGGCTTTTTTGTATATTCAAATTTGTGTTTTCAATGCGAAGGTTAAATCAGGAAGAGATGATGAATCAAGGGCGCGAGAGGGGAGGAAAATTGGTGGGCTTTAAAACGGTGAACGGCCGCTTGGTAAGGGCGGCCGCTCGGAATATGCAAAAGGTACGCTTCTAATTGGTAAGATTAGATGCGAACGAAGTCCATGTGTTGAACTTTTGGCTTGAACGGGTGACGCTGAATATCTTGCGGCTTCACTTTCACTTCTTTGCCATCAACAACTAGGATGATGCCTTCGTAGAACGCAGGCTTGTCCATTTGGTTGATTACGTCGTCGTGGTTTAGTGCAATAGCAACAGGCGCTTCAGTACCACCGTAGATGATTGCAGGGAACTGATTCGCGTGACGCAGGCGGCGGCTCGCACCTTTACCCTGCTCGGTACGTAGGATTGCTTCAAATTTCATATCGAAACTCTCTTGAGGTTAATAACAGGATCAAGCTTAGCGACCCAGCCTGATCCAACAAAGGAGCGCGGATACTAGCATTTCATTGCCTTGGACGCAAGCATTCTGATCTTTGCTGAGCGCAGGCCATTACTGGGCTGCGCTCAAATCAATGTGCTCAAAAATTTTGCTGCGAATTTTCCAAAATCGACCCTGTTTGCGCGCAATGATAAAGGTAGGGCAACGCAGGCGATGCTGTGATTGAATTACTTTACTGGCCGCGGTTTCGGTAAAGGGACGATGATGGTCAATCAGATGTGGGCGAATAAATCGCTCAAGCATGAGCTGTTTTTGTTTTTTGCCAGAAAGGGGCCATACCTCTTTAATGGATGCGCCTTGATTATCTTGGTATTCAACCGTGAGTTGCGGTTTCCCTTCTTTGTTTTTTCCTGCATGCAGTAGCATTTCTGCACATTGCATCACCATGGCATCTTTTAAGGCCAGCGCCTCACGCAGTTTTTTATCAGGGTCTACTAAAATTGCATCGCACTGGTGGCAGCGGCGCGCCGCAATGTCATTATCTGCGCCGCACTCGTCGCAATATTTGGCGACAAAACGATAGCCGCAGGCTTCTCGCTCGCCGTCATCATCTTCAAAATAGCCCTGACATTGGCGGCCATAATGCTCAATCAGCATGCCTTGGCTGTCTAGTTTGCCCCAAAACTGATTGAAAAATCCGCAGGCAGGGCAAGGGACGCTTACTTGCTCGCTATCGCTACTGGGTTTGGGATTGTCGATATTAACTTGGTGCAGATCAAATTGGTTGCCTGCGTAATCAAGCACTAAACAGTCATTTTTATCCGGTGCAAGGCGCAGTCCGCGGCCAATGATTTGCTGATACAGCGCCACAGATTCTGTGGGTCTTAAAATGGCAATCAGATCAACATGCGGGGCATCAAATCCAGTGGTCAGGACGGAGACATTGACCAAATAGCGAATCCTTTTCGCTTTAAATGATTGAATGATCGCATCGCGCTCAGGACTGGGCGTATCACCAGTGATGAGGGCTGATTCAGCTCTGGGCAGCAGACCATAAATCTCTTTGGCATGGCTGACGGTGGCCGCGAAAATCATCACCCCTTGGCGCTGCTCACTTTGAAACAAAATATGCTCGACAATTTGCGGTGTGGCACGTTTGGACTCATCAAGGACGCGATCCAATTCTTGCTCGCGATAGTAACCCGCAGCCGTAGGCCGAAGCGCAGAAAAATCATAGCTCAGCGCAGGGGCATCAATCAGTGTGGCTGGTGCAAGGTAGCCTTCGTCAAGCAGATGATAGATGGGCAATTCAAAAATACAGTCGCGGAAAAAGCGCGGCTCGGTGGTTCGAACCTGACCTCGCGTGTGGTACTGATAAATCCAGCCAAGCCCTAAGCGATAAGGGGTGGCCGTGAGCCCCAGAACTTTGATGTTGGCATTGATCTGTTGCAGATGCTGAATGACACGCTGATAGCTGCTGTCATCTTGTTCTGAAACGCGATGACATTCATCGATAACCACCAATGAGAACGCTTGTTCAAATTGGTCGAGATTGCGCACCACAGATTGCACCGATGCAAAAACCACCTTGTCTTCGCTTTCTTTACGACCCAGTCCTGCGGCAAAAATACCAGCCTTGAGGCCATAGCCTTCATATTTTTCGTGGTTTTGCTCGACCAACTCTTTGACGTGCGCCAGCACCAAAACACGTCCACGGGCTAAGCGTGCGAGCTCAGCGATTACCAAGCTTTTACCGGCCCCTGTGGGGAGCACTGCAACTGCTGGGTGATGGTGACGGCGAAAATAGTGCAGCACCGCTTGCACGGCATCTTGTTGGTAATCACGAAGTTGGTACATGAATCAATAAAAATGAGCGATAAATTAGCAGGGGTTATAACAAGAAAAAGCACAGCAAGAAACTTTACGGGCAAGAAACCGAATGCATTTGATGCAAATGCTGCGAAGAAAAAGCGTCGCTGTAAAAGCTTTGATGAAAAATATGGATGTAAAAAACGCACGAGATGACTCGTGCGTTATCAGCGTTGATTCAGTGACACTATGTTAGAACACTGAGGCTAGAAGCTATTGTAAAAATTGATGCAAAAGTTAATGCAAAAATTTATGGACAGAACTTGTGCCAGAGTTTAAGCGAGCACTTCATCTGCGGCGTGGTGGGTGGTGTCTGTTTGCCCCATTTTCTTGCCCATAAGGCAGAATTGACGGCGAGCCACATAGCCGTGGCGCTCATAGAATCGACGTGCATCACCATTGCCAATATTGGTTTCAAGCAGCAATACACTGGCACCTTGTTGATGAATGAATCGCTCAATGCGCGGCAAAATATATTGGCCAATACCTTGGTTGCGCCACTCTTTGCGAAGGTAGAGTTGGTCCATATAAGCCACTTTTCCGCCGTGCTCAATGCTAAAGCTGTAGGCGATGGCCACATGACCCACGGTGATAAGACCGCGTGTTGGATCATCAATTTGGATCATCCAAATATGGCCTAATTGTGGGTTGGCTAGCAGGGCTTCGACGGCAGAGAAAGTACCTTCAGCGGTTTGTGCCATGACCTCATGGTCATAGAGTTCTTGAATTAGGGTTTTGAGAAGGGGAATGGCGGCTTCATCAGGCGCTTGCAACAGAATATTCATCATCATTCCTATATAAAAAGCTAAATCTGGGACGATACATGGATATAGATGCTTGAAAACTCAAAAGGTTGCATTCGATTTGCATTAATTTAAGTTTACCGATGATATTCCTGCTCGCCTCGCAGTGAGTAAGTTATAGGAGCTTGCGAGATGGCTTTCAAGGGAGGGGCTTCAGAAATGTAGACCCTGAGGCGAATTTTATTTTTCGCCAGCGCTAGCCGTCACATTTTGCATCGCTATAATGGCGCGCAAATGATAGATGAGAGAGAACTCATGCGATTGGATAAATTTTTGTGCGATACCCTTGGGGTCAGTCGTAAAGAAGCGGGGCGCATCATTCGCAGTGGTGATGTGGAGATTAACGGCGTTATCGTCAAACAAGCCGCAACCAAGGTGAGCAACGATGATGATATTTGCTGGGATGATCGTCCGCTGAGCCACCAAGGCGTGCGCTATTTTATGATGAACAAGCCACAGGGTGTGGTATGTGCCAATGAAGATGATCTCCACCCAACAGTCTTTACACTGATGGATGAAGTCAATCAGCACAAGATGCATACCGCAGGTCGTTTGGATGTGGATACCACAGGTTTATTGCTAATTACTGATGATGGTCAATGGTCGCATCGTATTACCTCGCCACGTCATCGCTGCCCGAAAACCTATTATGTTGAGCTTGCAGAGCCTTTGTGTGATGACGCTGTTGAGCGCTGCGCGCAGGGTATTTTGCTGCGCGGTGAAGAAGCGCCAACACAGCCTGCAACATTGGAAGTGCTGTCACCAACGCAAGCACTGATCACCATTGCGGAAGGGAAATACCATCAGGTGAAGCGTATGTTTGCTGCCTTGGGCAACAAAGTTGAAGCGCTGCATCGTGAACGTATTGGCGAGCTTGAACTCGATGAGATGCTCGAGCCGGGTGAGTATCGTCCATTAACCGAACAAGAAATCGCACTGTTTCTTGCCGAGTAGTTTTAATTTGTACAGTGCCACGATGACTGGAGTTGTAATATGACATCGGAGCGACGGCTCAGTGCTGGGCTGATTGTGATTCTTGGGGCCATTGCGGCATTAACCCCATTGGCCATTGATATGTATTTGCCTGCGATGCCAACCATCGCGCGCGATCTTATGGTCGATGAAAGTTTAGTGCAGGGCACGCTGTCTGTTTATGTGCTGGGCTTTGCTTTAGGTCAACTGATTCACGGTCCCATCTCTGATAGTTTCGGTCGACGTCCGGTGCTCTTGATTGGCGTATTAAGCTTTGCCATTGCCGCGACAGTCTGCGCCAGTAGCTCTCATATTCATGATTTAACGGTAATGCGTGCGGTGCAGGGTTTTGCCGGTGCAGCAGCTGCGGTTGTGATTCAAGCCATTGTGCGCGATCTCTTTGATCGTGAGCAGTTTGCTCGCACCATGTCCTTTGTCACCTTAGTGATGACGGTGGCGCCTTTATTGGCGCCGATGATGGGCGGGCATTTGGCGATTTGGTTTGGTTGGCGTGCGGTTTTTTGGTTCTTAGTGGTTTATGCAAGCTTGGTGCTGGTTGCTGTGGCGATTTTTTTGCCAGAGAGTTTGCCAAAATCCGAGCGCACCCCGCTTAGTTTTCGCGCCACTATGCGTAACTATATGACGCTGGTGACCAACCGTACGGCACTGGGGTTGATTCTATGTAGTGCATTCTCTTTTTCCTGCATGTTTGCCTTCTTAACGGCTGGCGCTTTTGTCTATATCGACCTTTATGGCGTAAGCACTGAGCATTTTGGCTATTTCTTTGCACTCAATGTTTGTGTGCTCATTGTGATGACCAGTATCAATAGCCATTTTGTTCGTAAAGTGGGTTCGCCAACTATGCTGCGTATTGGCTTATCACTGCAATTATTGGCAGGAATCTTACTGCTCCTAGGACAGTTATTTGATGGCGGATTATGGGCGTTGGCCTTACCCGTTGCACTTGCTGTTGGTGTGATTGCGATGATTGGTAGTAACTCCATGGCCTGCTTGCTTGGCAATTATCCACATATTGCAGGTACGGCTAGTTCTTGCGCGGGTACCATGCGCTTTGGTATGGGCGGCATTGCAGGGGCTATTTTGTCGCTGTTTTCGGTGCAAAGCCCATGGCCCATGGTGCTGGCGATGTTCCTATGCGCACTTCTAAGCATGCTGTGCTATTTGCTATTTGCGCGTAACGTCCAATAAATCATATTGGCCAAATAAAAGCCCTTTATTGGATGCATCAAGCATTGACACGGCAAAGAAAAAAAGAAGCCTTAGGGCTTCTTTTTTTCTTTGGCAAGTGGCGAGTCCGGTTGTTGATGGGGCGCGATGGGCGACGCTGTGTTTTGAACTGTGGGGGATTGTTTGCGCGTACGACACATAAGTCGCTTTGCTTTTTTGCAAATTTTTCGCACCAATCCTTTAAAGATAAAAAGGTGCGCCGGAAACATCGCATACCAATAAAGCAAGCCATAAATCCCTTTTGGGTGCCACCATGCGGTGACTTCGAGGCGATATCTTTGATGTGCAATGGGGGTGATGGTGAAATCAAGGCGCCCTAAACCTGGTCCCTTCATACCAAACAGCAAAGAGAGGTAACGCTTCGGCTCAAGGCCAATGACCTTCCACGTTTCAATGTATTCGCCGATCTTGAGCGCTTGCTTGCCTTCGTTTGCTTGTGGGCTTGGCAATTCGCTCGAAGCGCCCGCTAAGCGGTCAAGCCAGCTTCGAATGCGCCAAAGCCAATTGGCATAAAAATAATCCTGTTTGCGTCCAAAGGTGCGCAGAATTTGCCAAAGCGCTTGCGGCGGGAGGGCTGTATCGATGGCGGCACCTGCTTTTTTCGGATAATAACCAAAGCCACTTTGCCAGCGGTCAAGGGCATCTGGATCAAAGCCCCAGACGTCGCTGCGTACAAAGGCATCTTGCTTCGCCAGCGCATGATGGACAGCAGAGTCAAAATCGATGAGCTTTTGCGGATAACGATGTTCAATAGCGCGACTGTTGGCGTAGAGATCATGGGTGAGACCCGCTGCAAGCGCGCGGGCTATATTGTAGGGTACTGAGGTGACCAATCGCAGCCACCAAAGGGAAAATCGCAGCGGAATAAAGGGCATGGAATAAACCCGCGCCGGTTTACAAAAGAGCTGACAAAGTCGCTCAATTTGTTGGCGGTAGGTCATGCTCTCAGGGCCTGATACATCATAAATGGCATTTTGCGAAAAGTTATCTTGGCCAATGGCGATCAGATAAAACAGCAAGTTTTCAAGCGCAATAGGGGGCGAGACTGAGCTAATCCATTTTGGGGTGAGCAGTACAGGGAAGTGGTGGACTAAATCGCACATCACCTCAAAGGCCGCAGAGCCAGCACCAATGATAATTCCCGCGCGCACTTCAATCACCGGTAACAAGCCCTTGCGCAGGATTTCACCCGTTTGCGCGCGCGCCGCAAGGTGGGCCGATGCGTTGTCTGTGGGTTGCAGCGCGCCAAGATAGATAATATGTGACAGCTTGCCATGCGTAGCGGCATGGTTAAATGCCATCAGCGCACTACCCGCCATTTTTTGTTCGTAGTCAATAAAATCATGGCCGTGCGCCATGCCATGCACTAGAAAATAGCAAATATCCGCTTGGTTAAAGAGCGTCTGTTGCGAAGCTTCAATGGGTAAACTGAGATCAAGCCGCATCAAGGTGACGTTGTCATCTTTTGCCCAACATCTTTTCTCTAATACGCTCAGTTGCCTTGCGGCGGCAATGACATGAATGCCTTGAATCAGTAGGGCCGGAATGAGGTGATTGGCAATATAACCTGTGGCACCGATGATCAGTGCCGTTTGCTGGCCTTTTGGTGATTGAAAAGAGTGCTTGGGCATGGTCCATTGCATTGCTGTGTGATTTCTTTAACGTTAGCTGTAAATGATTCAGATTTCGTGTTTTTTCTGTCTCAGCTTCGATTCGAAATGGCGATATTTCAAGCAACTGAAAGCATATTCAACTGTGAAATTGACACAACGCATCAATATCTGTGATCTAGCATAAAAAAACTTTGCCAAAGCAGCGCATTAAGGTACATTGCCATGCGTTATTTAAGCCTTATTTTTACCCAGCCAAATTGCGATAAATCGGATTTATGAAGTTACAACTGACTGATATTTTTAAAGGATATCAAGATGGCACTGAGTTCCATCCTGTATTACAGGGGGCTGAGATGACGCTTGAGACTGGCAGTCAGATTGCATTAATGGGTGAAAGCGGCTCAGGCAAGAGTACCTTACTTAACTTGATCGCAGGCTTGGACGATCTCGACGAAGGGGAAATCTGGTTTGATGAAACGCCGGTTCATAAAATGAAGCCGGGCGCGCGAACTAAATTTCGTCGCCAACATATCGGGATTGTTTTTCAGCAATATAATTTGCTGCCTACCATTACCATCGCAGATAACATTCGTTTCTGCCGCCAGCTAAATAACCTGCCGGAAAATCCTAAATTGTGGCGTCAAATCGTCACTGCGCTTGATCTCATGTCATTGCTCAATCGTTATCCTGAAGAAGTGTCAGGCGGTCAGCAGCAACGCACGGCGATTGCGCGCGCACTTTATATGGAACCGAAATTACTGCTCGCCGATGAGCCAACGGGAAGTCTTGATGAACGCAACGCAGAAGCGGTCATGCGTTTGTTAACGAGCTTAACACGCGAGCAAAATTGCAGTTTGCTGTTGGTAACCCACAGTGAGCAAGTGGCGGCGCATCTTTCTGGTAAAGTCAAAATTCAAGGGGGGCTGCTTCATGTTCAGCCCCGTCGTTAAGGCATTATTTGCTCACTATCGTAAGCACCCATTACAAATTTTATTCGTTTGGCTTGGCCTGACACTGGGCATTGCGCTTTTTGTCGGTGTACTCTCGATCAATGAGCATGCCCGCCAAAGCTATCGCGAAGGCGAGCGTATGTTCGCAAGTCCATATCCTTTGCGAATCATGCATAGTCAAAAAGGTCTCTCTGTGCCTGAGGCCTTTTACATTAATCTACGCCGTCATGGCTTTACGGAATGTACGCCCATTGATGTGATCCGCGTAGAGACCTCGAGTTACCGAGATATGAACCTATTTGGGGTCGATCCGGTGGCGATGCTCTCGCACGGCATGCTTGAGCAGCAGCAAGAATTGATGTTGGCGCTGATGAAAGCGCCATATCCAATTTTGGTTGGCCGCAGCACCGCTGATTACATGGGCTTTTTCAACGGCCAGCGTTTGCATTTATCCGATGGTAAAGAGATCGGTCCAATTAAAGTGGTGTCCGATGAGCTGGTGGGCGGCCCACGGATGCTTGCCGATTTGGCGATGATTCGACAGCTGCGTCCTTCAGCTGGCTTTGATTACATTGCCTGTAGTGCCATGAGTCATGAAGAAGAAGCGCGCCTCGTAAAATTGCTGCCTTCATTATTGGTACTTGATCGCGAAGATACCACTGAGCTAGAACCGTTAACGGAAGCATTTCACCTCAATCTATACGCCATGGGGCTTTTGGCCTTTGTGGTGGGCTTGTTTATTTTCTATCAGGCTATCAACCTATCGCTTACTCAGCGCCAGCTAATGGCCGGTCAGCTGCGCCAATTGGGTGTTTCTGTGAGTCAGCTTTGCTATTCATTGGTGCTTGAGCTACTCAGTTGGGTCTTTTTAGGCTGGCTAGGCGGTAATTTAGCGGGTATGGCCTTAGCGCGGCGTTTGTTGCCATCCATGGCTGAAACCTTGAGCGAATTTTACGGTACCAATATCAGCCTGAGTTTGAGCTGGCAGTGGCAGTGGGGCGCATATAGTTTTGCGCTTGCTGTCTTTGGTGTGCTGCTGGCAAGCTTTTTCCCCATTATGCGTTTGCTGCGCACGCCAGCGCGTTATCTTTCATCGCGTTTGACACTGGCACGATTTACCAACCGTGAATATGCATGGCAAGCTGTGTGCGGTGTATTGTTGCTCAATTTAGGTTTTGTGTTTTATCACAGCCCACAATCACAGCCCATGGGCTTTATGATCATTGCGCTCATTCTTATTGGTGCTGGCTTGCTGATGCCTTGGTTTGTTTGGTGGCTGTTCCACTTTATTTCCAATCGCAGTCGCCGTGTAAAAGTGCGTTGGTTCTTTAATGATGCGGCTGTCAGTTTAAGTTACCGCGGCGTAGCAGCGATGGCCTTTATGTTGGCGCTGGCGTCCAATATTGGTATGGCAACGACTGTGGGTAGTTTTCGCGCCACCACTGAATCTTGGTTAGAGCAGCGCTTAGCTGCCGATGTTTATATTCAACCGCCAGCACGCTTAGAGCGCCGAATCGCTGACTGGCTCAATCGACAAGATGAAGTGCAATCGATCTGGTGGCAGCTGCGCAAGGAGCTGCGCTCGTCGAAAGGGATCATGCAGGTGATGAGCACGGGTGATAGCGAAGGCGAGAAAAATGCCATGGCGATTAAAACGGCTGAGCCTGATTATTGGCAGCGTTTGCACCATGAAAATAGTGTGCTCGTCAGTGAATCCTTAGCGCTGCGCATGGGCTGGGAGCTTGGCACGGATATCGTTTTGCCAAATCTTCCGGAGCGGCATTGGACTGTGGTTGGGATCTATTATGACTACGGTAATCCTCATGGTCAGCTGACCATGTCCCATCATAATTGGCTCGCGCTATGGCCCATCGGTGGGGAAGTGGCTTTGGCTGTGCACCTGAAACCGGGTAAATCGAGCAAACCACTGATCAGTCGATTAAGTAATATTTTCCGGTTACAACCAGAGCGGGTACAAAACAATAGTCGCATTCAGCAGCAGGCTATGGGGGTGTTTGACCGCACCTTTATGGTCACCGATGCGCTGGGTAAACTGACCTTAGTGATTGCGGTATTTGGCCTCTTTTTTGCGACTACAGCGGCTGAGATTTCGCGCCAACGTCATGTCGCGTTGATGCGCTGTATGGGGGTTTCCGCACGTGAAATCCTATGCTTGGGTGTTGGCCAGCTGATGGTAATTGGTTTGATTAGCGCTCTGATTGCGCTACCGCTCGGGATTTTGCTGTCTAAGTTACTCATCGAAGTGGTGCTTAAATATGCCTTTGGCTGGACCATGCCAATGGCGCTTTTCCCCATGGATTATCTACATATTATCTTTAGTGCACTGTTCGCATTGATGGTGGCTGGAATTTGGCCGGTTTGGCGATTAACACAGCGCTCTGCGGTGACTGGTTTGCGAGAGTCTTTGTAATGCGTGTTTTTATTGCCTTGATATTGTCTTTCTGTTTGGTCGGCTGCTTTGATGAAGAGCCAAAATCGGCGTTGCAGCTACTGAAAATCCAAACCCAAATGAGTACGCCAACGGGCAATTTTGAGCAGCCAAGTGCCGATCGCCCAGTACAGCTGCCCTTTGACCACGGCCCGCATTTTGACTATCGCCATGAATGGTGGAGCTTGCATGCCAATTTAGTCGATGAGCAGGGCAACCATTATGGTTTGCGTTGGCTGTTGCTTCGCTACAACCTCAATGACAGCCAGAAAAAAGGCTGGGCCACACCCCATCTCTATATTTCTCATTTCATCTTAACCGATGAGGATGAAATGGTCGCGTTTGAGCGTTTTGCTCGTGGCGGCATTGGTCAAAGCGGCAGCTTACGCTCGCCCTTTACCCTTTGGATTGATGATTGGCAGTGGCAAGGTGAAGATGAAATGCCTTTGCCTGCTACGTTGAATTTAAAAGAGAAGCAATATCAGCTGTCTCTTGAGATGGATAAGGCTCCATTTTGGGTCGCTTTTGGCGATCACGGCTATATGCAAACTGACCCGCAGGCGGGCCATCATATCTATTGGGTTGGCGCGCCGAAGGTGCATATTCAAGGTCAGCTGAAAGAGGGTAATAAGACCTTCACCTTGACTGGGATGGGATGGTTTGACCACCAGTGGAGCAGCAATAAATTTAATGATAAGCAGCTGAATTGGGAGCGATTCTCACTGCACTTGAGTGATGGTCGCGAGCTGCTTATTGCACGTTTGCGCGATAATATTGGACGTACCAAACATCAGTTCGGCTTTTTAATTGAGCCTAATGGTAAGCAGATTGCGCTCAATAAAGGAGATTTTCAGCTTAAAGCGGAAGGTATTGGTGTCGCGGGTGTTGGAAAGCGTTTGCCACTGATTTGGCGAATTCGAGTGCCTGAGTACCAAATCGATATTCGCACGGATCCGCTCCATGATCGTCAATGGTCTCACTTTTCTATTCCATTTTGGGATGGCCCAGTTTTTGTCACTGGCTCTCATACCGGTAAAGGCTTTATGGAATTGACGGGGTATTAGGATGCAAACAAATCAGACTATATTGGCCGCGCTTATTGCTGACCGCCGTCATCTCCACCAACACGCAGAATTGGGTTGGTGTGAGTTTTACACCACCGCATATCTTGCATCGCAGCTGGCTCCTTTGGGAGGCCAGCTGTTTTTTTCTCAGCATGTCATTGCCAAATCGCAAGTGATGGGACGCGATTTATCCGATGTGATAGCAGCAAAAGCGCAGGCGAAAGCTTGGGGCGCCGCGAAACATTGGCTCGATAAAATCGGTGATTATCCAGGCTTGATGGTGCAATTTGATGGTTGTTCGCCAGGGCCTGTATTGGCGCTGCGTTTTGATATGGATGCCGTGGCGGTGAGCGAATCGCAAGCCGCCGAGCATGCGCCGACTGCGCAGTTATTTGCGAGTAAAAATGAGCGTGCCATGCATGCCTGTGGCCATGATGGACATATGGCTATCGGTCTTGGCTTAGCGCGCTATATCGCAAGTTTGCAGCGGCAGTTTCAGGGCCAGATTAAATTGCTTTTTCAGCCTGCAGAAGAGGGCTGTCGCGGCGCAAAAGCGATGGCTGAAAGTGGTATTTTAGATGATGTGGATTATTTCCTCAGTGGTCATCTAGGGCTGGGTTTGCCCTCAAACGCCATTGCGATGACGCCGACTCATCTATTTGCTACGACTAAATTTGATATTCAATTATTTGGCCAAGCGGCGCATGCCGGCGCATCGCCTGAGTTAGGTCATAATGCATTGGCTGCGGCTTGTCAGGCTGTGAATCAAATGATGGCGATTGCGCCGCATGGACAAGGGGTCACGCGCTTAAACATTGGCACCATTAAAGCGGGAAGTGGTCGTAATGTGATTGCTGATTATGCGCTTTTACAAGGTGAAACGCGTGGTGAAACATTGGCGCTTAATCAATATATGATGCAGCGTGTAGCGCAGATCCTCAGTGGCATTCACCTTGCCTATAACGTGACAACGCAGCTAGATATCATGGGTGAAGCTAGCGATGTCGTGCAAAGTGAAGCACTCGCCCAGCAGCTATCACCCTTTGCCCGTCAGCATTTTTCGCAAGTCTTGATGGCATATCCTTTTGGTGCCAGTGAAGATGTGAGTCATTTGATGGCGCGCGTTCAGCAATGCGGTGGACAGGCTCTGTATCTTTTATTTGGTGCGGATTTACAAGCAGGGCACCATCAATCTCGTTTTGATTTTGACGAGGGGACTTTGCACCAAGCGCTTTCGTTTTATATCGATGCGATAGGGCAACTTCTGGCGATAAAGAATTGATAGATAAAAATTCATTGCGTACACGCAATGAATACGCATCAGTGAATAACCCATTTTTATCCATATTAGGCGCTAAAAACGAGATAGTTTTTGTGTGCTAAATGATGACGAATTGATGGTTAATTAACCGTTTTGTGAATAGCGCACATTGCTACGCAAGCGCCAATGTAACAGGCAAAAGTAATGGGATCTTCTGCGCTATTTTGAATTTATTCGCAAGCTGTCCAAGGGCGGGCTAGGTATTCTTTATGTTGTCATGATTGTATTGATAACAAAGCGTTAAGATGTACTGAAAGGGAATTTCCTTGTCCTATAACCCCATTGTTATTTGTGATGACTCCGCCACAGCGCGTCGAGCTCTCGCATCTCAACTTCCTAGCGAAGTTCAAGAGCAAATTTTATTTGCCAAAAATGGCAAACAAGCCTTGGACTATCTCAATCAACATCATGTCGAGGTGATGTTCTTAGACTTAACCATGCCAGAAATGGATGGTTTTGATGTGCTCTCACTCATGTGTCAAGGTGACTACGATACCAAGGTGGTGGTGGTTTCAGGGGATGTGCAGCGTGAAGCCGTCGACCGCTGTATGGCGCTGGGCGCTTTTGAATTTATTAAAAAGCCTTTTGCTCATGATGAGCTCGAGCAAGTTTTGATCCGCCTTGGCATGCGCGCTGTGCATGATCCTTTTCAAGTCTCTATCTCTTCTGAAGCCAAAGATGATGAAAGTAGTGATGCCATCTCTGCCTTTCGTGAAGTCGTGAATATCGCCATGGGCAAAGGGGCTGCGATTATCTCCGATCATTTTGGCCAATATATTCGCATGCCACTTCCATGCGTCGGAATGTTGGATGCGGCCAGTCTGCAAATGGCTATCGAAGATATTCGTCAACGTAGCGACTCGATTGCCATTGGCCAGCGTTTTGTTGGTGGTGGGATCCATGGTGAAGCATTGGTTTGTATGCGTGGTAAAGGGATCGAGGCCTTTAAAAGTTTAATGGGTTATGACGATGCCATGAGCAACCATGCTGAGCTAAATATCGATGTGGCGACCGTATTGGTCTCCGCATTTTTAATTTCGCTTGCAGAGCAGATTGATGTGCCTTTTTCCTTGAGACAGCCTGTCGTGCTTGACACTCGAACCGGTTGGGGCGGTTTATCGACGCAAATCATGCAATGCACACCGCAGTTTTTTACCATTGAATATACCTACAGCGCCGAGAGCACGGATCTTGCCTTTGAGGTACTGCTATTGATGGAGCCCAATGCATTGGATGTCATTGAACAGGTGATGGTGAGCGCATGAATCAAAAACTAGCGGAAAATATTGCTGAGTTTCACTGGGCATTGCAGGTTATGGATACCATGGATGCCGGTTTGGTGGTGCTAGATTTAGAACATCGCGTATGTGCGTGGAATACCTTTATGCAAGCCTATAGCGGTATTGCAAGCGTTGATGTAATGGGGCGTAACCTTTTTGATGTGGTGCCTAATCTGCCAACGCGCTGGCTCAAGCGAAAATTAGAAGCAAGCTTAAGATTGAAGACACGCACCTTTAGTTGCTGGGAAGATCGTCCCTATATCTTTAAGTTTAATAACTTCAGTCCTGTGTCTGCGGGCATGGCGACCATGTTCCAAAATGTCACCATTACGCCGCTTAAATCTTTAAATGGTGAGTACAACTATCTTTGCGTGATCATCAATGATGTCTCTGATATCGCCAAGAGCAAACTAAGCCTGCGCGCATCCAATGAGAAATTATCACATTTAAGCCGTACCGATCGCTTAACGGCCTTGTTTAATCGGGGGTACTGGGAGCAGCAGCTGCAAGAGGAGTTCATTTGTACGCGTCAGCGTGGTGGTACTGCCTCTTTGGTGATGTTTGACATTGACCATTTTAAAAAGGTGAATGATGAACATGGCCATTTAGCGGGGGATCAAGTCTTGCGTGAGATGAGTCAATTGCTACTTCAAACTAAGCGGCAAAGTGATATCGCCGGGCGATACGGCGGTGAGGAATTTGGTGTTATTTTACCGAATACATCAGCAGACATGGCGCTCTATTTTACTGAGCGAATTCGCCAGCGGGTTGCCGATAACGCTGTGAATACTGAGCAGGCGGAAATTGCATGCACGATCAGTCTTGGGGTGTGTGAATGGTCTGAGTCACTTGGCGATCACAGCCAGTGGATTGCATTGGCCGATCAGGCGCTTTATCACGCTAAAAATACTGGGCGGAATCGTACCTGCGTTTATAACCATGCCATGCAGCAGCCACAAGCTGCCCCTTAATAGGCGATAGCAACAAAAAAGGACTGCAAGTGCAGTCCTTTTTTATTTGTCGAAATCGTTGCGACTTGGCAAATTGTAAACAAAAAAAAGACAATTTAGGGGCCAACCTAAATTGTCTATCTACACAAGAGTATAGGGGGATGTATTTCAAAGCCGCTTGAAAGCCACTTTGTAAATCTGTATCAATGACCACCCTAAATGGTGGACATTGATTGATTAAGCAATATTTGCGATTGCTGCGTTCACCATCACTAGACCGGTGAAAACGCCAACAAGGATTGCTGCAGATAGAAGCTCAACAGAGACTTGCTTGATTAGTTGACGCATAGTATTTCCTTATTTTTCCGTTAAATCGAAAATAAACTTTTACTAAAAATGACGGCTGAAATAACCAAAACCACAAAGCTCAATGACAGTAGCTCTTTTAGTGTGCTCTTCACTTTCGCTGACATATTACCTTCCTAGCTACTGACTTAGTTTGGTCATTTACTGCCTGATTTGGTGACCAACGACTTCGTCTTCTTTTCTGTTCATCTCCAAACCATGGCTGTATTTTTAAACAAACCTTGAACTCGGTCAACCTTTTTTGTAGCTAAATTACGAAAGATTATGAATGGAATGTGTGTGATCTAGAACACATAAGGCTTGCAGACTGGTATGACCAGATAAATTTTTGTTAACCAAGTCAAACTTTTTCGCTTTTTAAGTGTGACGTAGATCCGTATAGACTGTTTTATCAGCACGCTGTGTCAATTTTAATTAAAACAAATGTAATTTTATTACGATTTTTGACGTTTTTTCTGACGGTTTTATGTCAGTTGGGGGGTGTATGAATTTTTAGGGTTGTGAAGTGAGCAAACAGGTCAGTGTCAGCAGATTCGGACAGACCGTTTTATCGGCTGAATATTGTCGGGATTTGTTTCTCTTTGTACTATTCAAGCCGACAAAGGAGCGTTGATGGCCACTTTATATTATTTTCACGATCCCATGTGTAGTTGGTGCTGGGGATTGAAACCACAATTGGAAATTTTGCGTTCGCAATTACCGACGCAGGTATCTTTTGTTTCTGTATTGGCCGGACTTGCGCAAGACACAGATGAGCCAATGGCAAAATCCATGGCTGAGCAGATTGAGCAAATCTGGCGAAAAATTGAAGGTGAGCTTGGCCGCCCCTTTAATTTTGATTTTTGGCGTGAATGCAAGCCAAAGCGCTCAACACATATTGCTTGTCGCGCTGTGATTGCTGCTGCGGTACAAGAGAAAGAACAAGCCATGATCGATGCGATTCAGCAGGCTTATTATCTTAAAGCGCAAAATCCCAGTGAGCTCAGTACGCTTTTAGCATGCGCGCAGGCGATTGATTTGGATGTGGCCTTATTTGAATCGCATATGGCCGATCCTTACTTGCAGACGTTATTAGCGCAAGAGATTGCGTTTTTTCAGCAGTATGGTGGTGGTAAAGGGATGCCTGCTTTGGCGCTCGCGCATCAAGGAGAAGTCTTTCCTATTCAACTGGATTATCACAACAGTCGTGCGATGCTGACGCAGATCGACATTATTTTAGAACAGAAGTAAGGGCAGATTCGCCATGATAAATCGAAATTTTGGGTGTGCAATGAAACGTATTGGTGTGAGTTGTCTTGTGATGTTTACTTCATTGTGGGTGGCGCCAAGTGTCTCTGCGGCAAGCTATGGCGAACAATTAGGGCAGTGCTTGTCGGCGCAAACAACGGTGCAAGATAAAACCTTGATGGCGCAGTGGGCCTTTGTGTTGATGGGGCAGCATCCCGCATTAGCAGGCTATAGTAAGGCGACACCTTCGCAGCTTCAGCGGCTAAATCAGCAAGTGGTTCAGTTGGTCATGGATCTCACGGTGAAACGTTGTAGTGAGCAAACCATGCGAGCCATTCAGCATGAAGGTCGACAAGGCCTTGAACAAGGTTTTCAAGTGATGGGCTCTGACGCACTGCAAACTTTAGGACAGGCACCGGCGATGCAAAAACAGCTGGCAGCGTTGCAACAACAAATTAATGTCGGGCAATTGATGCAGCAATTGTTGATGCAAGCGCGCTGATTCATGCGAATAATAATTTCAAGGGTCATAATGAGATCAAAAAAGCGAGCATGAAGCTCGCTTTTTTGATGCGTGATGACTGTTATTCTACCGGTTCAAAACGGATAAATTCACCGACGTTAACCACATTGCCATCTTCAAATCGGGTGATTTCGCCGTTAGGACAGACGGTGAGACGCGAAGTGCGAACTGACTCGTTGTAATAATGCTCACACTCACCATTTCGCGCGCTATCAATGCGTGAAAAAATCAGCATGCCTTGATTAGCAAATAAAACGCTGTCTTCAAAAAAAGTCAGCGTGCTGCCAGAAGGTGAAACCAAAAGCTCTTGTTCAATGCCATTGGCCCAAATGATCAAACCATTGGTCTTCATGTTGGCAATGTTGGCCGGTTGAATGCCCGAATGTTGACTCACACAAGCAGTCAAACCAAGTAGGCTCAAACTCATCAGCAGTACACGCATTTGTTTCATTGACATCACTTCATATTTTCAAGACTGTCATTAGTATAATGCGCGCTGTTTAGCGCAACAATCACTGGCCATGTTTTTTGTTAGTTGTGACCATATTTCGCAAGCATTTATATTGCTCGTATAGCAAGCCATCTCGTAAGGCATAAAGACAGTCTCAATCGAATGGTGAGCAATTGGTCGCGATGTGATATGGGTAGAATGACAGAGGCAGATCTTGAGCCAAGCACATGCTATGCTGCCTTAAATTTTTGATAGTGAAGATTCCCATGAGCTTGAAGTTTAAAATTATTCCGGTGACTGCTTTTCAGCAAAACTGCTCTTTAGTGTGGTGTGATGAAACCATGAAAGGGGTGGTGATTGATCCAGGTGGTGACTGTAAAACGATTTTGTCTGTGATTGCAGAAAAGCAAGTGGATGTGACTGCAGTGGTGTTGACCCATGGTCACCTTGATCATGTCGGTGGCAGTGTTGAGTTAGCAAAGGCGTTGAATGTTTCAATCTTGGGCCCGCATCAAGAAGACCGTTTTTGGTTGGAAAACCTGCCAGAACAAAGCCAGATGTTTGGTTTTGCTCATACTGAGGCATTTGAGCCTGCACGTTGGCTTGAAGAGGGCGATGTGATTGAGTTTGGCCAAAGCCATTTAACAGTGCTTCATACGCCAGGCCACACGCCAGGGCATGTTACTTTGGTCAATGAAGATGCCAAAGTCGCTTTTGTTGGCGATGTGCTATTTAACGGCAGTATCGGTCGTACTGATTTTCCAAAAGGTGATCATGCGACTTTGATTCAAGCGATCAAAACCAAATTATGGCCGCTTGGCAATGAGGTAACCTTTGTGCCAGGACACGGTCCAACCTCAACCTTTGGTTATGAGCGTCGTACCAACCCATTTGTTGCAGATGAAATGCCGCTCTATTAAGCGATAGAATTTGTCTGCGTGAGAAAGCGGCTCAGGCCGCTTTTTTTATGCCAACAAAATGAGCAATTTTGCAGCGTTGCGCGTGAATCTATGAGCCGACGCGTAAAAGTCACGGATAGGCATTGGCGCAGCAAGCTGAAATCTAGATACTTGGGGCCTGCTTAAACCGATTGATTGCAGGTTGTTTGCACAATTGCGCATAAAAAGCGCGTTTTTTTTCGCAAAAAACCTAGTTTTTTCGATGTTGTGTTTAGCTCGCTACAAAAGCCCTCATTTTTTTGGTATAAAACGCGCTGATTTTGATTATCGGCCTTCTTGAGGCGAGAAAAGTTGTAACTGAATAGGAAAGTTCATGAGAATTTCGCATAAACGTAAAATCCAGTCGAAGCTTAATAAGCGTAATAAAGCAACCCTAAGTGCTGTGGTTGTCACCGCTGCCCAAGAAGCCCCGAAGAAAAAGCCAGTGGCAAAAGCTGCGCCAAAAGCGGAAGTGAAAGCGGCACCAAAAGCTGCAGCCGTTCAAGTTGAAGCAAAAGCTGTAGTTGCGGATATCAACCTTACGCCAAAGCAGCAGCAGGTTCTTGATATTGTTCAAGCGAACCCAGAAGGGATTAACCCGAAAGGCATTGGTTTGGCAGCGGGTCAAGAAGATGGCAAAGCAGCAGCTTGGGCAACCAGCGCGCTGAAGAAACTTGCTGAAGAAGGTTTAGTGGAGCGTGTGCAGCTTGCAGGAAACAAAGTAAGCTACAAGCCTGCGGCATAAGCCTCAAATCTCATATTGTGTTGAAAAGCCCGTGCACTGCACGGGCTTTTTCTTTGCTTTACAGTTGGATAGCCGATAACCACTGTCTCGTCATTGTAAAAATTGTGAGACATTGCTCACACTTACTTTTTCCTTTTTTACTTCTTTTCTATGCTTACTTCGAAGCCAATAAAAAAAGACTATCTGGCTCAGGTCAGCAAAAGGAGAGAGGGGTTATGGTAAGTGCCAAAGAGTTTGCGCAGTGGCTAAGGCATCGCTTCCACAGCGCGGGAGCAGGGGTTTACTTAACACGAGCAGACATTAACCAATTGACAGGACGACAAAGTTTTAATGTCAATTATATCCACGATATTCATCATGAATTAATGCAAGATGGCATCGCGTTTGTCACCGACACCAGTCGAGAGCTTTTCTATCTAGTGCCTATTTCACGTTCTTACTGGCGCGATGAGCTTGAGCAACAATTTGAACGCGAACTATTTTGCAATGTGTTACCCATTCCGACGCAAGCGGTTGGACGCTGATAAGGCGGGTAATAAAAAAGGACGCTGATGCGTCCTTTTACATATTTGCATAATGTATAGCTGGTTACGCCATATCGCTGTTGAGATCCGTGCCCACATTGATGCGACGACGTTGTTCAAAGTAGCTTTGTGTCTCTGCGATCACCACTTTACGAAGCAGTAGTAGACCAATCAAGTTTGGAATGGCCATCAAGCCGTTGACGATATCAGCCAGAATCCAAATGGTATTCAATTGCAAGAATACACCCGATGCAATCAGACCAATAAAGATCAGTTTGTATGGGAAGATGGCTTTGGTACCAAAGAGATACGCAGCGCAGCGCTCACCGTAGTAGTTCCAACCCAAAATAGTGGTAAAGGCAAAGAAAATTAAGCCTGTTGAAACTAGTTTTGGACCCCAATTTGAGCCAAGACCTGCAGCAAATGCTTGTGTCGTCATGCCTGCGCCTGCGGCATCACCGCTCCATACGCCAGTGACGACCAAAGCAAGACCTGTCATGGTACAAATGATGATGGTATCGAGGAAGGTACCGGTCATGTTGATTAGGCCCTGACGCACGCATGAGTCAGTTTTCGCCGCAGCAGCTGCAATCGGTGCACTACCCAAACCAGATTCATTTGAAAATACGCCACGTGCAACACCGGCTTGAATCGCCAACATAATCCCAGCACCGGCAAAACCACCCGCTGCGGCATGGCCTGTAAAGGCGCTGCTGATGATATTTTGCAATGCAGCTGGAACCGCTGAAGCATTAAAAATCAGTAGCATGGTACAGGTTAACACATAGCCAAGTGCCATCACTGGAACCACAGTTGATGCAACACGTGCGATGGATTTAATCCCGCCAAGTGTGACTATGGCAACCAAAGTCGTCAGAATTACTGCAGTCGCAATTTCAGGAAGATGGAAGACATTGTGCGCACTATCGACAATGGCATTTACTTGCGCGAAGGTACCGATACCAAAGAACGCAACGCCGATGGCGAAGAAAGCAAAGATCTTCGCTAGGAATTTGTTACCGGTTGCCGCTTCAAGGTAGTGCATTGGACCGCCGTTGATCTGGCCATTGGCATCAATCTTACGGTATTTCACTGCCAGCAAGCACTCTGCATATTTGGTCACCATCCCAAAGAGGGCTGCCATCCACATCCAAAAGAGTGCGCCTGGACCGCCTAGTTTGATGGCCGTTGCAACACCAACGATGTTACCCGTACCAATGGTTGCAGAGAGCGCAGTACAAAGTGCAGAGAAGCTAGAAACGTCACCCGTTTTTGGGTTTGGATCTTTCTTAAATACCAATGCAAGGGCATAAGGGAGATAACGAAACTGAAGTAAGCTCAAACGGAAGGTAAAGTAAACGCCCGTACCAACCAGTAGGATTAGTAGCGGTGGACCCCAAACAAAGCCATTGATTTGATTCAAAATGGTTTCAGTGTTGCTGGGTTGTGTCGCGACTTGAATTGCCGCTTCGGTTGCAGCATCCGCTGCCGTGGTGATGGTGGTCATGATTTCCCCTTTCATAAACAACAAAAAAGGAGAAGAGTCGACCCATGCTTCAAGATCAGGTGCGCAAAATTAATAGCAGATGTTCATATACATGTGTCTTCTCCTCTGTCCTTTTGCCTGAGAGTTTCCCTAACCATGGTATACATGCGTTAAGTTGCTCCTTCGGCGTCCGATTTAACGGATCTCTCCAGAGGTTCCTCCAACTACAGTCCTCGCCTAAATAGGCACCTGAAAGATTTACTTCTTCGGCGGATAGCGATGCTATCTCTCTCCAGCAGTCTTCAACGGAACGAACCAAGATACAGCAGCGCAAGTGGCTGGTATCGAGTGATGTGAAATTTATCATGTTTTTTCGATAAATCAATAGAATTACCGTGCTATTACGCACATTCTATGCTTCATCTCGTTACATTGTTGGTGATTTGTTTGGTGATGGTTTCTTTTTTGTAGGTAATCACCATCGCTTAGATGCGTAGCTGCGATGGCGGAATGACTGAAATGACATAGGCTTAGAGTAATGATGGAGGTGAGTCTCTATGCAACAAGCCATATTATTAGTCGATGACACGGCATCTGCGCTGGCACTTTTTTCTGCGCGTCTTAAAAAAGCGGGTTTTCAGGTTTATCGCGCGCAAAGCGCAGCGCAAGGATTAGCGCTTCTCAATCAACATCCAGATATTTGTATGGTGGTCAGTGATTGGCATATGCCAGATTGTAGTGGCCCACAGTTTTGCCAAATGCTTAAGCGCGATCACGAACGTCATCTCAGCGAGCCTCGTTATCTGTTTTTTATTCTGCTCTCTGCAATTGAAGAGAGTGGGGTGATTGCCCAAGGGATTGCAGCGGGCGCTGATGATTTTATCGCCAAAACCGCGACTAACGATGAGTTGGTTGCGCGCATTTCAGCGGGATTTCGGACGCTGTCACTACATTATCAACTCGCGCAGCAAAATCAGCAGCTGCAGCAAGCCTATGATGCGCTCTCCAATCAGCTCCATTTTGCCGCCAAGCTTCAGCATAATTTGTTGCCTGCTGAGCAGGTGCTTGATGCGCCGGTGCAATTTGATGGACTCTATCAGCCAGCAGAGCAGCTAGGCGGTGATATGTATGGGGTGCGAGATCACGGGGAGGTTACCAGTTTTTTTCTACTGGATATCGCAGGACATGGCGTCCCTTCAGCGTTATTGACCTTTGCTGTGGTGAATGCCATTGATGATATTGAGCGCCAGCTATTTTCATCAATGCCTGAATGTTGGCGCGATATTGCCGCGCAACTGGTGACGCAACTGAATGAACAGTTTTTGATGGAAGATATGCTAGGTCGCTATTTCACCATGATTTACGGCCTGATTGAGCATCGAAGTGGTCAGCTCATTTGGGTTAATGCAGGGCATCCGGCGCCGCTTCGAATTGCACCCGCGGGCGATAAGTGGCAGCAATTAGAGGGACAGCAACCGGCAGTTGGATTTATTGAAAATTATCGCTATGAGGCGCAGGAGACAGCGCTTCATGTGGGCGAGCGTCTATTTTGTTTTTCAGATGGTGTGATTGAGGCGAAAAATCAGCAAGGGGAGCAGTGGCAATTGGCTCACTTACAGCAGTGCATTCAGAAAAGTTATGCACCGGAGTTATTCGCTCGCATTCAAGCGGATTTGCAGCGTTGGAAAACTGGCGATGTGCCAGATGATGATATCACTTTGCTTCAGCTGACTTGGCAAGGTGATTGCGCGGCATCCGAATCGTCTACATTTTATCGTTATCAAACAGTAACCTATGACATAGTGCGTCATTTGCGTCATGCCTTTTCTGATTTTTTAATCTCAACCCTTGCTGCGCACCACGCAGAAATCACATCGACTCGACTGCAAGCGATTTTGCTGGTGCTGACCGAGGCAATGAACAATGTGGTGGAGCACGCCTATGAGGAGCGCTTAGGACCAATGAGTGTGATGGCTAAATGGCAACCGAGTGGCAGCGCCGAGCAAGAGATGCTCATGGTTGAAATTTGTGATTGGGGAAAAACGCGAACCACCCATGCGACAGAGCAAGATTTAGCATTGGATGCCACCAGCGGACGCGGCCTGAATATTATGGCGCAGCTTTCAAATTTTTTACGTTACGAGAGGCTCGCAGAGAAAAACTGTTTGCAGTTGGGATTCGAATTGTCGCGCTTGCCCGCGCACTCGCTGTTGGACGAAACGTGATTTATCTACTGAGCTGCCCATTGAACTAACCGATTACCGAAAGAGCGGATGAGTGCGAATGAGCTAACTGCGAACCTGTTATGGATAAAAGAAAAGCCACGCAAGCGTGGCTTTGTTTTAGGAACAAAAGGACGAAAATTAATAAACGCCCTGTGCAAGCATGGCGGTTGCAACTTTCACGAAGCCTGCGATATTCGCGCCGCGCTCGTAGTTGACCCAACCATCATCGATGCCATAACGCTCGCACTCGTCATGGATCTCTTGCATGATCGCTTTCAGTTTGTTGTCCACTTCTTCCGCAGTCCAGCTAAAGCGGATTGCGTTTTGGCTCATCTCTAGGCCTGAAGTTGCAACACCACCTGCGTTAGATGCTTTACCTGGGGCATAGTGCACTTTGGCAGCGTGGAACTGTTTAATTGCGTCAGCTGTGCTTGGCATGTTTGCGCCTTCAGCTACAAGCTGAACACCATTGCGAATCAATAGCGCAGCGTCGTCGCCGTTCAATTCGTTTTGTGTTGCACATGGTAGCGCAACTTCCATTGCGAATTGCCATGGTTTTGCACCAGCAACATAAGTCAGGTTCATTGCTTTTGCATAATCTTCAACGCGGCCTTGCTCAACGTTCTTGATGTGCATCAGTGCAGCAAGTTTTTCTTGTGTGAAGCCTTCAGCGTCATACACAGTACCTGCAGAGTCAGAAGCAGTGACAACTTTCGCACCCATCTGCATCGCTTTTTCAATCGCGTACTGAGCAACGTTACCTGAGCCAGACACACCGACAGTCATGCCTTCAAGGGTCTTGCCTTGGCGCTTCAACATCGCTTCAACGAAGTAAAGTAGGCCATAACCAGTCGCTTCTGGACGAATCAAGCTGCCACCAAAAGTCAAACCTTTACCAGTGAATACGCAGTCCGCTTTGTTGCTCAGCTTTTTCATCATACCGGTCATATAGCCCACTTCACGTGCACCAACGCCGATATCGCCTGCAGGAACGTCAGTATCAGAACCAACGTGACGGTGTAACTCAAGCATCAATGCTTGACAGAAACGCATCACTTCTTGATCTGACTTACCCTTAGGATCGAAGTCACTACCGCCTTTACCGCCGCCCATTGGTAGCGTGGTTAATGCGTTTTTGAAAGTTTGTTCGAAGGCGAGGAATTTAAGAACGGATTGGTTAACTGAAGGGTGGAAGCGCATGCCGCCTTTGTATGGACCGATGGCTGAACTGTGTTGAATACGGAATGCACGGTTCACTTGAACTTTGCCTTCATCGTTGACCCAACTAACGCGGAATTGAATCAAACGCTCGGCTTCAATGAGTCGGTCGAGAAGGCCGGTGGTGCGATACTGCGGATTCTCCATCAAGAAAGGCCAAATCGCGTGGAGTACTTCTTCAACCGCTTGAATGAATTCTGGTTGGTTAGGGTTTTTTTTTGCCACGGAGTCGAGGTATTCGGGCAAAGAATTGATTAATGACATGACAGGTTCCTTTACATCATGTGGCATTGCGCCAAGGGTGCGAAAAGACGCGTATTAAAATTCTAAGCATTTGTCTCACAAATTAGCAGCCCGAACAACTAGCTTTTTTAAAACTTATAGTTCAATTGTCTACTTCTGGGTGTTTATCCAGCATTTGTCAAATGCCTATCCCTGTTCAATGGGTAGCTGAACAAGCATTGACTATGCAGAGTGGATGCTTTTCTGACAATTTGCGTTTCTTATGGTTTCAATAAAAAACGCTGACCGAAGTCAGCGTTTGTTGATTAAATGGCCGAATATATTAAATATTTTCTATTAAACCGTCGCATTCACTAGCTTTTTTTTCTTTAGCATTGCAAAGCGATAGGCGGCTGGAACAAAGAAAAATGACAAAATCGTGGTGAAAACGGTCCCGCCGGCGATGGCTACTGCAAATGGCGGCCAAAAACCACCACCAGCGAGGATTAAGGGAAGGAAACCACCCACTGTGGTAATGGTGGTGGAACTAATATGACGCGTGCAACTCATCACGCAGTCGATCACCGCATGGTGATCGCCTTGCTGGGCGGCTGGGCAGGTTTGTAGCTCAGCCAAGATGACAATGGCTGAGTTAATAGCAAGTCCCATCAATCCCAATAAACCAATGAGCACGGTAAAGCCAAAGGGATATTGGAACAGCCAAACCGAAAGAATGCCAAGTCCTGCCGCTTGTCCGCCCACCATAAAGATGATGGTGGAGAGACGAAAAGAGTTAAAGGAGAGCACCACGACTAAGATCAGTAGCGCGATCACCAAGGCTAAATTGGCCATCAGCTGTTTGACTGAATCATTGCGCTCCTGTGACTCGCCACCAAATTCTAAACGGTAGCCATCGGGTAGCATCAATGGATGCGTCGCTAAATTGGCTTGCAGCTGATTTAGGATCGTTTGCGGTAGCACATCGGCCTCAATATAACCTTCAATGACGTTGACGCGGCTGCCATTTCGACGCGGGATTGCGCCGCGACTTGGCGTCACCGAAAGATCGGCCAAAGCATCTACAGAAAGTCCAAGCGTGCCATGACCTGTGGGCAGCGGCATATTGGCTAAATCACTGAGCTGGTGGCGTTGTTCATTGCCAACACGCACACGAATTGGAATGAGCTCCGTTTGCTCAATAATATTGCCGTTTAGCTCACCACTTAATGTCGCGTGTAAAATTTGCGATAGCGGTGTGAGCGCCCAGCCGCTCACTTGGCTGGCTTCTTCATTCACATCAATCCAAATTTTTGGTACCCCAGGGGCGAGTGTGGCACGGGTATGCATCACATGCTCAATGCGACTCATGCGAAGGCGTAACTCATCGCCAATTTGACGCAAGGTATCGAGGTCATTACCAAGCACGCGCACTTCAATCGGCGCATTGTATGGCGGGCCTTGATTGAGTTTGCGGACTAAGGACTGCACGCCAGGAAGTCGGCTATCCAGCGCTTGTTGTAATTTCGGAATCATGTCATTGGCGCCATCCACATCCGTGGTTTTTACCATGGCTTGGGCAAAATAGACGGAGCCATCATCACCACCAATCTGGTTGTAGTAAAAGGACGGTGCATTATTACCGGCCATCCAGCTGACTTGTTCAAGCGCATCAAATTCACTAAGAATGGTATTGGCCTGATGAATCATCTCAGTGGTGGCATAAATATTGGCCTGCGGTGGCAGATAGAGGCGCACCTCAAACATGTCACGATCGGCTGGCGGGAAGAATTGTTCAGTCAGCTGTGAGGCGCTCCAAAATCCAGCGACAGGTAAAATTGAGACCAATACGATGGTGAGAGCAGGATGACGCGTTGCCCAATAGAGTGCTTGGCGAAAATGCGCTGTCAGCCAAGGCCATTGAATACCGCGATGGTACCAATCATTGAGCTCAGTTTTACCCAACAAACGTCCCGCGACACCCGCCACAATGGTATGTGAAATTAGGTAGGAGCCTACCAAAGAAAAACTCACGGTAATTGCAATGGCGGCTACAAATTCACCCGCAGAACCCGGCATCAAGAAGATGGGCGCAAAAGAGAGCACCGTGGTAAGCGTTGAGCCTAGCAGCGGTAACCAGAGGTGTTGAATGGCTTTATACGCGGCCTCAATGGGACGATCGCCCTGACGACGATGATTTTGGATGGTATCCACCATCACAATCGCGTTATCCACCATGATCCCTAGCGCCACAATCAATCCCGTCACTGACATTTGATCGATGGGAAGATGGGTAAATTTCATCATCGCTAGCGTAAAGGCGCAGGTCAGCGGCAAGGAGGCGGCAACGATCAATGCGGCGCGAAAACCTAAAGTAAGCAGTAAAATTGCAATAATCAGTAGCATACCAAAGAGCAAATTTTGCACGAGTTCGTGGAGACGAATTTGGGTATAGCCTTCTTGCTCAAAGAGGATTTGTAGCTCGATATTTTCCGGTAGCTGGCTTGCAAAGCTGTCTAGCTGCGCGCGAATATTCTCACTCCAGCGATCGACGCGAAGATTGGGCTGCATGCGTGCACCAATGAGTACCGCAGGGGCATCGCCTATATAGGCAAGCTCATCCGGTGGGTTTTTCGCACTGCGCGACACCGTGGCGATATCTTCGATGCGAAGCACATGGCCTGAGTCCAGTACGGTGATTGGTATGCGTTTAATTCGGTCGATGGAATCGATGCTATTGGCCATCTCCAATTGAAAACGATTTTGTCCACTGAGCAGTTCACCTGCGGTGAGTTTGGCATCGGCATAACCGATATTTTGGCTCATCGATAATGCGGACTGTCCAAGGCTTGCGAGCAGCGCAGGATCAATCTGTACCAGAATTTCTTCGTCTGGAATGCCATATTGGTCGACAAATTCTGTGCCTGAGCTAATGCGCAGCTGCTTGGCGAGCTCTTGTCCATAGCGCCCAAGGGTCAGCAGATTGATTGGGCTGTCACCGCGCCATTTTAAGGCCACAATCGTGGTATAGGGAAAGGAGTGATCTTTATCGACGCGCGGTGGTAGGGAGCCTTCAGGTAGCGTGGGGGCGACATCGGCCACTTGGTCACGAATATCGGCCCAAACTTCGTCTGTGTTGGTGATATTCTCTTGTAGTTTTAGACTCACCACGGCAATGCCGGGTTTGGAGATTGAGTTAATTTCACGGATTTCAGCAATTTGACGTAGGCTATTTTCTACTTTTTCAGTCACTAGCGCCTCGACACGCTCGGCGCTATTGCCGGGAAACCCCACGATCACGCTTCCCCAGCGATTATGAAAGCGGGGATCTTCTGCGCGCGGTAGTGCGCTGATTGCTGATAAACCTGCTACGACGATAAAGCCAATCATCAAAATCAGCAGGCGTGTATTACTCAAAATGGCACGCATCTATTTGCTCTCCTGCACAAGACGAACCAACTGCCCTGGGACCACACGGTGTAAGCCGGTGTCTATGAGTTTTTCTTGGTGATGCACCGCGCCTTGAACAAAGGCCAGTTCATCTTTCATATAAATAAGCTCTACTGAGCGTCGAACCACCTCGTAGTCATCGCCACTTGGGTTGAGTGCATAAACATTCCAGACGCCGCGCATACCATCGGTGAGTGCGGTCATCGGGATCCAGAAACCCTCGCTTTGATGGCGCTGCTGAAGTTGTAAGTAGGCAAGTTCCCCACGCATTAGTGAGGCGTCCGCAGGTAGGGTAAAACGCAGCATCACAGTGTGGGACTGGGCATTCACCTCAGCACCTGGGTTGATCAATTTGCCTTGATAAATGGTGTCGCCAACACGGATTGGCCATTGTTGCTGCTGTTGAATTTCGGCCAGATGTTTCATGGGAATCCCAATCTGCGCTTCACGTTGCTGTTGTGCGAGTAAAGAAAAACTGGCTTGGCCGGTATTAATAACATCACCGACGGAGACAAAGCGCTGAGCAATAACGCCATCATAAGGTGCTTTTAAGGTCGATTTTTCCTGTTGTAGCTGGTTGGCCTCAAAGGCGGCAGCAACCTGTTGTAGGTTGGCATTCAGACTATTGAGTTCACTGACCAGTACATCTAAGTCTACCTCTGCGGCAAAGCCTTTTTTCTTGAGTGCTTGCTGACGTTTGAGGTTGGCGCGGGTGAGTTTGCGCTGCGCCAAAAGTTGTTGGCGCTGGGCACTGAGTTCATGTCCCGCACTTTGTAAAAGTGCGGTATCTAGCGTGAGGAGAGGTTGGCCTTTGGTGACGGTGTCACCAATGTCTACATGGATAGCATTCACCTTACCGCCAAGCTCGGCACCTAATTGTGCTTGCTGATTACTTTGAATGCGCCCAACGTACTCTCGCTTGGCAAAATAATGATCGCTCGCCTCAAGTTGAAGGTGGCTTACAAATAGAGGTTGGGGTGTTTCGAGTTGTTTGGTGCCTTCGCTGTTACAGCCAGTGATCCATAAACTCACGCCAACGACTGGCGCTAACATCCATGGGCGTAAATTAAATCGTTTCATCAGCAACTTCCTTAGCAGATAAAATGGACTCTTCAGTCTAGTTGATTTTTCAACCATATCGCAGGTAGACTGGACTGTCTAGTTTGGTTTGTTTTGCTACGGAATATCACAATGGAAAGATCGAGGTCCTCGACAAAACGCGCGCAAATTTTGCAAGCGGCGCATCAACTCTTTTTTGAAAATGGCTTTCAAGTCTCCATGGAGGTGATCGCGCAGCAGGCGAATGTGTCGAAGCAAACCGTCTATAGTCACTTCAAAACCAAAGATGAGCTCTTTCGAATCTGCATGGAGGAAGGGTGTGAGTTTTTGTCTAATGCCAAGGTGGTGCTTGACCCTGATTTGCCTATCGAAGAGGTGCTTTACGCCTATAGCTGGCAATTTAATCAAATGTTGTTGCAGCCTGAGGTACAGGCGACTTATTACAATGCGATTAGCCAAACACCCACTTATCCAGAGCTCGGTGCGCTCTTGGTTGAGCAAGGACCGCAGCGACACTTGAATCAGTTGATTGAGTTTCTAAAAATTCATGAAGCCAAGCAGGGGTATCCTTTTCCTGAGACGATTCATCACCTAGCGACTCAATTTTTGTTGATGTGTCACGGACAATCTGTGTATTGGCAATGGCTTGGTGTGAAGGATCATGAAACAGAGGCGATGCGCCAAGATTATGCGCGGTCCTGTGTGCGCTCCTTTATACGCTCATTAGGTGTTCATGAGTGCCGCCAATAAAAATAAAGCCAAGCATCACGCTTGGCTTTTTCTTTGAGGTTGATGATAACTTTTAGTCTTTATGGTGGAGCCGTTTCGGAGCCTGTGCACCTGAAACTGGGCGATTGACTGAGATTTGCTGGCCTTTTTTCATACCGACTTCGTAGTCTTGCGTCATTTCAGCTAAGGCTTCGCGCATTTGCTGCTTAAAGGTTTCGCGGTCGATATTGGCAAATTGCTTGTCGATGTAATCGCTGATTTTTTGCTGACTTTCATCGTCTGCAGTCAAGATAGGTAATTTTTCTAAGGCACCTTCAATCCAGCCGCGACTAAAAGAGTTAACGCGGCGTGTGACGGTAAGGTTATCGGTACCTGAACCGGCAAAGCTATTGCGAAATTGGCCAATGCATTGATTCATTTCACGGTAGACCACATCAAAGGCAAAAGCGGCAAAGATGGCACGCTCAGCTGCGCCGATAAACTCTACGCGTTTTAAACCTTTATGGTTGGTGAGTACCGCTTCAACACCAAAGCGAGTATTGATTCCGCGAATCACTTTGAGAATATTTGAGCCGATATCACTAGGGAGTAGGGATTCAGAGATCGTCTTCCCAAGCTTGATAAATTCAATATCATCTTTATCTAAGCCATATTTCAGCATTAAGCGATGGGCCATTTTGATCGCTTGCGCGGCTTCATTCACATTTGCTGAGTTGCCCAATTCAAGGCATTTGGCGATTTTTTTCAGGGCTTTACGACGACTATCTGACATGACTCCTCCAGATTTAGCCGTGTATTGTAATCTCTTTAGTTTAGTAAAGTGAAGCGGGATGCGTGCTGTCGCATCGTTGCAGCTTTAACATCATTCTGACACTTGGTCGATTCTGCCTTTTAGACTATGTCTGATTCTTGGAATGATATGAGGTTGACCGTGGAGTTTACAGCTCAAGATCGCGATGTGTTGTTTGATCGTTGGATGTCCTATAAATCGAAAGCTCGCATCACCCAAATTGAAATGGCGCAAAAATTAAGTATGTCACAGGCTGATTTTTCTAATGCGCTGCGTGGCAGTGAGCCGCTCGACCCAGGCTTTGTTCGAAAGTTCTGTCATTTTATGCGGTTAGAGCCGAGTGATATTTTGCCATCAATGATTGAAAAGTTACGCGAAGGGAAAATTGACCGCGTGATGCTGACCAACACCTTTATTCTGGATGGCGACATTAAGAATGTGAAAGTGGAAGGTAATAAGGTCTTTGTTGAATACGAGCGTGTGTTGTAACGCTGCACTCTATTGCTTGTGCTTGTTTGCAATGCATGGGTAGACTGAGCAAAACAAGTCAAAAATAGAGGGTGATGATGTTTACTGGGATTGTGCAAACCACCGCGAAAATTGTCGAAATTAGCGAAAAAGGTTTAGCAAGAAGGCATGTCATTCAGCTGCCAAGTCCGTGGTCTCAGGGATTAGAGATTGGCGCCTCGGTTGCGCATAATGGTTGCTGTTTAACTGTGGTGGCCATCGAGGATGAACAGATTCATTTTGACTTAATCGCTGAAACACTGGCGCGAACCAATTTAGGCACCTTGGCTGTTGGTGATGCGGTCAATATTGAGCGCGCTGCACGTTATGGCGATGAAATTGGCGGACATATGATGTCCGGACACATATTAACCACTGCGCCTGTGGTTAAGGTTGTGAATGATGGTCATCAATATCAAGTCTGGGTTGGGATTGAACCAGAAATGGCAGATTATGTGCTGGAAAAAGGCTATATCGGCATTGATGGGATCAGTCTAACCATTGGTGAAGTTAGCGAAGATTGCTTTGCGCTGAACCTGATTCCTGAAACGCTGAGTCGAACCATTATCGGTCAGCGTCAAGTGGGCGATCGCGTTAATATTGAAATTGACCCTCAGACCCAAGCCATTGTCGACACAGTTGCGCGTTATCTTGCAAAGCAGCAGGGTTAGTTTTACGCAATTTTAGCGTCCATGAATTCCAATGGTGCGTTTCAATCAAAAAGCCGCAATTGCGGCTTTTTCTATATGTGCGATGTGCATAGCCCTCATCAATGGGATAGGCTTTATAATACTCAAATAAATGAAGACAATTGAGTAGCGTGCCGATATAAAAATGGAAATGGGTTAGAGTTTCCAACGCCAGAGAAAGGAAATGATAAGCACCGTCCACCTCATGGCTCGCAGTATAATTCAGTTGGCTTAACCGAAGGTGGGCAAGAAGAGCGGTTTACGCCAAGTTTACCTTTGTCTGATCCAAATGTTACCACCACACCAGTAGAAGGATTAAAGCGAAGTGATTGAGCAGCGGAACGAACAAATACGTCGAAGAGAAGAGCAAGAATGGCTAGAGCGGTTTAAAAACGGGCAGTTGGTTGACTATCTGCAAGGCACCAATGATTACCCGTATTCCTATGCACGCAATCTTCTGGCTGATAATTATCGCTATGAACAGAATCGTCACTTTCTTATTTATAACTTTTGGTGTCTATCAAGACAATATGATTTGGATACATGCACTCTGCTAATAGAGGCATTTAGCGCACTTTATTATCGTGATAAATATGCCTTATTGGCATCAGTATGTGAGCTCACTCAGATAATTAAAACAAAATTTGAGGTGGACATTAAATATGGTGATGAGCCTCCAGTTGTTCTAATTTCACAACTCAACGAGGTTGCGGCTGATTTTTATCATAAATTGCAAAAATGCTCACGCGATGATTTTGAACTTGATGATGATTATTACGAATATATGAAAGCCCCTAAGTGGCATAGGTTTGTTGATGTTGAATTTTTCAAGTCTGAGATAGAAGAAAATATCGAATTTTTAAGAAGCCATCTGTAATAAATAATATATCAGGGTCATACTATTGTGGATACAGTCGCGCGTTATCTTGCAAAGCTGCAGGGTTAGTTTGACGCAATTTTTGCTGCCATGAATTCGAATGCCGCGTTTCAATCAAAAAGCCGCAACTGCGGCTTTTTCCATATGTGCGATGTGTTAGCGGGCTGAATTAGTGCTCGAGCGTGAGTAGCCCTTGGTTTGCCATCTGCTGATGAGTTTTTTCCAAAAAATGGCCACCAAAGAGATGGCAATGCTGAAGAAGGTGATAGAGCTGATAAAGTCCTTTTCGCTGCGCATAGCCCTCATCAATGGGATAGGCTTCATGGTAGCTTTGATAAAAGGCATCGGGGAAACGGCCGAAAAGCTCGCTCATAGCTAAATCGCACTCGCGATCGCCCCAATAAGATGCGGGATCAAAACATAATGGGCCATGTGCGCCCATGGCTGCATTGCCTTGCCATAAGTCCCCGTGCAGTAAGGATGGTTTTGGCTGATGGTTATTGAGTAGCAGTTGGCAGCGCTCAATGAGCCGATCAATATCGCCAAATACCAAACCTTTTTCTGCGCATTGCATCAGCTGCCAACCAAAGCGTTGTTCTGCAAAAAAACGGCTCCAGCGCTTTTGCCAGCGATTATTTTGCAAATTGGTGGCTAAGTAGTTGTCTTGATCAAAACCATAATGGGGCTGTTCACCCCACAGATGAAGGGCGGCAAGATTGCGGCCAAATTGCGCGGCTTGTTCTGGGCTTTGCAACGGTTTACAGGGGAGAAATTCAAGCACTAAAAAGGCATGGTGCTTGGTGGTACCAACGTGGATCACCTGTGGTACTTGTACACTTTGACTGCTGGCAAGCTGTTTTAAACTGTCAGCTTCAGCGCAAAATGCTGCCAGATGATTACGATCGTTGAACTTCACGAAAAATCGCTCGCCTTGCTCATTTTCAATCCAATGCGCTTGATGAATATCACCGCCAGTGACGGCGCCGCGCTCAGTAATGGAAAAGGGGCGTTGAAGTTGCTCGGTCAGCTGATTCTCAATCGATTGCCACATCGACATCTCCTCACTGTCTTATCGCAGTTCAAAGCGTAGCCAAAGAGTGGATGGAGTGATAGCAAAAGAGCGCATTTCTGCGCTCTTATCGTTTATTTAAAAAGGCAAATGAGGCCACTTATTGATCTCGTTTCCAAATAATATGGCAAGATTTTTCATCGCGCTCACGGCTTAATAGTAGGCGAGCAAAGACATCATCGAGCTCATCATTGGCTTCATTGACTAAGCCAATACGCACCTCTGCGTACTCTTCTTCATCGACTTCAAAGCCAGTGTGGCCGACCCAGTCTTGACCGAGAGCGACAACTTCGGCAGCGCCGCGATCGTCAAATTGCGCGGTGAATAAAATAAGATCGACGGTTTCAAGATTGTCCTGTGCCATTTCAAGAAAGATATCGTAGGCGGTATCAATTAGCTCATCGACGGATAGATATTGTTCAGTCATAGGGGCGTTCATTGCGTAAAAGAAATATTAAAACACATTCATTTTGCGAGGGCGAATGAAGTTGCGCATTGAGATTTGAGCAAGCGCACAGGAGTAGGGATTGTCATGATTATTTTCTCGAACTCTCTTGCAATATCCACCATGGTTATAAGGTTATGGGTTAATGGCGAGGCAACATGTTTCAATTTTCCACGGCAAATCGAATTCTATTTGGTGAAGGCGCATTAGAGCGCTCGCTCTCTTTACTGAATCAATATGGCTATAGTGCGTTATTGGTATGTGGGCAAGATTTATCACGCAGTGAGCTCTTGGTTCATCATTTTCAGCAGCAAAACATGCGTTATCAGCAAGTATCGGTAAAAGGCGAACCCTATATCGCCATGGTCGAAGAGCTGGCTGCAGAAGGGCGGCGATTTAGCCCAGATATGGTGATTGCCATGGGCGGTGGCAGCGTGATTGACACCGGTAAAGCGCTCGCAGCGCTCATCCCCAATCAAGGCAGTGTTTATGATTATATTGAAGTGGTGGGGCGTGCCTTACCCTTGCAAAATAAACCACTGCCATTTATCGCGATTCCTACGACTGCGGGAACTGGAGCAGAAGTGACGCCCAATGCGGTATTAACTTCGGCGCAAGAGCGGATCAAAACCAGCATGCGCTCGCCGCAAATGCTACCTGATCTCGCTATAGTCGATCCTACGTATAGTGCGGGCGCAAGTCCCGAGCTCACGGCGCGAAGTGGCATGGATGCTTTTACCCATCTTATGGAAGCCTATGTCTGTAATGAGCCCAATCCTCTGAGTGATATGGTTTGTGAGGAGGGGCTACGGCGTTTTGTCAGTGCCATTTTGCCAGCAGTAGAAGAAGATGATTTACGCGCGCGCAGCGATTTAGCTTTTGCGGCCATGCTTGGCGGCATGGCGCGGGCCAATGCTAAATTGGGCGCTGCGCATGCATTAGGACGAGCGCTGGGCGGCCGACTGGATATCGCGCACAGCAGTATTACTGCTTATATTGCGCCCTATGTGATGCAGGAGAATATTTTGGCGGCAACCGCCGCCCATCGCCATGATGTGCTCAATCGTTATCGTCAACTCTCATGCCTTTTGACGGGCAGACATAATGCAGAAATTGATGATTGTGTGGCCTGGACAAGACGACTGCTCACGCGTTTGGCCTTGCCATCTATCAGTCACTCAGGTTTGTGCGAGACGCTTTTTGAAGAGGTTGCAGCAGATGCGATGCGCTCCAATGCGCTTAAGGGGAATCCGCTGCCATTGAACCAACAGCGGCTTGTTCAAATCTTGGAGAAAGTGTGTTTGAGCAGTGACTGCGGTTGTCAATTTACGCCACTTGAAGGTAGTGAATCAGCCTAAAATAAAGCGCCAAAATGACTTGAATATTTTAATTGCAAGGTTTCGTGGTTTTTTTTGTGAACAGGACTTGACTAAAAATTCGCGGCATGAATAATTGCGCGGCTTTTAAACGCATCTTGTACTTTTAATCACGATCTTCAGGAGTTTTGGCGCAATGTCTGCACCTCAATACGCCAACCCAGCCCCACTCGGTTTGATGGGCTTTGGTATGACCACCGTTCTTTTGAACATTCACAACGCGGGCTTTTTCCCGGTTGATTCTATGATCATCGCTATGGGTATTTTCTACGGCGGCCTTGCGCAAGTTATCGCAGGTATCATGGAATACCGTAAAGGTAACACCTTTGGTACCACAGCATTTACCTCTTACGGTTTCTTCTGGTTATCACTTGTTTCTGTATGGATGCTGCCAGAGATGGGTCTTGCAAAAGCAAGTCCACACGGCTTCATGGGTTGGTACCTAACCATGTGGGGTATCTTCACTGGTTTCATGTTCATTGGTTCACTGCGCTACTGCCGCGTGAAGCAATTTGTATTTGGTAGCTTGACAGTATTGTTCGCGCTACTTGCGATTCGTGATTTCACCGGTAACACCTTGATCGGTACCATTGCTGGTTTCGAAGGTATCATCTGTGGTGCATCTGCGATTTATTACGCAATGGCACAGGTGATCAACAACGAGTACGGCCGTGTGGTTCTACCTGTTGGTGAGTTGAAGAAGTAATTGACGACTTCTGATGTTAAAAACCCAGCTTAAGCTGGGTTTTTTTGTATTTGGGTCAAAATTTGAACTGAGATCTCTCTCCCAGCAAACTTTTGTTTTAATTCTTTGAAAATTGTCGATTTCGCAGGTTCACCAAGAGAAAAGAGAATTGCTTCGTGACCCAACTCACGACATCACACCATGTCACTTCACAATTAGTGAGCAAAGTAAAAGAATTCACCTCGTCGCTTATCGTCCTACATTAGAGGTGCTGTGGATGTATCTTGCCCATCCCGGTCATATTGATCATATTAAAAGAAATAACTCGGGCGCTATTTACCAATTAATTGATACACATGGCCCTATCTCCCGTATCGAGTTATCCAAGCTGAGCCAACTTGCGCCCGCGAGTATCACCAAAATCACCCGTGAATTGATTGATGCGCACCTGATTAAAGAGACCCAATACCAAGAATCCAACAGTCGTGGACGTCCTGCGATTGGTTTGGTGACCAATAATGAAGGTTGGCAGTTTTTATCTTTGCGCTTAGGGCGTGGCTATATTGCTATGGCGCTGCATGAGCTAGGTGGCGGCATTTTAATTGAAGACTCCACAACCCTAGATGAAATAGAGCAAGCGCCACTGCTCGCGCGTTTAGAGCAAGAGGTCACTCGTTTTCTTTCCGAGCACGTTCGCGATATTGACCGAATTACCAGCTTGGCCGTGAGCTTACCTGGCTTGGTGGATCCGAAACGCGGTGTTGTGGTGCAAATGCCGCATTATCGGGTCAAAGATATGCCGCTTGGCGATGTGCTGCATCAAAGTACAGGTTTGCCTGTTTTTATTGGTAATGATACCGCGGCTTGGACGCTTGCAGAAAAGCTCTTTGGTAATTCAAAGGGTGTGGCGAACTCGATTTTGATTGCTGTGCACTATGGTGTCGGCGCCGGTATTGTGCTTGATAATATTGTGCTGATCAGTGAGCGCGGCAATATTGGCGAACTTGGTCATATTCAAATGGTTGAAGAGGGCATGCCTTGTCATTGTGGCAATCACGGCTGTTTAGAAACTGTGGTGAGCCATACGGCAATGCTCAATCAAATTGAGCAAGATTTAGCTGCTGGCGTTGAAACTAGTTTGCGCGAGCGCTCGATTAGTATTCGTAATTTGTGTATTGCAGCGGTTGAAGGCGATGCTTATGCGACGCGATTGATTGAGTCTTTAGGGCAGCATTTGGGACGTGCGATTGCGATGATGGTCAATGTCTTTCATCCTGAAAAGATCCTTTTTGGCGGTGAATATAATCTTGCGAAATCGATTCTTTATCCCGCGATGCTCAGCGCCATTCATTCTCAATCGATTCCAGTATATACCGAGAACTTAGAACTGCAAGAAACGCAGTTTTTCCATGAGGCGACCATGCCAGGCGCTGCGCTTGTTAAACAAGCCATGTATAACGGCTCGTTGTTAATGAAAGTGATTGAAGGTTAATTTGCGAACCTTGATTGATACTGAAAAGGCGCCATTTGGCGCCTTTTTGCTATTTGTGAATATTGCCATCTATGAATATTTCTATCAGTGAATCAGGCTTCAATTACGCCTGTGCCAGCTCGCTTTGCGGCAGTTGTAAGTTGCGCGGTTCGGCAATGGCACTGGCAATGGCGTTGATCAGCTGCAAACAAGCCGCTTGAGAAATAATGTATGGCGGCATCAAATAGATAAGCTTGCCAAAGGGGCGAATCCACACGCCTTGCTCCACAAAGTGCTGCTGAATTTGCGCCATATTCACTGGATATTTCAGCTCAACCACACCAATGGCCCCCAGCCAACGCACATCGGCAACGTGCGCTGATTTTAAAAGGGCAGGAAGGTGGCGAGCAAACATGTGCTCAATTTGTTGCACCTGCGCTTGCCACTCGTTTTTCTCTAAAATATCTAAACTGGCGCACGCCACGGCGCAGGCGAGCGGATTACCCATAAAGGTCGGCCCATGCATAAAGCAGCCTGCACTGCCGCCACTGACCGTGTGCGCTACATCGCTGGTGGTGAGGGTGGCAGAGAGCGTTATATATCCACCCGTGAGCGCTTTGCCAAGGCATAAAATATCGGCTTCGATGCCGCTGTGCTCACAGGCAAAGAGTTTGCCGGTTCGGCCAAATCCTGTGGCGATCTCATCTGCAATCAGCAAAATGCCATAGTCATCGCAAAGTCTGCGCACGCCGCGAAGAAACTCAGGATGATAAATGCGCATGCCTCCCGCGCCTTGAACAATGGGCTCCAAAATCACTGCGGCAATCTTGCTGTGATGCGTGGCTAGTTGCGCGGAAAAATCATCTAAATCCGATGGCTGCCAGTCACCATCAAATCGGCTGGTGGGTGAGTTGGCAAACAGGTGCTCAGGTAAGAACCCTTTGTATAGCTTGTGCATGGAGTTGTCTGGGTCGGTGACCGACATCGCTGCAAAGGTATCGCCATGATAGCCATGACGCAGGGTAAGAAATTGGCAGCGCGACTCGCCTTTAGCTTGCCAATATTGCAGCGCCATTTTAAGCGCAACTTCGACGGCCACTGATCCAGAATCTGCGAGAAAAAGATGCTGAAAACGTGCGGGTGTCATGGCGATTAATTTTTTTCCCAAAGCGATAGCGGCAGGATGGGTGATACCACCAAACATCACATGCGACATGGACTCAATCTGCTGATGCGCGGCTTGATTGAGTTTCGGGTGATTGTAGCCGTGGATCGCAGCCCACCATGAGGACATGCCATCGACCAGCTGCGCGCCATTATCGAGTTCCAGATAAACGTCTTTGGCGGCAACGACACCATAGCAGGGCAGGGGGTTGGTGGTGGAGGTGTAGGGGTGCCAGAGATGGTTGCGGTCAAATTGCAAATCACACAAATTGCTCATAAAACATCCAAATGTAAACTAGTGCTTTGTTTGTATGTTGACAGCGTAACAGCGCGCAATGGAAAATAACAAGCACTTACTCAACAAAATACGCAACAAAAAAACACAAAAGCATGAGGGAACACTGTGGACGTGAGGCATAACTGGACGCTTGCCGAGGTGCAGGCACTTTTTGAACTTCCTTTTATGGATCTGCTGTTTCAAGCGCAGCTGGTTCATCGTCAATACCATACCCCCAACCAAGTCCAAGTCAGCACTTTGCTCTCCATTAAAACTGGCGCTTGCCCTGAAGACTGCAAATATTGTCCGCAATCGGCGCGCTACACTACGGATGTGGAAAAAGAGCGCTTAATGCAAGTGGAGCAGGTATTAACGGCGGCGCAAAAAGCAAAATCAGCAGGCTCAACCCGTTTTTGTATGGGCGCTGCTTGGAAAAATCCAAAAGCGCGAGATATGCCTTATTTGCTCGATATGGTGCGCGGCGTGAAAGCCATGGGATTAGAAACCTGCATGACCTTGGGCATGCTCACCGCTGAGCAAGCTACTGAGCTTGCGGGCGCAGGGCTGGATTACTACAACCATAATCTGGATACCTCGCCAGAGTTTTACGGCAACATTATCACTACGCGCACCTATCAAGACCGACTCGATACGCTGTCGCATGTGCGTGATGCAGGCATGAAAATTTGCTCGGGCGGGATCATCGGTATGGGTGAAAGCGCCAATGATCGTGCGGGTTTGCTCATTGAACTGGCGAATTTACCCGTGCATCCAGAAAGTGTACCGATCAATATGTTGGTGAAAGTCAAAGGCACGCCGCTGGAACAAGAAAAGGATGTCGAGCCCTTTGACTTTATTCGCATTATTGCTGTCGCGCGGATCATGATGCCGTATTCAGCGGTGCGTTTATCGGCTGGGCGTGAAAATATGAATGCGCAGATGCAAGCGCTGTGTTTTATGGCTGGTGCCAACTCAGTCTTTTATGGTTGTAAGCTATTAACCACGCCAAACCCTGATGAAGACAGCGATCTCCAGCTATTTCGCACATTGGGCATTAATACGGAGCAACGCGCTCAAAAGCCTGACCTGATTCAAGAAGATGAGCTACTCACGCAGGTCAATGAGCGCATAGCGGCAAGACCCACGGCTGATGATTTGTTCTATGACGCGACTCTTTAATCAGCGCCAGCAAGCTGCGCTCATGGCGCGCCGTGCGCAGGGCCTTTATCGCCAGCATGCTGTGTTTGCTGGCGGTATGCTTAATTTTGCCAGTAATGACTACCTTGGTTTAAGTCAGCACAAAGCGGTGATCGCCGCTTGGCAGCAAGCGGCTAAAGCGGGCGTGGGAGCAACTGCGTCGCCTGCGGTCGTTGGTTTTCATGCTACGCATCAAGCGTTGGTGGCGAGTTTATGTGATTGGCTTGGTTTTGAGGATGCGTTGCTGTTTAACTCGGGCTTTAGCGCTAATCAAACTTTGCTGCATACCGTGGTTGAACCGCAAGACCGCTTATTTCAAGACAAACTAAACCATGCCTCTTTAATTGATGCAGGGCTGCATACCAAGGCGCATCATCGCCGATTTGCGCATAACGACTCACAGGCGCTTGCACGCTTGATAAAAAAGCACAATGCGCAAGCGGGGCAAGATTGGGTGGTCACTGAAGGGATTTTCAGCATGGATGGCGATAGTGCCCCTTTGACTGAATTATCGGCGCTTTGTCAACAACAGGGGGCGGCGCTGATCCTTGATGATGCCCATGGTATTGGCGTGACTGGCGAGCAAGGTCGCGGTAGCTGCGACGTGGCCAAGATCAAACCCGATTATCTAATGGTTACATTTGGCAAAGCCTTGGGCATTGGCGGCGCTGCGATTTTAAGTACGCAGCAAAATATCGATTATCTGCGCCAGTTTTCTCGCCACTATGTGTACTCCACCGCGATGCCCATTGCGCAAGCTGCTGCCATTCAATGTGCGATAGAGATTGTGCGTTGGCAGCCAGAGCTTCGCGAAAAATTGCAAAACAATAGTGCCTATTTTGACCAAGGGTTGCGGCAATTAGCGACAGAATTTGGTGAGTTAGGTACGGCATCCATGCCAGCACTTATGTCAGCACGTATGCCAACACTGGCAATCAAGCCGGTGATTCTAAAAAGCAGTGTGCGTACCATGCACATCGCAAGACATTTGGCGGCGCAAGGGATTCAAGTGGGGGCGATTCGTCCACCGACCGTGGCGCCTAATAGTGCACGGCTGCGTATTTGTTTAAGTGCCGCCCATACAGAGGCGCACATTGACAAGCTGCTCAATGAATTGAGGCATGCACTCGCACAGCCACAACCGATCGAAAATCTATCGCAGGAGCTTGCATGCTAGCGCTCAATTTGCCTGAAAAGCACCGTATTCGACAATCTTTTGATCAAGCGGCGCTGCGATACGATCATTACGCGGATTTTCAGCGTCAGGTGGCGACGCGTTTGGCTGACTGGGTGCCCAAAAGTGCAGGGGAACTTGCGCTTGATATTGGTACAGGTACTGGGTTTGGTAGCACATTACTGGTTCAGCAAGGTTGGCACCCCATCGGCCTTGATTTTTCATCCGCGATGCTCAGGCAAGCGAAACAGAGGGGGCTTTCCCATTGGCGTGGTGTTCAGGCAGATGCAGAAGCGCTGCCGTTTCAAGATGAAAGTCTATCACTGATCTATTCCAGCTTGGCGTTGCAATGGTGCCAAGATTTAAGTCGTCCCTTTGCTGAAGCCTATCGGGTATTAAAACCGGGTGGCCGTTTTGTTTGCGCCGTGCTTCTTGATGGCTCATTGCATGAGCTGAAAACTGCATGGCAACAGATTGATTCACATCAACATGTGAATGATTTTTTCACCCTCAATCAGGTCAACTTTGCGCTAGCGCAAAAGCAGATAGTGCAGAGCCAGCTAATCTGTGAACCTGTTGTATGTCGATATGCAACCGCAAGAGCATTGATGCAGGATTTAAAAGGCATTGGCGCCAGTCAAATTGCTAGTCATGCAAGGCAAAGATTGACCAAAGGCACATTACTGCAGCTTGAGCACGCATATCAGCAATATTTTTCAGAGGATGGGGCGCTTCGCGCGACTTATCAAGTTGGATTGATTGAGGTAAGAAAATGACACAGGTTTATTTTGTCGCAGGGACGGACACTGAAGTCGGGAAAACTGTTGCATCGCGAGCCCTCATTCAAGCAATGGCAAAGCAGTATCAAGTTGCAGGTTATAAGCCCATTGCCAGTGACAGCCAAGCAACCGATGCGGGGCTGCGTAATCATGATGCGCTTTGCTTGCTTGATGCTAGTAATTGTACGCTGACTTATGATGAAGTGAATCCATACGCCTATGCACCGCCAATTTCACCGCATATCGCAGCAAAATTGGTGGATATGCCCATTGAGTTTTCGAAAATTTCTGATGGTTTAGAGCGTCTAAAAACAAAAGCGGATGTGGTGCTTGTTGAAGGAGCAGGTGGCTGGCGCGTCCCAGTTTCGGAGAAGGCCACACTGTCACAGTGGGTACAGCAAGAGCAACTGGCGGTGATTTTGGTGGTAGGGATAAAGCTGGGCTGTCTAAATCATGCGATGTTAACTGCAGAAGCTATTGAGCGAGATGGCTTGAAACTTGCGGGTTGGGTTGCCAATCGCGTTAATCCGGGAACCGCCAACTACGCTGAAATTATTGAGATGCTTGAAGACAAACTCAATGCCCCAAAACTCGGTGAAATCCCCTATATGCCGCATATCCACGAGCGTGATTTGGCAGAGTTTATTGATATTTCAGCGCTGCCATTGCCGCAAATGGCCTAAATCATTCCGATAGACTAAGCCGCTTTAGTGCGGCTTTTTTGTGTTTAAAAAACACAGACGCCTTTGTGCTGTTCTTAAGTTTTACGTTGAACATCATTGTGCCTCACAGAATAGATTAGCCAATGTTGAGAATGCTTGGCTCTTTCGCTTTGTTTGTTATGGTGAGGGGCTTCAAGGATGAGGAGGAACCTTTGTATGCTGACTTTGGCACAACTGCAACAAACCATGCACCAACTAGGGCTTTCACAGCGAGTGATTTTGGCACATGGCGCACTGAAATCTTTTGGCTCATGTGATTTCTCACCGCAGCAACTTATTGATACCTTGGCATCGAAAGGTAATACCTTGGTGATGCCCACTTTTGAATATGATTGCTTGGCTAACCCGCCACAGGATGCAACGAATTATCAGCAAAATGCTGTTGAGGGTCCATGGGCATTCTGCTCGCCTCATCCTTTTGTAGGGCATGAAAATCGAATCACGCCAGATATGGGCGCACTGTCGAAAATATTGCTCAATCATCCTATGCGTATTCGAAGCGTACATCCCATCAACTCTTTTACGGCGCTTGGCCCGCAAGCGAAGGCGTTGATGGCGAGGCAAAGCTATCAAGGCCTTTATGATATCTATCAAGCGCTTTGTTCTGACACGCATGAGTTCGATGATGCCGTATTACTGTTGATGGGCGTTGGGCTGACAAGCGCGACACCGATTCATTATGCTGAGCAATTGGCTGGTCGTGCGATGTTTGTGCGCTGGGCTTCGGTGGCAGGTGAGGGGATCGTAGAAACACGAATTGGTGCTTGCTCTTTAGGGTTTGCTGCATTGGATGATGCAGTCGCTACAATCGAGACGCGGGTACTGGTTGGTGAGAGCCTTTGGCGTCTTTTCTCATTGAAAGCCTTTATCGCAGTTTGCCAACAGGCGATTGAGAAAAATCCGGCGCTAATACAATGCCATTCTGATTGCGTGCGCTGTCGTGACATCATTGCGGGTGGGCCATTTGTGCGCCAAAGCGTTGGCGCACAAATGTAAGCATGCCAATTGAAATGCTAGTTGGTTTGGTTATCTGGCTGAGTGTGCAGTTTGACGAGCGCATTGGCTTGGGCAAAGACATCTTGTGTCGGTGGCTCTTGCTCTGCATCAAGTCCTAAGTGGCTTTTGGCTTGCTCTGGTGTCATGCCTAAATGACAGCAGAGAATATCAATCGCAAGGCGGTAATCTTCTTGATTAGACATATTTCACTCTCCTTTGATGCACCTTGAATGATTATATGGGTGCGACTGTTTTTGACTGGCTGAATTTTGTCCTCTTTATACAGCTTATATAGCTTTGGCACAAATGCGTAACAAAGTATATCGAGGGATTGAAAATAGTGGCATTGAGCCTCATATTAATACCAGCCTCAGGTGATGCATGCTTGATTGAACGTCTGGGGTATTGTCGTTTTCTTGTAAGGATAAAAATAATATGAAACGCATTGCGTTGTTTCTTCTAACGAACCTTGCTGTGATGCTGGTTTTTGGTGTTGTTTTAAGCATCATCTACTCAGTCACAGGTATTCCACGCCAAAGTATGACAGGGCTTTTGATTTTGTCGGCAGTCTTTGGTTTTGGTGGCTCTTTGGTCTCTTTGATGATGTCAAAGTGGATGGCAATGCGTTCAGTTGGTGCTCAAGTTATTGAAAACCCACGCAACGAAACTGAGCGTTGGGTGAAAGATACAGTTGAACGCCTTGCGCGTGATGCCAACATTGGTCTGCCAACCGTAGCCATTTACCCATCCAATGATGTCAATGCTTTTGCGACAGGTGCAAAGCGCGATGACGCCTTGGTTGCCGTGTCAGCAGGCCTACTAAACAGCATGACACGTGATGAAGCAGAGGCGGTGCTTGCACATGAAGTGAGCCACATCGCCAATGGTGATATGGTGACGCTTACGCTAATTCAAGGTGTGGTGAATACCTTTGTTATATTCTTTGCGCGTTTGATTGCCAATGTTGTCAGTGGCTTTATGAATAGCGATGAAGAAGGCGAGGGCGGTGGCAGCTTTATGACGTACTTTATTGTGTCATCGATTCTTGAAGTAGTATTCGGTATTTTGGCAAGCGTGATTGTGATGTGGTTTAGCCGTCAGCGTGAGTTTCGCGCCGATGCTGGCGCTGCCCGCTTGACCGGTGGTAATCGTAAAATGATTGCGGCGCTAGAGCGTCTAAAATCAGCGCATGAGCCCCAATTGGAAGGGAATATGATGGCCTTTGGTATCAATGGTAAAAAAACATTGAGTGAGCTATTTATGACTCACCCACCATTGGATAAGCGTATTGAGGCGCTTCGCCATAATCAGCTTTACTAAGAAAATTGAAGTAAAAAGCCCACGCTTGCGTGGGCTTTTTATTATTTGTTATTGGCCATATCGCGTCAAATATGTGATCTATGTCAATTAAATGTCAATTTGAAAACGATTACAAAAATCACCTAACGCTATAAAAATTAAGAGTTATTTGTAGAGTATCTACTGGAGTTATGATTTTGATACAATTAAATTGTACTTGTCAGTGCCTGATGAATCAGTCATGATGAGTTCGTCCTTGAGTGACTCCCCCTTTATTGGCTTTCGCCGCCCCAGTTTTATCCTTCTTGAATACCCATTTTGTAACACCGTTTTCCATTGTCGTTTCAGTTTATTTAGCCTTTTGGTCACTGATGGAGAAACAACCATGTTGCAAGCAAACAGCACAATCGCACAACCAATTCACACAGCCTCTGTATGGAAAACTGAGAGCAGTTTGACGCAGATTTTGTCTGATATGCAGTTTTTTTCGCGCTTTGCGAATGCACGCAATGCAATTGAAAAAATCAAATTGATTCGCGCGGTACCGCTAAATGCATTAGTGGCTTCTGGTTTGCCAATGCTTCATTTAGAAGATGCAGCAATTGATGCGACTTATCTCGCGCAAATGGAACAGCGTTTTGCAATGATGCTGCCAGCAAGTTACAAAGAGGTTGTATCTGAAATCGGTTTCATTAGCTTCGGATTGCAACCACTGGTTGAGAGCCATGGTGATATTTACCAAGGTTTTACTTTGCTCACACCAAGCCTACTGACAAATGTGACAGACTATATGGCAGATTTTGGTTGGCAGCTTGAAGATGAGCTCGATTGTGGTCACCGTGTGGCTGATTTTGAGCAAGGCACCTTGGCTTTTGCTGCAGGTGAAGAACAAGATGTTTATTTCTTCCTTGCACAAGAAACTGACACAGTGCTTCGTACCTTTGATGGTGATGAAATTTGTACCTCATCACAGCTAATGAAATCTGACGACCCATTTACACAACTACTCAATGATAAGCTTGAAGATCTTGTACTGAGCTGGCAGGACGCAGTGAAGTAATTGCATCGTATCCTTTAATAGGAGCACCTATGGAGTCCGTGCGTTGTGGTGATCTGTTTATCATCCCTTATGATGGTAAAGAGGCGGTAGCCAAATTGATCTGGCTGTCAGAGCGGATACCTAATTGTATTGGTTTTGTTCTACTCAGCCCTGAACGCCAATTTATGGCCAACACTGAGTTCGGTGAGGATTATCATCAAATTGAGATGAATGGTGATTTTGTCACTGTGTTATACAGCGATCTTTGTTACTTGCAACAGGGCGATTGGCGAGTTATTGGCCATCTGCCGTTGACTGATTTGGATCAACACTTACTGCATCATCTGGTTGATGATGATTTATATGAAGGCGATCAATTTCAAGCGCATATTGCAGTGGATCAGTTGCATCGATATCCCGCAGTTGAGCCGCAAAATGTGCAGGCACTTGAAAAATGGCTCAGCGAAGCTTTTGAAGGTTTTTAGCCAAATTTGACATGATCACTATCAGACACAGAGCCGCTTTAGCGGCTTTTGTCTTATCTGGCGGATAGAAATGGATCGCACCGCTTGATTTACTTGAATGTGTGATAAGATTGCGGCAATACCAGCCGTGAGGGCTGTAACCTGATTGAGTTTTTAAGTGATGTCTGACTCTCCAGCAAAAGAACATATTCAAAAAGCGATGAAACGACTCTCCGAGTGTATGCTCAAGGACCGATTCATTCTGCGTCGCCGCCTTCAAGGGGCACAAAAAATTGCCAAAGCCAGCGCTCGAAGCGCAGTGGTTTCTGAAATCGAACAGTTGATTGATGCTTCTTGTTCGCGCGCTGCGGCGCGAAAAAATGCGCCCCATCATTTGGATTACCCTGAACTATTACCTGTCAGTCAAAAGCGCGAGGAGATCGTGCGCGCCATTCGTGACCATCAAGTGGTGATTATTGCGGGTGAAACTGGCTCAGGTAAAACCACGCAGCTGCCGAAAATGTGCCTTGAAGCTGGGCGCGGTGTATTTGGTACCATTGCACACACCCAGCCGCGTCGTTTAGCTGCGCGCTCAGTGGCCACACGGATTGCAGAAGAGATGCGTTGTGAGCTTGGCAGTCAAGTGGGCTTTAAAGTGCGCTTTAGCGATCAAGTTTCAGAGCAAAGCCAAATTAAGCTGATGACCGACGGTATTTTGCTTGCTGAAATTCAGTCAGATCGCTATCTCAACCAATATGACACCATTATTATCGATGAAGCGCATGAGCGCAGTTTGAACATCGATTTCATTATGGGTTATTTACGTGAGATTTTGCCTAAACGCCCTGATCTGAAAGTTATTATCACTTCGGCAACCATTGATACGGAGCGTTTTTCGAAACACTTTTTTGGCGCCCCGATTATCGAAGTATCTGGTCGCACCTATCCTGTTGAAGTGCGTTATCGGCCTTTTGAGTCAAAAGGCGATCGCGATGAGTTAGAGGCCATTTTTGAAGCGGTCGATGAACTCTGCGATGAAGGGCTTGGTGACATTCTGATCTTTATGAATGGCGAGCGTGAAATTCGCGATACGGCCCATGCGCTCAATAAACGTAATTTACGTGATACCGAAATTTTGCCGCTTTATGCGCGCTTATCTGCCAGTGAGCAAAATCGCGTCTTTAGTTCGCATTCTGGTCGCCGTATTGTGCTGTCCACCAACGTGGCGGAAACCTCATTAACTGTCCCTGGTATTCGTTATGTGATTGATCCAGGTACCGCTCGCATTAGTCGTTATAGCTATCGCACCAAGGTGCAGCGTCTGCCAATTGAGCCTGTATCACAAGCCAGTGCCAATCAGCGTAAGGGCCGCTGTGGCCGTGTTGCTGAAGGTATCTGTATTCGTCTTTATAGCGAAGAGGATTTTCTTGGCCGTCCGGAATTTACCGATCCAGAAATCCTGCGTACCAACCTAGCATCGGTTATTTTGCAAATGACCGCTATTGGTCTGGGCGATATTCAAGCTTTCCCATTTGTGGAAGCGCCCGATAGCCGCAATATTCAAGATGGTGTGCGTCTGCTTGAAGAGCTAGGCGCGCTGAAAGCGCCACAAAAAGAGCGTCAAAATCAGCGTGCGCTGACCAAACTGGGTGAGCAGCTTTCGCGTTTACCGATTGATCCACGCTTGGGTCGTATGGTGCTTGAAGCCCATAAATTGGGCTGTTTAAATGAGCTGATGATTATTACAGCGGGCCTGTCGATTCAAGATCCTCGAGAGCGCCCAAGCGACAAGCAGCAAGCAGCGGATGAAAAGCATCGCCGTTTTGAGGACAAAGAGTCTGATTTTCTTGCCTTTGTGAACCTATGGGATCACATCAAAACGCAGCAGCATGAGTTATCGAGCAACCAGTTCAGAAAGCAGTGTCAAAAAGAGTACCTCAACTATTTACGTATTCGTGAATGGCAGGATATTCATTATCAATTGGCACTGGTGGTTAAAGAGCTTGGCTTTAAACGCAATCAAGAGCCGGCAAATTTTCAAGCAGTGCATACCGCATTGCTCTCGGGCTTGCTGTCACACATCGGTATTAAAGATGTAGAAAAACACGAATATTTTGGCGCGCGTAATGCTCGTTTTTCTATTTTTCCAAGTTCAGGCTTGTTTAAAAAACAGCCGAAATGGGTGATGGCTGCCGAACTGGTTGAAACTTCCAAACTGTGGGCGCGCGGCGTTGCGAAAATTCAACCTGAATGGATTGAGCCGTTAGCGGCGCATCTTCTTAAATACAGCTATAGCGAGCCGCACTGGGAAAAACAGCGCGCAGCTGTGGCCGCCTTTGAAAGAGTGACGCTTTACGGTTTGCCCGTGGTGGCTAAGCGTAAGGTGGTGTATAGCCAAATTGATCCTGCGCTTTGTCGCGAACTCTTTATACGCAGCGCGTTGGTTGAAGGGGACTGGGAAACCAAGCACGCCTTTTTCAAAAATAACCGCCGTTTACTGGCCGAAGTGGAAGATCTGGAACACAAATCGCGCCGTCGCGATATTGTGGTTGACGATGAAACCCTATTTGCCTTTTATGATGCGCGTATTCCCCATGATGTAGTTTCCGGTAAGCATTTTGATAGCTGGTGGAAAAAAGCGCAAAAAGATGAGCCAGAACTGCTGAATTTTGAGCGCGACATGCTGCTGAAAGGGGATGCTAGCCATATTACAGAGTTAGATTACCCGAATTTTTGGCACCAAAATGGTTTGAAACTCAAACTGAGTTATCAGTTTGAGCCAGGTGAAGATCATGATGGGGTGACCGTGCATTTGCCGCTGCCGATTCTGAACCAAGTTGAGCCTGTTGGCTTTGATTGGCAAATTCCGGGATTACGTCAAGAATTGGTGATTGCACTGATTAAATCGCTACCGAAGCAGTTACGACGTAACTTTGTGCCAGCGCCAAACTACGCCTCGGCATTCTTGGCGCGCGCCAATCCAGAGCAGGGGCCTTTACTGGACTGCTTAGAGAAAGAGCTCAAGCGCATGACAGGTACCACGATTTTACGTGAAGATTGGCAATTAACGCAGATCCCTGACCATCTGAAGATTACCTACCGCGCTGTGGACCATCGCAATCGAAAACTTAAAGAACATTACGATCTGCATGAGCTTAAACTCTCTTTGCAAGAGAAAGTCAAAGAGACCTTATCGCAAGTAGCTGATGACGATATTGAGCAGCAAGGGTTGCGCACTTGGAGTTTTGGCGAGTTGCCATTGCAATATACACAAAAGCGCGGTGGTTATGAGGTTAAAGCCTACCCAGCTTTGGTGGATCAAAAAGACAGCGTTGCTATTAGCTTGTTTGATAACGAGTATGAGCAGCAGCAAGCGATGCAGCAGGGCTTGCGCCGTTTGGTGTTGCTTAATGTGCCATCGCCCATCAAATACCTACATGACAACTTGCCGAATAAATCCAAGTTAGGTCTCTATTTTAACCCCTATGGTCGCGTGCTCGATTTGATTGATGATTGCATCAACTGCGCCATTGATACCTTAATCGCCAAACATGGTGGGGTGGTATGGCAAGGTGATGCTTTTGAGCGCTTAAAAGAAACCATTCGTGGTGAGCTTGGTGATACTGTGGTGGAAATTGCAGAGCGCGTTGAGCAGATCCTAACGCTGTCGTTTCAAATCGGTAAAAAACTCAAAGGACGCGTGGATTTAACCACGGCTTTTGCGATGTCAGATGTCAAAGCGCAGCTCGATGGTTTGATCTATAAAGGCTTTGTCACCGCGACAGGTGATACGCGTTTGGTTGATTTGATTCGTTATCTAAAAGCCATTGAGCGTCGCCTTGAAAAACTACCGATTGATCCGAATCGTGATCGCGCCCATCTACTTAAGGTAGAGGCAGTGCAAAAATCCTATCAAGAGTTGCTCAATAAGTTACCTAAGGGGCAGGTGATGCCAAAAGGCGTTCAAGAGATCCGTTGGATGATTGAAGAGCTGCGCGTCAGCTACTTTGCCCAGCAGCTAGGCACGCCATATCCGGTTTCAGATAAGCGGGTGAAACAGGCGATTGATGCGATTTAATCGTCAATAGAATCAAAAAAGATGGCGAAAGCCATCTTTTTTATAAATAACAAAAGGTTAAATGATGCATTCTCGTCGTTTTCATATCCTAATGCTGGTCGTGATATGTTGCATTGAGCTTTATATTGGCTTGTATGTGCGTGACCAATTTATTCGTCCCTTTATTGGCGATCTGCTGATTGTCCCTTTGATGTGTTTTTTCTTTTCTTCACTGTGGCCCAAGCGTTGGCCATTGATTGTGCCATTGATGTGGGCTTTTGCATTGAGCGTTGAATTTGCTCAGTATTTTGACCTAGTGCCGCGTTTGGGGCTGTCTCATATCCCCATGGTGAATATTCTCATTGGTCGTGTGTATGACCCTTTAGATTTATTGGCCTATAGCTTAGGTGCGCTATTGGCTGTTGGTCTTTATGTCGCTCACATGCGCTGGGTTTCGGTTCGGCAAAGGGCTTTATCGACGCTCTTGAAATAACGAAATAAATCCGTAGACTGCCGGATTTTCGCCTTAATCATACTGAATTGTGTTATGAAATTGCTTCGAACGACCATCCATCCTGATATTACCGACTTAGAAACCATGCGTCTTGTCGAGCGTCCCGCAGCGCGCGCTATTGCGCTTGATGGGCAAGATATTTTGCTAATGTATACCGCTCGTTATGATGATTATTCCATTCCTGGTGGTGGCTTAGAGCCCAATGAATCGGCGCAAGCAGGGATGATCCGCGAGCTTCAAGAGGAAACGGGCGCACAAAATATTCGTGATATTATGGCTTTTGGTTGCTATGAGGAGTATCGGCCTTGGTATAAAGACGATGCTAATGTCATGCACATGCTGTCCTATTGTTTTACTTGTCGTATTGATCGTGAGCTTGGTGATACGCAATTTGAAGCGTATGAAATCAAAAATGGGATGGAACCGCGTTGGGTCAACATTCATCAAGCCATTGCCCATAATCATCGCACCATGGCCGAGAGCGATAAAAAAGGTTTAAGCATTGAGCGGGAGACATTCTTATTGGAGAGAATTGTCGATCAATTGCTTGGTTAATACATTCAAAACATGATCGAAAGGAGCACTGATAAGGTGCTTTTTTTATCTAAAAAATTGGCTGTTTCACTGAGTGTAGATGCCGAACATTTCAAAGTGTGAAGTTCAATTCATTGAATTATCAGCTGCTTTCATCTTTTTCTGGATTTGTGTGACAATAGTCACTGCAAACCTATCCCTATGCATGTTGTAGTGTAATAACAATAAACACAATAGGAATACCCCATGAAATTGAAAACAGCTTTGCTGCCACTGGCGTTGATTTTTTCTGCAACTGCGATGGCAGGTGGGCATCGTGAACCGTATCAAGCGCAATCAAATCTTTTAAATAAAACCTACAGCCAAGAGCAAGCACCAAGCTTGCGTGTCGCTACGTTTAATATGGCGGCGGCGCGTGTTGGCTCAATGGAAGAGATCGCCAAAGCGATTAAAGCAATTGATGCTGATGTGATTGCGATTCAAGAGGTTGATGTTTTAACCGGCCGTAGTGGCAAAGTTGATCAGGCGAAACAATTAGAAAAATTGACTGGGATGCATGTCGCCTTTGGTCGCGCCATTGATTTCGATGGGGGTCAATATGGTCTGGCGATTGCTTCAAAATATCCAATTTTGAAAACTGAAGTGAATCTATTGCCTTCTGGTACACGTGAGCAGCGTATTGGCTTTGAAGCACATATTAAAGTGCCTGGTTTTGAAGCGCCGATCACCGTATTTAATGCCCATTTAGATACCAAAGAAGATCCAGCGATGCGTATTGATCAAGTACGTGCATTGAATGATGCTGCGATCGATACCCGTGGTATTAAAATTTTGATGGGGGATATGAACGATGTGCCTAACTCAGCAACTGTTCAAGAGCTAGGTCGCTATTGGAACAATATTGTCGATAGCGAAGTTGATTTTCGTAGCTGGCCTGCTGGCAACCCAGAAATCCAAGTGGATTATATTATGACGGGTAAGGCGCAACGCTGGCAGGTTGAGTCGATCACTGTGCCACAGGTAAACGCACCGTATTCAGATGTGAATTGGCCGGCAGTCACCGATCACTTGCCAATTATCGTTGATATGAAGATGCTTGAGCAGTAAGGCGCAAGCATAAAGGGTCTCAACAATAAAACTGATTGCGATCACAAAATCTGATACAATCCGCACATCGCAAAAGCTGGCACCCCGCCAGCTTTTTTTCGAATTCACAATTTGAGCCTGTCAGCGTTGGCGGCTTTATGAAGTATTAGGAACTGTTTGTGCTAACAACCGCAAATATCACCATGCAGTTTGGCGATAAGCCTCTGTTTGAAAACATCTCGATTAAATTTGGTCAAGGCAACCGTTATGGTCTGATTGGTGCCAATGGCTGTGGTAAATCCACATTTATGAAAATCTTAGGCGGTGAGCTTGAGCCATCGGCTGGTGTTGTTTCTAAAGACCCAAATGAGCGTATGGCAAAATTGGGTCAGGATCAGTTTGCTTACGAACAATACACAGTGATTGATACTGTGATCATGGGCCACAAAGAGTTGTGGACCGTGAAAGAAGAGCGCGACCGTATCTATGCTATGCCAGAAATGTCAGATGAAGATGGCATGCGTGTTGGCGACCTAGAAGTAGAATTCGCTGAGATGGATGGATATTCTGCTGAAGCGCGCGCCGGTGAATTACTGCTTGGCTTGGGCATTCCTGAGTCCATGCACTTTGGTTTGATGAGTGAAGTGGCACCGGGTTTGAAAGTGCGTGTGCTGCTTGCGCAGGTGCTCTTTGCAGAGCCTGATATCATGCTACTTGACGAACCAACGAACAACTTGGATATGCACACCATTGGTTGGTTGGAAGAGATTCTACTGGCGCGTAACTGCACCATGATTATCATTTCGCATGACCGTCACTTCCTCAACACCGTGTGTACCCATATGGCGGACTTGGATTATGGTGAGCTTCGTCTATTCCCTGGTAACTATGACGAATACATGATTGCCGCTGAGCAAGCGAAAGACCGCATTACAGCAGATAACGCCAAGAAAAAAGCACAAATAGCTGAGCTTCAGACCTTTGTGAGCCGCTTCTCTGCGAATGCATCGAAAGCAAAACAAGCCACCTCACGTCAAAAGCAGCTTGATAAAATCCAACTCACAGAAGTGAAAGCATCAAGCCGCCAGTCACCATTTATCCGTTTTGACCAAGAGAAAGTGCTGTTCCGTAATGCGCTTGAAGTTGAAGGCTTGACTCAAGGCTATGGTGATAACATTCTATTTAATGGCGTAAACCTACGTATTGAAGTGGGTGAGCGTGTGGCAATCATCGGTGAAAATGGTATCGGTAAATCGACGCTATTGAATACCCTTGCAGGTGCCATGGAGCCAATGAGCGGCATGATCAAATGGTCTGAAAACCACAACATTGGTTTCTATGCGCAAGATCATAGTGCTGATTTTGAAGCTGACATGAGTCTATTAGATTGGATGTCTCAGTGGAAAAATGAAGGTGAGGATGAGCAAACTGTGCGTGGTATTTTGGGCCGTATGCTGTTCTCACAAAATGATATTAAGAAATCGGTACGTGTGATCTCTGGTGGTGAGCAAGGTCGTATGCTATTTGGCAAATTGATCATGCAACGTCCAAACATTTTGTTGATGGATGAGCCAACCAACCACATGGATATGGAATCCATTGAAGCATTAAACTTGGCACTTGAGAACTACAAAGGCACCTTGCTATTTGTCTCTCACGATCGTCAATTCGTATCTTCAATTGCAACGCGCATCATTGAGATCACCAAAGAGGGTGTCAATGATTTCCATGGTACTTATGATGAGTACTTGGCGAAGCGTGAATTGACTTACTAATTTCCAAAGTCATTTGCTAAAAAGCGAGCCGAGAGCTCGCTTTTTTTATGGCGTAATTTCAGTGATTAACTATTTCAGTAAGTGTCATTTCAGTAATCAACTTTGCCATCGATGAGCGAAACAAAGTTTTATCGTGGGTGTAGATTGCCTGAACGAGATATTTCAGCATGCATCTTTTTTCTAAGAACACGCGTGTTTTGCTAAGGCGAAATGATGCGCATAAAAAAACCCTCGCCGAGGCGAGGGTTTTGAAAGAGTCACGGTCAGAAATTATTTCTTCGCGTTTTTCTCTTTTTGCTCTGCAATTACAGCTTCTGCTACGTTTGCAGGACATGGTGCGTAGTGTGCGAACTCCATAGAGAACTGACCACGACCAGAAGTCATAGTTCGTAGGGTACCGATGTAGCCGAACATTTCAGAAAGTGGAACATCACCCTTGATACGTACGCCAGTTAGACCTGCTTGTTGGTCTTTGATCATACCGCGACGACGGTTCAAGTCACCAATAACATCACCAACGTGATCTTCTGGAGTGAATACGTCTACGTGCATGATTGGCTCAAGAAGTTGAGGACCTGCTTTAGGCATAGATTGACGGAATGCGCCTTTCGCTGCGATTTCAAATGCGATTGCAGATGAGTCAACTGCGTGGAAACCACCGTCGTATAGTTCAACTTCAACGTCAAGCACTGGGAAGCCTGCTAGAGGACCAGTGTTCATCATGCCTTCGAAGCCTTTCTCGATTGCAGGCCAGAATTCTTTAGGAACGTTACCACCAACAACGGTAGAAACGAACTTGAAGCCAGTACCTTGCTCGCCAGGTTTGATGCGGTAGTCGATCTTACCGAACTGACCAGAACCACCAGACTGTTTCTTATGCGTGTAGCTATCTTCAACAGGCTTAGTGATGGTTTCACGGTAAGCAACTTGTGGTTTACCTACGATTAGGTCAACGCCGTAAGTACGCTTCAAGATATCAACTTTGATATCTAGGTGAAGTTCACCCATACCTTTAAGGATGGTTTCGCCAGTTTCTTCGTCAGTTTCAACTTGGAAAGATGGATCTTCTGCAACCATTTTACCGATCGCAATACCCATTTTCTCAGAACCGCCTTTGTCCTTAGGAGCAACAGCGATAGAGATAACTGGAGTAGGGAAGATCATCGCTTCAAGCGTACACTCGTGCTTAGGATCACATAGTGTGTGACCAGTCTGAACGTTCTTCATACCAACGATTGCGATGATGTCGCCCGCTTGTGCAGAAGTTAGTTCATTACGGTCATTTGCTTGCATCTCAACCATACGGCCAACACGCTCAGTCTTACCAGTTGCAGAGTTAAGGATGGTGTCACCCTTAGCAATTTTACCTGAGTAGATACGTACGAAGGTTAGGGCGCCGAAACGGTCGTCCATGATCTTGAACGCAAGAGCACGTAGTGGCTCATCAGCAGATACAGTTGCAACTTCGCCAGTTGGCTCACCAGTTTCTGGATCAGTCAAAGGCTGTGGATCAACTTCAGTTGGTGCTGGTAGGTAGTCAACAACTGCATCTAGAACAAGCTGGATACCTTTGTTTTTGTACGCAGAACCACAGTAAGTTGGGAAGAACGCTAGGTCACGAGTACCTTTACGGATACAACGCTTGATGTCTTCGATAGAAGGCTCTTCACCTTCCATGTAAGCTTCCATTAGATCATCGTCTTGCTCAACAGCAGTTTCGATCATCTCTTCACGGTATGCTTCAACATCATCAACCATGTCTGCTGGAACGTCAGTCACGGTGTAGTTTTCTGGTAGGCCAGTGTCATCCCAGATGAATGCTTTACGAGTAAGAACGTCTACAACACCAACGAAGTCTTCTTCGCGGCCGATTGGTAGAGTCATTACTAGTGGCGTAGCACCAAGAACTTTTTTCACTTGATCAACAACGTTGAAGAAGTCTGCGCCCATACGGTCTAGTTTGTTAACGAAGATCAGACGAGATACTTCTGATTCGTTCGCATAACGCCAGTTGGTTTCTGACTGAGGCTCAACACCGCCAGAACCACAGAATACACCGATACCGCCATCAAGAACTTTAAGTGAACGGTATACTTCAACGGTGAAGTCTACGTGTCCTGGAGTATCGATAACGTTTAGGCGGTGATCGTTCCAGAAACAGCTAACGGCTGCAGACTGGATTGTAATACCACGCTCAGCTTCCTGCTCCATGAAGTCAGTAGTCGTTGAGCCATCGTGTGTGTCACCGATCTTGTGGATTTTACCAGTTAGCTTAAGGATACGCTCAGTTGTTGTGGTTTTACCCGCATCAACGTGGGCGAAAATACCAATGTTTCTGTATTTTGATAAATCGGTCATCGTTTTACTCTGTTAATAGGATATAAAAACGCGCTGAGTATAACACAATCTTCAGCGCTACCAAGAGTATAGATGCCTCCTTGTTTCATTTGTTTGTTTTTCACTCTCTCAAAGGTGACATTGGCGAGGAAACAACCGCAAATGAGCGCACTTTTAATCACTTTCATTTGTGAGCAGGTTAGAAAATCAATCTTGCCGATAAGGAAATGAGATCGTGATTTATTTTTCGCACGTCAAATGCTCGTTTTTCAGACAAACGAGCGGTGTGATTTGTCCGCAAAGTTCAGTCTGAAGTTCAATCTATTGATAGATAGTCTTATTTATCTTTATATGGGAGCGTTTGTATCTGGTTTTTAGAACAATCACTTTTTTTAGTACAGACTTTCAATACTAGAGATTGCGTGATGGGGCGCTTTGCCATGTGGAGAACCAGCGCAAATCGAGCAATCACGGAGCCAATGATTCGCACTTTAAAATATAAAGATACGTCATACTGTTTGATGTTTACGCTTTAAACGTACGTCATTTTTCAGAAAACCTTCAATAATTTGACATTTTTCATATGATAGGGCTGCTGCTAATGGAATATTATTTCGAGGCCTATGAGAAATGAGACTAAAAAATCTATCCGTCGGTAAAAAAATTGGCGGGGCATTTGCGATTGCAGGTTTAGCGGTAGTCGCAATGGGTGCCTTTTTAATTAATGAAACGCACGAAATTCAAAACAGCTTATCATTGGTGACTGAAGTCACTATGCCAAGCATCATTCTTGTTAAAGAGATGGAAACTGACGCTGCGACCATTCGTAAAGATCAGTTCTCACTTATCCCCAATTTAAACAGCCCTAAAATGTCACAGTGGCTTGATGACTATCAAAAGCTACTGGCGAACATGGACTCCAACCTAGAAAAATATAAATCAGCCATGGTGGCCGGCGAAGAAGAGGATGCACGCCTCTATGCTGCAGTGACCAATGCTTGGCAAAAATACCAATCCCACCAAACTGCTTTTGTAAAAGCGATTGAGAATAAAGATCAATTCGCAGCCAACCAAGAGATGCTCTCTAGCGTTAATGACTATCTCACTCTTGTTACTGCCATTGGTAAACTCGATGACCTCAACACTGGCTACGCGCATAGCGATAGCGCGCTTGCACATGATCGCGTGAATCGCGCTGTGATGCTTAATCTCATCGCCATTGGCATGATTTTAATATTTATGGCGATCGTGACGGTGATCTTGACGCGCGGTATTTGCCGTCCACTGAATGAAGTGATGAAAATGGCCGGTCGCATTGCAGATGGTGATTTAACCTATCAACTTGATTTATCGAATATGGGCAAAGATGAATTGGGTCTGTTGGCATCATCTTGCGTAGCGATGCAAGATAAATTGCGTGAAGTGCTTTACCACATCACCGGCGCTGCAACGCAGCTAAGCGCGGCGGTTGAAGAGGTGAGTGCGGTTTCTGAGCAAACCTCGCATGGCATGCGTATTCAACAAGATCAAATCAATATGATCGCCACTGCCATGGAGCAGATGCAATCAACGGTGCATGAGGTTGCCAGCAATACAGAAGAAGCATCCAATGCAGCGATGGCAGCAACTGAAAATGCCAATCGTGGTATCCATGTGGTTCAAGAGAATATCGATAGCATTCAACGTGTTGCGCAAGTAATGGAAAATACGGGTGAGCTTGTTAATCAACTTGAGAAAGATTCAGCCAGCATTAGTATGGTTGTTGATGTGATCAATGGCATTGCAGAGCAAACTAACTTGCTTGCACTGAACGCGGCGATTGAAGCGGCGCGTGCGGGTGAGCAAGGTCGTGGTTTTGCGGTGGTTGCTGATGAAGTGCGCACCCTTGCAGGTCGTACACAAACATCGACTACAGAAATTATTAAGATTATTGAGATCCTACAAGCACGTACGAAAGAAGCGGGCACCTCAACGCAGCGCAGCTGTGAGATGATCCAAGAGTGTGTGACGCAAGCGCATAGCTCAGGACAAGAGATCCACAGCATTGAGCAAGGTGTTTCTCAAATCGCCAGCATGAGTATGCAAATTGCGAGCGCATGTAGCGAGCAAAATTCAGTGACAGAAGAGCTCAGCCGCAACGCTGAAACCATCAACCAATCTTCACTTGAAGTGGCTGAAGGTGCAGGGCAAACAGCGCAAGCTTGTATGTCTTTGGCACAGCTTGCCAGCGAGCTACAAAATAATGTGAGTCGCTTTCGACTTGCATAATCAGCCTATGGGTTGATAAAAGCCGGTGCTTGTCACCGGCTTTTTTGATCATGCCGATGGCCTAATAGATCTCGCGCTAACAATAGGGTGAGCCCTAGTATCTGCAAAAAAAGCGCAAGGTGATGAAGATAGGCCGCATTCTGGCTGTTTGTTTGAAGTCGCTGCTTAATTGTAAGGGTCTCGATATAAGCGGTATCGATTTTTTCTCTCAGCTGTTGCTGGTCTTGGTCAATCAACTGAAATAGAGATTGATAACTGATGTTATTGAGGGGCTGATTGAGCCAAGGTTGAAGCTGCGCAATAAGTGTAGGTGTGACTTTCGCATCTTGATTGGCCGCTAAGCGCTGCATCATGAGCCATGTCCATTCGCGTTTTCGCTCTAAATTTTCGACTTTTCGCCAAGCTTGACTGATATGGTCGAGATACTCTGTTTGCTGCTCATGTAGCCGTTGATTTCGCTGATTGTATTGTTCGAGAATCACGCTAGAAATCAAGATGGCCACAATATTCAAAAGAAGACCCAGCAAGATAAATAACCAGACGGGAATGCGTTGAATTGAAAATGCCATGGCTGACCCTCTCATCGTTTTGGCACTGTCTTCTGTCCATAGCATAGAAAATAAAGCGCTATCCTGTGGCAAAGTGCCGACGGTATGGCGAACAGTGGGTGCGCTTAATTGCCATATGAGTGACGCTGTCACAGGCTATTTGTTGAAGCCGGTTGGTTCACATAGTGCTTAAATTTAGCGAGGCTTGCATTTGTAGGGGGGCAATCAAGGCTGTCTTATCGATGTGAATCACAGCTTATTTTCAACAGCTTTGCTACAGTCATGGGGAATGCCATGATGCGCGAGATTGAAACGGAGGCAGGATGAAAAGAGGGATAAGCGTCATATTGGGCGCTTTGCTGGCAAGTTTTCCGATGCTTGTCATGGCTAAAAGTGATGTGGATACGCAAGCTCAGCAAAGTGCCGAGATTCGAGCGCTGCGTGCTGAAGTAAAACAGCTTCGTCGTGAGGTGCGCCGATTAGAGCGCATTGTACTCAATGGCCAATCGCTGGATGACGAGGACTCCCGAAGCAATGTTTGGGGCTGTTATCTCAATGATTTAAATGCAGGCGGTATTTACGGGACGGGGCGAACGCGCGCTGAAGCGAAGGGAAAAACCTTAGAAAAATGCTCGAAAAAAGAGGGGCTTTGTTTCGATCATCAAATTCAATGTAGCCAAGATACCCTGTGAACTTCATTGCTTTCATTAAGCCAGCACATGCTGGCTTTTTTTATTATGACTGCTTGGGGGTGTTTTTTGATTTGCATCGAGCACATTGCAAAACGCGAAAAAGGCCGTTATTTGTCTTGAGGCAGAACATTTAAATATTGATAAATCAATAGAATAAATAAGACTGATGGTTTGGCACTGAATTTGCCCTCTAGATCGCGACTAGAGGAGCGCAATGATGAATCAAACTCTCGCAATAACATTCGCAAGCATGATGTTGATGCCTGCAGCGCATGCAGCAATGCCATTTGATGCTTGTCCAACCGAAGCATTTTTATCACAGGGAACATCAACCCCAAGCGGCGGCTATGAAACTTATTATAAATCGGTGGACTTAGCCACGGGTCTGGTGCGCGTGCTATCGACTTCGGATGGTTTCGTTGGTAATCGTGTTAATTCGCTAGCCTTTAACGAAGCCGATCGCTACCTCTACGGTTTTAATAAAGAAACACTCTCCATCATTCGTCTGGATCGCTATTTCAATGGTGAGCTTTTGGATGTCTCGGGTTTGCCAGCGGTCAATTTTTATATTGGTGATATTTATGATGGCGATTATTACCTCTATTCCACTAACCGAGGGCTTTATCGCGTTGATTTGAGCCAATCGACTTTGACAGCACAAACCATCACCACCAATGCGCCGCTGGGCATTCATGATATGGCATTTCATCCCGGTGATGGGCATATCTACGCTGTGGTGGGCAGTAACGGTAAGCTTTATCGCATCAACGCATCGACTGGCGCGACCGAATATTTAGGCGAAACTGGCGTTCGCGGTACAGCGCTCGGCGCCCATTACTTTGATGTCAATGGCTACCTTTATGTGGCGCGAAATGACAATGGACAGGTATTTCGCATTGATATTCGGGATGTTGATAATCCTGTGCCCACCGGTGTTTATTTCGCGCAGGCCGAGCCAACCGGTAATAATGATGGTGCGCGCTGTGCGAATGCGCCAGTACTAGCACGATTTACCGACTTTGGCGATGCGCCGGACAGTTACCAAACCAGTTTGGATGAAAACGGCGCGCGGCATTTAGTGTTAAGCCCTAACTATCTATTGGGGATTGCGGTTGATGCCGAAGGTGAAGCGCAAGTTTCACCCGCATCCGATGACGCTCATGGTGCCGATGACGACGATGGGGTGATCTTCTTATCACCAGTGAAAGCTGGCTTTGATACCGCGCTGCAAATTTACATTGGTGGCGGCGCTGATACCGTGGTCAATGCTTGGTTCGATTGGAATCAAAATGGTCAGTTTGATGCGGGTGAAAATACCCTGTCAGATATGACGCTATCACCTGGCGCCAATACAGTGCTGATTCGTGTACCAGATGATGCCGTTGGTGGGCAAACTTGGGCACGTTTTCGAAGCTTTGACCAAGCGGGATTGCCATCTTACGGCGGGGCGAGCGTGGGTGAAGTTGAGGATCATGCCATTACTGTTGTGGCTTCAGATTTAGATTACAGCTATTACCCCGGTGAAAATAGCTGGGTCACATTGGCCTATGAAGATAATTGGCCCTTGGTTGGCGATTATGATTTTAACGATGTGGTTTTAAATTATCGTGTCGTCACTGTAATGGAAGCAGGCGAAGTGATTCGCGTCGATATTCATGGTCAGCTCACGGGTTATGGCGCCAGTTTTAGTAATGGCTTTGCCGTGCACTTTGAGGGCGTACCAGCAAATGCCGCAGACGTTGATTTAGCCGCTGTGCGCTATAACGGCGAGGTGCAAGTCAACCATTCCACCATTGAAGCGGGGCAAAGCGAGTTGGTGGTGATGATCAGCAATAATCTGCGCCAGCACCTGACTTCGCAAGGCTGCCTCTATGACTTTTTCCGCACATGGCAAAACTGTCAGTCCAATTCGCAATTTGAGTTTGTTGCCAGTATTCCATTTGAAGCCGGAATTGAGGCGCAAAATTTACCAGCGATGCCGCTAAATCCATTTATTTTTGCTACTGAAAATCGCTATCGCGGCAACTTCTTTGGCGTGAATTATCCCGGCCGCGGGTTGGAAATTCATTTAATGAATCAACCTTACACAGATTTAGCGGATGCCAGCTTATTTACGCAAGGCGATGATGCTTCCGTCATCGATGCTCAAAATAGTGCGGCTGCCAATAGCGAGGCGCCAAGTTATCAAAGTTATCTTACGGATACGGGATTACCTTGGGCATTAGAGATCACCCAATCGAATTGGGCGCACCCTGCAGAATATGTTGATTTGGTTTCGGCATATCCCAATTTGGTCGAATTTGTCGAGTCAAACGGCGATCTGAGTCAAAACTGGTTTACGCAGCCCATTAGCCGTCATCTATTTAACTATACGGGAGAAGAGTGATGCGATACCTCAGCTTATTGATAAGTTTACTGCTGTTAGTTGCCTGTGGTGGTGGAGGCGGAGGTGGCTCATCGAGTTCGACAAATCCACCAGCCGCCGCGATAGAAGAAGAGGATGATTCCGTTGAGCTTAGTGCCCTCGATGCGCCTTTAGGGGTTGAGTTAGTGCAATTGACGCCCAGTGAATCAAGCGCTGAGCCAGCACCCGCCAATAAAGACTTTAGTCAGTTGAGCGCGCCAGAAGGGTTTGATTTTAGCCGCAACTATATTTCAGAGCTGCGGGTGGTTGCCAACATCAGGTCGGGTCGAATTAATCTCTATCGTGATTATCAATTGGATGAATCAGGATTGCCCTTACCCAACCCAGATACAAAATTTTTATCGGTGCAGTTTGACGGTGATTGGCAAGGGTCATGGTTGGTTTTTAGTCATATGGAAGGTGTGCTGGTCGAGGTGCTTGACGATCTGAACCCGCTACAAGTAAAACGCCGCGTTTTTTCGCTGCCAGCAGCGCAATTGTACTGGCAGCTGAATGAGTGATGGGTTTAGCGCTCAACCACAATATCGGTCAGAGGAATACAGCAACAGGCCAATGCTTGGCCTTGCGCTATTTCCTCAGGGGTTAATGCCTGTGAATGGCCGTGGTTAACTTTGCCTTCTCGAATGGTGACTTTACACGCACCGCAAAAACCGCTGCGACAACTATGCGCCAACTGCAGGCCTTGTTGTTCAAGTTGAAGCAGCAAGCTGGCTTGGTTATTGCCCATAAATCGAAAGCCATCAAATTGAATGCTGCAATCTTGCTTTGCACCAGTTGGTGTGGATGTTTGGAAAAACTCTTGATGAATTTGGTTTTGCGCCACGCCTTGTCTGAGTAGTAATTGCTGTGCTTTTTCCATAAAGCCATTGGGTCCGCACAGATAAATTTGAAAAGACTTAAGATCGGGCAGGGCGCGAATATGGCCAAGATTGAGTCGTCCTGTTAATCCAGTCCACGGCTGCGTCGGTTTAGACAGCGCCAGTCGTAAATCAAATTGGGGGTGCTGGGCTGCAAGGCTGTGCAAGTGCGAAAGCACTGCAGCATCTGATTCCTGATGGCACAAATAATAGAAAATCACATCGCGATTGTGCATCTCAGCCAGGAGTTGGGTCAGCATTGCCAGCATTGGTGTGATACCACTACCCGCAGACATCAGCAGTACGGGTGATGGCTCGCGTTGTAAGCAAAACTCTCCCTGCGGCGCACTGGCTTGTAAGCGATCCTTAGGTTTCAGCTGGTCAATGAGCCAGTTAGAAACTAAGCCATGATCAACTCGTTTAATCATTAGCTGAAAGCGAATCTCTCCTGATACCTTATTCTGTTGCCACTGGCTCACGCTATAACTGCGCTGATGGGATTGCCCTTGAATGGGTACATTGAGAGATACAAATTGTCCCGCTTGAAACGCTAACGAATGATGTCGTTGACTGCCTTTTCGACTGCTTGTTTCCACCACAAATTCAAACTGATAAAAATGCGGCGCGATGCGTTTTTTATCCGTGCAGCGAATATTCATCGACGGTAGCTGCTTGGGTGTTTCTGGGGCGTCGCTGCGACTTGGGCTGACGGTGAGACTTGGGTTGACGGTACGGCTTGGGTTAATGATGCGATTGGCCGCGCTAAGCGAGATAGGCGTTTTTTTACTGAGCACTTGAATAGGATCGCCCATTGAGATAGTGCCTGTATTTTGCGCCACCAATTTTTGCCCAAAGTAAACTTCGCCTTTGCTATTAGCGCGAAAAGTCGCCAGTGTTTTCATCGGTTCATTGTCTGTTTGAACAAGGGCCGAAATAGGGTCAATTTGAGTCATTGCACAGCGCATAATCGGTGCACGAACATCAAAAATCACCTCACCAATTTGAATTTGTTGCCAGCTATCTTCAGCAAAGGCATCGCAACCTTCGACCACCAAATTGGGACGAAACTGCAACATTTGTTGTGGTAATGGGCTGTGTGTATTCAGTGCGTCGAGCGAAGCTTGGCTAATCAAAGAGATGGGACTTGAGTCGGCTAAATTGATGCTGCGCTTGAGCTTGTCACGATAACGTTGCGACTGCTCGCCGCAATAGAGCAGGCTGACGGGATGATTAAGCAGCTGTGAGAACCATTGATCCAAGCTGGCATGGCAGTGATAGGCAGTGAAGGTGTCATGCCAGATCTGCGCTGTTTTTGCGGTGAGTTGCCATTGTTCGCGCATCATCGAGATGGGCGCTTGGCTTGGCGCACTAATGGTGAGCGTCTGGCCATCGAATTGTACCTGTACACCAATTAAGACTGGAAATTGGCGCGCAGTGATCATCTCACCTTGCACACCCATGAGCATAAAGCGGCGATCATGACAAAGCCCCTCTAATGTAACCTGCGCGTGATTTTGTGAGGTAGCAGCCGCTGATTTTATGGGATAAATAAAGATATCGCTCAATTTTGGAATAAGCATGGCTCATCCTTTCTTTGTTTTTTCTTCGATGATAAACAACGCCTTGCTTTGCGCCAAGACGTTGAGAGCAATTGTTTTCATTGAAGCGGCTATGCGGCTGCGTCCCAACATCAATGTAGCTAACACCTACGTACCGAATATCATTTATGCACCAAGGCCTATGTACCTGGCACCTATGGACCTAGCACTTATACAGGAATGGGAAATAGGCGATCGTAAGCCAAGTTATAGAAATAGGCATATATAAGGTAGAAGACAACCAACCCAATATCCATCACAAAGGCTTGCCAAAGCGAGATATTTAGCCACCATGCCAGCGCTGGAATGGTGAGCCAGAGCAGGCCAAATTCAAAGCCTAGGGCGTGGCATAAACGCTGCTGTTGCGTTTTTTCCGTATGACCTTGGGATTTTTTCAACCATCGGTCAAAACCTAGGTTATATACATAGTTCCATGCGGTGGCGATGATGGCAAAAAATACCCCAAGTACCCCCACATGACCCACGGAAAATCCAAATTGACTGAGAATGCCGACAATAAGCACTAAACCCAATAGCTCAAAACCGACGGCGTGACGAATGCGATCCCAAGTTTGATGCATATAGAACCTCTTTACACATTGAATTGGGTGTAATATATGGCTTTTATTGATAATAAAAAGTTAGATACCATCTAATTTATAGATAGCTGTTTGGCTGTGGCATATTTGGTTCTGGATTGGTTATTGGTTGAGTGAGCGTATTGATGCGATTTTCATTAGAGCAGTTGAAGTCCTTTGTGGTAAGTGCTGAGCAGGGATCCTTTTCTGCTGCCGCTCGGGAGCTTGGCCGCGCGCAATCTGTGGTGAGTACCAATATTGCAAATCTTGAAATGGATTTAAATCTTCAGCTTTTTGATCGCCAAGGGCGTTATCCGAGGTTAACACCAGCTGGTGAATTACTGCTGGTGCGCGCAAGGCGGGTATTACTTGATAGCGATGAGCTGATGTCGCTAGCAGATGCGATTGAGCAAGGCATCGAATCCCACTTATCAATTTATGTCGAGCATATGGTGATGACGCCTTATGTGAGCCATGCACTTGCGCAGTTAAACGCGCAATTTCCACAGCTTTCAGTGACATTGAAATTTGCTGACGCGCAGCATATCTATCAGGCGCTTAATCAAGGCATAGGGCAGCTTGCGTTAGTGCGCCAGCAAGTATTACCGGGCCCAGAGTTTATGATGAGAAATGTCGGTTCAATTCAGTTAAAGATGGTGTGTGGCGTCGCTCATCCCTTAGCTGAACTGACGGATCTTAGTTTGAGCGATTTTGAATCCCACACCCAAATTCTGCTGAGTCAGGGAGATGCGCCAAGTTATGGCCAGTCGCCTTTAACCGAGCGTATTGCGGATCGCGTTTGGCAATGTGACAGCTTAGAGGCCGCAAAAATGCTGGCAGCTGCCAATATTGGTTGGACCATTTTACCGCAATATATGTTGGAAAAAGAGCCGCAGCATCCAAGTCTGATTGCGCTACAAATGGATCGAAGTGACGTGCCTTGGCAACAGCCTGTCGATCTCATTTGGTTACGTCGTCAGCCTTTAGGGCCAGCGGCGATGCAGCTACAGCAGATTTTTTTGCAAGGCGCAGCAATGGATGAATAGCGGTTGGCTTTGCTTGGTTTGCTTAAAGGTGTTTAGGTTAAGCAGTTTTGGAAACGCGCCTGGTCAATGAGTTTTAGGGATAGTCTCTTTTGTTCTATGTAGCTGGATGTTGCGCAGTGAGTCTTACATCGTTTTAAAATAAAGGTGAAAATTTTGACGAAAAAAACATCGTGAGCGCACAGGCCAGTGAAACTGGGCATTGTTTGTTTTTTTAGGCGTCTTTTTTATCTAACTCGGCTCGTTTGTCGCACTATCTGGACTGATGTTTTCAATCTCTATTCTATGATCTAGATCACATAAGCAATTTTGCTGTGGTCAAAACATCGATAAGGGGATGGGCATGTTGGGACTAAAAAAGTTAGTGCAAGCAGGGGTATTTGCGGCAACGGCGTTGGTTGCCAGTACAGGTTTCGCACAGGGTGTGACTGAATTTACCGATCAGCAATTGGTGAAAATTCTAAAAGAGGGTGGTCACGAGCAAACTATTTTGGTGCGAAAAGGGATTGTGGCGGTTCGTCTTCCCAATCGCAGTGCATTTTTAATTAAGAATCGCGGTGTCGCGGGGATTTCAGCTTATTACGCCATGGGCGTTGGCGCGGTACCACTTGATGAAATAAATTTGTGGAATAAAAAGAACCGATTTGCGCGTATCTATCTTGATGCTGATGGCGATCCGGTGATGGAAGCAGATTTGTATAGCTTTGATGGCGCCTTTGATGATGAAGAGGTCATCGATTTTGTGAAATTCTTCTTGATGTACATCAAGCCCTATCATGAGTTCGTCATTGCCAATATTACGCCAGTAGATCCGAAAGGGACGCTTTAGTCTAAAAACAGTGGTTTTTAGAAGGCACAAACAGCCGCACATTTCATTGAAAGAGCTTTTTAACAAAAGCTCTTTTTTTAGCCCGCTTTTCATATGCGTTTTTCACTTGCTTTTTTACCTGAGAAATGGAAATGGGTCGAAAAAGATTCAAACCACTTTGCATTAGAATTTGTCCTTGTTTAAAGAATCAGCACTCTCAAGTGTCTCCCCCCAATAAGTATTTGCTTTGCGCAGCGCATTCATTACTATGTCACGTTATGCCATTTGACTGTATCAACCCTTGATGCCACGCCTTATGGTATCGAGGAAACGAGGACATCATGCAACAACTAGAAGCAATCATTGCCAACGCGACACAAGCGCTAGCTGAGGTGGATAACCTAGCGGCACTTGATGAAATTCGCGTGCAATACTTAGGAAAAAAAGGCGATTTAACGCTGCAACTGCAAAGCTTGGGCAAATTGCCACCAGAAGAGCGCCGTGAAGCAGGTCAGCTTATCAACCAAGCCAAGCAAGAAGTTCAGCAAGCAATTAACGCGCGTCGTGATGCGCTGCAAAAAGCAGAGCTTGAAGCAAAACTTGCCGCAGAAACCATTGATGTGACCCTGCCAGGTCGTCGCATTGAGAATGGTGGTTTGCACCCAGTGACTCGCACCATTGAACGTATCGAAACTTTCTTTGGTGAGCTTGGTTTTGCAGTGAAAAAAGGCCCTGAAATCGAAGATGATTTTCATAACTTCGATGCCTTGAATATCGCGGCCGATCACCCTGCACGTACTGATCACGACACCTTCTTCTTTAATCCTAAGCTGATGTTGCGTACTCACACTTCAGGTGTACAAATTCGTACCATGGAGGCTGAGCAGCCACCACTTCGCTTTATTGCGCCTGGCCGTGTATACCGTAATGACTACGACCAAACACACACGCCAATGTTCCACCAAGTGGAAGGCATGATGGTGGATAAAAACATCAACTTTGCTCAGCTAAAAGGCATTTTGAACGATTTCCTTTGTAACTTCTTTGAAGAAGATTTGGAAATTCGCTTCCGTCCTTCTTACTTCCCATTCACTGAGCCTTCAGCGGAAGTGGACGTAAAAGGTAAAAATGGCAAATGGCTAGAAGTTCTGGGTTGCGGTATGGTGCACCCAAATGTACTTCGCGCAGTAAACATCGACCCTGAAGAGTATCAAGGCTTTGCTTTTGGTATGGGCGTTGAGCGTTTGACTATGCTTCGCTATGGCGTAAATGACTTGCGTGCGTTCTTTGAGAACGACCTACGTTTTCTTAAGCAATTCAAGTAACCATTAGGAGCTAGTAAAAATGAAATTTAGTGAATCCTGGCTTCGTGAGTGGGTTAACCCTGCGGTTACAACTGACGAGCTAACACATCAAATTACCATGGCTGGCTTGGAAGTGGACGATGTCCTTCCTGTTGCTGGTTCATTCACCGGTGTGAAAGTAGGGCATGTGGTTGAGTGTGGCCAACATCCAGACGCCGATAAACTTCGCGTAACTAAAGTTGATGTGGGCGAAGAAGAACTACTTGATATCGTGTGCGGCGCTGCAAACTGCCGTCAGGGCTTAAAAGTTGCGGTTGCAACCGTTGGCGCTGTATTGCCTGGCGATTTCAAAATTAAGAAAGCAAAACTTCGCGGTCAGCCATCTCATGGCATGCTGTGCTCTTTCTCTGAGCTTGGTATTGATGTTGAATCCAATGGCATCATGGAACTTGCTGAGAATGCGGTAGTTGGTACCGATTTCCGTGAATTCTTAGGTCTAAATGATGTCACTATTGACGTTGATTTGACTGCTAACCGTGCAGACTGCTTTAGCATTCGCGGCCTTGCGCGTGAAGTGGGTGTGTTAAACCGTGCTGATGTGACTGAGCCTGCGTCTTCTGCAGTTGCTGTGAGCTTGCAAGATACAGTTGCGATTGACGTGAAAGCACCAGCCGCATGTCCTCGTTATCTTGGCCGCGTGGTGAAAAATGTCAATGTTGCAGCGCAAACACCACTTTGGATGCAAGAAAAATTGCGTCGTTGTGGTATTCGCTCCATTGATCCTGTAGTTGATGTCACCAACTATGTGTTGCTTGAGCAAGGCCAACCAATGCACGCCTTCGATCTTGCGAAGATCAATGGTGGTATTGTAGTACGTATGGCAGAGCAAGGTGAAAAACTGACCCTGCTTGATGGCAGCGAAGCTGAGCTAAACAGTGATACTTTGGTCGTTGCGGACCACAATCAAGCTCTGGCCATCGCCGGTGTCTTCGGTGGTGAAGGCTCAGGCGTGACAGCTGAAACTAAAGATGTCCTACTTGAGTGTGCGTTCTTCGCGCCGGATCATATCCGAGGTCGTGCTCGCAGCTATGGTTTGCATACAGATTCATCGATGCGCTTTGAGCGTGGTGTTGATTTTGCATTGCAACCAAGTGCGATGGAGCGCGCAACTGAGCTATTGATTGCCATTTGCGGTGGTGAAGCAGGCCCTGTGGTTGCTGTTGAGTCAGATGCTGATCTACCAAAAGCAAAAACTGTCGCACTGCGCCGTAGCAAGCTAGACAATCTATTGGGCCATCATATTGCTGATAGCGATGTGGTTGAGATCCTAAACCGTCTTGGTATGCAAGTAGAGACAACCGATGCAGGTTGGACAGCTGTTGCACCATCTTGGCGTTTTGACATTGCCATTGAGCAAGACTTGATTGAAGAAGTGGGCCGTATTTATGGCTACGACAATATTCCAGTGCAAGCGCCTGTTGCTGCACTGACCATGAATCTTCATCAAGAAGCGAATTTACCACTAAAACGCGTTCGCGATCTTTTGGTTGATCGTGGTTTCCATGAAGCGATTACTTATAGCTTCGTTGAACCTGAGCAGCAAAAACTGATTGTGCCTGATGTTGAACCACTGATTTTACCAAACCCAATTTCAGCTGAAATGTCAGCGATGCGTTTGAGCTTGATTCAAGGCTTGTTGAATACTGTTGTTTATAACCAAAAACGCCAACAGCCACGTGTGCGTTTGTTTGAGCAAGGTTTACGCTTTATTCCTGACCAAGCCGCCGAGAACGGCATGCGCCAAGAAGTGATGCTAGCAGGTGTGATTGCGGGTAGTCGCAATGAAGAGCATTGGAATCTTGAAAGCAACAGCGTTGATTTCTTTGATTTGAAAGGTGACCTTGAAGCGATCTTTGAGCTGACTGGTAACGACAATGCTTATACGCTGCAAGCGGCCAGTCACCCAGCACTTCACCCGGGACAATCTGCTGTGATCATGCTTGATGGCGAAGCCGTCGGTGTGATTGGTACCGTTCATCCAGAGCTAGAGCGTAAGTTTGGCTTAAACGGTCGCACCATTGTGTTTGAAATTGAATGGTCAGCGATTGAAAAACGTATGGTGCCAGAAGCAGTACGTCTTTCTAAGTTCCCAGCGAACCGTCGTGATATCGCGATGATTGTGAAAGCTGACGTTGCGGCAGATGAAGTGGTCAAAGCTTGCCTTGATGTTGAGTCAGAACTACTTAAGGGCGCTCGTCTATTTGACGTGTACCAAGGTAAAGGTGTTGCAGAAGGTGATAAGAGTCTAGCGATTGCACTCAGCCTTCAATCTGATGAGCGTACACTGGAAGAAGCTGACATCAGTGCGGTAGTCGAGCTCGTTGTTCAGCACTTGGGCGCGCAATTTGATGCACAACTACGCGATTAATCGCTAGTTTTTGCCAATTAGTGAGTATGAAAAGAGACCGTTCGCGGTCTCTTTTTTTATACCTTCTGCAAACTGAAACAGTACGATGTTGCGAAAAAGAAAAAAACTATGAGTAGTGAAGATTTATTATTCTTATTTTTCATCAAAAAGTAATTTTTTCCATTACATTACAGTGGGTTGCGCAATGATTTTCGATAAGTATAATATTCTTATAAAATTTCATTTCACGATATTATTAACCAATTGTTGTCTATTGGTTGGATAAACCTACTTCTATTGGGTGAATTCTGTCTATATTTTTGATGCAAAAATGTCTATTTTTTCTGTCAAAACTCAATCTATTTCCAAGAAGATTTGTAAAATACCCTATAAAAAGTTGGCGTAAATCAGCAAGTTGGCATAAACTTGTCAGGTATTGGCGAGGGGCTGAGTCTCCCAGAAGACCGGACTTGTCAATCAAAGGCACAGTTTGCGACAGCTCTACAAAAATTTGGTGTAGCATTAACAATGTCGCAACATTATGTATCACATCAACAGCCTTGAGGAAAAAACCTATGGCGCTCACAAAAGCCGATTTGGCTGAGAACCTGTTTGAAAAATTAGGAATAAGCAAGCGGGACGCCAAGGAACTGGTGGAAGTTTTTTTCGAAGAGATTCGCAAAGCTCTTGAGAATGGTGAGCAGATCAAACTATCCGGTTTTGGTAACTTTGATTTGCGTGAGAAGAATGAGCGGCCGGGCCGCAACCCGAAAACGGGTGAAGATATTCCCATTACTGCGCGTCGTGTTGTCACTTTCCGTCCTGGACAGAAATTAAAAGCACGCGTAGAGCAGCTGAAAAGTCGCTAGTTCAGTTTCATCTCCTTTTTCTAGCGAAAAGCCGCAACAGTTAGCTGTTGCGGCTTTTTTATATTTCATTTTCACAGTTTGTGACGACTGGATTGCGCATGCATTTATTCAGGCAAGCTGATAAGCTTTCGCTATGATATTTCGATGATTTCAACGATGACTGTAGTTGAATTAAATAAACAATTTCATTGCCGTTGGCGTACCGCTTTTTATTTCAGCTCGGTTATTTTGCTATTGGTCAGTTGTTTGAGTTTGATGGCCGGAGAGGTTTGGCTCTGGCCTTGGCAACTTGACTCTTCATTTCATTGGCAAATATTAACTGAGCTTCGGTTACCGCGCGTGCTTGCTGCGGTCACTATTGGTGCTTCGCTTGCTGTTGCTGGCGCTGCATTGCAAGTGTTACTGCGTAACCCATTGGCTGAGCCAAGTGTTTTGGGGGTTTCTGGCGGTGCAAGCGTTGCGGTGATTGGTTTAATTTTATTTGCGCCGGTCACCTTGGGTCCGTGGAGCATGGCTTTTTCGGCAATGCTGGGTGCGCTGCTTTTGATGTTGCTGCTGGTGGGCTTATCCGTTTATTTCGCATTATCGACATCTCGTTTATTGCTGATTGGTGTCGCTCTGGGCATTTTGACTGGGGCAGTGATCACCTGGGCATTTTATTTCAGCTCTGATTTGAATTTACGGCAGATGATCTATTGGTTAATGGGGAGTTTAGCGGGAATGAGCTGGGATAAATTGATGCTGGTTTTTTTGTTATTGCCGGCATTGATTTGTCTTTCTATTCTTGGTCCAAAACTGGACTTGTTAATGTTGGGAGAGCAACAAGCTGCGCTGCTAGGATTGAACCACCTTCGCTTGCGCTGGCAGCTGATCCTTCTGGTTTCCGTGTTAGTTGCCGCCAGTGTGGCTATGGCTGGGGTGATCGGCTTTATTGGTTTGGTGATCCCGCATCTATTACGTCTCTGGCTTGGCAGTGAAAATCGCTATTTGTTACCGCTTTGCGCTGTGGTTGGCGGCTGTTTTTTAGTGCTTGCTGATACTTTGGCACGAACCCTGCTGAGTGCCGGTGAGCTGCCTGTGGGGGCGGTGACCACAGCCATCGGGGCGCCGATTTTTATTTGGATGCTGCTGAAAAATTATGCTTAAGCTTGAAAATATCGCGCATACGCAGCGTCTCTTACCTTTATCTTTAGCTATTGCAGCGGGCGAGTCTTGTCACTTGCTGGGCCCTAACGGTAGCGGTAAGTCGACTTTATTGATGTGCATCAGTGGCTTGCTCTCTGGCGAGGGTCGTGTCTATTGGCAAGCGCAAAACTTAGCAAAGTTGAGCTTGGCTTCGCAGGCGCAATACCGCAGTGTGTTATTACAACAGCAGCGGCCAAGCTTTCACCTTCGCGTCTTTCAATATTTGCTTGTGAGTTTAGCGCCGCTGCAACGAACGCTCAGTGCTGAAGTTGAGCAAGTGCTGATGGCCTTAGCAAAACGTCTGGGTATTGATGATAAGCTCTCAAGGCAGCTTGATACCTTATCAGGCGGGGAGTGGCAACGAGTAAGATTGCTTGCCTGTTTTTTGCAGGTTTGGCCAACGCTGAATCCTCAGGCGCGCTTTTTGTTGTTAGATGAACCCATGAACGCGTTGGATTTGACCCATCAGCGGGTTGTTTACCAGTTGATTGCAGAGTTGAAATCCAATGGGTTAGCCATTGTTATCGCCAGTCACGATTTAAGTCAGAGTTATCGTCATGCCGATCAGGTGCTGGTTCTACAGCATGGTGTGAAATGCGCTTATGGTCCGCCGCAGACGGTCTTAACGCCAGCACTGATTGAGCAGGTTTTTGCTATTCAAGCGCAAATCTTAGCGCAAGAGCCGAAACGACTGTTACTTGATGTTTAGAGCTTATTGTTAAATGATTGATGTGCTAGATATAAAAAAACGCGCTAAGGCGCGTTTTTTTATTTTCCAGTGATGATTGCAATACGCAAATTAGTCACGGAAATTTTCATATTGGAAGGCTTGGCCGAGCTCTTCACTATTGCTGCGAACGAAGGCGATCACCTCTTGTAGGTCATCGCGCTTTTTGCCCGTAATACGAAGTTTGTCACCTTGAATTGATGCTTGTACTTTGATCTTGCTGTCTTTGATCATTTTGACCATTTTCTTAGCAAGTTGGCTGTCGATACCTTGTTTAAAGTGCAGCTCTTGTGTCACGCTTTTACCAATATGGTCAAAGTCTTTGACATCTAGGCTGTTGGCGTCAAGTTGGCGGCGTGCCATATTGGCACGTAGCATCTCACGCATTTGGTTGAGCTGAAAATCACTTTCAGCTTTCATTGTGACGATGTTGTCTTTGAGTGCAAAGCTTGCTTCCACACCACGAAAATCAAAGCGCGTTGATAGTTCGCGAGTTGAGTTATCAACAGCGTTACGTGCTTCAACGAGATCGATTTCAGAAATAATGTCAAATGATGGCATTTCAATGTCCTTGTTAGGCAATAGTGCGAAGGCGCTGTTGATTGGCCTTTGCTAATTGATCAATAAGATAAGCTGTATCTTGCCAGTTGAGGCAAGGATCGGTGATCGATTGACCATAGGTCAAGGGCTTATCATCAATATTTTGCTGTCCCTCAATGAGGAAGCTTTCCGCCATGATGCCGGCGATTTGTGGGTTGCCTTGGCGAAGCTGCTTGCAGATGTTTTCGGCAACATCAAGCTGCTGCTTGTGCTGTTTTTGGCAGTTACCATGGCTAAAGTCGACAATGAGTCGCGGATGCAGACCAAAGCTTTGCAGCTGCTGGCATGCGTCATCAATATCTTTGGCAAAATAGTTCGGTGTTTTGCCGCCGCGTAAAATGACATGACCATAAGGGTTGCCACAGGAGCGATAGGCGGTCATTCGGCCATCTTTATCAGCGGAGCAAAATAGATGCGGCACGCGTGTCGCGCGAATCGCATCAATGGCAATTTGAATATTGCCATCGGTGCCATTTTTAAAACCAATTGGGCAGGATAGGGCCGATGCCATCTCGCGATGGACTTGCGATTCCGTGGTGCGCGCGCCAATGGCGCCCCAGCTGATCAGATCTGAAAGATACTGACCGGTTACGGTATCTAGAAATTCAGTAGCGGTTGCCAAGCCCATGGCGTTAATTTTCAGTAGTAGCTGACGCGCGGTATGTAAGCCAAGATTGATATCAAAGCTGCCATCTAGATTTGGATCACTGACCAAACCTTTCCAACCCACCACAGTTCGCGGTTTTTCAAAATAGCTGCGCATTACAATCACCAGTTCGTCCTGATAATTGCGCTGCAGCGCAGCAAGTTGCTCGGCATAGTCAAGCGCCGCTTGGGTGTCATGAATAGAGCAGGGGCCAATAATCACCAATAAGCGGTGATCTTCACCGGTTAAAATGGCTTCAATAGCTTGTCTGCGAGCAACGATGTGCGCCTGGATCGATTCGGTAATAGGCAGTTGCACACTAAGCTCTGCAGGGGTAATCAGCGTTGTAAGTTTTTCGGTGCGAAGCTCATCGGTCGCAAGTGACGACGGTCGCGGTGCGAAGACTGACATATATTGTACTAAGACAAGAAAACACGGGCTAACCATAACCAAAAAAGCGGTCAGAATAAATCGCAAATCACTTTCTTTCTTGGTTTTGGGGCGTTTTTGCAGCGAATTTGGCGTGAGTTGGCACAGCGCGTGCGAAGCGTGATCTTTTTTCGCTTACCTTTTGCACTCTTTTCTGTATGCTAGAACCATTGCAAGGATTAAGCGTAAGTCGCCCAATATGAGCGCAGAGAACAGGAAGTAATGGTGTGAACATGGCAATGATATCGTCACAAATCGGATTTGAATTTCAGCAAGCTAGCCTATTGGATGGCATAGACACATTGACAGATGCTGGTATCGGCTACCTGCCCATTGATCAGCTCGCGCCTTTGGCGCAGTTTCATCCAAGTCTTTGGTATGGCGTCGATAAGACGCTTGAGCCTGCTTTGAAAGAACAGGGGATTTCATGGTCTGCACGCCAATCGTTTTACGTGGCACAACTCACCGATAAATTAATTTCAGTGTCTAAAAAAGCGCAAGGCAAGCCGGTGCGTTTGCTGTTCTCTGGTGAGAGTTCTGCGCAGCTCGCTCAGCTGCAGGGCGCGCCAGTCACAGTTGAAGCCAATCCCGAGATGGGCGTGCGCGGTGTCTCGCGTTTGCAACAAGAAGCGGCGCGAAACTTATTTAATTGGCACTGTGAGGCATTAGTGGCTGCAATGCAGGCGGGCTGTCAGAATTTGGAAATCGTGGTTCCCTATTGTCGCACCTTAAGTGAAGCTGCAAAAATCAATGATATGCTAGCTGAGCAAGGGCTGTGCCGCGGGCGTCATGGACTACGCGTGTGGTTGATGGCCTGTGTCCCCGCCAATGCGATTTTGGCAGAAAAATTCCTTCAGTATTTTGATGGTCTCTATTTAGATCTTGATGCATTGACGCAGCATACCCTTGGTGTGGAGTGTGCTTATGCGTATCAAAATTATCTATTCAATGTGCAAAGCGATCCCATGCTGGTGATGTTGAGCGCCGCAATCAAGCAGGCGCAGATGATGCAAAAACCTGTACTCGCGCGTGGTGCCAGTATCAAAGATGACGGCGCCATGGCGGAGTGGCTCATTGAGCAAGGGGCATCTGCTGTGGTGGTTCCCCCTGAGCAAGTGCAAGCCTTGCTTTTGCAACCAGCGTGATATTTCTCATAGAAAAAAGCGGCATTGCCGCTTTTTTTTCGTATACTGACGACCAATTTTCTTAGTACTGGCAAGCTCCATGATTCACATTGGTCGTTTAAACCAACTCAAAGTCGTCAAATTTGTAGATTTTGGTCTTTACCTTGATGGTCAAGCCCATGGCGAAATTTTGCTTCCAAAACGTTATTGTCCAAACAATGCTCAAGTGGGCGATAAGTTGGAAGTGTTTATCTATTTTGACTCTGAAGATGAGCTGATCGCCACCACAGAGCGTCCGCAGGTGATGGTGGGTGAGTTTGCCAACCTCAAAGTTGTTGGCGTCAATGACGCTGGTGCATTCCTTAATTGGGGTTTGCCAAAGGATCTTTTGTTGCCATTTGGTGAGCAGCGTGGTCGCCCGACAACGGGTCAAAGTATTTTAGTTTACGTTTATACCGATAAAGCATCGGGTCGTATTGTCGCGACCATGAAATTTAACCGTTTCTTAGATAAAACGCCGGCGCACTATAAAGCGGGTGAGCAAGTGGAAGTGATGATTGCAGAGCGCACTGATATGGGCCTCAAAGCCATCATCAATGGCCAGCATTGGGGTTTGCTTCATAAGAGCGAAGAGTTTGGTAAGTTATTTATCGGTAAGACACTAAAAACTTATATCAAACAAGTTCGTCCGGATGGAAAAATTGATCTGTCTTTGCAAGCGCAAGGACAAAAAGCAGTGGACGATCTAGGCGCTAAAATTCTTAAAGAGCTTAAACACCGCGGCGGTTTTATTCCACTCAGTGATAAAAGTAGCCCAGAGGCGATTTTCAATATTTTCCGCACCAGCAAAGGCACCTTTAAGCGCACCATTGGTGGTTTATATAAATCAGGTGATATTGTCATTTTACCTGAAGGGATTCGTTTGAATTCAGAGAAAGACGCATAAGCGCTTTGACTCAACCAATATCGATGATTAAGGCGCTTTGGCGCCTTTTTTGTTGGCGCGCATTGCACAGAAATCCCACTAAATTTGTGAGTTGAGCGCAAAATCGCTGCACGGCTAATCAATCCATTAACTTTTTTGACCCTGACTTTTCATTTTTGAATCAAAGGGAGTATGATGACGCCCTGCATTGCCACGCTATTTAGATTGGTACCTAAATTGTGGACAACGCACTCACGAAAATCATGCCAAATAGTTTGGCCTTTTTTTGATTTATGACATGTGCCACTTGGTGTGTGGCACCACTGGAAAGGATGTATCATGCCTGTAATTACGCTTCCTGACGGCAGTCAACGCCAATTCGATAACCCAGTTTCAACTTATGATGTAGCAGCAAGCATTGGCCCAGGCCTTGCAAAAGCTTGTATTGCTGGTCGTGTTGATGGTCAACGTGTTGATGCCTGTGATCTGATTGAACACGATGCCGCTTTAGAGATCATCACGGCGAAAGATGCCGATGGTCTTGAAATTATTCGTCACTCTTGTGCGCACCTTCTTGGTCATGCGATTAAGCAAATTTTCCCTGAAACCAAGATGGCGATCGGTCCAACCATTGATAATGGTTTCTACTACGACATCGACCTTGATCGTTCTTTGAGCCAAGAAGATTTAGATGCGCTTGAAAAGCGTATGAACGAATTGGCAAAGACCAAATATGCCGTTGTGAAGAAAAATGTGAGCTGGCAAGAAGCGCGTGATACGTTTGAAGCTCGCGGTGAAACTTACAAGATTGAAATTCTTGACGAAAATGTGAGCCGTGATGACCGTCCAGGTCTGTATCACCATGAAGAATATGTCGACATGTGCCGTGGCCCACACGTACCGCACATGGGCTTTTGCCAGAACTTCAAGATTCTAAACGTTGCTGGTGCATACTGGCGTGGTAACAGCGATAACAAGATGTTGCAACGTATCTATGGTACTGCGTTTGGTGATAAAAAAGAGCTGAAAGCGCACTTACAACGTCTTGAAGAAGCTGCAAAACGTGACCATCGCCGTCTTGGTAAGCAACTTGATCTGTACCATATGCAGCAAGAAGCGCCGGGTATGGTGTTCTGGCATCATAATGGTTGGACTATTTTCCGTGAGCTTGAAGTGTTTGTTCGCGACAAGCTACGTCAATTTGACTACCAAGAAGTGAAAGGTCCATTGATGATGGATCGCGTTCTTTGGGAGCGTTCTGGTCACTGGGATAAATATGCTGATTACATGTTTACTACCCAATCAGAAAACCGTGACTACGCGATTAAGCCAATGAACTGCCCAGGTCACGTACAAATCTTTAACCAAGGTTTGAAATCATACCGTGACTTGCCACTTCGTATGGCAGAGTTTGGTAGCTGCCACCGCAACGAACCATCAGGTGCATTGCATGGCTTGATGCGTGTGCGTGGCTTTACACAAGATGATGCACATATCTTCTGTACTGAAGAGCAAATTCTTGAGGAAGTAACCAACTGTATTAAGATGGTTTACGATACCTACAGCACCTTTGGCTTTACAGAAATTGAAGTCAAACTATCGACTCGTCCAGAGCAGCGCGTAGGTAGCGACGAAATGTGGGACAAAGCGGAAGCAGGTCTTGCCCAAGCACTTGAAGCGAATAACTTGAGCTACGAGTTGCAAGAAGGCGAGGGTGCATTCTACGGTCCTAAGATTGAATTTACTTTGCATGATTGCCTCGACCGCGCATGGCAGTGTGGCACCATTCAGCTAGACTTTGCATTGCCTGGCCGTTTGGGTGCGACCTATGTTGGTGAAGATAACGAACGTCACACCCCAGTGATGATTCACCGTGCGATTTTGGGTTCACTTGAGCGTTTCATCGGTATTTTGATTGAAGAGTATGCTGGTCACTTCCCAACCTGGCTTGCGCCAGAACAGGCAGTGGTGATGAATATTACTGATAATCAGGCCGATTATGTTCGTGAAGTTGCAGAAAAATTGCAAAATGCAGGATTTAGAGCAAAAGCGGACTTGAGAAACGAGAAGATTGGCTTTAAAATCCGCGAACATACTTTGAAGCGTGTCCCATACATGTTGGTCTGTGGTGATCAAGAAGCTGCAGCAGGCGAAATCGCCGTACGCACACGCAAAGGTAAAGATTTGGGTAAAATTAAGCTAGATGACTTTATTGCACAGATGCAAAAAGAAGTTAGCAGTCGAATGCTCAATATTTTGGAGGAATAAGGTATTAAAGGCGCAAGAAGAGCCCCAGCGGCAAAACAAAATCAGCACCGTCTAAATGAAGAAATTCGCGGTCTACGCGAAGTCCGTTTGACTGGTCTAGATGGTGAGCAACTTGGTATTGTCTCACTTGAAGAAGCGCTACACGCTGCCGCTGAAGCTGGCGTTGATTTGGTTGAAATTAGTCCAAACGCAGAGCCGCCAGTGTGCCGTGTCATGGATTATGGCAAATTCATCTACGAAAAGAGCAAGGCTGCTAAAGAGCAGAAGAAAAATCAAAAACAGATTCAGGTCAAGGAAATCAAATTCCGTCCTGGCACAGATGTAGGCGACTACCAGGTAAAACTGCGCAACCTGGTTCGCTTCATTGAAGAGGGTAACAAGGTCAAAGTAACGATCCGCTTCCGCGGCCGTGAAATGGCTCACCAGAACATTGGTGTTGACGTTCTAAATCGTCTGAAGGAAGACACTGCCGAAATCGCTTTGGTAGAAAGCTTCCCGACGCGAATTGAAGGTCGCCAAATGATCATGGTACTTGCCCCTAAGAAGAAGTAATTAAGGCATACAAGTAGTAAAAGGCTCGGCCTTTTGGCCGAGCCTTTTATTCGCCCTAATTACATTGGTATATTAACGCAACAATGCGGAGTTATTCATCATGCCTAAGATGAAATCAAACAAAGGTGCTGCTAAGCGTTTCAAGAAAACTGCTGGTGGTATTAAATATAAGCACGCAACCAAACGTCACATCCTGACTAAGCGTACTTCTAAGAATAAACGTCAACTACGTCCGAACTCTGTTCTTCCACAATGTGAAGTAGCATCAGTAGAACGTATGTTGCCATACTTATAATTTATTCTTAGTTATCAACGATTTAGTTTAGGAGACAAACTATGCCTCGCGTAAAACGTGGTGTACAGGCTCGTGCCCGTCATAAAAAAGTTCTGAAACAAGCTAAAGGTTACTACGGTGCACGTTCACGTGTTTATCGTGTTGCCTTCCAAGCAGTTACTAAAGCTGGTCAATACGCATACCGTGACCGTCGTCAGAAGAAACGTCAATTCCGTCAACTATGGATTGCTCGTATCAACGCTGCGGCTCGTCAAAACGGCATGTCTTACAGCCGCTTCATCAACGGTCTTAAGAAAGCATCTATCGAGATCGATCGTAAGATCCTTGCTGATATCGCTGTATTCGACAAAGCAACTTTCACAGTGCTAGTTGAAAAAGCAAAAGCTGCGCTTTAATTCAGAGTCTAGGCTTTTAAAGGAGAGCATTATGCTCTCCTTTTTTGTATCTAAAATTTGGCGGTTTATCACGCCAATTCAATTAAATGAAAGATAGTGTGTTGCACCTATCAAGTTTTTGGGATGGATATCTTGAGTTGGTGAAAATTCTTGTTACATTCTGATCTACGGCGTTATTTCGAATGTAGTACAGGGTTATGACTGAGATTAAACACTCGCTGAAAGGCGTGGTGGCTCAAGGACGAAAATACCGCAATCTACGCGGCAACTGGATGCTAAATCAACATTCGGGTTTGCAAGCGTATCACCGTGCTAGAAGCGATGAATCATTGGCTGCAGCACATCTCGCGCAAGATCTTTATTTTAATCAGGGAAAGAGTATTAATGAGATCGCCAAAGTATTAGGGCGTAGTCGTACTATGACGCGAAACTATATCTTTGAGTATGAGCGAGAAAAAAAATAGCTCGAAACCAGTCCTGTTTCGAGCCTAGGGGAATGGCTCATTGCTGAGCCTTGCGCTAATTTATCCATGTTACAATGAATACCAATACTAAGGATAAAGTTAGCGCAAAGCGCCATAATTGCCAGTCGAATTTGGCGGCTTGTTGCAATTAGCAATCAGAAAATAGATTACCATCGCGCACTAAATCGCGGGGCAAACCATTTTTAATGCGATTCCCCACCCATTTACCTAGCCCAATCACTTGCGATTGATAACACAGAATCACTTCACCTTGTCTTTGTGACAATTCACCCTCAGGGCGAATATCTCGGCCCATATACCAAGATTGTGCATCTTCGGTACTGAGTGCAACGCAGCACGCTTCATTGCCCTTAGCGATGGCAATAATGGCTTCATGTTGCCAGCGATAGCCTTTTTTATGTTGCTCGGCCAATTTGATGCCAATGCGATCAAATCGAATTTCACCAATTAGCGGGGTTAAGGCGCGTGGGAAGAGCCATACTTCGTTGTCGCGCAGCCAAATTTCGCTTTGTGCTGGGATCTCGATATTCAGAGATTGATGAAGCGCTTGGGCGATGGCTTGTTGATCTTTGGTTTTAGCGGCCATAAATGGAAATTTACCCAAGCGTTTTTTAACTTTCGGTGCATCCACGGCATCAAGTTTGCGAATACGCGCAACAAAGAAACCTTCGCTGTCGTAAATCTGCGGCCATACATGAAGGAAGCCTTCTTCTGTTGCACTAGCATCAGCATTGGTAAACAGGTGGTTTAGCGGTTCAAAAGCGACGGCATCGCCAAATGTTTCTTTTAGATGGTGGCAAACGGATTGGTTTTCGGTTTGATTTAAGGTGCAAGTGGAATAGATCATCACACCGCCAGGTTTGAGTGCGTGAAATGCACTTTCAATTAAACCGCGTTGCACTTGTGCGATAGCATCGATACTTTCAGGACTCCAATTTTTCATCGCATCGGGATCTTTACGAATCGTCCCTTCGCCAGAGCAAGGCGCATCAAGCAAAATCGCATCAAAGCTTTCTGGTAGCCAACCACCAAAGACATGGCCATCAAAGTGGGTGAGTGCCACGTTATGGATGCCGCAGCGCTGAATATTTGAAAATAGGCCTTTGATTCGGCTGGCTGAAAACTCATTGGCAACCAGTGCGCCTTGATTGTTCATCGCTGCTGCGAGTTGGGTTGTTTTCGAGCCAGGCGCAGCCGCGACATCGAGCGCCAGATGTGGTACCTCATTGTCCGCAAGCAAGGCTGTAACAGGCAACATGGAGCTGGCTTCTTGAATATAGAATAGGCCAGCAAGGTGCTCTGCGGTATTGCCCAGCGGTGTGGTTTCAGTTTCTGGTCGGGTTAGCCAAAAACCAGTCTCACACCATGGCACAGCTTCAAAATGCCAGCCTTTGGCTTGCATTTGCTGACAGAAATCATTGACGCTGATTTTCAGTGTATTGACGCGAATGCTACGTCGCAAAGGTCGCTGACAAGCATCAACAAATGCATCCATAGATAGATGCGCGGGCATGGAGGATTGGATTTGCGCCAGAAACTCGGCTGGCAATTCAATATTTGCGTGCAAAACAGCGCCTTTTTTGGTGTTCTCAAATTAGCGCGGATTCTAGCACATTCAATAAAAAAGCGGGGCATTGCCCCGCGCTTTTGCTTAAAAACAAAGCTGATATGCTTGATTTAGTGTTTGGGGATCGCCAAATGCCATTTTTGCCAATCCACTGGCGCTTTATCTTCTAGTGCAAAGTGCTGGCCACGCGTGGCTTTATTTTGCAATGGTTGGTTTTCTGGGGTGGCAATGGCAATGCCGCCACGAACCAAGCTATCGAGGCTGCCGGTTTTAATATTGGCGCCTGAAAGACCAAGCTCGACATCAATGCCTGATTGATTCCAAAAACGGCTGTTGCGACGAATTAAATAGGTGTATTGCGGTTCAATCTCCAAGTCAAAGAGCACGCGATCTGCAAGCGCGCCAAGGCGAACGTCGCGCACTTGGCCAATTTCCATGTCACGATAAAGGACTGGCGTGCCCGCGCTGACAGAGCCGCGCTGATTGGCTTCAAGCACGATACGTAGTGCCCCTGGTAAGCTAGGTGGTGTGCTGAGATGAAACTGAGTTACGGTTTTACCATTGCCGGGGATGGCGTCGATATAGCTTGCCAGTAGGGCATCGAGGTTTTCAGTTTTGGTGAGGCCAATTTTGGGCGTCACACTCCAAAAGCGGCTGCCGCTTTGACTAAATTTTTGACTAAATTCAGGATAAAGCATGGCCTCAACGAATACGTTTTGTTTCCCTAGATTTGGATTGATTGCCATGACTTCGCCAATTTGAATCCCTTTATAGCGAATGGCTGTACCAACGCTGAGGTAACTGGCGCTATCTGTCAGTAGGGTGATCATTTTACCTGCGTGCTGCGCAGCTTTTTGCGATGCGAATAGGCGATAATGCTGGCCATCACGATTATTGACATTGCTAAACTGATCAAAGCTAATGCCGCCGGCAACAAGGCTACTTAGAGGCCCTGATTCAATGGATACACCTTGTAAGTTTGCTTCGATATTGATGCCAGATTGACGCCAGAAAACGCTATTGGCTTTGAGCAGATGGCGATAACCATTTTCAATGGCAAGGGTGATGGTGACGCCAGACGCTGAAAGGTCAATATGACGGACATAGCCCACTTCAATATTGCGGTAGAACACAGCGTTATTGATCGCCACGCCAGCCGCGTTATCTGCCGCGAGGATGACGTTTTGATAGCCAGGTTTACCTTGGCTGGCTAATTGCGCCGCTTGTGCGCTTGGGTAAAGGGTGTAACGAGCGCTTTGGCCTTTGGGCGCCGTTTCATTGTAAAAGCTAACTGCAGAGCGAAAAAGTTGATCAGCACTTGGCACATCAATTTGCGCGCCATGCCAACTGATATCAGCTTGAATCCCGCCCTCAATGTAAAAGCGTGTGTTTTTACCAATAAGATGCGCATACTCAGGATCAATCAGGAGATGCGTTTCAATGACGCGATCTTGTCCTTTTTTCAACTGTACTTGGCTGATATGGCCAACGGTGAGACCACGATAAACAACGGTGCTGCTGTCACTGAGCCCATGGGTTTGATGACTCGTTAGCACAATGGCGCGAGTGCCGGGGCGCTGCGCAAGTAGTTCGGCGTGGGAAATCGCCACAAAGGCATCGCTAGGCTCGCCAGCCTGTGGGTGCAAAGAGAGGTAGTTGCCTGACACCACGTTTTTCAAATTGCTGATCTGCTGAAATGAAATTTCGGGGCGCTCAACCACAAACTGACTGTGGTTGGTGAGAAAGTCCTCATAGGTCGGCGCAATGGCGACGCTTGCGACAATTTTTTGCGTCTTTTTGTCCAAGCGAATACGGGTGATTTGGCCCACTTCTAAGCCTTTATAGATCACCGGCGCACCATGTGGGTTGATATTATGGTTGTCTGGTAAGGTGACGGATACGAGAACGCCGCGACCGGCAGTATCTAGGTCTGGGTAGAGGGTAAAGGATTGGCCTTTGTTAACGGGATCACCATCTTTGGGGGAATCAAAGGCAATCGCGCCATGAATAGTGGCGGCAAGACTGTCCATCTGCACATCAATGCCATCAAAGCCTACTTGCGCGCGAATACCGCTGACATTCCAAAAGCGACTATTACTATTTACCAATTTGGCATATTCAGGTTTGATGACTGCGCTAATCAGCACTTTTTTATTGTTTTCACTGAGGGTGTAGTTGGTGACTTCCCCCACCGGAATGCGTTTATAAACAATAGGCGCACCGATGGAAACCGATCCTAAATTGGATGAAATCAAAGTGAAGTTCAGACCGGCTTGCTGGATTAAATCTCGTGGCGGCGCATCTAATGCAGTGAATTGCGTTTTCGGGGTGTCTGTAGGTTTACCTGGATGCATGGCAATATAATTCCCGGAAACTAAGGCATCCAGCCCAGAGATCCCAGCGAGGCTTGCCGAAGGACTGACAATCCAAAACTCCGTCGCCTCACTGAGGTATTTGCTTGCCTGAGGATAAATATCAGCCACCACATAGATGCTGGTTAGGCTATCATCGAGATGGATTTCTCGCACCATACCCACTTCTAAACCTTGAAAGCGAATTGGCGTTCGCCCTGCAACCAAACCATGTGCAGATTTGAAGTGAATTTCAATTTGCTGTCCGGAGTTCATCATTGCTTTATAAACCAGCCAGCCACCGAGAATGAGCGCGACAATGGGCAGAATCCAAAGTGGACTTAATCCGCGTTTTTCGACGCTGGGCTGGTAAATTTCGGGTTGCTGCGCGGGGGTATTATCCATGGTGCAATTCTCCTTGCGCGTGGGATGTGTTGATGATGCGGTTATGCCAGATAAGACGCGGATCAAGAGACTCCGTTGCGAGCATGGTCAAAACCACGACAAAAGCAAAGGCGACAGCCCCTAAACCCGGGGTGAAATCAAGAAGTTGACCACGATCAATTAGTGTCATCATCAGTGAAATAACAAATAAGTCCATCATTGACCATTTACCAATGAGTTGAATAAATCGAAGACATTTAGCCTGGAACAGTGGTGAGGCCAAGGGGTACCAGCGAATACAGATAAGAATAAAGCCAAGACCCAGTATTTTGGCCACAGGAACTACAATACTGGCGATAAAAATAATCAGTCCGATACCAACCATACCTTTACTCATCAGCGTTGAAACCCCTGAAAAAATGGTGTCTTCAAGGCGCTTACCATTGGTGAGTAAAATAGAAATGGGATAGAGATTGGCTGGAAAGATAGCGATGGTCGCGGTTAATAAATAGGCCCAGCAATTTTGTACAGAGCGCTCTGAAGGCAAGTAAAGCTTGCTATGACAGCGTCTACATTCAGCACCTGCAGGTTGCGATAAGCCGCATAGGGTGCAGCTGTGGCTGGTGTGGCAATCGTATTGGGCAGGTTGCCATGCATGCCAGTAGCGACGTAGTTTTAATCGCGCGAGTAGCATCAGTGTGGCGAGCTGTAACAAAATAAAGCAAAGCAGGCCAATGCCGGTAAAAATATCGGCGTAGTCTCTAATTTTAAAGCAGGCGATGGCAAGGCTAATCAAAAAGACATCCAGCATGCACCAGCCGCGAAGGTGTTTGACGAGCCAGCTGCCATAACGCAGCATTTGAAACTGTCGCTTTTTCAGTCCCCAATGCATCATTAAGACGGCAATATAAAGAAGAAGTGGTGCAATGGAGCCACAAAATAAAATTAAACCAGCGACAAAGAAAAATCCGGCATCAAAAAGGGTGAGGGTGCCAGAGATCATGGGCGCCGGGATCATCACGCCAAAGAGTTGAATGGTGATAATCGGTGCAATATGTGCCGGAATAAAGAGGAGTAGGCAGAAAATAGCTAATGGCAGGGCGCTGCCCGGTGGACAGAGTCTCATCTCTAATTTTGCTTCGCAGCGGGGGCAGCGGGCGCGAAATCCTTTACTGACGGGAATTGCGGCAACGGCTAAATCACATTCAGGACAGCGCTGGTACTGATAGCAATTCAATTGACTCAAGTCGACCTCATTATCATCTTGTTTTTATTATTCTAGTCATCTTTTTACTCCTGTTGAACGCTGCCATAAAGGGTTTGGTAGAGCCCATCTTGATTGACCAATTCGTGGTGTGTACCACGCTGTACAATGTGGCCATCTTCAAGTACATAAATATGATCCGCTTGTTTTACTGCAGATAAGCGGTGGGCAACGATCAGGGTGGTTCGATGCTGTAAAAAATCTTGCATAGCACGGTGAAGTGCCGCTTCCGTTGCGGTATCTAATGCCGATGTCGCCTCATCTAAGATGACAAAACCCGGATCAGCAAGTACCAATCTGGCAATGGCAAGGCGCTGACGTTGGCCGCCAGACAGTCGCACCCCTTGTCGGCCGATAGGGGTTTCTAATCCGGCCGTAAGCTGCACTATTACATCATCAAGCTGCGCTATTTTTAGCGCTTGCCAAAGTGCATCTTCAGGATAATCGGCGCCGAGTGTCAGGTTTTGTCTGAGGCTGTCATTAAATAGCACGGGTTGCTGAAGTACTACGGCAACTTTGGAACGCAATAGATCATAACCGATGCGTTCAAAAGGCTCACCGTTATACAAAATTTTCCCAGATTGTGGGTGATAAAGACCTAATAAAAGCTGAATCAATGTTGATTTTCCGCCGCCAGAGGCGCCAACAAGCGCCACTTTTTGACCCGCAGGAATAGTCAAAGAGAGATTATCAATTACCGCGCGCTGCTCAGGGAAATAGCGAAATTGCAGATTTTCAATTCGAACATCAATAGGCTCATTGGGTGAAAACGGGTTGATTTCGCTTTTAGGGCGCGCTTCTTCTTTTAGTTGCATCACATGGTCCAGCCGCTGCAGTGCCGCTTTGGCGCCATACCAAGAAAATTGGATGCCAAGGAGCTCTTGCATGGGACCCAGCATAAACCAGAGATAACCAAAGACAGCAAAGATTTGACCAATGGTGAGATCGCTAAAAATCACCATAAGCATGGAGACTGCGCGAAAAAGTTCAAAGCCGATTAAAAAGCAAAGAAAGCTGATGCGTCCTGCGGCTTCACTTTGCCAAGCATATTGATCGGCGCTGAGGCGAATTTGGTTGGCATCTTGAATCAGTTGATTTAAGTAATCTCGTTCTCGATTGGCTGCGCGTAGTTGGTAGAGACCATCGAGCGTTTCGACAAGGCGCTGCTGGAAAGCCTCAAAGGCTTTGTTTTCAGCTTGTTTGAGGTGTTTGACTCGGCTTCCCATCCATTTAGAGAGGTATACCACAATTGGATTAATGGCCAAGATAAAAAGCCCTAAGCGCCAATCAAGCCAAAGTAGAATCACTGCGGTTCCTAAGATGGTGAGTAGACCAATCACAAAGCGACTTAATGTTTCACCAATGAATTTATCAACGGTTTCAACATCGGTGATTAGATGAGAGCTAATTCCGCCGCTGCCCTCAGTTTCATATTGTTGCAGACTAATGCGACCAAGTTTTTCCAAAAGGTGACGACGTAACTTAAAGGTGATGGTTTTACTGACAAGGGTAAACTGCCTACTTTGAACAATACTTAGAATTTGCCCGATGACTCGCATCAGAACAACGGCGATAAAAGCAAGGGCAATGTATCCTGTGGCAGATTGCCATTCTGAGGGCAAGATTTGATTGAAAAAATGGATCGCTTGGCCAGGCTGTTTGAGTAAGACCTCATCAACCATAATCGGCAAAATTAAAGGAATAGGGACGGTGACCAGGGTGGCTGCAATCGCAATCAAATTAGCAATCATCAATCGATGTTTATATTGCTTGAGGCGCATCCACAGCCAGCGTGGATCAATTGAATAGTTCGCATGGTGGCTTTTCACGGTGTAAATGATTCCTATTCCTGAGGATGCTCTAGTGTATATTGAAAACGTTTGCCTATAGAAGCGTATACGAGATTCAATCTGTGATTGCATGAAGAATCTGGGTGAATTTTACGTGGCATGTGAGTGATGCAGTTTTGCGACAACCTAGCATCATAGTGAATTTATTGATTCAGTTTTGCCTATTTATAAGAGAGTTAACTACAATCAATGGGTTGGTGAATTTTGCGGAAAAATTCCCAAATTGCAGCGCGAAGGTTTGATATGCGCTATAAAAATGAAACGTGCTGGATTCTAAAATGAATCCCCATAAGGAATGAAAGGGGATTTGCTGCCAATAAATGCGGTGGAATCTCGAATTTCGCCCCGATGCTGGTGGTTTTTCATTGAGATACCTCTATAATAGCCGCCACATTCTATTATGTTGTTAAATTGGTACTGCGTGACATTGTCACGTCAAGTCAGGAAGATACATGGAAAACACTGAAAAGCTGAGCAACAGTAAAGCTGTTATCGCTTATATCGCCGAACTTTTTCCCAACTGCTTTAGCCTTGAGGGTGAAGCAAAACCACTTAAAATTGGCATTTTTCAAGATCTAGCAGAACGCCTTGAAAATGATGAGAAGGTCAGCAAGACCCAGTTGCGTGCAGCGCTTCGCCAATATACTTCATCATGGCGTTATCTGCATGGCGTGAAGCTCGGCGCAGTTCGTGTTGACCTTGACGGCAACCCATGTGGTGAACTAGAACAAGAACATATCGATCATGCACAACAAGCACTTGCAGAGAGCAAAGCGAAAGTGCGTGAGCGCCGTAAAGAGCAAGTGGTGAAGCAGAAAGCTGCAACGAAGAAACCACGCGCTGAGCGCCCTGCGAATGCAGAGAAAAAAGCACCAGCAGCTAAGGTGAAAAAAGCGAAAGCTGCACCAAAAGTTGTTGAGACTTCTCGTCCATTGAATGCTGATGAAATTACTGAAGGCCGCGATGTGAAAGTCAATATGGGTAACGGTAACGTTGCAGCCACCATCGTGGAAATTAACAAAGATGGTGTTCGAGTGCGTCTAGCAAATGGATTGGTGATGCTAGTCAAAGCGGAGCACCTCTGCCTATAACGGAGTATACACGACGGATGAAATTTCCATTTCGCGCGTCTTTGATCGCTGCCGGCCTTGCGCTGGCAGCATCAGCCCAGGCGGTTACGCCTTCCTTCTCAGTGTCGGATATTCCAGCACTTTCCCCCGATGACCGTCAGATGACCGCAAGCCAGCGGGCGACTGAGCGTTTTACCCAAAGTCATTACAAACGCTTCCAATTTGATGATGCGTTTTCTGCTCATACCTTTGATCGCTATCTCGAAGTTTTAGATTACAACCGCAATGTGCTAACGCAGGCGGATGTTGATCGTTATAGCAAATATCGTTTTGAGATGGACGATATGCTGGCTGATGGTGAAGTGAAGCCTGCATTTGATATTTTTAATGAGGTGATGCGCAAGCGTTATCAACGTTATCAATATGCATTGTCTTTATTGGATACTCCTATGACGTTTACGAACGATGATGAAATGGTCATCGATCGTTCAAAGATGGCATGGCCAAAAGACGAAGTTGAATTGAATGCTATTTGGTATAACCGCGTTAAATTTGACGCATTGAATCTTGCTATGGCGGGTAAGAAGTGGCCTGAAATCAAAGAAATTTTGACTAAGCGCTATAACAATGCCATTCGCATGTTGACGCAAACCAATAGCGATGACGCATTCCAACTTTTGATGAACGCTTTTGCGCGTGAAATCGATCCCCATACCAGTTATTTGTCACCAATTTCAGCAGAGCAATTCCAAACGGAAATGAGTCTTGAGCTTGAAGGGATTGGTGCTGTGCTGCAAATGAAAGATGACTATACCGTCATTGTTTCATTAGTGGCTGGTGGTCCAGCGGCAAAATCTAAAAAGCTGAAAAAGGGCGATCGTATCGTTGCGGTTGCACAGGAAGGTGAAGCCCCAGTTGATGTGATTGGTTGGCGATTAGATGAGATTGTTTCCTTAATTAAAGGGCCAAAGGGCACCAAGGTTACATTGAACATTCAACCTGAAGATGCCAGCGCTGAAGGGTATAAGTTGACGCTTGTGCGTGACAAGATTCGTCTTGAAGATAAGGCAGTGAAAACTGAATATTTGGAGATGGATCAAGGCACTGTTGCTGTTTTGGTGATCCCAAGTTTCTATGACGGCCTCACCAAAGATGTGAAAAAGCAGCTACGCGCGATTGAAGCCAAAGGGGTGAAAGGTGTCGTCGTTGATTTGCGCAATAATGGTGGTGGTTTATTAACCGAAGCAGTGTCACTGAGTGGCCTCTTTATTAGCTATGGTCCTGTTGTTCAAGTTCGCGATAGTTATGGCCGTATTCGCGCAAAAGCTGATATTGATAAGCGAATTCAATATGCGGGTCCTCTGACTGTCTTGATTAACCGCTATAGTGCATCCGCATCAGAAATTTTTGCAGCGGCGATGCAAGACTATGGTCGCGGTTTAATTGTTGGTGAGCAGTCCTTTGGTAAAGGCACGGTTCAGCAGCACGCAGCGCTTGATGAAAAATTTGATCGCTTTGAAAAGTCAGTGGGTTATATCCAGATGACCATTCAAAAGTTTTATCGCGTGAATGGTGGCAGTACGCAGCATTTGGGTGTGGTTCCTGATATTTCATTCCCAGCCGCGATGGATCCGAATGAAACAGGCGAGAGCATGGAAGATAATGCGTTGCCTTGGGATAGCATTAAGAAAGCGCGTTACACCGCAGGGCCTGGTTTTGAAGCCTTATTACCTCAGTTAAAAGCCAAGCATCAAGCACGGATGAAAGATGATCGTGAATGGGGCTTTATCTTTGATGATATTGAAACCTATCAAAAAGAGAAAGACATCAACACCATTTCACTGAATCAGTCGAAGCGTGAAGCGGAGCAAAGTGCCAATAAGGTTGAGCGATTGGCTCGCATCAATGAGCGTCAAAAAGCGGAACATAAAAAGCCGTTCAAGACTTTGGATGATGTGCCAGATGATTACGATGTGCCTGATCCATATTTGGATGAAGCAGCAGAAATCACCCTTGATCTTGCAGCGAAAGATGCCGCTTCAACAAATTAAGCAATTAAACTTTGTCTTGATAAACGCTCCTTTCGGAGCGTTTTTTTATGGGCAAAAATCAGTGTCTGTACTGTATGTGATACAGCGTTCATTTGACCTCGGCTATGCTTTGCACATCGAAGTTTTGCCATATCGATATTTTTCGACAATGATGGCAGAGAGATTGGTAAAATATTGCGGTACTGTCGATCGCAAAAGGAGTTGGAATGTCACCACTAATATCGGTTACAGCATTATCACAAATGCTGGACCAGCATGATTTGGTGCTCTTAGATGCCAGTGTAGTCAATGTTGTTGGGACTGAGCCCAAGGTATATGAAACACCGCAACGCTTACCTAAAGCACGATGGATGAATTTAGATCAGGATTTTATTGATCCAACAAGCGCACTCGCAAACACAGTGCCAACAGCTGCGCAATTTGCACAATGTGCGCGACGTTTAGGGGTGAACCAAGACAGTCATGTTGTGGTTTATGACAATCAAGGGATCTATTCAGCCGCACGTGCTTGGTGGTTGTTTCATGTGATGGGACATACCAAGGTGCAGGTTTTGGATGGTGGTTTACCTGCTTGGCTTGATGCGCAATATTCGACTGTGGTCGTTGATGAGCCTTGGCAACAAGCCGCAATGCATGGCGCTTATGGTGTTGGCGATCTGCCTATTTCCTTAAATCCAAGCCTGCAAGTGGATAGTCAAATGGTGCTAAAAGCACTGAATGATCCGCAGCAAACCGTGATCGATGTGCGTGCAAAAGCGCGATTTGACGGCCATGCACCTGAGCCGCGTCCAGGCATGCGCAGTGGCCATATGCCTGGAGCCATTAATTTACCTTTTACTGAGCTATTAAATGCCAACGGCTTTTTACCGCTTCCGATGCTGAATCAAAAATTCGCCTCTTTTGAGTTGGCCGCCCAGCAGCCGCTGATTTTTTCTTGTGGCTCCGGGATCACGGCTTGTATTGGTATTTTAGCGGCAACACTTTGTGGATTTGAGCAGTGCCGTTTATATGACGGCTCTTGGAGTGAATGGGGCGGCAGTGCTGATTTACCCGTGGCAGTGACGCCTCAATTATAATGCCTTCTTATTGATTCAACTGATTGAGGCATGGGTGCGAATTTGTGACATTGTCACCAATTCGCATCTCTCACCGTTTGTATCTCAATCTAGATGATAAAAATTAGCGCAAAATTGGTTGAATTATAAGCTAACCTAATGGCAGCACTCATGTTTTCGAAACACTGATGCTAGCATCTTAGAAAAAACTGGGATAACGTAATCCATACTTTCTGTTCTATTTCGGTGCACTCGCACCACGATAAGGAAATATCATGTCTGCTTCTGCGAAGGTTGAACAACCGCAAGCAAAATTCCGTCTGGATTATCAAGCGCCAGACTTCACCATTACCGACGTTGATTTAGAGTTTGATTTGGATGACCAACATACTTTGGTTCAAGCCACATCAAAGGTAAAACGAGTTTCAAGCCAGCAAGATGCCGCTTTGTGCCTGGCTGGTGAGTCACTTAAACTCTTGAGTGTGTCGGTCAATGGTGAACTCTGGTCTGACTATCAGCATGATGAGCATGAATTGAGATTGTTCCATCTGCCTGATGAATTTGAGCTTTGCATTCAAACTGAAATTAATCCAAGTGCCAATACTGCACTTGAAGGCTTGTATAAATCAGGAGATGCTTTTTGTACGCAATGTGAAGCGGAAGGTTTCCGTCGCATTACCTATTTTCTTGACCGTCCAGATGTATTAGCACGTTATCAAACTCGCGTGATTGCAGATGCCAAGCAATACCCATTTTTGCTGAGCAACGGCAATAAAATTGATGAGGGTGTGTTAACGGATGGTCGTCATTGGGTGCAATGGCAAGATCCACATCCAAAGCCAAGCTATCTTTTTGCCTTGGTTGCAGGTGACTTTGATGTGCTTCGCGATCAATTTACCACCATGAATGGTCGCCAAGTGGCTTTGGAGATCTTTGTTGATAAAGGCAATTTAGATCGCGCGCCGCATGCCATGGCATCACTGCAAAATGCCATGAAGTGGGATGAAGAACGTTTTGGCCTTGAATATGATCTTGATATCTACATGATTGTCGCTGTCGATTTCTTCAATATGGGCGCCATGGAGAATAAAGGCTTGAATGTCTTTAACTCAAAATTTGTTCTCGCAAATCCACAAACGGCAACCGATGATGATTACCTCGGTGTTGAAGCAGTCATTGGCCATGAATATTTTCATAACTGGACGGGGAATCGCATTACCTGCCGTGATTGGTTCCAGTTAAGTTTAAAAGAGGGGCTCACTGTTTTCCGCGATCAAGAGTTCTCATCCGATCTAGGCGATCGCACAGTTAATCGTATTAACAATGTACGGATTATTCGTGGCCCTCAGTTTGCTGAAGATGCCAGCCCAATGTCGCATCCAATTCGTCCTGATCAAGTGATTGAGATGAATAATTTCTACACCTTGACGGTTTATGAGAAAGGCAGCGAAGTCATTCGCATGATGCATACTTTGTTGGGTGAAGAAAAATTCCAAGCGGGGATGCGACTTTACGTCGAGCGTCATGATGGCACTGCAGCAACCTGTGATGATTTTGTCGCAGCGATGAGCGATGCATCAGGTGTTGACCTGACACAATTTAAGCTGTGGTATAGTCAGTCGGGGACGCCGAACTTGATGGTTACCAGCAGCTATGATGCGCAGCAACAACAATTTAATCTGACGGTGACTCAGCAAACCAAACCAACGGCCGATCAAAGTGAAAAAGTTGCGCTGCATATTCCACTTCGCATCGCGCTTTACGATCAAAAAACGGGTGCGCCTGTAGCGTTGATGAGTCAGGGTCAATCGGTTGATCCTGTGCTGAATGTAACTCAGGAAACACAGTCGTTCCAATTTGATTGCACATCACCTGTGATTGTTTCACTGCTTGATGATTTTTCTGCGCCAGTCACCTTAAGCTATGACTATAGCGATGATGATTTGGCGATGTTGATGCGTCATGCAACCAGCCCTTATGCGCGATGGGATGCAAGCCAGCAGCTTTTAGCCAAACATGTGCGCCGTTTGGTGGCAGATTATCAAGCGGGTGTTGAGCTCTCTTTGCCATACACTGTGGGTCAAAGCTTCCTTCATATTATTGAAGATGAAAGTTTAGCGCCGGCACTCATCGCAGAAGTGATGACATTGCCTTCAGAAAATGAGATCGCGGGTTGGTTTGATGTCATTGATGTGGATGCCATTGCGCATGTGCGTCGATTTATTCGCGCATGCTTTGCTCAGCATTGGGAAACGACGCTACAAGCGCTTTACCATGATTTGCAACCGGCTGCGGATGATTTTAGCCATCAAGCGATTGGCGAGCGGTGTTTGAAAAATAACGCCTTAGCTTATCTGGCGCTATTACCTGCTAATTCCAAATGGGTGGAAGTTCATTTTGAGCAAGCCGGCAATATGACAGATACCATGGCCGCAATGACCGCCGCCAATTCAGCGATGTTGTCGTGCCGAGAGCAATTGATGCAAAGTTTTAGCGATCGCTGGCAGCAAGATGGCTTGGTCATGGATAAATGGTTCATGTTGCAGGGTACGAACCCAGCGCAAAACTGTTTAGCTAATGTGGAAGCGGTGAAATCACATCCTGCATTTGATATGAAAAACCCAAACCGTGTTCGCAGCTTGATAGGCTCATTTGTAAATAATAATCCGGTTTATTTCCATGCGTTAGATGGCTCAGGTTACCAGTTCTTAGTAGAAGCTTTGATTCAGCTAAATACTGCAAACCCACAGGTGGCATCACGCCTGATTGATCCACTTTTGAAATATCGCCGTTATGATGAGCCTCGCCAAGTACTGATGCGCCAAGCATTAGAGCAGTTGGCAGGGCTCGATAATCTAGCGAAAGACCTGTTTGAGAAAATCAATAAAGCACTGGATGTATAAACAGTGTTTTGTGGTTCAAAATAAAAAGAGGCAGCAATGCCTCTTTTTTTGTTTGTTTTATCAGCAAAATGCTGTGTTTGAGTCACGCTGAGGTTAGTACTGCGATGTCAAATGCTTAATGTCGTGCTTTCTAGTTAAAAACCATAACTGTATGTATGTACAGTTATGGTTTTTATCGACTGACTTGATTGACCAGTCAATAAAGTCAGTCGTTTGCTACTTTTGCTTGCGACTTTACAATTTTCACTTTCACGGCAGAATAGGGACTTGTCGAATAGATTTTTTATCATGATGCAGATACACCAGTTTTCAATTTCCATCTCTTATCATGCTTATTTGCAGCACTACAATGGCATGGCTGTGAATGTGATGGTCTTGACCGAAGCGGGCTTGCGCCTGCAATTGCCAGCTGCAAAGCTACGCCAGTTTGTGACGCATCAAGGGATCCAAGGTCGTTTTCGCGTGTGTGTCGATGGTCAGCGATTGGTGGAAATCTCACGTATTTGATTGGCGAACTTGATGGATAAACCGTATCAAGATCCAGCAACTGACTCATTGAAGCCGCCCTCAAATTGAACGAATGTCTTTGCGCTCAAATATACAAAACATATAAATGACTGGATTTTGCGCATAACGTTCATATCCCTCATACACTAGAAGTAATCGTGTAAGCAAAGAGGGCGCTGGCGTGAAGCAATCTGTAACTCATCATTCAGTCACCATCAATAAATTACACTCACTGATCGACACGCATCTATCTTTAACCGAAGCAAAGTTACTGCATCAATTTTGCGGCCCTTTGCTCGCATCCGCATCAGAAAATGACCTGTTACAACGTCACGAGTTAAGCCTCTATGGCGCGCTGTTAAACCTGTGGCATCGACTCAATCAAACCGCGCCGAATCAAAGTCAGATTCAAGTCTATCACCCCAGTCTGAAAGTAGATGGTTGGCAGTCAGCATTGACTGTGATTCAGCTGATTGTGCCTGATCGTCCATTTTTGGTGGACTCTATTTTTATGGCATTGGCAGAGCAAGATCTCAGCATCGAGATGGTGCTTTATGGGCCGCAAAAAGTGCAGCAATCTGAAAAGGGGAAAGTAACAGCAATTGGCAAAGGCGTACAACGAAGCTTTTTCCATATTGAGATTGAGCCACTGAATGCGAAAGCACGCCATGCATTAGCAGAAAAGCTAGCGCAAGTGTTAAGGGAAGTCGCATTGGTGGTTGATGATTGGCAGCCTATGCAACAAAAATTGAAAGATGTCATTGATTTACAAGGTGAGCGTTTGGATAGCCGCAGTCAAAAATTTCTTGCATGGCTTGTGGCACATAATTTTACTTTTTTGGGTTATCGCTACTTTGAGCTCAAACCTATTGCTGGCGATCATCAAATCGTGCCTAATCTTGATAGCGCTTTGGGGATTTTTAGGTTGCATCAAAGTGAGCAACATCCTTTGTCTGAATTACCCATGGCGGCGCAATATTTGGCAAAAAATGAGACCCAATTAATTTTGACCAAAAGTAGCCAGCGAGCGAGTGTTCATCGGCCCGCCTACATGGATTACATCGGACTCAAGGTATTTAGCCCTAAAGGAAAAGTGATTGGTGAGCATCGATTTTTAGGTCTTTATGCACAATCGCTTTATAACCAAAGTGTGTTGCGGGTGCCGCTTTTAGGCGAGAAGGTGCGCGCACTTTTATTGCAAAGTGGTTTTGCTAAAAATAGCCACGACTGGAAATCACTACTGAATTTTTTTGAAACTTATCCACGTGATGAACTGTTTCAAGCCAATGATGAAGAGCTGCTTAGCACGGGGCTTGGGGTCATTCGAATGCGCGATCGCGAAATGCTTCGGCTTTTTGTTCGTCGTGATCCTTTTGCTCGTTTTCTGTCGTGTATGGTGTATGTCAGTCGTGACCGCTATAGCACAGCGCTGCGAAGAAAAACCCAAGCCTTGTTACAGCAAACTTTTGCTAGTCCGCAAGAGGTGGAGTTTCAAACCTTTTTCTCAGAAAGTCGATTTGCCCGCACGCAATATATTGTTCATCTTGATCAGGGTTTGGGGCCCATTGATATCCATCTCTTAGAGCAAAATATGCGGGCATTGGCGACAAGCTGGCAAGACAGACTCAATGGCGTGCTCATTGAGCAGTTTGGTTTACGCCAAGGTAAAGCCCTGGCAAAACGTTATCAAGACAGTTGGCATGAAGGTTACAGGCAAACACATTTGGCCAGTGCTGCGGTCACTGATATTGAATATCTTGAGCGTTTAACGCCCGATCAACCTCTAGCGATGTTGTTATACCGGCCTCCAGAGGATGCGGGAGACAGCTCGGCGATTCGTTTGAAGTTATATCAATATGCCAATGCTATCGCTTTATCGGAAGTGGTACCCATGCTTGAAAATATGGGGCTGCAAATTCTGAGTGAATCTCCATCGCCTGTCCATGTGGATGGGCAAATCCATTGGATCCTCGATTTTAAAATGTGGCATCGCCATGGCGCGATCAATTTAGCGGAGGTCAGAGAACGATTTGAATCAGCGTTCACTGGGGTATGGTTTGGGCAATATGAGAATGACGGATTTAATCAGCTAATTTTGCAATCGGGATTTGATGCCAAGCAGGTCTCTTTGCTGCGTGCGTTGGCAAAATATTTAAAACAAATTGGTTTTCCACTGAGTCAGCAGGCGATTGAGCAATGCTTGATTCAATATAGTGAAACCACACAGCAGCTGGTGGCATTTTTTGAAGCACGTTTTTCTTTGCAGCTCACCGCCACAAAAAGAGAGAAGCAACAAAATCAGATTCGCCAACAAATTGAACGCGCGCTTAAGGCGGTGATTAGTCTGGATGATGATCGCATTCTGCGTCAGTACCTGAGCGTGATGCAATCCATGTTACGCTGTAACTACTATCAGTCAATTGAACAGCAAAGTGGTCGGAAAAGAGAGATGCAGGAGAAAGCATGGCTGAGTTTTAAATTGAACAGTCATGCTATTGAAGGCATTCCAAAACCAATACCAGCCTTTGAGATTTTTGTTTATGCGCCATGGGTCGAAGGGATTCATTTACGCGGCGGTGCGATTGCAAGGGGCGGTTTGCGATGGTCCGATCGTCTTGAAGATTTTCGCACAGAAATATTGGGCCTTGTAAAAGCGCAGCAAGTTAAAAATAGCGTGATTGTTCCTGTGGGTGCCAAGGGCGGTTTTGTCTGCAAACAACTGGCGCAACTTGAACGTAGTCAGTGGGCCGGCGAAGGTCAGCGATGTTACCAAACCTTTATTCGAGGTTTGCTCGATTTGACGGATAACATCGTGGATCAAGTCATTGTGCCACCACCACAAGTTTATTGTTATGACGCGCCTGATCCATATTTGGTTGTTGCTGCAGATAAGGGGACGGCGACTTTTTCTGATTTAGCTAATCAGACCGCAGCTGAATATAGTTTTTGGTTAAAAGATGCCTTTGCCTCGGGCGGCTCGCAGGGTTATGACCATAAAGTGATGGGTATTACCGCGCGCGGTGCCTGGGAGTCGGTCAAACGTCATTTTCGAGAAATGGGTATTGATAGCCAGCAAGATTATTTTGAATGTATTGGTATTGGCGATATGGCGGGTGATGTTTTTGGTAATGGCATGTTGCTTTCACCATCCATGGGTTTGGTCGCCGCCTTTAACCATCAACATATTTTTATCGATCCCACACCGAATGTAAAAGCGGCTTACCAAGAGCGCTGCCGGCTCTTTCAATTGCCGCGATCATCTTGGCTAGATTATGACGCCAAGTTAATTTCACCAGGCGGCGGTATATTTGAGCGAAGTGCTAAGTCCATTGCTTTATCCGCACAAATGAAAGCGCGGTTTGGCATTGACCGTGAACGGTTAACACCCAATGAGCTGATTCAATTTTTATTGCGTTCACCTGTTGATTTACTCTGGAATGGTGGGATTGGTACATATGTCAAAGCAAAGGAACAATCGCATCTTGAGGTTGGCGATCGCGCTAATGATACTTTGCGCATTAATGGACATGAGCTTGGTGCAAAAGTTGTCGGTGAAGGCGGAAATCTTGGGTTTACGCAAGCGGGGCGTATTGAATATGCCTTGGCTGGGGGACGAATTAATACTGATTTTGTTGATAATGTGGGCGGTGTTGATTGCTCAGACCATGAAGTGAATATCAAAATATTGCTGGAGATGTTATTAGCACAGGGGGACCTCACGCAAAAGCAGCGTAATGCACAATTAAAATCCATGACAGATGATGTGACAAAAGCAGTCTTAGCGAATGCCTACGAGCAAAGTGAGTCTATTTCTGTCACTCAATGTTTACCTCAATTACTCAAAGAGCAGCTGCGCTTTTTAGACCATCTTGAAAAACATCATCAATTCGATCGCCATCTTGAATCCATGCCCAGTGATGAGCTATTGATAGAGCGGGCCGCGAATGGTCAAGGACTGACTCGGCCAGAGCTGGCGATTTTGACGGCACAAGCAAAAATGGTATTAAAGGCAGCGCTGCTTGCATTGGATGTTCATTGGCAGGGTAAGGTATTTGATGATTTGTTGATTCAATATTTTCCGCCATTACTGCAAGAAAATAACAACCCGCAGTTATCGCAGCATCGGCTTTGCCAAGAGATCATTGCGACAGCACTGGCCAATCAAATCGTCAATGATATGGGACCCAGTTTTGTTAGCCGACTGCAAGATGAAACGGGCGCGAGTCTCATGGATATATTAAGTGCTTATCAAATCGCACGTCATGTATTGAACTTAGATCAGTGGCAGCAGCAGGTTCGTGAGCTAGACAATCAGATAGAGGCGAGGGCGCAATATGATATTTTGCTTCAGCTGCGCCGTTGGTTGCGCCGAGCAACACGCTGGTTACTACGTCATCCACACAATATGTCCTTGGATGAGGGCTCTGTATTTTATGCCGATTATGGTCAGCAGTTATTTGTGTATTTAAACAGTGACAGTGTCACTATATGTGGCGATCTGTTTTCACCAGCTAAGATGGCAGATAACAAAATAGAGATGAAAAAAGAGGTGGTTGATAAATATCATGCGTTAGTGAGTGGGTTATCATTATTACCGATGCGACTGCGAGTATTTGATATGGCGCAGATCAGTCAACACAGCAATACACCATTAACGCAAGTAGCGGCGTTATATCACCAACTGGATGAGCGATTGGAACTGACTTGGTTTGAGCAGCTCATCGATTTACAGGTGGTAGAAAACCATTGGCAAGCTTTGGCAAGAGCCACGCTTAGAGAAGATTTAGCGATGCAGCAGCGGATCATGGTGGAGCGGGTTATTGAACAAGGCTGTAGCACGCAAGTTGAGCGGTGGTTGGCTGCTCAGCCACAAGCGATGCAACGTTGGTTGCATATGGTCAGCGAGTTTAAAGTGGGCCAGCGTCATGAATTTGCGAAATTTTCTGTCGCATTACGAGAATTAGCGTTGTTTAATTTGAATTGTTTATCAAACCAGTGAATAATGATGCCCCGTTTAACGGGGCTTTTTAATGGAGGTACCATGCTTTACCGCCTCGCCAGAACGGCGCTTTTTCAGTTAGATCCAGAGCGAGCACATGATCTAACTATGAAGGGATTTGCTCGCGTCACCGGCACTCCTCTTGATATCTTCTATCGACAACACGTTCCTCATGCTCCCGTTGAAGTCATGGGGCTTACCTTTAAAAATCCTGTTGGTTTGGCAGCTGGCCTTGATAAAGATGGCGAATGTATTGATGCATTTGGCGCCATGGGATTTGGTTCGATTGAAGTGGGAACCGTGACTCCACGTCCACAACCAGGGAATGATAAGCCTCGTTTATTTCGTGTCTTAGAAGCCGAAGGTTTAATCAACCGTATGGGCTTTAATAACCATGGTGTCGATAATTTAGTCGAAAATATTAAACGCGCTAAATACGATGGCATCATTGGCGTTAACATCGGTAAAAATAAAGATACGGCGATTGAAAAGGGTAAAGATGATTATTTAATCTGTATGGATAAAGTTTATCAATATGCAGGTTATATTGCCGCCAATATCTCTTCTCCAAATACACCTGGATTGCGTACATTGCAATATGGTGAAGCATTAGACGATCTTCTTTCTGGTCTAAAAGAGAAACAATTAGCACTGGCAGAGAAGCATAATAAATATGTTCCTTTAGCGCTAAAAATTGCTCCCGATTTAACTGAAGAAGAGCTGGTTCAGGTAGCCGATGCTTTGGTTCGTCACCAAATAGATGGTGTGATTGCCACTAATACCACACTAGATCGTCAATTGATTCAAGGTATGAATCATGCTCATGAAGCGGGTGGCCTAAGTGGAAAGCCGCTCCAATCAAGAAGTACAGCGGTTATTAGTCGCATTCATGGTGAGCTAAACGGTAAATTGCCGATTATTGGTGTCGGTGGTATTGATAGTGCTGTCGCTGCCAATGAAAAATTTGATGCCGGCGCAGAGATTGTTCAACTTTATTCTGGATTTATTTACCAAGGCCCACCATTGGTAAAACGTATTGTAAAAAGTTATTTGGCGAGAAAAGCAGCACAGGCTTAATCGTAAATTAAATCGAATAATTTTTACGCAAAAATAGAAAAGGGGAAGTCTGACTTCCCCTTTTTTTTATGCCGTAAAATTGTAAAATCCTTCCCCATTCACTATTACTTTCTATACCTCTTTCAACCGCGTTTATTTGGGGAAAATGATGTTAAAACCGAATAATAACTGGCAGTGGTATTTTAACCCGCAGGAAAATAGCTTATTGCTCGATTTGGGTAATGGCTATGAGTTCTGTGTTGGGTTAGCGATCAAAAGCCTGGTTGAAAGTGCCAAAGGACGCGCACCTTTTAGTGTTGAGGATGCGGCGATTTATCAGCGTTACTGCGAAACTTTAGAATCGATTTATATTGATGATGGCCGAGCAGCTGAAGTGGCACTCAATGCTATTGCTGCGGCGCGCTTTCACAAGCCTGTGATGCCGAAAAGTTGGTTTTTCCATGCTCAGGCTCAAGATTATAGTCCTCAGCAAGGTGAGGTCGTTGTTCTGGCCAATACGCATGGTGAAGGCCGTTACTTAGTCATTGAAAACTGCGGCCGTGCCAGTTTGTGTATGTGTTTAGAGCCTGAAATGAAGCTTTCTGAAGGCAAATCATTAGGTTTTTGTGGCACCATCAAAGTGATGAATGATCGCATTATGGCGCACTACGAACAAACGAACTCTCTCTCATTGGTGGGGTAATTTATCTCATCATCCCCTTAAGCGCTCTTAGAGCGCTTTTTTTTTGTGCCAAATCTAAGGGGCTTCATGTCCATGAACGGCACATAAGCCTCAATCTCCAGTATCGGAAATCTATTTTAATTGCCCTGTTGTGTACGCAAGTGGCATGACGACACAAGCATCCTTGTAGATCGTGCTTCATTCCAGGGCAAATCGTGCCTATGAGCGATTTGGAAATGGCTTTTTGGGTGGGGCGTTATCAAAAACTGCGGTCAATTCAGGCCAAACTTGTTCTATTTCCAATCAAATAAGCGGCGGTATTTTCGCCAGCTATCTCACAAAACTGCATCTTTCTTATCCGATTTTTATTTTGTCTCAAAAGGGGAAATAGAGCGATCCCTGTTTATTTAAACATGTGTTCTTATTGCTGATTATACGATTTCCAAAAAAGAAACCAGAGGATCGTTGCTATGTTTTGGGTTGTGGATAAGTGGGCACTCACCAATAGCTGGCGGTTTTGGTGTTTCCATGCACCACAACTACAGCCCTTGTTTTATATGGCGTTAAGCATGAATTGTGCGGTTTGTGTGAATTTGTTTCGTGCTCAATTGAATTGATTTTAGCTGTGAGTAAGTGGTTGCTTTCACGAAGGGAGGGTTAATGGCTGGTGGAGTGATTAAAATTGAGTCATCTAGGCGAAAAAGGTCAGATTAGGCCTAAGCCTTATCGTGCATTTGCGCTATAATCGCGCCAATTTTTGATGAATGAAGCTTGCTATGAATCGATATTTAGCTGTGTGTGCTCGTGGCCTTGAAGGGTTGTTGGAGCAAGAACTGGATAGTTTTGGCGCGACCCAATTAAAAAACGCGGGTGCGGGCGTCTATTTTACCGCTGATGAAGCGGTACTTTACCGAGCCTGTCTGTGGAGTCGTGTGGCATCTCGTATTGTGCTGGTTCTTTCTGAATTTGCGCTGCGTGATGATTTAGATCTCTACCTGTCCGCCAGCTTGATCGATTGGCCATCGCTTTTTTCTGCACAAAAGAAAATTGTGGTTGATTTTAATGGGACCAACCGCGCGATCCGCAATAGCCAGTACGGCGCATTAAAGATCAAGGATGCGATCGTTGACCGTTTTACGAAAGCGAACTTGGATCGTCCATCGATCGATAAAGATCAACCTGATCTTCGTATTCATGCTCGTCTACAAGGTGAAAAAGCGTTAATTGGTATTGATCTTGTGGGGAGCGGGATGCACCAGCGTCGTTACCGCACCGAGAAAGGTCGTGCGCCACTACGTGAAAACCTTGCCGCAGCTTTGGTGATGCGCAGTGGCTGGCAGCCAGGCGAAGCCATGCTTGATCCTATGTGTGGTTCGGGAACGTTATTGATTGAAGCGGCTTTGATGGCAGCAAAAGTAGCGCCAGGCTTAAAACGCGAGCGTTGGGGTTTTGAATCACTCAATGGCTTTGACCTTGATAGCTGGCGAGAAATTCACGCAGAAGCGAAGGTTCTGGCTCGCCGTGGTTTGAATAAAGAGAAAAAACTCTTCATTGGTTACGATTTAGATAGCCGAGTTTTAACGCAAGCCATGAGTAACGCTAAACGTGCCGGTGTTGATCACCTGATTCACTTTGAGCGTAAAGATGCAGCTGATTTGGCAATGCCAAACGCTTTTGCGGAATATGAAACGGGCGTTGTGCTTTCAAACCCGCCATACGGTGAGCGTCTGAGCAGTGAGCCTGCGTTACTTGCGCTTTATGGTGAGCTAGGAGCGCGTTTAAAAGCCAATTTCCCATGCTGGCGTGCGGCGCTTTATTCAAGCTCTGATGAGCTACTTAGCTGCATTGGTATGCGCGCTGAAAAACAATTTAAGATCAATAACGGTGCATTGGCTTGTGTCTTAAAGCTGTACCATATCTCTGCGCATCATGCTGAAAAACAAGCGGAATCTGGTAAAGCGCAGGCTGCTGAAGTATTGGTCGCGCCTGATTTTGCCAACCGTTTGAAAAAGAACCTAGCCAAGCTTGAGAAATGGGCGGCGAAAGAGGGTATTGAATGCTATCGCATTTATGATGCTGATTTGCCGAACTACAATGCCGCCATCGATCGCTACCGCGATAAGATTGTGATTCAAGAATATGCTGCGCCAAAAGAGATCGCACCTGAAAAAGCGCGTCGCCGTTTGCTTGATATGGTTCGTGCTTGTATTCAAGTGACGGGCGTACAAGCCAGTGATGTGGTCTTAAAAGTACGCGAGAAGCAAAAAGGTAGCAGTCAGTATAATAAAGTGGCACAGAGCGGAGAGCGCTTTAGTGTGACTGAATACGGCGTTAAGTTGTGGGTGAATCTCAACGATTATCTCGATACAGGCCTATTTTTGGATCACCGTAATACGCGCCGTGTGCTTGGCCAAATGGCTGCAGGCAAAGACTTCCTAAACCTATTCGCTTATACGGGCTCTGCAACAGTACATGCGGCATGTGGCGGCGCCAAATCAACGACCACTGTGGATATGTCTAAAACCTATCTGGCTTGGGCGAAAGATAATATGGCGCTCAATGGTAAGACGGGTCGTCAGCATCGTTTTGAACAAGCAGACTGTTTGCAATGGCTGGCGCAAGAGAAGGGCACCTATGACTTGATCTTTATTGATCCGCCAACGTTCTCAAACTCTAAGCGTATGGATCAAACCTTTGATGTGCAGCGTGATCATTTGGATCTTATGACCCATTTGAAACGCTTACTTCGTCCTGATGGGATCTTGATTTTCTCAAATAACAAGCGTCACTTTAAAATGGATCTCGAGGGATTGAGCGCGCTTGGGCTGGCGGCGAAGAATCTATCAAAACAAAGCTTGCCAATGGATTTTGCGCGTAATGAGCAGATCCATAACTGCTGGCAGATCACCCATCAAAAGTGATCCTGTCACTGATGTATTTTATTATCTAATTCAATAAATTCAGCCTGCATCCATATTGATGGTGTGCAGGCTTTTTATCATAAGAGTATTGTCATGGCGTTAATCACCATTTCTCAGGGACAGTTGGCATTTGGCGATAATCCGTTGCTATCAAATGCTGAATTTGTATTGCAGCCACAAGAGCGCGTCTGCTTGGTCGGCCGTAATGGGGCCGGTAAATCAACTTTGATGAAGGTGCTGGCTAAACAAGTCATTATGGATGACGGCACCCTTTGGTTTGCACAAGATCTGAAAGTCTCTCGCTTAGAGCAAGATCCACCACGCGATGTGGAAGGTACTGTCTTTGATTTCGTTTCTGAAGGCTTGGCGGATGTCGGTCAAGCACTCGCTAAATATCACCAGTTATTAGAGCTGGTGGCACAAAACGCGCAGCAAAGTGATATCGACAAGCTGGCTAAACAGCAAGAATTGCTGGAAACCCTCAATGCTTGGCACTTCGATAATCAGATTAATATGGTGCTGGCAGAGCTTGGTTTAAGTGGCAATACCAAACTCACCGATTTGTCTGGTGGTTGGCAGCGTAAAGCGGCACTCGCTCGCGCCTTGGTATGTGAACCTGATGTACTGTTGCTCGATGAGCCAACCAACCACTTAGACGTTGATGCTATTGAGTGGCTTGAGAACTACCTGAAACAGTTCCGTGGCGCAATTATCTTTGTCTCGCATGACCGTGCATTTATTCAAAGTATGGCGACTCGTATTGTCGATTTAGATCGTGGCAATCTCACATCTTGGCCGGGTGACTATCAAACTTATCTTGATGGCAAAGAAGAGGTGCTTCGTGTTGAAGCCGAGCAAAATGCGCTCTTTGATAAGAAATTAGCGCAGGAAGAGGTGTGGATTCGCCAAGGGATTAAAGCCCGTCGAACTCGTAATGAAGGCCGCGTACGTGCGTTAAAAGCGCTACGTGTTGAGCGTAGTCAGCGTATTGAAAGCCAAGGTAAGGCAAAATTGCAGCTTGATGATGCCGTGCGCTCTGGAAAAATCGTTTTTGAAATTGAAGATTTGAATTATCAAATTGAAGATAAACATTTGATTTCTGATTTTAGCGTCAATGTGCAACGCGGCGATAAAATTGCCCTCATTGGTCCAAACGGCTGCGGTAAAAGTACCCTGATTAAATTGTTGTTGGGTGAGCTGAAAACTCAGCAGGGGCGCTTACATTGCGGCACCAAACTTGAAGTGGCGTATTTTGACCAGTATCGAGAAGAGCTCGATCCAGAAAAAACTGTGATGGATAACCTAGCTGATGGCAAGCAAGAGGTGATGGTCGCGGGGCGCTCACGTCATGCTTTAGGTTATTTGCAGGACTTTTTGTTCCATCCACGCCGCGCTCGTACACCGGTTAAAGCGCTGTCAGGTGGTGAGCGTAACCGATTGCTTCTTGCTAAGCTATTTTTGAAACCCTGTAACTTATTGGTGCTCGATGAGCCAACCAATGATTTGGATATTGAAACACTTGAATTATTGGAAGATTTGCTCGCTCAGTACGAGGGGACATTGATTCTGGTGAGCCATGATCGTCAATTTGTCGACAATACTGTGACTCATAGCTGGATTTTTGAAGGCAATGGGGTGATTCAAAGTTATGTCGGAGGGTATCATGATGCCCGCCAACAGCAGCTACAATCAAAGCAAGCTGTAGTGGCGAAACCTGTGGCAAAAGTTGAAGAAAAAACAGAAGAGAAGAAAGAGAAACGCAACTCTTCTTCGAAAAAGCTGTCTTACAAGCTTCAACGTGAACTAGAAGCGTTGCCAGAAAAATTAGAGCAGCTTGAGTCGCAACTTGAGTCGCTACAATCACAAGTCAACGATCCGGCATTTTTCCAGCAGGATCAAACCACAACGCAAGCGGTGCTCACTGAGCTTGCGACAGTGGAGACGGAACTCGAAGCCGCATTTGAGCGTTGGGAAACGCTTGAAGCGATGCAACAAGAAAGTGAATCTTAAATGAAGTTAAAAAGAACCACATTAGCTCTGACCATCGCCGCTGCGCTGCCTGCCCAGGCAGCTCTTTATAATGTTGTTGAAGTTGCAGGTGACCCTAACGGTATTGTTGATTATGAAGCTCAAGCTGTAGTGCATACGCTAGGTAAAGATTGTTTTGCAGAAAATGCGAATTGTCTATCTGATAATTATTCGATTGGTCTTGATAAGCGTCAGGGGACTGATGGTTTTTCATTACGTGATTTAGCGCCACTTAACTATGATTTCGGTTTTCGACTTGGGGATCTTGAGAACTATAATGCTGATATTGAAGGTGGTTTCGAGTTCTATTGTGAAGAAATATTAGGCTATAGCACTTGTGAATCTTGGGCGATTGCAAGATTTTATGGTCAAAATTATGTATTTGGTGGTTTCCTACGAGATATGGATGGGGATAAAGATGGCTATACACCAGTAACCCATGCCTTCATTAACTCGAAAGAAATTGAGCCAAGAAACTCGGTTCTTAATGGAATGCTGAGTGATGGTTCTGTGGTCGGAACTCGCTCAGGAGATGAGAAAACTGTTAATAGACGCAGTACCATTCGTGAGGGGTTTTACGTCGATAGTTCATCGAATTTGACTGCATTGACAATTGATCCTAGTCACATTGATCTTAATAGTAAGGATGTTATTGCTGAAATGGGGCAAACGACAGCTGAAGATGCAATTAAAATTGGAAGTAGTGTGTATATTGTTGGTTCTGCCAGTACCCGTTTTTTGGGGCAAGGGTACGGAGAGAAATCCGGCAGTGGCTCATGTATTGATGATGTAAACCGTTTGACGAAGCCAGAGTGTCAATATTTAAGCTTTGCGACTCAGGCATGGGTATGGAAGATTGACGACGGCGCAAATGGACCATTAGCGTCTCAGTGGGTGGATGGTGGCGCTGCAATTACCCACCAAACAGCCGCGCAAGCGCAAGCCCGTGCGATAGCTTCAGTAAAAAAAGTAGGCTCCTCTACTGAGACGCTTACTGCTGTTGGATTTTCTTCGGCATATGATGATGTTTCTAGCTCCATCGCGGATGCGCAGGATCAGCTTCTTAAAGCTGTTGTTTTCGAATCTGTTGATCCCAAATCACCAAGTGAACCTATCGAACTGAATATTTCTTATGGTAGTGGAAATGATAGACGTTATAATTGGGCTATGGCCAATGATATTAACTCAAGCGGACAGATTATCGGCAGTGCCAAATTACGTCAATCGCAAGACAGTGTATATCCTCAGCGTTCATTTTATGTCGACGCATCAAATTCGCCTTATGATTCGGCTGAAGTGAAGTTTCTGAATGATATTGACAGCAATGTTTTTTTCCGTTCATCCAATAGTCAAGCCAATGCAATCAATGATCAAGGCGTCATGGTGGGTTGGGTTGATGTGGAGCGTAAGATTGAAATTGATGGTACCCCGCGTCGTCACAGAGCGTTTGTGATGAATATGGGTACAGCAGTAGCATCTCCGTTGGCCGAGAGCAAGGCCTATGTGCTTGATAATCTTACAGCAGGTGATAACGCAGATGCATTGAACAATCAATATCGCATTTTTGAAGCTGCAGACATCAACAACGATGGTGTGATTGCAGCAACTGCATTTAAATGTGACGGTGGCTATGCTTCTGAAGCTAGTAACGCGAGTTGTAATGGTACGGAAACGAAAGTTGCTGTGAAGTTGGTTCCTATCAATGGCGCAACTGCTGCTGATATTGTTTATCGTGCACAAGATGGCCAAAAGGTAGAGCGTCAAGGCGCGAGTTTTGGTGCATTTGGACTCGCTTTGTTGGGGCTTTTCGCATGGCGACGAAAACGTATTTAAAAATGTAAATTCAAAGAAGGCGTCACACTTTCGTGGCGCCTTTTTTTATTTGCGTTGATCTTCACGCAAGAATGCACAATGCTTAAATGGTCTTTCCTTGTGATTCATGGGAAGCCAAATCAATCTAGTTTTGTGCTGATTGGCACATCGACCAAGAGGGATACAGTATGAAGAGACAAAAGCGGGATCGTTTGGAGCGAGCGCATAATAAAGGCTACAACGCTGGACTTCACGGACGCTCAAGCGAAGATTGCCCGTATCAGGCGACTGACGCCAAAACATATTGGTTAGGTGGCTGGCGTGAGGCAAGAAGTGATAAATTGTCTGGTCTCTATAAATAAACCTCGAACAATGCAGCCCTACGGGGCTGTTTTTTTACCAGCCTAATGCACTATAACTAATTAGTTATTGACTTAAATAATATAAAATTCACTGTATTTGAAATATGTACCATGCTTAGTAGTGAGCAATGCCCGCTGAGATATAATACGGTTAATAATGATAGGGATGTATTGCGCTAGCGCTAGATGGGTACGGTTATAGGTGAATAAGTGGTGATAGTGAGAGGCTCAAAAGAAAAGCCCGTGACAGTGTCACGGGCTTGATGATATGTGGATACAGTACCTTAGAAGCTTGATGTATCTTGGAAAAGACCCACTTTGAGGTCTTTAGCAACATAAATTTCTTTGCCATCAACCAAGACACGGCCATCAGCCACACCCATGATCAATTTACGATTGATCACACGTTTAAAATCAATTTCGTAGGTTACTAATTTGGCTGTTGGTAGCACTTGGCCCGTGAATTTCACTTCGCCAACACCCAGTGCACGGCCTTTACCTTCGCCACCTTGCCAGCCAAGGAAGAAACCAACCAATTGCCACATGGCATCAAGACCCAAACAGCCTGGCATCACAGGATCGCCAGGGAAGTGGCAGTCGAAGAACCAAAGGTCAGGGTTGATATCAAGCTCAGCACGAATACAGCCTTTACCAAAGGCGCCACCTTCATCTGTAATTAGCGTGATGCGATCCATCATCAACATATTTGGCGCTGGTAGTTGTGGTCGTCCAGGACCAAATAGCTCGCCTTGGCTTGATGCCAATAGGTCATCGCGGTCGTAAGATTGGCGTTTCATTAACATTGAATAGGGCTCCTTGTTCAGTTGCCCTCACGTTAGCGAACACATGTACGCCGAACAAGTCCGATCAGCTGTGGACAAACCAGTTTTTGAGGCGCGACCAGCAAGATTGATGGGAATCGGTTTGATTTAACATATCAATGCGCAGGGCAATTTTTTCAAGTAAACAGTCGTCGCCCTCAGCAAAATGACATCCAGTCAATTGCAACAAAGCTTGTTCTACATACTCGACCGACCAAAGATGGAATTGCTCATTTTGGATGGCTTCGATGAGCTCTTGCGAAAGAACTAAGTTCTCAAGGTTAGAGCGTGGCAATATCACGCCCTGAGAGCCTGTTAGACCACGGTGCTGACAGATTGCGAAGAAGGACTCAATCTTTTCATTCACGCCGCCTACGGCTTGTACACGGCCAAATTGGTCCATAGCACCGGTCACAGCAATTTGCTGTGTGAGCGGTGTTTGCGACAGTGCACTGACCAAGGCGCAGAACTCAGCCAACGAAGCGCTATCGCCATCGACTTCACAATAGGACTGCTCAAATACAATCGAAGCACTAAAAGGCAGCGGTTGATCAAGGTTTAATGCCGCGCTGACAAAGGCCTCCATGATCATCATCCCTTTGGCATGAATGTTACCGCCAAGCTCAACCTTACGCTCGACATCGGAAATATCGCCATCGCCGCAATGAACGACACAGGAGATGCGAGAAGGCTCGCCGTAAGCGCGAGGGTGACCTGCAATATCAATCACGGTCAAGCCATTGATTTGGCCAATCGCCTCATTTTCGCAGTCAATGTGAACATGGCCAGATTTAATATCTTGCTGAGCACGAAGTGGGAGATAGGATTCTTGATTGATTTTCTGCGCCAGTGCTTTTGTCACATGTTTTGCTTCAATTAATAAACCTTCACTTTGAATGGCGCAGCGGCTTAGCCACGCTTGATGCCAAAGCGGTGACAAGGGTTGATAGCCTTGATTTTCGCACTGACGCGCACCTAAACGAAGATAGGCTTCTAAGGCTGTATGATCGGCAAAATAGGGCAGATTAGCGCTCTGAGCTAGGGTGCGAAGATATTGGTGAAAGCAAGGTAGAGATTGCGCGGAAATCGCAATATCGGCTTCGACCTCGCCATAATTAAACTCAGCGCTATTGCTGTCGGGTTCGAGTTGTTCAAATTCAGCCAATTGATAACGATCGCCGGTCAAGATTAAGCGAAGGTTGATCAACTCCGGCTGAATCATTTCACCAAAATGAGCACCAGAGACCATGGGTAAAAGTTGTTTGCTGCTAAGCAATGCTTTCATTCGATCCCATGCTTGTGGTTGGTGAATAAAGTAGCTTGCCGGCATGATGGCAATACCATCATGAAGTTGGGCCAGTAATCCAGGCTCTGACAGCACTTGTCCTCGGTCGTAGCGATGATGACCAAAAAGTGACTCTGGACTTGCTTGTTCAATCACCGCCGCGTGTACATCACGCTCTTGCAATAGCTGGGCGATTTGCTGGCGATAGAAATGATGGTCTTGGCAGCAGATCAGCATCAAGCTTGATTGACTAAACTCATGGGTATAGCTTTTCAGCGCTTGCTTTAACCTCGGCTGCATTTGCCAAAAATCACACATCGTTGGATGGGCGTCAAAGGCAAATGGATCGGGCAGGGTAAAGGTGAGTTGTTGCCAAGATGTCTTCATATAGCGTCAGCGTACATTGGGAAAAAGAAAAGCAGTATAAAAGATTGTGTAGGTTGGCACACACAGTTTTATTGATAGCACCGACAATTCCGCGGTGAAATTCTTGTTTTCCTGCAATCATGCGGTTACGCTGTCACTTGATATGATTTTTTCAACTTTATCTTTGGTCTTGCACATATGAAATATCAGCAACTCGACAATTTAGAATCGGGCTGGAAATGGCAGTATTTGGTCAAAAAACATAAAGAAGGTGATGCCATCACGCATTACATTGATCGCAGTGAAGCCAAAATAAATATCGATGCTTTGATGGCCATGGAGCATGAGCCGGTGAAAGTGCTCGAGTGGATTGAGCATCATATGAATCCTGCACTTGAAGTGAAGCTTAAACAAGCCATTCGAGCCAAGCGCAAGCGTCATTACAACCGCGCGCAAACCCATACACGCAAAAAAAGTATCGATTTGGACTATCGCGTATGGGAAAAACTGTCGCAAAAAGCAAAATTACTGGATGCCACTTTATCGGATACCATTGAATTTTTGCTTTCAGAAGCGGGCAAAAAAGAACACGCAAACCAAAAAGTTGAAGATATTCGCAAGGATTTACATCAGTTATTAGCTATGGACGAAGGAGTTTAATGCCATGATTTGGTATGTGCTAATTGCCACATTGGTCATTTTTGGATATTTGCTATATGACCGTCCGGTACTCAAACTGACTTATCGAGATGGTCAGCGTGTGGGCATTAAGGGCAGCGATTATGCTGGTTTTGTAAAAGATTGCGATGCAATTGCAGAGAAAAAACCATTTTCAGGTGTTGTACGAGTCTACCGTACACGCGTGAATATTAAATTAGCCTTTAGCAAAGGGATCAGTAGCCAAATGCGTCAACGCATTCATAATGTATTTCCATTTCCAAGTAGCAATAACAAGCAGAAAAAACGTCGCGCTTAATTTTTTGAATTTATGAAATGGTTCGCCAGAAGCCCAACATTGTTTGGGCTTTTATGTGAGGTTGAATATGGCTCGAAGAAATCCTTACTCTAGACGAGCAATGAATAAAGCAATTAGAGAGAATGAAGCTGAGGATTGGCGTAAATATCCTGAGCTGATGTGGGGTATCTATATTGTTGGATTTATAGTCTTAATTATTGTTTTTGCCGTAACACATTGCAGTTCGCATAATGTATATTATGTTAAATACGGTATTGTATGAATAAAGGGAAACCTAGTTGTTCTCCCTTTTCTCTTGGTTTTTCAGCACATTATCACTTTTTCTATTTAACCGGTTATTTACCATAAAATAGATAATTTGCTATTTATCTTATCCAAGATAATCCCTCAATCATTCATTTGCTTAGAGGCTTTGCGTTCTAATCATGAATTAATGAAGGATTTTCTTGGTCGATTTACATATGTTGGGCGCCGGTTTCACTTTGGTTTTGACGGATCTGCGCTTGGTTTTCTTGCCACCAATCTGAAATTTTACGCACTTTGGTTGCTGCATCTTGCCAGGTTTGGCTATTTTGCAGCGCTTTAAGCGAGCCTTTTTTCTCATTGCGCATAGCAAAAGTTGCTGCTGGTGCCTGCAGACCAACCGGCAATCGATCCAGCGCGGCCTCAACCCCCTTACGATTATTGCAAAGCAGCACTAAGTCACAGCCTGCGCTTAGTGCGTGTTGGCAACGCTCTGCGTGATTACCGAGAATCGCGGCACCTTCCATATTCAAATCGTCTGAGAAAATAATCCCGTCAAAGCCTAATTTCTCGCGCAGAATTTGTTTCAACCAGTAAGGTGACCCGCTTGCCGGCTCATTGGCAAAGTGTTGATAAATCACATGGGCTGGCATCATGGCATCGAGCTGCCCTGCATCGATAAAATGGCGGAAAATTTGAATATCCAGGTCAATGTTGCTTCTGGCATCTACAGGCGTTTCAAGGTGTGAATCTGCCGTCACGGCGCCATGACCAGGGAAATGCTTACCTGTGGTTGCCATGCCCACATCTTTCATCCCTTGCATGAAAGCACCGGCATGGCGAATAATCGTCTGCACATCATGCCCAAAGGCGCGATCGCCAATGGCTTGGCTTTGATGGCCTAAATCAAGCACGGGTGCAAAACTCAGGTCTATATCATGGCTGTTAAGCTCTGCCGCCATCATCCAGCCACAGGTTTTCGCATACTCATGCCCTTTTTCGCCAAATGCGGCAAAAGCTTGAGCTGCGGGTAAACGGGTAAAGCCATCTCTAAATCGTTGTACACGACCACCTTCTTGATCGACGCCGATGAGAATTGGCTTTTTAGCCGCCTTGCGCATTGCGGTTGTGAGCGCATCGAGCTGTTCGCTATCGTGATAATTACGACTAAAGAGGATCACGCCGCCAACATTTGGATGCGCTAAAATCTCTTTATCGATCGCATCAAGCTCATAACCGTCAACATCTAGCCAAAGTGGACCCATTTATTTTTCCTTGTTCCGAGTGCGAAGCTCACACAAATCAAAAAGATAATCGACATCCAAGGTTATAGTAAGCAGAATATGCTGCAACAAAAATTTGGGATCCTGAACCAATGAAGAAATATATCGGAATAATGTCGGGCACGAGTCTAGATGGTGTCGATGTGGCACTGGTTGAAACGGATGGCCGCACTATTTCTCTGCTTGCAAGCATCGAGAGCGAGATGCCTGAGTCGATTAAATCTGATGTGTTATCAATCTGTTTGGGGCAAACCACTAATTTAAAGCAAGTTGGCGAGCTTGATCATCGCTTAGGCCATCTTTATGCCGATGCGGTATTACAGCTATTAGAAGCAAACCAGATTGCAGCTTCAGACGTTGAAGCTATTGGTTGTCACGGACAAACAGTTTTTCATCAACCGCAAGGTCCCTA